>JAYTVA010000067.1:0-74988 GCA_043744255.1 Burkholderiales bacterium | reverse complement strand
CTGGCGCGCCAGCCGCATCAGCTTGCGCCGCAACTCGACGCGGCTGTGTTCGCGCTGCGCCAGCCATTGCAGCGCGCGGGCCTTCAGCGACTGGGGCGGCCCGCGCATGGCCCGCCACCCAATGCGCTCAGGCCTCGGCAGCGGGCAGCAGCGGAATGCCCATCGACTCGCGCACCTTGTTCTCGATTTCGACCGCGATCTCGGGGTTCTCGCGCAGGAACTCGCGTGCGTTGTCTTTGCCTTGGCCGATTTTTTCGCCGTTGTAGGCGTACCAGGCGCCGCTCTTTTCGAGGATGCGGGCATTGACACCCATGTCGATGATTTCGCCTTCTCGGCTGATGCCTTCGCCGTAGAGGATGTCGAACTCGGCCACCTTGAACGGCGGCGCAACTTTGTTCTTCACCACCTTGACCTTGGTTTCGCTGCCGATCACTTCTTCAGCCTTCTTGATGCTGCCGGTGCGGCGGATGTCCAGGCGCACCGAAGCGTAGAACTTGAGCGCATTGCCGCCGGTGGTGGTTTCGGGGTTGCCGAACATGACGCCGATCTTCATGCGGATTTGGTTGATGAAGATGACGAGCGTGTTGGAGCGCTTGATGTTGGCGGTGAGTTTGCGCAGCGCTTGCGACATGAGACGCGCTTGTAGGCCCATGTGTGAGTCGCCCATTTCGCCTTCGATCTCGGCGCGTGGCGTGAGTGCGGCCACAGAGTCGATGACGACAATATCGACCGAACCGGAACGCACCAGCATATCGGCGATTTCGAGCGCTTGTTCGCCGTTGTCGGGCTGCGAGATCAATAGGTCATTGATATTGACGCCAAGCTTTTGTGCGTATTGCGGATCGAGCGCGTGCTCGGCGTCGATGAAGGCAGCGGTGCCACCCGTCTTTTGCATTTCAGCGATAACTTGCAGAGTGAGCGTGGTTTTGCCGGATGATTCAGGGCCGTAGATTTCGCAGATACGACCACGTGGCAAGCCGCCAATGCCCAAGGCAATGTCGAGACCGAGCGAGCCAGTCGAGACGGGAATAATGTCGTTGTGGACGCTACCCTCGCCCATTTTCATGATGGAGCCTTTGCCGAACTGCTTCTCTATTTGCGAGAGCGCAGCCTGCAGGGCTTTTGATTTGTTTTCGTCCATTTCTTTTTTGTCCACTACGGCCATGGCAATTCTCCGGTCTGTATGCGTGTGCGGTTGGAAAGTGGCTGTATTTGCATACAGCCTGTATTTCCGTACAGTATCGAAAAAAATTGCCGGTTGCAAGCGTTTTTTGAAAATATTTTTGCGCGGCTCGAAACGCGCAAGTTCACCTTAAATTATGCAGCAGTTCGGTTAAAGCACTGGCAACAGTCTGCTCGCGCACCGCACACCGGTCGCCAGAAAACTGGTAACGCTTTGAAATAATTGAATTATTTTTTGCGTCTGCCTGCGTCGCCCACGCGATCCAGACTGTCCCGACCGGCTTATCGGGCAACCCGCCAGTGGGCCCCGCGATGCCAGAAACTGCCACGGCGACATCTGCCTGCGAGCGCGCCAAGGCTCCCGTGACCATTTGTTTGACGACCACATCCGAGACCGCGCCGAAGCGCTCCAGCTCGGTTTGCGAGACGCCAAGCAACGCCACTTTGGATTCGTAGGAGTACGTGACGAACGCGCAGTCGAACCATGCGGAGCAGCCCGCCACGTCGGTGATGGCCTGCGAGATACCGCCACCCGTGCAGGACTCAGCGGTGGCCAGCAGCCAGCCGCGTTGCATGAGCGCGGCACCGACTTGTTCAGCGAGCGCGTCGATTTCGGTTGTGCGCGAAGGGTCGTGTGGCATCAAGAGCTTTCAGAAACTGCGGGGGAATCAATGATGCCGAATTGATGGAACAGGAAGGCTGCGCTGAGGCGTTCGACCTGATCGATAGTTTGCACCTTCATGTGACAACTGGAAAAACGCTGAACGCTAGGGCGCCCCGCCAACGCCGGAAATTTTTGCATGAATTTGCGATTGTGTTTTTCCCACGCCCGGTCATAGCGGCCAGTGGAAAAATGAATCAGCAGCAGATCGAGCGGAATCGCCAGACGGTAGCCTGCCAAATGTGCGCGGTAGGTGAAGTCGATGTCGTAGAGGTGAAAGCCGTCGAACGTATCGGCATCAAATTTCAGCGCGTCCCACACACGGCGGTGCGTGGCAATGAACACGCCGTCGAGTGCTTGAATATTGGTCATCACCGCCTGCTGCAACCCTGCGGCCAGATAGATGTAGCCGCCCATTTTTTCGCGAAGCAGCGCCGGGTCTTGTGGCGGTCGGTGGATGATGTGACCGTGCGAGTGTGGCGGACCACCATGCCCCCAATCGCCGGACACCAGTCGACTCGTACCGGCCAGACCAATCACGTCGTGTTGCTGCAGATGCGACAACAGCCGTGCCGCAAAATCATCGTGCGCGAGTTCAATATCATCGTGACAAAAAATTAGTACGTCGCCCTTCGCCGACGCAGCACCACGGTTATAGCCTTCGCACAACGACTTCGCATCGTGAATACCGATGACCTCAACATCATGCGCCGCAAACGCGGTTTTTAAGCGCGTTTTGATATGCGCAAAATAGTCGGGACGGATACTACAGATGATCGCGGAAACCTTGCTGCGCGCGACTGCCGCGGGCTGAATCAGGCGCCAAGCCGCCTGTGCTTCTGGATGCAACTTTGCCCACGACAAATAGGCTTGAGCCGCATCCTTCTGGGCGACTTCCCAAGATGGGCGAATGCGCAGAATCTTGGTCAGCGTGGCGGTGGCAGCATCCAGCGGCGTGCGATTCAGTGTGCCGTTTTTTTGCGGCACGCGGGCGAGTTGCTGGCGCGCCAGTACCAGCGCGGCGTCGCAGTCGGTCGCGGTGACAATCTCGTTTTGTGCGGCGTTTTTTACTGCGGTATGGCGGGTGTCACACCAATCGCGCCAGATGGTTCGGTAGTGCGCCTCCAGCGATTGCGTGAACGCGGGCACATCGGTGAGCGGGCTGGTCGCGACACGTTCACGCAAGCTGGCGCGTAGCACTGCGAGTGCAGACCCGTTCGCGGTGAGCTGCTGCGCGCACGTCAGCCAATCAGCTTCAGTTCGCGCGATCCAGTCGGTCAAGCCAAGCGACGCCAAGATGCTTGCTGTTGACCGTGAACACGACGCTAGCCCCGGCAACGTCAACACTGGCACGCCCTGCCACAGCGCATCGAGCGTGGTGGTGGCACCCGAGAACGGCATCGGGTCAAGAGCAATATCGACGCGCGAAAAATTCTCGCGATATTCACTCACACTCAAGCGCGGTAGAAATTCGATACGTGACATTGCTGTTTGCAGTAGCGCGAAAATCCGTTCCCGCGCGAAGCCTTCCGCGATGCCCGCCAGTAGCAACCGCGAGGTTGGTAGCACCGCGAGCAATTTTTGCCAGAGCTGCAAGGTGGCGTCCGTCAACTTGATGGCGTTATTGAAAGAGCCGAAGGTGATGTATCCATTGGCCGCAGCGGGTAGCGGCGAGACGACGGGAGCGTCAACATCTGCCCGCCAACACCATTGCGTGTGCGGCATGCGCAGTAGTGCTTCGCTGTGAAATTTTTCCGCCCCCAGCGGATCGGCCACCGCATCGGTGATACGGTAATCCATGTTGATGAGCCCAGTGGTGCCAAGGTAATCGAGCCACGTCACTTGTAGCGGCGCGGGGCGACGCGCGAACACCGGCAGCCGGTTATGGCCGGTGTGGCCTGCGATGTCGATCAGGATGTCGATATTGTCGCTCTGGATTAGCTTGGCTAAATCGGCATGCGACGCACCTTTCACGAATCGTGCAGTGCCTGAAACGCCGCGCGCAGCTTGGCTTTCCGGGCTTTGCGCATTATTAAAATAGCAAAATATTTCAAAATTTTTGCGATCATGCGCGGCAAGAATCGGATCGATAAATGCTGGTAACGCCGTGTGGCAATCGGGCGAGACGTAGCCGATGCGCAAACGTCGGGTGGCATCAGGCGCGTTCGTTAGCAGCGGCGCGTTGCACATCACCGCCTCGAACCAATCCGACCACTCGCGATGTTTATCGAGCAGAGCCGTTGGCGTCATGGTGGTATCGAGCTTCCATGCGGCAAGGCGATTACTGGCGGCCTCCGTCATGTTCGGATCGAGCGCCAGCGCATGGCTGTATGCGTCGATCGCATCGTGCAAACGGCCTTGTTCTTTGTAAACGTTGCCGAGATTGTTGAAAACTTCCGGCGAGTCTGGGTTGGTGATTGACGCTGCTTCGAGAGCGGTCACTGCTTCGTCGATGCGACCTTTCGCCTGCAATGCGGAGGCAAGATTGATCTGCGCACTTTGCAGGTTTGGCGCAAGGTTCAGCGCAGTTTGATGCGACGAGATCGCCTCATCGAATCGTTGCAACTGGTAGAGCGAATTACCGCGATTGACGTGCGCCGCCGCGAACACATGGTCCAACGCCAGCGCGCGATCAAAGAGCTGAATGGCGGCGGCAAAATTTGCGGTGCGGTGCGCGATGATGCCTAGGCCGTGAAGCGCTTGCGCGTTGTGTGCATTCGCATTGATCGCGCTACGTAACAGCAATTCCGCATCGCGTAGCTGGCCGCGTTGCAAGGCGGCCAAACCGTCGGCGGTGGTCATGTCGAGAGGGGAATTCAAATGATAACGGCACGCTGCGGAAAGAGAAGTTGCATTGTACCGAGGTTGCGTTGGCGGCTCAGTCCGTCGCCGGCCAGCTCATGACCGCGCCGCAACCCGATACCAATAGCGATACCGTTCAATAAACCCCGCCCGCTCATACATCGCCAGTGCCGGCGCATTGCCGCACTCGACCTGCAAGAACGCCGTATGCGCACCCTTGCCGTGCCCCCACGCTAACAGCGCGGCCAACACCGACGATGAATAACCCTTGCCGCGTTGTGATTCGGCGGTGCGCATGTTAAAAATACCCACGTAACCATTCTCCATCCGCGCCAAACCAACCGCCGCGAGGCCGTTGATCGTCTTTAACGCGAGGCAAATTTCATCGCCGCGCCACAACGTCTGTCGCGCCGTGTCCTGCGCGCTCATGGCTGGCGCGCTGCCTTTGAGTCGGTGCAAGTCGGCGATGCCCTCACTCGTGGTGCGCGTGACCATGCGCACACCGGGTGGCAATGGCGTGGCGGTTGTGCACGCGTGCAGTGGTGCGGTCATCACATGGGTCTCGCCTTCGCGCAGGTAGCCGCGCGCGGCGAGCAGCGACTCCAGCTCAGGTGGCGCGAAAGCTTCCGTCAGGCGAATGATCGTCGGTTGTTGGTAGAGCGCATACCACTGCTCGCAGAAAACGATTTTTTCTTCGGGCGGAACGGTACATGCGTGCAGGATGGTGGTGCTGTTGGCACGGCGCGTATCGGTGCCGGATGCGCGCAACAGCCAGCCGTCGTATGCCCGTTGATGGACGGCAGGGGACGTGGAGAGGGTGAGTTCTTCGAGGGGACGGAGGGTGGCTTGGAGGTTCTGCATGTGCGGCCAACCGACGTTAAATTCGTTTCCCAGACTGCGTATCGAAGAAATAAAGTTTATCCGCCATCGGCGCGATCATCAGCGCTTCGCCATTGGCATGGCGCGCATGACCATCCACCCGCACGACGATGCCATGCCCCGCGATGTGCCCATGGATCAACGAATCAGCACCTAACGCTTCGGCACTTTCCACGCGGAACGGCAGGCCAGCTGCGGCGACCGCGAAATGTTCGGGGCGCACGCCGAGCGTGACCATCTGACCGTCTTGCACTTTTTCTTTCGCGGCAAGCGGCAGCGGCACAGAAATATTTTCGCCAACTTCAATCACCGCACCACGAATTTTTCCGGGCAAAAAATTCATCGCAGGGGAACCAATAAACCCCGCAACAAAAATACTCGCCGGGTTGTCATACACCTCCATCGGCGCGCCGATCTGCTCAGCCAAACCCGCGTTCATCACGATCATGCGATGCGCGAGCGTCATCGCCTCAACCTGATCGTGCGTAACAAAAATACTGGTGGTTTTGAGTTCACGCGAGAGCTTTTGAATTTCGAGACGCATCTGTACACGTAGCTTGGCATCCAGATTGGATAGAGGCTCATCGAACAAGAATGCCGCCGGTTCACGCACAATCGCGCGCCCCATCGCCACCCGCTGGCGCTGCCCGCCGGAGAGTTCACGCGGCTTACGTTTGAGCAAGGTGCCCAGCTCCAAAATCTTCGCCGCCTGTTGCACGCGTGTCTCGATGTCGGCGTCCGACAGCTTGCGAATCCGCAGGCCATACGCCATGTTGTCGTACACGGTCATGTGCGGATACAAGGCGTAATTTTGAAACACCATCGCGATGTCGCGGTCTTTGGGCTCAAGCTCATTGACAACGCGCCCGCCAATCGCGACTTCGCCGGCGGTGATCGCTTCCAAGCCCGCGATCATGCGCAAGAGCGTCGATTTGCCGCAGCCGGAGGGGCCGACGATGACGATGAATTCGCCATCAGCGATTTCGGCGCTGACGCCGTGGACGACAGGGTTATTGCCGTAGGATTTTTTTACGTTGGTTAGGGTGATGTTGGCCATGATAAAACTTTACTTTGTGTTGTTCGCTACACGGAAACGGTTGGAATTGGTATGCACAAAAAACTTTGTCATTCTGAGCGAAGGGAAGAATCTCATCCATCCAAACTTGCGCAATGAACAACGTGGCCGGGGGTAGCCCGGCGGCTAGTCACTTTCTTTTGCTTCGCCAAAAGAAAGTAACCAAAGAAAAGGCGACCCGAATCCCGCGGCCCTCCGGGCTTCCCAACATTTTGCAAAAGTGTCGGCCACGAAAAAAACTCGGCTGGCAAATGAGCGCCGGTGCTATGGACATATTGCGGTGCCAGCCTCAGACAGTTTTCGTGGAAAGCTTCCGACCCTTTTGCAAAATGTTGGCGCGGGAACACGGGAATTCAAAAGCCCGCAATGCGACTGTTTCCGACCCATCTCCAACTTGGTGCCGCGCGCTTGAGCGTGGAGACGGTGGCAACGCGAGTTTTTGAATTCCCGTTGACAGCCGCCGAGCAACGCAGGAGCGACAGGGGAAGTCCGCGAGCACTGTTTGAGGAGGGCGGCCACGATGCCCACATCGAGCGACGACCTTATTCCGCCCGACGAGTTGCGCAGCGGCCTGTCGCTTCGAGTAGCGCAGGGGATTTTTGTCACGGCGAGTTTTGGTAAATGAGCGTGACAAAAACGGCGAACCCAGGTCGCCTTTCTTTGGTTACTCTCTTTGGCGAAGCAAAGAAAGGTCGGAGCATGCCTCCGACGAAAAGCCGCCGGGCTACCCCCGGCATGGTCGGACAACGCAAACACCGCATTTACGCGACCAGATCCTTCACTACGTTCAGGATGACCCGTCATTTCTCCGTCTCCACCAACCCCTTAACAAACCACCTCTGCATCAACATCACCACCAGCGCCGGTGGCACCATCGCCAAAATTGCGGTGGCCATCACCAAATTCCATTCCGTCGCGGAATCGCCCCCCGCAATCATGCGTTTGATGCCAATCACCGTCGTGTACATCGACTCATCGGTCGTCACTAACAGCGGCCACAGGTATTGATTCCAGCCGTAAATGAATTGAATGACGAACAGCGCCGCGATGCTGGTTTTGGATAGCGGCAACACCACGTCCCAAAAAAATCGCATCGGCCCGGCACCGTCGATACGCGCGGCTTCAGCGAGTTCGTCGGGGATGGTCATGAAGAATTGTCTAAACAAGAACGTTGCGGTCGCGGAGGCAATCAGTGGCAGCGTCAACCCCACATACGAATTCAACATACCGAGATCCGACACGACCTTGTAGGTCGGAAGAATGCGCACTTCCACCGGCAGCATCAGCGTAATAAAAATCATCCAGAAGAAAAAATTCTTCAGCGGAAAACGGAAGTAGATGATCGCGAATGCAGAGATGATCGAGATGGCGATTTTGCCCACCGCGATCACCAGCGCCATCACCAGCGAATTCATCATCATCTGCCCGACGGGGGCTGCAGAGCCGCGCGTAGAGCCAGCCTTCAGCACTTGCGTGTAGTTGCTGATGAAATGATCGCCCGGCCACAGCGGCATCGGCGCTTTGAGCACTTCCTCCATCGTGTGCGTCGACGCGACGAAGGTGACGTACAACGGGAACGCAACTGCCGCCACGCCGAGGGTCAGCACGAGGTAGTAAAACGCGGTCATCCAAGGGCGATTTTCGACCATACCTAATATTGAACTTTGCGTTCGAGATAACGAAATTGAATCACTGACAGCGCGATCACAATCACCATCAACACCACCGATTGTGCAGATGAGCCACCGAGGTCGCCGCCTTTGAAGCCATCCGCGTAAACCTTGTAGACCAATATCTGCGTGGCTTGCGACGGACCGCCTTGCGTGGTGGCATCAATCACGCCGAAGGTATCGAAGAACGCGTAGACGATGTTGACCACCAGCAGAAAAAACGTGGTCGGCGACAGGAGCGGAAACACGATCGTCCAGAAGCGGCGCGCGGGGCTGGCACCATCGATGGCGGCAGCTTCCATGAGTGAACGCGGGATGGATTGCAACCCGGCGAGGAAAAAAAGAAAGTTGTAGCTCACCTGCTTCCATACCGCCGCGATCACGACGAGAATCATCGCGTGATCGCTATTGAGCAAATAATTCCACGGCACGCCCCATTGCTTGAGTGCGTAGCCGAACACACCGATGGACGGTGCGAACAAAAATCCCCACAAGACGCCAGCCACCGCCGGTGCGACCGCATACGGCCAGATCAACAAGGTCTTGAACGCGAACGCGCCGCGCACAATGCGGTCGGCGGCCACCGCAAGCAGCAAGGAAACACTCAAGCCCAGCACCGCCACCAGCACGCTGAAAATCGCGGTCGTACGAAACGAAATAAGGTAATTTTCGTCCGAAAATAACTGGCGGAAATTTTCAAACCAGACGAATTGCGTGTTCAGCCCAAAGGCGTCTTGGATCAACAGCGATTGATACATCGCCTGAAACGCCGGCCAAAAAAAGAAAATGACCGTGATCGCGATCTGCGGCGCGATCAACAGATACGGCAGCCATTTACTTTTGAAGGTGACGCGTTTTTCCATTTTTGGGTTCGGTGTTGAGCGTTGTGTATGGTTGAGCGTTCGGTGTTGGGCGTGGGCAGTGACGAAGTTGAAAGGGTCGCGTGTCGCAACCAGATCCTTCGCGTTGCTCAGGATGACAATATTTTTGTCATCCTGAGCGGAGCGAAGCATCTGGTGAATGGGACGGCGGCGGTCAAGTCAAGACGATCCACGCTGAACGCTCAACCCGCCGTTAGCCCTTATTAGCCGCCTCAAATTTCCTCAACACCTCATTCCCCCGACGCACCGCATCATCGAGCGCGGTCTTTGCATCTTTCTTACCGGAGAACACGGCTTCCATTTCTTCCTCGATCACTTCGCGGCCTTGCACGAAATTGCCGAAACGGATGCCTTTGGAGTTCGCTGTTGGTGGTTTGTTGGTGAGCTGTTTGACGGCGATATCCGCACCCGGATTTTTGTCGTAGAAACCCGATTTGCGGGTTAACTCATACGCGGCCATCGTGATCGGCACGTAGCCGGTGCCCGTATGCCATTCCATTTGCACTTCAGGCTTCGACAGGAACGCGAAAAATTTTGCGACCCCTTTGTACGCGTTGTTGGTCTTGCCGCCCATCACCCACAGCGACGCGCCGCCGATGATCGAATTCTGCGGTGCACCGGCAACATCATCGTGATAAGGAATGAAATTGACCGACCAATCGAACTTGGCGTTTTTGCGAATGTTGGCCTGCGCGCCAGTGCTGGAGGTAAGCATCGCGCACTCGCCGGTGTAGAACTTGGCTTCGGCCTGATTGGTGCGACCCGCGTAGGCGAAGGTGCCCTTCTTCGACATATCGCCGAGCATGGTGAGGTGCTTCACATGCAGCGGCGTGTTGAATTGAAATTGCGTGTCGGAACCCGCCATGCCATTTTCTTTCGAGCCCATCGGCACGTTATGCCACGCGCTGAAATTCTCGATATTCATCCACGATGGCCAGCCGGTGGTGTAGGGACAATTCTCGCCAGCGGCTTTCAATTTGTCGGCAGCCGCGACCACTTCTTTCCAAGTCCTTGGTGTTTTGTTTGGGTCGAGGCCGGCTTTCTTGAACGCGTCCTTATTGATGTAGTAAACAATGGTCGAACTGTTAAACGGAAACGAAAGCATGTCGCCCTTGCGATCCGTGTAATAGCCAGCGACGGCTGGCAAATAGACTTTTGGATCGAACGGCTCGTCGGCATCGCGCATCAGTTTGGCAACCGGCACAACCGCGCCTTTGGCCGCCATCATGGTTGCCGTGCCGACTTCAAACACTTGCAGGATGTGTGGCGCATTACCCGCACGGTATGCAGCTGTGGCAGCGGTCATCGACTCAGGGTACGTGCCCTTGTAGATCGGTACGATCTTGTAATCCTTCTGCGAAGCATTAAATTTGCCGGTGAGCTCGGCCACTTTTTCGCCAAGCGCGCCGGACATCGAATGCCAGAATTGCACTTCGGTTTGCGCATGCGCGCCGCTGGCAACCACCGCAAAGGTCATCGCCAAGCCCATCTGGATTGCCGCTTTTTTCAACATGCTGTTCTCCTCAAATCAAAAATGAAAATCTGCGTGGCCTGTATTCTGCGCCGCCACTGCCGCACTGTGCGAGCATTGTAGTCCAGAGCGGAAGTCGTTTTGATGACGCCGATGCGGCCAGTGTTTGCTTCAACTCCCGCGACCCGGATACACCAATGTGTGCAAAGTGGGTGCCGCTTCACCGATCACAAACGCTGCTCGCGCTACCGCCACTGCCTCGTCCGCCGACGTCTGATCCTGGGCATGCACTACTGCCAACACGTCACCCCGGCTGACACGGGCACCGCGCGTCGCAAGCGCGCTCAGTCCCACCGCGTAGTCGATCTGATCCGACGCACGTCGGCGCCCACCGCGCAAGGCCACCACCGCAAGACCGAGCGCGCGCGTGTCTATGCCGGTAATGAATCCATCGCGCGCCGCCAACACCGGCACACGCAACTTCGCCTGCGGCAAATAGCGATGCGCGTTCTCGACAAAATCGCCCGGCCCGCCGAGTGCTGTAACCATTTTTGCAAACACTTCCGCCGCCTGCCCACTCGCCAAACCCCTCGCCAGTGCCTGTGTTCCAGCCATCTCTGTCGCTGCGATGCGCGCTGTGACCAAGAGCTTTGCAGCGAGCGCCATGGTCACGTCGTACAAGCGTTGCGGCTGCGACTTGCCAGTCAAAAAATCCACGGCGGCTTGCACTTCAATCGCGTTTCCGGCGCACGGTGCCAGCGGTTCATTCATGTCAGTGATGAGTGAAGCGGTCTTAACCCCCGCACCATTGCCGACCGCCTCAATCGACTGCGCAAGCGTGACACTTTTTGCCAGCGTCGGCATGAACGCGCCGCGCCCAGTCTTCACATCCATGACCAACGCATCGAGCCCCGCCGCCAGTTTTTTGGAGAGAATTGAGGCGGTAATCAGCGGAATCGATTCCACCGTCGCGGTGACATCGCGGGTCGCGTAGATGCGCTTATCGGCAGGGGCAAGCTCAGCGGTCTGACCGATGATGGCCACACCGACGCTGGCCACCACGCGCTGAAATTTTTCAATCGACACCGACGTTTGGTAGCCGGGAATGGCGTCGAGTTTATCGAGCGTGCCACCGGTGTGCCCGAGGCCACGTCCGGAAATCATTGGCACGTAACCGCCACACGCCGCCACCATGGGGCCGAGCATGAGCGACACCACATCGCCGACCCCGCCAGTCGAGTGTTTATCGACCAAGGGGCCGTTGAGCGCGAATGATTTCCAGTCAAGCACGCGGCCAGAGTCACGCATCGCACAGGTCAACGCGACCGCCTCATCCATCGCCATCGAATTGAAATAGGTTGCCATCGCAAACGCCGCGATCTGGCCTTCGCTGACTTCATCGCGTGTGATGCCGGCGATGAATGCGCTGATTTCCGCCGCCGTCAGCGCCTGCCCGTCGCGCTTTTTGCGAATGATTTCCTGCGGCAGAAACATGGTTATTTCAGGCTAAGGAAAATGCCCGCGATGGTCGCACTCATCAAGTTCGACAACGTCGCAGCGGCCACGACACGCAGGCCAAATCGCGCCACATCGCCGCGTAATTGCGGGGCCACGCTCCCGAAGCCACCCGCCAGAATCGCAATCGAAGTGATGTTGGCAAAGCCGCACAGCGCGAATGAAAGAATGGCCTGCGTGCGCGCATCAATCACTTTCAAACCCGCCGCCGCGACCACCGCATCCGGTTGCAGATACGGTGCCAAGCCGACGTAGGCGACAAACTCATTCAAGATCATTTTCTGCCCGATGAGATTGCCGGCAAATGCCGAGTGCTCCCACGACACACCGAGCATGTAGGCGAGTGGCGCAAACAGTTTGCCGAGCAGCATTTCCATATTCACGCCTTGGAAACCGATGGCACCAGCAATCCCACCGACGATGCCATTGAGCAACGCGATCAGGCCAATAAACGCCAGCAGCATCGCGCCCACGCTCACGGCGATTTTCAAGCCGAGCGCCGCGCCACTTGCTGCCGCCTCGATCACGTTTGCAGGCCGCTTTTCTTCAAACTCGAATTTGTCGAAACGAATCTGACTGGGCTCGGTGCTCGGGTACACCAATTTCGCAAACAACAACCCGCCAGGAATCGCCATGAACGACGCCGCAATCAGGTATTCCACCTTCACCCCCAGACCCGCGTAACCCGCCAACGCCGCACCGGCAATACTCGCCATGCCACTCGTCATGATGGCGAACAGCTCCTGCTTTTTGAGCTGACTGGCGAAAGGCTTGACGGCCGCACCCATCTCGTTTTGCCCGAGAAATATAGTCGTCACCGCGCAAAACGATTCGATCTTGGACACACCCAACAGCTTCTGAAAAATCGTGCCGAGAATCGTGATGATCCATCGCATCACGCCAATGTGATATAGCACCGCGATCAGTGCCGTGACAAAAATGATCGCTGGCAAAACGCGGATCGCAAACACAAAGCCGCCGCCGCCGAACACCTCAAACATTTTTCCGGAAACCAAGCCACCGAATAAGAACTCTGACCCTTTCGCGCCATAGCCGAGCACATCCGTGACGCGATCCGCTACCAGCTTCAACACGTCCTTGCCCCACGGCACAAACAACACAAACGCGCCGATCGCCATCTGCACCACCAGCGCCGAAATCACTGTGCGCCAATTGATCGCCTTGCGGTTATACGAAAGCAAGAAACCGATCAACACCAAAATGCCAACACCGATGAGGCTGCGAACTGCGTCTGACATGGTTCCTCCCAGAATTTTTGTGTGTTGAGTTTAGCTGATGGCGCTCGGCAATTTGCGATGACGACTTGCGCCGCAAGGAATGGGACGAAAACCGTTGCGTTATATTGTGCACTCTCGCACACACCGCTCAGGATCTCGATGGACGTCAAACCGCTCCCGCCCAAAGAAAAAAACATGACTGAGGCTGCTCGCGCAAGCCTCACCATTTCGTGCAAGGACAGTGACCCGATCCCTAAGCACCCACTCGCGGGGCATCAACTCGTAGACTCTGACGGCAGCAAATGGCAAATCATGCACAACGGTTTAGCAGTTGAATACGGCGGCTACCACAGCGAATGGATGGCGGGCATCATCCGCGCGCTTCGTGGCCATCACGAGCCACAGGAGGAGTTGTTGTTCCACTTGGTGATGCAGCGTCTGCGTGAGCGACCCAATATGATTGAACTTGGTGCCTATTGGGCGTACTACTCACTCTGGTTCAAGAAGTCGCACCCACTCGGCAAGGCGCATATGTTTGAGCCCGATCCCGCGCACCTCGATTTGGGACGACGCAATTTTCAACGCAACGGGCTCGACGGTTATTTTGAAAACGCCGCAGGTGGGCTCGACGGCGAGGTTGATTTTTTCTGCGAGACAACTGGCGCGTGGCAAAAAATTGCCGCGAAATCGGTGGGCACGATCTGCACTGAACAGAACATTGATTTTCTCGACGTACTGCACATCGACATTCAGGGCTTCGAGCTCAATGCGCTCATTGGCGCGCAACAACTGATTGCGCAGCAACGCGTGCGCTTCGTGTGCGTCTCCACCCACCACCACTACATTTCTGGCGACCCGCTCACGCATCAGCGCTGCTTGCACTGGCTGGAACAGACGGGCGCTCACATCATCTGCGAACACACCGTGCTCGAATCCTTTAGCGGTGACGGCATGATCGTCGCCTCCTATGCCGCTGAAGATCGCGACTGGACAGTGGATGTGTCGCGGGCTCGCGCAAGCCATAACCTTTTTCGCGACGTCGAATACGATCTCGCTGAGTTGATGCAGAAAACGTAATTGCCGCTCGCCGCTCAGCTACACAATGCAGAGCAAATCGGTATGCGGATAGTGCGTTGCCGTCGTCGCGGCAAGCATCGCGTCGTAGGTTTCATAGAGCCGCGCAATTTGCACTGGGTTCGACGCCCAATTTGCGGCGTTGATGTCGTAGACCGCTTGGCAGCGCGCCAGAAACTCGAAATAGCCTTCTCTGCCGCCTGACCGTTCCAAACCATACGGCCAAAACTCCATCACCAGCGATAGGCCGCGCGCGTCACCCGACGTATTGAGGGTCTGCAAAATTTGCCCCTCGTGTCCCTGCGTGTCCATCCAGAGCAGCGATCCCGTCGGCGATACATTGCAGGACTTCAACACTGCGGCCAGTGTTTCCGTTGGCACCGCGTAGCTCACGCGGCCCTCTTCACCAAATGAAACTGGGTGCGCGCGCTCACGATTGCGGATGCGATGATCGCCGTAGTTGGTGGTCGATAACTCTAACTCTGCACTGCCGACCTCGCTGGAGAGCGCGAAGTTGAATAACTGCGTTTGCGCCGCAACGTTGTTGAGCAGCACATTGCACAGCAGCAAGTTGAAGTTTTTCAAATCGGGTTCCACGCCCACGGCGCGCTTGAACCCGGATGTCTTGAGCGCATGCAGCAGATGCGTGCCGATATTTGCGCCAACATCGACAAATACTTCTGGCACGAAGGCGTGCTCGCGAGCAAGGAACGCGACCACTTCATCAATCTTCGCCTCTTGAAAGCCGCCTTGCACGCGAATGCTATGACCAATCACTTCATCGGCATTGAACACCAGCATCGGCCCGTAGGTCGCGCGATGCAATTCAACGCCATCTAGTGCGACGTGCGGCAAGACTAACGCTGTCGCGGAGTCGGTCGGGGCACTGCTTGCGAGAACCGGCCTGAATTGCGTGGCGAGCAGTTGGTCTATTGATGGAATCCGCATTCTTATCGTACCTGCTGATGTGTGTGAATGAAACGTTGGGATTGCCGACAATGCAATCGAGCGCTGGCGCTACGCTTTCGCATCCTTGAACAACGCAAAAAAATTCTGCGTCGTCGCCTCGGCCACTTCTTCAACACTGATGCCGCGTAGCTCGGCGATGTGTTCTGCCACATGTTTCACATAGCCCGGCTGATTGATCTTGCCGCGATAGGGCATTGGCGCGAGGTATGGCGAATCGGTTTCGATCAGCATGCGGTTGAGCGGCACTGTCCTAGCTACCTCCTTCAAGTCCTTCGCACTCTTGAAGGTGACGATGCCGGAGAATGAGATGTAGAAATTCATCGCCATCGCGGCCTCGGCCACCGCCTCGGTTTCAGTGAAGCAGTGCATCACCCCGCCGACGTCCGCCGCACCCTCTTCGCGCATGAGCCGTAATGTGTCTGCATGCGCATTGCGGGTGTGCACGACCAGCGGTTTGCCGCAGGCTCTCGCAGCACGAATGTGAATGCGAAACCGCTCGCGTTGCCAGTCGAGTGGCTCAGACAGGCGGTAGTAATCGAGCCCGGTCTCGCCAATCGCGACGACTTTCGGATGCGCTGCCATGGCGAGCAATTCTTCAACCGTGGTTTCGCGGTCATCGACCTGCTCGTCGGGATGCACGCCGGCCGAGCACCACACGTTGTGATGCGACTCAGCGACCGCGCGCACGGCGGGGAAGGTTTTAAGCGTGGTCGAAATTGTCAGTGCGTGCGAGACGGCATTGGCACGCATGAGATCGAAAATATTTTTCTCGTCGGCCTGAAGTTCAGCAAAGTCGAGGTGGCAGTGGGAGTCGATGAACATGGGGCGATTATCGCGCATCGCTGCATGGTTGCGCCGCCGCCGGATTGCCGCTCGCCACGCGGCTTGGGCATCAGTGCAGGCGACAAAATGCTCCAAACTGCCCGCCAGTAAACGACTTTGAGCCGGTGGCTCGCAAAAAGACGCGCTAACGTGCGACTGAGATAGCTCAAGTAAAATTGACGTTTCTTCGCCATCGTCCATGCACCCTCCTCGTCCAACAACTTTCCGCCTATGTGCGGCCTGAGCGGTTTTGTCCTCGTAGACCCGCGCGCGACTGCATACGATGCCGCCGCCGTGCTGCGCCGCATGAACCGGCGTCTCACGCATCGCGGCCCGGATGCCGAGGGCTATTTCGAATCGGGTGCCGCGCATCTGGGGCATCGCCGCTTGTCGGTGATCGACATTGCCGCCAGCACACAGCCGATGTCAACGGCAGATCAGCGTTACACACTTGTGTACAACGGCGAGTTGTACAACTTCAAAGCGCTGCGCACCGAATTGCAGGCAGCAGGGCGCGTATTTCGCACGCAGGGCGACACGGAAGTCGTGCTGCACGCCGTTGCCCATTGGGGTGAGGCGGCTCTACAAAAACTGCAAGGCATGTTTGCGTTTGCGATGTGGGATAGCAAGACGCAATCGTTGTTCGTTGCCCGCGATCATCTTGGCGTGAAGCCGCTCTATACGTTTTGGGACGGCAAGGTATTCGCGTTTGCTTCAGAGTTGAAAGCGTTGCTGGAACATCCGCAGGTCTCGCGCGAAATCGATCTTGATGCGCTGGGTTTATTTTTGGAATGCCAGTACATCCCCGCGCCGCTGACCATCTACAAACACATTCGCAAACTCCCTGCGGGCCACGCACTCAAGCTTGAAAACGGCGAACTGCGCGAGTGGTCGTACTGGAATCCATCCTACGCCGCCAAGCCAGTAATCAGTGAAGATCAAGCACTGGCGCGGCTTGACGAGGAGTTACGTAAATCAGTGGAGTCGATGTTGGTGGCCGATGTGCCGCTGGGTGCGTTCGTCAGTGGCGGCATTGATTCGAGCCTCATCGCGGCGATGATGACCGACATCACCGGCAAGCCAATCGAGACCTTCAACCTTGGCTTTGCCAACGACAGTACGCAAAGCGAGCACGAGTATGCCGCGCGCGTCGCCAAACATATCGGCGCAAAGCATCATGCGTTAATGGTATCGCCTGATGATGTGCTGGCCGCGTTCGATAGTTGGGTGGACGTGTTCGATGAGCCGTTTGGCGATCAGGCGGCGCTGCCGACCATGCTGCTGTCGCAACTCACCCGCCAGCATGTCACGGTCGCGCTCACTGGCGAGGGTGCCGATGAATTGTTTTCTGGCTACAGCAATTACCGTAAGCGCGTAGCGGAGGAACGCTTCACCAGCGTGCTGGGTGCGAAGTACTCACCACTGCGGGCGGCGTTTGGGTATCTTCCCGCAGCGGTGCAAAAAGACCGCGTGATGAAAGCGATTGGGTGCAACCTCGACGCACGCTACGCAACGATTCCCAACGTGTTTGATCGCGCCACGCACGCCGGGCTTTTTTCCGACGCGCTGCAAGCTGCACAGCAAACCCACATCGCGGACTATGCCGCCAAGCTCTACCGGCAATGCGACGCGAAAGACTATCTGGAGAAGTTGCTGTACGTGGACATGCGCCTATGGCTACCTGACGACTTACTGACCAAGGTGGACCGCGCCACGATGGCGTACTCGCTGGAAGCGCGCGTGCCTTACCTCGATCACAAGTTTGTGGAATTTGTCGCGACCCTTGAGCCAGGGTTGAAGCAGCGCGGTAAGACCACCAAATATTTGCTGAAGAAACTCGCGGAAAAATATCTCCCGCACGACATCGTGCATCGCGGCAAGCAAGGCTTTGTGATGCCGCTATCGCCGTGGCTCGCAGGCAGTTTGAAGCAACACATGGTGCACGCGTTGGGCGCAGACGGCCTCGGCAAGCGCGGCCTGTTTCGCGACGGCGCGCTGTCGAAGCTCATTGGCCAGCATCAGCAAAATCGCAGCAACCACGCGGGGCGCTTGTGGGCGCTGACGGTGCTGGAGTTGTGGTTTGAACGCTACGAGCCGGATTTCAAGCTGTCATGAAAGCACTATCGATACTCCACACCGAAAACTCCACCGGCTGGGGCGGGCAAGAAATCCGCATCCTTACGGAAGCGCGCGGCATGCAAGATCGCGGGCATCGGGTCATGTTGCTGACCCCCGCTGACGCGGAAATTTTGCCCGCTGCACAAAAAATGGGGGTGCCGGTGACCGCGATTGATATTCGCAAAAAGCGTTTAGGGCCGCTGTTTTCGTTGCGCACCTGGCTCGCCAAACACGGCAATGAATACGATGTCATCAACACCCACAGCTCGACCGATAGCTGGCTGAGTGCGGTCGCGAGCATCGGCATGAACGCGCCGCCCATCGTGCGCACACGGCACGTATCGACGGCGATCAACAATCATGCCTCCACCCGTTGGCTCTACACCCGCGCCACCGCGCACATCGTCACCACGGGCGAAGCACTGCGCGAACAACTGCATCGCGACAACGGTTACCCGCTGGCGCGCATGACCTCGGTGCGCACCGGCATCGACCTCGCGAAATTCACGCCGCACGACAAATCGGCGATGCGCGCAGCACTCGGCATCGACGACCGCCCCGCGCTGGGCGTACTCGCCACCTTGCGCGATTGGAAGGGGCATCGTGATTTGCTGGACGCAATGGTGTTGCTGCGCGCGGAATTTGCCGATTGGCAACTCATCATCATCGGCGATGGGCCGGAGAAAGAACGACTGAATCACCGCATCGCTGAACTGCAATTGCAAAAAACGGTAACGATGGCAGGCAATCAGGACAACGTACCGGCGTGGCTCTCCGCACTGGATTTGCTCACCCTCCCCTCCTACGGCGCGGAGGGCGTGCCGCAGGGCATCATGCAGGGCATGGCGTGCGGACTGGCGGTGGTGTCCACAACAGTCGGTGCGATCAATGAGGCGGTACAGCATGGCGAGACCGGCTTGATGGTGCCACCGCGCGATCCAGAAAAACTAGCAGAAGCGTTGGGTAGTCTGATGCGCAACGCCGATTTGCGCGCCCGCATGGGAGCCGCCGGGCTGCTGTACGCCCGCGCAAACTTCGGCATTGATGTCATGCTCGACAAAATGCAGGATGTGTTTACGCGCACGATCGCGGCGCACACGGCCGCGAAATGAACATTGACCCGACTGCCGCTCGCGCGGCCAAAAAAATTCTCGCCATCAACGTCACGCGCATCGGCGACACCCTGCTCAATACGCCAGCACTTCGTGCGATTGCCAATTACTTCCCCAACGCCGAGCTAACTTGCCTTGGTCATGCGAAGCGGGTTGAAGTGTTGAACGGTCTGCCGTATTTGCACAAGGTCGGTGAGATCGACAAGCGAAACGCCTTATTCCGCGCGCGTTTCGGGGCATTTTCCCGGCGCGCATACGACTACGCGTTTGTCTGGGGGAACGATGCCGCACTGCATCGGTACGCATTGCGCGCGGCAAAAAACGTCGTTGCATTCGCGCAGCAAGATGCGAAACTGAATCAGCACTTTCTCCACGCGGCACCCGCGCCCGCGCTATACACGCGCCATGGCGTGGCCATGCAGCTCGCGTTACCGCTGTCAGTCGGCATCCCCGCAGTAGGCTACGCGCTCGACTACGCTGTCGCTGCCAGCGAAACGGCGGCGGCCCGCGCGCGCCTCAGCCGCGACGCCGCCGACGCCACACCACTGATCGGCCTGCAAGTCGCGAGTTTTCCAACCAAGGCATATCGCGATTGGCCGATTGCGCATTTCATCGACCTCGCCAAACGCATTCTCGAAAAATATCCGCGCGCGAAATTCGTGATGTTTGGCGGGCCCGATGACGTTGCGCGCATCGCGCCATTTCAGGCGGCCTTGCCCAATAGCACGGTGGTGTGCGCGGGGCAATTGAGCTTGCGCGAAACCGTGGCCGTGATGAACGAAATTGATCTCTACGTCGGCGTCGATACCGGCCCCACGCATCTCTTCGGCGCGCTCAAAAAACCCATGGTGGCGATGTATCACCCCTCGCTGTCGAGTGCCCTCTACAAACCGTTGGCGCATCGTGCGTTGTACGTTGTCGATCATCCACTCGCGGGACCGAATGCGTCGAGTGAGATCGCGATGGCCGAGATCAGCGTGGAAACTGTTTGGTCGCGGGTGGCGGATGCGCTCGCCGGGGTGCCTTCGCGCTTTGGCGGCATGGCGGCGGTAGGGATTGAGGCGGACGTTTGGGCAGCGCGAAACGAATAGAAAATTCGATTGGAGGGTGAGGTTGCCTCTTCGGCATTGTCGCCGAGGGTCATCCTCTCTGCTGCCGTGTTGCCAGCTACTAGCCAGCGGGGTTGACCCAGAGCTTCCACCATGACCAGCTGCCCGAAATTTGGGGGCTACTTCTCCACACTAGATCAATGGCTCTGACTGCGAACACCTGATCCCAGCGATTCTGAGCCCACCGGTTTCGCGCGTGCCCACTCAGGGATAGTAGCGAGCCAACAATCCGGGAAAGATATCCTCGCTGTTGATCGTCAGCACAGCGGGAATAGTTTGTAGTTGGGTAAACACACCAGAGCCGAACAGTTCGGTTAGACGGTGATGGTTTATCGGCCAACTGAACCGGTCATAGTCATGTACGGCAACCAGCCCACCGGGCTTCAGCTTGTTGAGAGACTGTCGCACCACATCCGCATCATGCCCGGTATGGGCATACCCGTCCACATAGACAAAGTCGAGCGAATTGTCGGGAATCTGGGGCAGCGCGTCCTCGAATGGCATCCGAATGATCTGCGAATTTTCGCCGAATGGCGCTAGCCGGTTCTGCACAAAAGAAAATTCCTCGTCGTTGTGGTGGTCGCTCCACGCGTCAATCGAATACAAGCGTGCAAATCGCTTTGATCTGAGTAGTGATTCTGAAAAAAAGCCTCTAGCGACGCCGAACTCCGCGCCCACAGCACCTTCGCTTAGCATGTATCCAAGCGCATGTCGGCCAAATAGAGGCAAGAGCATAGTGGTAGTGGTCGACTTCTCCGCACCAGACAAGTAGTCGGTAATGAAGGAGTGGATGTCAGTCAATTCACTCTTCCGCAGATCTGGGAGCTGGGGGCTAAAGGTCGACTCCGGATTCAGGGCATCTGTGCTGTTCGCCAGGGCTTGCAGGAGTGTGACCGCCGTTGGCTGCTGTTTGCTCAAGATGTGGTTGAGTCGTTGCCGGAGCAACAAGGGTTCGGAGAAGGTGGCAGCGTCCACGCTCATCCGTTCGGTCAAATAGCGAAGCACTCCGTCGCGCACGCGCGTACGTTCATCTTCATTGCCGTCGATTTGCAACTGCTCAAATGTTCGCACAAACGAGTCGCCGATGGCTGTGACCCGTTTGCCAAGCAGGAAGGCTGACGTAGCGAGGTTGGACGAAACTGTGATGAGTTCGTCTACGAAGGGGAGAAATAGCTCGCTGAAGCCATACGATAATTCGTCTGGCAGCAACGAAAACCTAGGGTCTGATAGCCAGATTTCACGCAATGCGGTGGGATTGATTTTTCCTCGCTTGTCAGTGTGAAAGGTGACGATCAGCTTGTCCGCCCGCATCCTTTTGAGGGCTTCATAGATGATACTGGTGCCCGCCCGGCGCTTGCCAAGCGCTCCCTCCCAAGTTACCCATTGCTCTGGTTGCAAGGCGAGCATCGATAAAGTGCCGCCGCCTTTGATACTTTCAACTACGCGTCGAACCATCTCGTACTGCGGATGTGCCTCAATTGCCCGTGAATACTCTGCTTCAAATTCATGACGCAATTGCGGTACGCTGGCCTCGCCAACGCTCTTCACGGCGGCATGAAGCCGCGAGGGAGACGCGAACACACCTTCTGAAAAATGTCCATCTACGGCGACGAAGCGGTTCCCGGGGTAGGGGAGGCGAGGTAGCGGCCCGAACTCGATACTTAAAACCGGGATGGCCAGAGTTCGCGATAAATACTTGAGGTACCTGTTTTGTGATGTCGTGATGACGACATCAGGCTGTGCGTCCTTGATGATCAAGGAAAGTCGCTCTAGCAGGACGGGATTGCCGAACACCGATTCGCTCGCATCGAAGATGTCTCGTGCATAGTCCTCTATGCAAAAGTCGCATTGTTCCAGAATCTCGGTGTTGTAAATCGGGTAGATTTTCATCTCGACAGGGTTGGCAGGCAGGGCCCTAGCAAAGGTAAGCCCTTCTAAGCAAAGAAAAATATTGCTAGCAATACCTAGGAAACCGAGCGGTGAGTTCAACGATAGGGCGCGAAGCACGGGGTCCACGAAGCACTCAAAGTGCGACTGTAGGAAATGGGGATCATCCCGAAAGATGCACGGTTCCAGATATACCAACACTCTCATCGCCATTACCTACTCCTTATTGATCTTGCCAACTTTTCATTGAGCGTTTCAGCCGCTCTTTTAATCAGCCGAGCGGACGGACTGTTGTCGCGTTGTGCTGCTGCCAAGATGTTGTTTGTAGGCTCGATCAATCACACATGCGACGCACTCGTTCAACAATCAGCATCGACAGATCCAATCGTCTGCCCCAACACCCGCGCCAACGCCTCCCGCGCACATTGCCGCGAAAAATGCGTCTCAATATTATCGAGTCCCGCCTTGGATAGCCGGTTCCACAACGCCTCATCGGTATGCAACCGGATCACGGCATCGGCGAATTGTTCGGGTGATTCACCGATCAGCACGTTTACGCCATCTTCCAGATACATGCCCTCTGCCGAGACCGGGGTCGCGACCACCGGCACCCCGTATTGCATCGCCAAATTGACTTTGCCCTTTACGCCTGCGCCGTAGCGCAATGGCGAGATGGAGAGGGTCGCATTGTCGTAGTACGGTTTGACATCCTCGACAAAACCGGCGATGACGAAATCTGGTGCGGCGAGTTTTTGTAGTGATGCGGGCGCGTTGCTGCCGATGATGGTGGTGACGATGCCCGGCACTTTATCGCGCAGGATCGGCAGCACGTGTTCGGCGTACCAATACACGGCATCAAGATTGGGCGGATGGCGGAAGCCGCCGATGAACAAGATGCCATCGCGCTCACGGAATTTTTTCGGTCCCGGATTGGTGGCGTGGATGTTGGAGACGATTTCCACTTTTACTGAAGGCACCAGCTTATTGAGGAGCTGCTGCTCGATGGGGCTAACGACGAGCGTCAGATCGGCCCTCGCCATGGCATCTAATTCCTGCTTGCGGGTGAGCGTGGCGACCGCGCGTGCCGCCGTGCTTTGCTCCAACTCAGCCTTTCGTTCCTCGCGCAAAAAATGTAGATCGACGGTATCAAATACCAGCCGCGCGCGTGGTGCGACGCGTTTGACCAAATCGACATATTTGCAGGCAACCGTCGCGCGCGACAAAACGATGACGTCGAAGTCCGCCCCACTCGCCTCCAAAAATTTCGTTATCGACGGCGTATACGGGTGGTAGAGCACCTCGACACCCTGCCCCTGTATCTGGCTCACGTAGGGCTCACGGTGTTCAAGATTGTCAGCAACGAACGTGACTTTGCACTGCAATTCGCGCAACGCACACAACATCTCAAACATGCGTAGCGAGCCTGAATCTTGATCGGGTGTGAGCATGCACGCGTCCACCACCAGCACGCGTTGCTTGCTGTAGCGATCCTTTTCTTGTTGCGGCATCACGCCGTTCACGCGATGCCCGCCGAGCACGTGCTGCCAGCGCGCTGCAAACGTTGCTTGGTTGGTGACCTGATGTTGTTTCACGCCTTGGGTGAGATCGGTGCCAGAACTCTGTCCCTCAAAATGCACCACCGTGGCGTGCGGCTGATAGAACACTTTTTTTCCTGCCGCGCGCACCCGAAATGCGAGGTCGGTGTCCTCAAAGTACGCGGGCACGTAGCGCTCGTCAAAACCGTCGAGCTGATCCCACAATTTTTTTGCTAGCAATAAACAAGCGCCCGAGCAGTAATCCACTTCTCTGAGGTAGTTGTACTCGGGTGCGCTTGCGTCGTCGTTGCGGCCGAAGTTCCACGCCGAGCCGTCGCGCCAGACGATGCCGCCTGCTTCTTGCAATCTGCCATCGGGATAGATGAGCTTGGCACCGACCAGACCCGCGTCGGGGTGAGCGGCGAAAACGTCGAGCATGGCGGCGAGCCAGCCTTTTGTGAGCACGATGTCGTTGTTGAGAATCGAGACGTAGTTGCCTCGTGCGCGCGCCGCACCAAGGTTGCAGTTTCTCAGGAACCCCAAGTTTTCGGCATTGCGTACAAACTGCACCCCGTGCACCTCAGCGAGTGCCTGCGAAGCCGGGGTGGGTGAACAGTCATCGATGACGATCACTTCGATGTCGAGGTCGCCACAGGTCTCAGCGATGCTCTTGAGGCACGTAAAGGTGAGGAGATGCTGCTCATAGACGGGAATGATGAGCGACACCAGCGGTGCTGCACACTCGCGAAATTCAAGGGCGCCGATCTTGGCTTCGGTGGCAATCAACGCTAGATTGGGTGCGACGAAACCGGCTTTGCGACCGAGCCGGACCCGCACGCGGCGCACGAGAGCAGCCGGCCCTTCTTCACGAAGAATTTGTGCCGAAAGCGCGCTGTAACGGGGGAGATTGCGGGTACCGCGCGCGGCCCGCGCCGCACCCTGCTTTGCGTGTTGCATCACCCAGCGCATCGGCGCGGTAAGCCGCCAAGACGTGCTGGATTCAATACGGTGAAACGCTTGCCGTGCCTGATCGCGTTCGCTTTCAAGCGCGATGCGATGCGCTTGCATGGTAGTTTCCAATTCCTCGACCGCAACACGCTTGGCCTCCTGCAACTTCGCAATCTCGCGCGGAAAGTGTTCCAGCGCTTCATCGCGTTGCCGAATCACCTCGGTCAACACGCGCGACGCATCTGCGATCTTCTGGTCTGCAATGACGACGCGGCGATCAAGCTCATTACGCGAATCCAAGTGGCCGCAATAAACACCCGCCGAGAGCAGGTCTTGCAGGGAGTATTCCCGCTCAGGCCCCGGCGGCAGCTTGAAATAGAAATGCGTCGCCGACACTGCCGCGCTGGCTGCCGTGAGCGTCAGTTGACTAGGCGGCTGAATCGGTTGCAGATACCGTGCTCGATACTGCGCCGCGTCGTCCGACGCTGCTGGTGCGTTGTCCAAGCGCCGCCCAGCGCACGCGTGCATGATCGCGTTCACCCAGTCGAGCGTCGCCGCGTTCCAGTCGATCAGCGTCGCCGCCGGGTAGCTTGCGAGCCGTTCGGGAAACGCGCCGAGGCGCGAGGCGACAATCGGTTTGCCGGTCGCCATGGCAGCGCTCAAGGTGTACGAAAAACTCTCTGGTATCTGCGAGGGGAACAAGAACACGTCTGCGCGCTCGATGTCGATGCGGCGCGCCAAATCCTGTTCTCGATAACTGCCGGTGATGGTCAACGGCAGATACGGCCATTGCGCCACCGGGCGCGAGGTATGCCCCAAGATTGTGAACGCCAGCGGCAGTTGATGTTCGTGCGCAAGTTCGACGCAGGCTTCCAGCACGTCCAGCCCTTTTTCCGGCGTCAGCCCCCCGAGCAGCAGTACCTTGAAATCGCCCAATCCACGGGGTGTTTCGAGCACTACGTGCGGCCAGATGTCAATTTTTTGCGTCAGCAAATATGCGCGAATGCGTTCAGCCAAATCGCGCGACGGACTAGTCACGCGTGCGGCACTCGCCAACAACTTAGCAAATGTAGCGCGCCATTCAGCGAGTGTCAGTCGCCATGCGTGATCACGCACGCCCGCATGCGATTCGTCTGCCACCACCGCGCCGGGTAGCAAGTGATAGAGCGGCGTGATCGGAAAATAATCGTGCAGGGTAATGTCGAGCGGTACGTTGAGCCGTTCGGCCAACGAGAGAATCGCCATCGGCAAACCATGCACGTGGTGCAGATGCACGCGATCAATACCAAGATGAGCAAGCAGCGCGACTAGTGCATCAAACTCAGTCTCAGCGCGAAAATAAACGAGACACTCTTCTCCCGCACGCGCCCAGCGCAACGCAAGTAATCCGCCACGCTCCGGCTGCAACAACAGTACTTCGCAATCGTCCTCAATCAGCTTGGCGAGGTCACGCACGTGCCGTTCGGTACCGCCGCCCCAGCCGTGTTGCACCATCAGTACGCGCGGACGCGACGAGGTCTTGATACGCGCCATATCAACTGCGCGGCGCAATGGCCGTGCCGGATCGTGTTCAAAGAATGCGGCGATATCGTCGCGATACTGCGGGTAGCGCGCGTCGATCACCGCCTGCGCGTTCGCCTTGCGTCCGGTTGAATCGTTACCGAACGAGACTTCACCCTGATGCGCGACGAATACATCCGCGCACAGCACATGCCGATAGCCTGCGGCGCTAGCGCGATAGCACCAATCGTTTTCTTCGCCGTAGCCACGACCGAACGCGGCCTCGTCAAAATTGCCAATCGCATTGATCGCTGCACGGCGCATCCAAAGGCAAAAGCCGACGCCAGTGGGCAGGTCTACCGAAGCACCTGCGTTGTGAGCAGCAAACAACTGATCGAGTGTGCGTAATTCAGCAGCGTGCGGCATCGGCGCACTTTCGCCAATAGTTGGGTAGCTGCACAGCGTCGCGTTATTCGAAAATGGCGTAACGCTGGCGATGTTGTGGTCGCGCGCGGCGCAGGCGACGATACGATCCAACCAATCGCCAGATACTTCCGTGTCGCTATTGAGCAGCAACACATCGTTGTCCGAATCCAGCGCCAACGCACGATTGACGGTCGCGACAAAACCCAGATTGTTGGCGTTGGTGAGTAGGAAAATTTTGCCGTCCCGAACCAGCGCTTCGAGATAGTCCGCGATGGCCGGTTCGGGGCTGGCATCGTTGAAGACGATGATCTGAAACGGCGTGACGTTCTGCGACGCAATGACGCTGTCGATGCACGCCCGCGTTTCAGCGAGTCCGCGATAGACGGGGATGATGAGGTCGATGGGATTCAAAATGGGCGAATGGTTGAAGCAACAATTGCGGGAACGCGAAATTATAAGCGACCGTTGTCACTCACCCCGTGGGTGCGGCTGTATTACCGTCTCCATCACCGTCTTTATCACCGTCGCGCGAAGCCAGATAAATCCCTGCCAGCAGCAACACAAAACCGGCCAGCTGCAGTGGCGCGAACCGTTCGCCAAAGATCAACCACGCCAGCAACGCCGCGGCAATCGGCTCACCCAAAATCGCGACCGCAATGAACGTGGCCGAGACATGCTTCAACGCCCAATTGATGCCCGTGTGCCCCAGCAACTGCGGGCCCAGTGCCAAACCGGCCAAACACGCCCAGGCCAATAGGCCAAATCCACTGAGTGCTACGCCCGAAGTGATGGCGGCCACGAACAACGTGACGGCCGCTGCCGAATACACCAGCCAGATGTAGGCCAGCAAGGAAAATGTTCGCCGCAAGCGCCCCCCGAGCAGCAGGTAACCACAGACGGTGAGCGAGCCCGCGATCGCGAGCGCATTGCCGAGCAGCGGATGGCTGCCCGCGCTACCGGTCACGGCGCGCGCATCCGAGAGAAAAATCAATGCGCTGCCGCCAATGGCAGCAGCAATACCGACGATCAGCCAGCCACCCAATCGCTCACGAAAAATCAGCCACGACACCAGCGCAATCCAGATCGGATTAGTGGTCACCAATGCCGTACTGCTCGCCACAGAAGTGTACGAAAGCGATGCAATCCAGGTCGCAAAATGCGCGGCAAGAAATACACCGGATGCCACACCGAGCGCGGCGTCTTTTATCGTCAACGCCGTCAGCTCATGGCGCGTACTCGGTCGTGCAGCCACAATGACGCTCAACACCATCGCCGCCAGCCCCAACCGCCACGCCGCGATCGTGAGCGAGGCAACGCCCTCCATTTGCGCGTAGCGAATCATGATCGCGGAACTAGAAACGATCACGACGGACGTACCGAGGATCATCAGCGGTAGGGTGCGGGTGTTGGTTATTGTTGAGTTGATGGTGTGTCCTTTTTTTGATGGCTCGACCAACGGCTATAGCTGGCTATAAGCCCAAAGCCCAATATCGGCGGGGACTTTCAACGAAACGTCCAGCGCCGGTGCACCACGAATACCAACACGGGCAAGATCATCACGATCACCGTCTGCCCCCACAAATAATGGAGTCCTTTCCATTCGGCGGCGCCTGCAATCAGCAACGTTACCGCCAATCCAAATCCGCCCACGACCACGAATCGCGGGAAGCGCCGCCAATCAACATCCGCGCCAAACGTCCAGCGACTGTTGATCCAGAACGAAAATACCGTGGCCACTAAATATGCGGGCACGTTTGCCACCGTTGCTGACCAAGCCCAATGCTCCACCAGTGCGATCACCGTCGCGTTGTGCAGCAGCGTATTGAATACACCGATGATCGCGAAGCGAAAGAAGCCGTTCATTGTTGCTTCGCGATTTGCTTCCAGCCTGGCTCCGCCGCGAGTGTGCCGCTGGTCGCGAACGCACGCAGCTCCTCGGCTTCCATGCCATAGACGTCTTTGACGATATAGACCGGACGGCGTTTGGATTCGGTGAAGATGCGTGCGACATACTCGCCAAGGATGCCAATCGACACCAATTGCAGGCCGCCGAAAAAAAGCATCATGATGGCGAGTGACGCGTAACCGGGCACGTCAATGCCGTAAACCAACGTGCGCACCACCAACCACGCCGCGTAGGTGAATGAAGGAATCAGAATGGCAATGCCCACATACGACCACATGCGTAGCGGCGCGCTGGTGAACGAGGTTAGCCCATCAAGCGCAAAATTCCACAACTTCCAGTAGCGCCATTTTGTCAGCCCGGCGGCACGTGGTTCGGCTTCGAAGTAGACCGCAGTCTGTTTGAAACCAACAATCGAGAACAAGCCTTTCATGAAGCGTGTGCGTTCCGGAAAATTGCGCATGGTGGCGACCACACGCTGATCGAGCAGGCGAAAGTCACCGACATTGGCGGGGATGCTGTGCGACGCCATGCCGTTGAACACACGATAGAACGCGGATGACGATGAGCGCTTGACCAGACCTTCACCGCCGCGACTGCCGCGCACGCCATAGACGACGTCATTACCCGCGCGCCACGCAGCCACCATCTCGGCGATCAGCTCTGGCGGGTGTTGCAAGTCTGCATCCATCGGAATCGCCGCCAAGCCGCGCGCCAATTCGAGCCCCGCGGTCAATGCGGCCTCTTTGCCGAAATTTCTGGCGAGGTCGAGGATTTTGATGGTTGGTTCGCGCTCCCGCAAAGCCAACAATTTTGCGAGCGATTCGTCTTCGCTACCGTCATTCACGCAAATGACTTCAAAGCTCGCGTCTAGTTTTCGCAGCACCGGGAGTAAGCGCTCGAACAACGCCGCAACAACGTCGGCCTCGTTGTACATCGGGATGACGACGCTAAGTACCAGCGGCGCTTGGTCGGTACCCTGATTCAAACTATCGCTGTTCAGCATGGCGCGCTCGCTCAACAATTGCCGTGTACGGTGCAAACCGAAAGCGCACCACATGCTCACCGCGCGGTACGCACACCGCGCGAAACAGCCCATTGGCGCGGCGAATCGGCGTAGGCGTGCCTGAAACGCTAGCGTGCCACCATGCGAAGTGCATGTCGTTAAGCACCACCCACGCGTCGCCGCTGGTGCGTACACGCAGCGTGACTTCGTTGTTGCTATAGGTCTCAACGGCGGCGAATTCCGCGCGACTTTTTCCGCAGCGCAGTAGCTCTTCGGCGGGCGCTTCGAGATAGGCGGTGTCGGATAGATCAACGGCGTTGAGCATTTGTGGTGTGAGCGATGTTGGGTTGGTCAGCGGCAACGCGGTGGCGAGGCGCAGCACACGCGGCAGTGCCGCAGGATTTTCCCACACGGCATAGTCTTCCCCGTAGGCATTTGCAAAACGCGCCAGCAATTGATAGCGGCCAAGTTGCGGCAACAGCCTTTTTTCAACACTCGCGCGCAGGATGAGATAGCGAACGCCCAGCAGATTATTGAGCTTGCCGTCGTAGGAATCGAACGCGCCCGTCAGCTCACGGGCGAACACTGGATTCGGGTCAATGCCCGTGACGGCACGGTAATTGGGCAGTGTGAGCGGGCTGTAGCCACTGACCACCGGCACACCAAACACGGCGGCGGATGCGCTCATCGGGTCGCCGGGAATTTCTGCGCGAAAGTACGAATCCTTGTCTTGCGCAAGTTTGGCTTTCACCAGCGCCATCGCCGGGTTTGCGGCGAGACTGCTACGATGTTCGAGACCGACGGCTTTGTGGGCATTCAAGCGATTGTTGAGGTTGTTGACGCGCAGATCAATCAGCACACACAGCAGCACACCAACGATCCACCAATGCGCGCGTGCGACCAACTGTGCCTTGTAGAGACTCCACGCGGCAAGTGCCAGCAACACCGCACTCGGCCATGCGATCAAGGTGCCGTGCAACACGCCAATGGCGATGATCGCGGTGATCGCAATTGCGGTGAGTACCAACAGTGCACGTAACGGTTGCTGCACATTCGGCGCACACCAAATATTGAACGCGGCGCCCGCCATGACCGCCAATGCCAATTGCACAACGAACACGCCATCAGTGGGGCGGCGAAACAGGCTGATGCCCGGCACATAGGCGTGAAGAAGGCCGTAGATAGGCGTGTTTGCGCCAACTGCATAGATAACACCGCCCACCAAGAGTACCAGCCAAAATCGCCATTCGCCTTTTGGCATGCTGAATTTTCGCGACACCAGTGCCAGAACAATCAGCAATATTGGCAGCGCACTGATGTACAACATGGTCTCGGTGATGTCGTTGCGTCCGACGTAATCACCGCGCACATTTCCCAATGCATTGGGCGACAGCAGCGTGAGAAACCCTGACAGGTGAAAGCTATTCGCCGTCGCCGCCGCAAAGTCAAACGCCGGTCGATTGCTGTACGGCAGGAAACTGAGCGTCGCAATCAATTGCGGCGACGCGATCAACAAGCTAATGATCGCGGCGAGTGTCAAGTGCCCGAATAGCCGGAAGCGCTCAGGTTCATGCCACCCCGCAACCACGCGATAGACCACATAGGCCGCAAATACGATTGCGCCAAGAAATGTGACCTGCGTTAGCTGTAAGCCGGCAAGCCCGCCAACGATGCCGAGCCCGATTCCATTCCACCAAGAGGTGTGCCGCCAGCGACGATCATTGAACACCCGTCGCACCAGCACAAATAACCAAGGCAACCACGCCCAACTGATCAGCATGGGCGTGTGCTGCAGACGCGCGGCCGCAACACCTCCAAACATAAAGATGGCCGCACTAAGGATCGCGGCGGGTGTCGACCATCCGTAGCTCTGTCCCAGTTGCAGCATGCCGATGCCACCGAGCAATACATGCAACATCACGACCACCGTAAATGCCCAAAGCGATTGATTCAGCAGCATCGGCAGCACCATGGTCGGCGCAAACCCCATCGCCTGCGGATCGACAATAGACGGGTAGCCCGAATAGACGTAGGGGTTCCAGAACGGCCATTCGTGCCGCAGCAAACTCTGCGCACTGAATACGAGACCCGGAAAAAATTCGTCTACCGCATCGTACGGAATCGCTTTGTCACCCGACAGCCATGGAAACGTCATCAGCAGCCAAATGCCGACGAGGATCAACCACGGGCGCTTCGCGAACACGGCGTTCACGTTGGTTGCCTCAAGATGCCCGCCAATGCTGGCGTTTCAGGCAACAGGGTCAATGCCCCAGCGGGCTTTCGCCCGTGGTTGTTTTCACGCATTTCATAAACGCAATCCCCAGCTGTGCCTCGCAGGTTTTGAATGCATTGCCTTCGGCTTCGCAACTGGCTTTCGCTTTGCCTTTTCCTTTGTCTTTGTCTTTGTCTTTGTCTTTGTCTTTGCCGTTGTCGGTGAGCTGATTGCAGTCGAGCGGGTTGGCGATGAGGAATTCTCGATCACAGCTGAAGTGTGCGTCGCCTCTGAGCGCGCCACATTTTTTAGCCATGATGGAATGGCGTTCGCAACGCGCCTTGTCGATGCCGGTGCGCTCAGTGCAGGTGCCAACATGATCGGCAGCGTGAGCACTCGCACAGGTGAAAAGCACGGCAATCCAGAGGCGTTTCATATGTGCGATTCCCGATTGAAGTTCGAGGTCATTTTGCCGCGACGACCAGTGCGACCAAGCGGCGCGCCACCGGCAGCAGCAACAGCACCGCACAAAACGCGCTGAGCCAGGCGATCAAAAATGAGCGCATCCACAACAGCAAGAAACCATCGATCCAACCAAGATTGACGAATGTCAGGATGCCAGAGATCAGCAATGCCATCATGAACGACATCACAAAAGCGAATACGACGGAGGTGTAGCGAGCAGGTATCATTTGTGCACTGTTGTGTATTGATGAGCCAGTGCGCTGAAAATTTGCCGGCGCGCCTGCTCTGAAAAAATGCAGTCTAACACCGCGCCCTCCGCTCCCATTGCCAAGGAATCCGAATGAAATTTCTCATGCTGTGTGTAGTCGCCCTCTCTACATTCGTTGCGTCGACTATCGGTTGCGCACAAACATTTCCGACCAAGCCGATCAAGATCGTGATCGGCTTTCCGCCCGGCGGCGCGACTGATATTCTTTCACGCGATTTTGCGGTGAAACTTTCCGAGGAATTAAAGCAGCAGGTCATCATCGAAAACAAACCAGGTGCGGGTGGCACCATTGGCGCTGACGCGGTGGCCAAGGCCACCCCTGACGGCTACACACTCACCATCGGTACCAGCAGCAATCACGCCATTGCGCCCAGCCTGTACAAAAAGTTGCCCTACGATCCGATCAAGGACTTCGCGCCGATCACGATGTTGTCGGTGTCACAAAACGTGGTGGTGGTGAACCCCAGCCTGCCCGCAACCTCTCTGCGTGAATTGGTCGCACACGCCAAAGCGAACCCCGGCAAACTCAATTTTGGCTCCAGCGGCAACGGCACCATCTCGCACCTCACCGGCGAGTTATTCAACAACCTCAACGGCACCGAGATCGCGCACATTCCCTACAAAGGCAGCGCGTTTGTGTTCCCCGATTTGTTGTCAGGACAAATTTCGATCATGTACGACTCGACGATTTCTGTCGGTGCACTGGTCAAGTCGGGCAAGGTGCGCGCGTTGGCGGTGACGGGCCCGAAGCGCGCGAAGCAATTTCCCGAGGTACCAACGGTTGCCGAATCCGGCTATCCGGGATTCGAATCGACGAATTTCTTTGGCCTGTTCGCTCCTGCGGCGACACCGAAGGATGTGTTGGCGAAACTGCACGCAGCGTCGGTCAAGGTACTGGCGATTCAGGATCTGGCGGATCGCTTTGCCGCGCAGGGCGCAGATATTGTTGCCAATCGCCCAGAGGAGGCCGCCACGATGTTGAAGAACGACATCGCCAAGTGGGCGGAGGTGGCGAAAAAATCGGGGGCGCGAATTGATTGAGCCTCGATCAAGTGTGGCGCGCGTCGGCGCAATCATCGTCAATTGGAATTCTTGGGAGCTGTTGACGCGCTGCATCGACGCTATCGATCAACAATCCACCCCGTTCTCGCGCGTGGTCGTAATCGATAACGCCAGCGAAAATCAGCCTGATACGTTACCGTTTTCAGAGAAACATCACCTCGAATACATTCGGATGCAGAGCAATCTGGGCTTTGCAAAAGCCAACAACGTGGGCATCGCGGCGCTAGATGATTGTGAATGGATCGCACTCATCAACCCCGATGCGTTCATCGCGCAGGATTGGCTTTCAACCTTGATTGACGCCAGCGCCCGCTACCCCACCTGCGCAATGTTCGCGACACAACTGGTCATGGCAAACGATCATTCGCGACTTGATGGCCTCGGCGATACATACCACATAAGCGGCTTGGCTTGGCATGGCGTCGCAAGCATGGTGCGGCGCGCGCAGAGAACACCGACCTTAGCGAAATTGAAGTATTTTCACCGTGCGCCGCTGCGGCCATCTACAAACAGTCAGCGCTGGTTGAGGTCGGCGGATTCGACGAAGATTTTTTTTGCTACATGGAAGACGTGGACCTCGGATTTCGCTTGCGCCTCGCTGGTCATCACTGCTTGTTGATTCCGTCTGCGATTGCTTACCACGTGGGCTCAGCGACGACCGGTAGTCAGCACAGCGAGTTCGCGGTTTACCACGGGCATCGAAATTTGATGTGGACGTACGTGAAGAACATGCCAAACGCTCTTCTCTGGCTCCTCCTGCCGCTGCACATGGGCATGAGCTTTATTGCGCTCCTGGTGCTAGCGAAACGCGGCCAATCGCGCACCTGGCTTCGAGCAAAACTCGATGGCCTTCGGGGACTCCCGACTGTTTGGCGCAAACGAATTCGGGCTGGAACCGCAGACGGCAGCACAACCAGAATGATTTGGAGAGCGCTGGACAAACGGGCACGGATGAATCGGCGTTAGCCCAGCGCTCTCCGACTGATTGCGCACATTGCAACACCCGGTACAGCACTGAACACATGCAGCGTTAACGATGAATGCAACCAACACTTGAGTAGCCGCGCGACAGCTACGGCACCACCCTCCACCCCCCCGCCCCCACCAGCCCCGCCGCACCAATGGTCGTGCCGCCACTCATCAACCACATCGTGATCGAACCATCGGTGGTGTTGCGCCACATTAGGTCGGCCTTGCCATCCCCGTTGTAGTCGCCGATATGAGTGACCCGCCAGACTGTGCTGGGGCCGAGAATGCCGGCACCGCTGATGAGAGTGCTGCCGTTCATGAGCCACACAGCTACGGTGCCGTCGTTGTTGCGCCATAAGAGGACATTACGCTCCGCACTGGCGTTAGCTCGTCATCGATAATTACGCTATCAGGCGTGTCAGCCACCAGCGTCAGCCACTCCACGTGAACAATCTTTCCAGCGGACTGCAAAGTCACCGTCGCCCCCAAGTCGGTGGGAGCGGCACACGACTGCGCAAATGCAGAGCCAACGCCTCCGATTCCCCACAGAAATAGGAAGGTGGCAATACGGGCGAATTTGCTATTTAGTCGGACTATGTTCTGTTCTGTTCTGTTCTGTTCTGTTCTGTTCTGTCGCGCTTTTTTCCATTTGAGGCCCCCGCAGAGAGATGTTGTTGGGTCTGCCGCCAAGTCCTAGCAGCGCTTGATGAAACCGTTCGTACGGCCCCGTGAGCAACCGAACCATCCAATACGGATAGTCGAACCGCTTAAAATTTTCTCGACGACTGATACTCAGCTGACGGTGCAGCCCAGTGCCAGTCAGTCAGTGGCACCATCTGTTCGAGCACGTCGGACTCTGCACGGTGCGCGAAATAGCAGCAGTGTTTCCGACAACATGCCGAACTGAGGCACCAGTCAGTGCCGCGCCACCATCACCGGCACACCTGCCTGTAGGTCTTGCGGCGCGCTGCGACTCCCCAGCATATCGCCGACCAGTACTAGGGTTAGGGCGACCCAGAGGACCGTAAAAAGAACAGCCCGAAGGGTGAGGCCGCCGTATTGCGTGCACCAAGCGGCAAAAGACGGCTGGGCGGTTATGCTCATCATCGTGACTCCTTTGTGGGTAGTGTTCACTGCGCAACACCGGGCTGGGTACGCTCGGTCGCGCTCCGCTCATTTCGCGCTTGCAGGCGACGCTCAACATCGAATCGCGGTGGCAATGGCGGCGAGCGCGGTGCGCGTGGCAGTTCGTTTTCGCGACGGATCTCAGCGGCAGTCGTTGCCCGTGACATGACCGCAAAATTGTAGGTGCCAGAGCCGATCATTTTGTCATCTTGCATGGCGACCACGTAAAAGGTCACCAAGCTCGCGGACAAATCCACCACGTGGCCTCGCACAAAAATGGTGCTGTCATGGTGTGCCACTATCGATTGCCGAAAATCTACGCCAGTACCGATGACCGTTTCTTCGAACGGGGTGGCGTGTTTCGCCAATTCATCGACACACAATCCCTCAATGGTCGCGCGCAAGTAGGAGGTGTTAAACACTGAGGTAAACCGCTGGTTGTACGCAGCATCTTCGACGGCGGGCGCGTGTGCGCGGCGAGGCAGGCTGACCCAATTTTGGATGACCAAACCCCGAACAGTTTGCAAATTCATGTGGTGCCCTCAATGTTGGTAACAAACAATGCCAACTTACCGGGAGGCGGTTGCCCGCGTGCCAGCTCTTCTGTCAGACCCGGTGTGGCCGTTTCTGCTGAAAAAAACTGTCCCTACTTGAGTAAACGTAATTTATATGGCGATTCCGACAGTCTTCGCAAAATATTTTTTGGTTAGCGCCGAATTTCGCACCAGACGGCCAAAAATACTGCAGGTTCCGTCTAGCCACGGCGCGAAATTATGAGTTCACAACGGACAAATAGCTTTACCAGACAATGACTTAGCTACGCGCCCCGCGCTGACATCGGCAACACAGCCGCGTACCCGCTCGATTTCGCCAACGAGGATGCCGAGGCGGCCTTTTACCCGCGACTCGCTCGCGGCACCTTCCGCGCGCGCCAAATGTTCTTGCGCCAGTCTCAGGTCGCGCGCGCCCAACGCCACCCGCGCGAGGCCAAGCTGCACGCGCACCACAAACTGCGGGCCCATGCCCGCTTCCGCGACTGCGGCCGCAACCACATTGAAATCACTTTTCGCGCTTGCCAAGTCGTCACGCAATAAATTCAATGTGCCCCTGCTCAACATCGCCTCTGTCCAACGCCGGCCATTGCGCGCCTTACGCGCTTCCAGTGCGTCGATGGCGCTCTTGAGTGGTGCCGCCGCTGAGGCAAAGTCGCGCCCATGCAATAACGCACTCGCCCACGCAATTTCGGCCCCCGCGCGATGTGGCGTTTCATCATTGATGAGCGGCGTTACCAAGGCAATGGCTTCATCATATCGGCCATCGGCAATCAACAGCTCGGCGTACGACACCTGCGCATCGACTGTGCGTGGATGCAGCGCGCCGAGCTTTTGCGCGATCCGCTGCCGCGCTTCATCCACCAGCTTGCGACCTTCCTCACCACGCCCTGTGTTATGCAAGAACACACCGAGCACGGTATCGGTATAGACGCTAGCGGGCTGGTTGGCACCGACTGCGCGGCGCACCTTGTCCGCACCACTGCGCAGGCGGCGTTCGGCATCATCAAACTCACCGCGCACGGCATCCACCGTGCCCCACAAGGCTTCAATGAAAGCCGAATCCAGGAATTCACCGCCGTGTAAATCAGCGTGCAGTTTGTAGGCCCGCGCTAGCGCATCGTTCGCTTGCAAATAATTCCCGCGTGCAACGTAGGTCATGCCCAGATCGCCCCATGCGCTGCCGAGGCGCTTGGCAAAATCGCGGGACTGGTCATTCAAGGGCTGCATGATTTCGACGGCGCGACGTGCGCTTTCCACGGCGGCGTCGAGATCGGTTTGTCGCAAGACCGTCGCCTCCATACGCAACAGCGCGCCGTACTCCACGCTCTTGTCCTGCTGTAGCTCAGTCAAGATCTGCTTGCCCTCCGCCGTCTGCTTTAGTACCTCGGCGTCAAAGCGCCGTGCACCGTTGAGTCGAAACGCGCTCAAACTCAGCGCCTCGACGTAACGCAACGAGCGCCTGCCGTGCAACTTCGCCACCAGGGCGAGCCGATCACGGTCAAACTCGATGGCACGATCCCATTCGCCGAGGTCGCCGTACATCTTGCTCAAGGTCTGCAACACATCGGCCTTGGCGTCAGGGAAATTCACTAGTTCCTTGTCGATGCGCGCGGCACCGCGATCGAGCAATTCACGCGCAGTGAGGCGCTGTGCGGCTTGCGGATCGGGTTGATCGACCGCATTCGCGTTAAATAGGCCGCTTAAAAATCGCTCCACTGCGCCAGCGCGCGCGCTTTGCTGTCGTGCGACTTCGGCCTCGGCCGACGCGCGGCGTGCCTGCATGGTGGCGGCAATCGTGCCGACAATCAGCGCCATTGCCGCAAACGCGCCTAGCCCCACCACCACGCGATGCCGCGCGACGAACTTTTTGGTTCGATAGAAATTGCTGTCGGAACGTGTACGAATCGGGCGCCCTTGTCGATAACGTGCAATCTCTTCGGCAAATGCCGCGACAGTGGGAAAGCGATCCTCGGTTTTTTTCTTCAGCGCTTTGAGGCAGATGACATCGAGGTCGCCCTCCAGCTCGCGCACAGACTTTGTGGCGACTGCATCCGGCGAGGACAGCCGCTTACGAAGCGTCACACTGGGGCGGGTGGCATCGACGGCGAGAATGGCGTCTTCCAATTCACCCCGAGTGCCACGCTTGAGTTTGTAGGGTCGTGCGCCACTCAATAGTTCGTAGAGGATCACGCCGAGCGAATACACATCCGAACCCGTGCTGAGCGGTAAGCCGAGAATCTGTTCGGGCGATGCGTAATCGGGCGTGAGCGCGCGGCCGCCGATTTGGGTCAACTCAGTCTCGTGGGTCTCGTTGCCGGACATGAATTTGGCGATGCCAAAATCGAGCAACTGCACACTGCCTTGCGGCGTGACCAAAATGTTCGATGGCTTTAGGTCGCGATGGAGTACCAGCGTCGTGTGTGCATATTGCACGGCTGACAATACCTGCAAAAATAAATCGAGGCGCGCGTTCACGTCGAGCCGTTTTGAGGCGCAATATTCATTGAGCGGCATGCCTTCGACATACTCTAGCGCGAGGTAGGGCTGGCCGCTTTCACTGCTACCGGCATCGTACAGGCGCGCGATGTGCGGATGCGTGAGCGCCGCAAGGATGTCGCGTTCACGACTGAACCGCTCCGCGAGCTGCTGCTGAAATGGCCCCGGATGTGGCAGCTTGAGCGCGATCGTGCGCTTGAGCGTGCCATCAGCGCGTGCGGCCAACCAGACCGCGCCCATGCCACCAACACCCAATTCGCAAATCAGCACGTACGGCCCGACGGCAGCACCTGCACTCAGCGCTGGTGCCTTTGCAGTCGCACCATCACCGGTCTGCGGATGATCGAAGCGGTCAAATTTTGGCAGAGAATCAAGGAAGCTATCGGTCTTGATTTCACCGCGCTGAGCCAGCAATTCCTCGAACAAGGTTTTGACCTGCGATTGTTGAGGGCCCAGATTGGCGAGCCAGGCAGCACGGTCCTCTTCAGCTAGCTCAAGCACCTCGTCGATCAGCGCGAATGCCTGCTCCCAATCTTTAGGCGAATATTCCAGATCAGCCTCCAGACAGCACCTACTTCAACGCACGATACAAATACAGCCGCGCCTTTTCCCAGTCACGCTCGACGGTGCGCGTGCTCACGCCAAGCGATTCGGCAATCTGTTCCTCGCTCATGCCCGCAAAGTAGCGCATCTCAACGACCTTCACTAGGCGCGCATCAATTTTTGCCAACTCTCCAAGCGCATCGTTGACCAGAATCACCTCGTCATCGCGCACGCCGACTGACTCGGCGATATTGGTATTGAGCGTAATCTGGATCGAATCGCCGCCGCGCCGATCCGCCATACGGTGGCGCACCATATCGACAATGATGGAGCGCATCACCGTCGCGGCATAAGCTAGGAAGTGCGGGCGATCTTCGATCTTTAGGTCGCCTGCTTTGAGGAAACGCAAATATGATTCGTGCACGAGTGCGGTGGTGTCAAGCGACGTCATGGCGTTAGTGCGCCGTAACTTCGAGCGCGCCAAAACACGCAGATCGTCGTAGAGTGCGGCGAATAGCGCGTCCATCGCGCCGGGGTCATCGCTGCGTGCGGCTTGAAATAGCGCAGTGATTTCGCTCACAAGCAGCCACCGCAACAGCGCCGCAGCGAACACGTCATCTCTGCTTGTTGTTGTCTTTTTTGCATGCACACCACGCTTGGAAAACCATGGACGCCGCGCAGCCGGTAACGAGACCGCGAAGGAAATTGGTGCCCAGGACCGGAATCGAACCGGTACGGGAGGTTTAGTCCCGACGGATTTTAAGTCCGTTGTGTCTACCTGTTTCACCACCCGGGCATTTAGATCATTTGTCTTGCAATTTCGCCTACCACTCCGTTCACGACACAACGGACTACGCCCGTTTTCGTCAAGCCTTAGACTCCTCGGCTCGACCTACCTGTTTCACCACCCGGGCATACCGATGATTTTACTTGGTTTGCATGCGATCTCTACAGCTAGGCAAATAATCGCGACGCATAAATCCCCAGCCCCTTCGCCACGCTGGCAAATCGGTCGCCGACGATTTTCTGGGCTCTGGGAAATTGCGCGGCGATTTGTTCGGTGAGCACATCGAGGCCGGTGGAGCCACCGGTGAAATAAACGGCACTAATTGCATCCCGTTGTACGCCCGCCATGGTAGCGGTCGCCGCTGCTGCCGCAACAATTTTTTCGATTTTGTCGGCCAGCGCTGCTGCTTGTTCCAGGGTATTAAATTCAATCTGCAAATGCTCTTCGATGGCATCAAGGTGAACGATGGTTTTGCTGTGCAGCGACACGTCAATCTTGGCCGCCTCGGCCGTTGCCGCCAATTGATGACCAAGGCGGCGGGTGACGACCCGCAGTAGCCGGTCAAAGCGCGCTTGGTCAGCGTACATGCTGCGCATTTCGCGCAGTTGCGCCACGCGATTGTGCGCGTATACCGTGTTAATGAGATGCCAAGTCGCAAGGTCGAAATAAGTCGAGGCGGGTACGCGACGGCCATTGGCACCGACCGAGCCGAACCCCAGCGTGGGCATGATCACGGCGAGGTTTACCGCGCGATCAAAGTCCGTGCCCGCAACATGAACGCCATAGTTGGCGAGGATGTCGTCCTTGCGCTCAAGTCGCGCCCGTCGCGCCGGGCCGACACGCATTAGCGAAAAATCCGAGGTGCCGCCACCGATGTCGGCGACCATCACCAACTCTTCTTTTTCAATGCCGGACTCGTAATCAAACGCTGCCGCAATCGGCTCAAACTGAAAGGCAACATCACGAAACCCCACAGCCCGCGCGGCTTTTCGCAATGCTGCTTCGGCTTTGCCATCACGAATTGAATCGTCGTCAACGAATTGCACCGGGCGACCAATGACCACGCGTTGAAGCGTGCGTTGCGATTGATGCTCTGCCACTGTTTTGAGATGACGCAAATACGCGATCACCACGTCGCTATATTTCACCTGCAAGCCATGGCCCATTTCGGTGGTGGACTCCATCAAGTCCGAGCCGAGAATACTTTTGATCGAGCGCATCAAGCGGCCATCAAAACCATCGACATACGCTGCTACCGCTTCGCGCCCATAGCAACGGGTTTCGTCTTCGGTGTTGTAGAAGACCGCTGTGGGAATGGTGGTGTAGCCGGGCTCCAGCTCGGCCAATTGGAGTGTGACGGTAGGCGATGAAGTGGGCAGCGCGACGGCAGAATTAGACGTACCGAAGTCGATGGCGCAGTAATTGGGCATGAATGCAGGAATGGAATGGCAAAAAAGTTAAACCCCAGCATCGACGCGCATTTTCAGACCACTGCCTGAAGAGGCTCGCCGATACTAGGGTTTTGTCTGTACGCGGTGTTGGTTACTGCACGCGTTACTGCATATGCTGCCCACCGTTAATCGCAATATTCGCCCCGGTAATAAACGCCGCCTCGTCTGACGCCAAATACGCACATAAGCCCGCCACTTCCTCCGGCTTACCCAAACGGCCCAGCGGAATCTGCGGAATGATTTTGCTGTTGAGCACTTCTTCGGGAATCGCTGTGACCATCGCGGTACCGATATAGCCGGGCGAAATGGTGTTGACCGTGACCCCTTTACGCGCGACTTCGAGTGCCAGCGCTTTGCTGAAGCCATGCATACCGGCTTTGGCGGCCGAGTAGTTGGTTTGACCGAAGGCACCCTTTTGCCCGTTCACCGACGAGACGTTAATCACACGCCCCCAGCCGCGCTCGACCATGCCATCGACTACCGGTTTGGTCATGTTAAAGATGCTATCGAGGTTGGTACCGATCACGGCGTCCCAATCGACCTTAGTCATTTTTTTGAAGGTCATGTCGCGCGTGATGCCAGCGTTGTTGATCAGAATGTCAACTGGCCCCACTTCCTTTTGAATCTTGTCGATGGCTGTGTGGCAGGAATCAAAACTGCTGACGTCTACAGCGTAGGCCGCGAAGTGATAGTCGCGTGTGGCCATGTCCTTGAGCCATTGATCGGCCTTGGTGTTTGACGGCGAATAGGTCACCACGACCTTGATACCCATGCGGGCAAGTTTCATACAAATGGCTTCGCCGAGACCGCCCATTCCGCCAGTGACGAGTGCGATACGTTGTGAATTTGACATGTTGATTCTCCTGGTTATTCGTTTAATAACGGTACTACTTGGTGCGGCCCTTTACATACCGACCAGGTGCCACCTCAGTAGGTGGAAATGCGGCGCTACCGAGAGTGGTACGTGCTGCAATCATACGTCCACTGCGCGCGCGCAACCATTTTGCCCAATGTGGCCACCAGCTACCCGCGTGCTCTTGCGAGGCGGCGATCCAGCCATCTGCCGTTTCAGCTTGATCGGCACCGGTCCAATAGCTACGCTTGTTTTTCGACGCTGGGTTAATCACGCCCGCGATGTGACCCGACGCACCCAGCACGAATTTCACGTCGCTGCTGAGATGGCGGGTACCTTGGTACGAGGTTTTCCACGGCACAATATGGTCTTCACGCGCCGCAAACACATAGGCCGGCATATCGATTACGCTCAGATCAACCGGCACGTCGCACACGCGCAGGTGATCGGGCTTGATGAGGTTATTTTCGAGATAGGTATTGCGCAGGTAGTAGCTGTACCACGGCCCGGGCAGATTGGTGCTGTCACTGTTCCAGAACAGCAAATCAAACGGCGGCGGTTTCTTGCCGTGCAGATAATTGCTGGAGACGTAATTCCAAATGAGATCGTTGGCGCGCAGCGATGAAAATGCGAATGCCAATTCGCCACCATCGACGATGCCGCCGGTGCTCAGCTCGCGCTCACGACGCTCGACGAACGCTTCGTCCACATACGCGCTGATGTCGCCGACCTCAGCAAAATCGAGGAACGTCGTGAGCAACGTCATGCTCTCGACCACATCATGGTCCATGCGCCGCAACACTGCGAGCGCGTTGGCGAGCATGGTGCCACCCACACAAAATCCCAGCGCGTTGATTTTGTCCACGTTGGTAATAACGCGCACCGTATCGATGGCTTTGATGACGCCATCGCGAATGTAATCGTCCCAAGTAAGTTTGCCTTGCGGTGCCTGCACGTTACGCCACGAGGTAACAAACACGGTGAAGCCTTGCTGAACGGCGTATTCGATGAATGAGTTATCAGGACGCAAATCGAGAATGTAGAACTTGTTGATGCACGGCGGCACCAGCAACAGCGGGCGCAAATGTACCTCGCGCGTTTGCGGCGCGTATTGCAGCAACTGGAAAATTTCATTTTCAAACACCACGCGTCCGGGCGTCATGGCGATATTTTTGCCGACCTCAAACGCGGTCTCATCGGTCATCGAGATATGACCTTTTTCCATATCGGCTTTGAGGTTTTCGATGCCCGTACGCAGCGATTCGCCTTTACTGTCCATCGCGAGCTGCATCGCCTCGGGATTGGTCAGCAAAAAATTGGTTGGTGAAACGGCATCAAAATACTGCTTGAAAAAAAATCGTGCGCGCTGCTTGGCTTCAGTCGTCAATTCAAGCCCATCAAGGCTTTCCAGCAGTGTGGTACTCATGCTGAGATACGATTCGGCAAGGCTCAAAAATGCTGGGTTGGTTTGCCACGCTTCGCTGGAAAAACGTTTGTCTGTGCAGCTCAGGCGTGCCGATTCGTCGCTCGCCGCCAAGGCCCTCAAGCGCTGATTTTCTGCGTTGATACGCGCTTGCATAGCCGCCAGCTTTTGCGGCTCGCGGGCCAGCGCCTGCGTCCAGAGCTGCCACGCCTCGTTGAAACTATTGGGCGTATGAATCGTCGCGCTTTGATGAATCAAGCGCGATGCCATTTCCTGCAACGTCGAAAGTGTTTTTGGAAAATCAATGGCGCTTGTGGGAGTATTCATCTGGGGCTAGTCGGGGAACGGTGAGAACGAAAATGTATATCGTAGCGATCGCGTGGTTGTATGTGGTGCTGATGATGGCCGCTACTGAAAAATCGGTGGTCGCGGGCATCATGACATTCGTATTTTACGGCCTAGCACCGTGTTCGCTGCTGGTGTGGCTGTTTGGCGCGCCGATTCGCCGTCGCAACAAGCTGCGCGACCGAGCGTTAGCCGATGAGCAAGTGAACGCCCCAGATCGAGGCGATGCCAATCGCGACTAGCGAAATTTGCTGGATAGTATCGGCAAGTGTGGAGCGCTTGTGTAGGCCGGGAATGAGGTCAGCAATCGCGACGTAGATCATGCTGGCGGCGGCGATACACAGAAAAATATTTTCATAATCGCCCGCCCACGTAAACGCAAAATACGCCAGAACCGCGCCTACCAACGTGGCGAAGCTCGACATCAGATTCCAGAACAACGCACGGCGCTTGCTGAATCCAGAATGAATCAGCACCAGAAAATCACCCAACTCTTGCGGTAATTCATGCGCAATGATGGCGACTGCGGTCACCACGCCTAATTTGTAGTCCGCTAAAAACGCCGCCGCAATGGCTAAGCCATCGGTGAAATTGTGAAAGCCATCACCGATGATAATCATCCACGCGCTGGTTTCGCGGCCATGTGCAGCGCCATGATGCGCGTGCCCATGATCGTGTCCATGCGTGTTGGCGTCGTGGGCCGCGATGGCTGCTTCCGCCTGCCCCGCGTGATCGTGGTTGTGACGCCACAACACCAGTTTTTCCAGAATAAAAAACGCCATGATGCCCGCCAAAATCCAGCCGGCGGACGCCTGCGGTTTGGTGGTGGTCTGAAAAATATGCGGCAACAAATCGAGAAACACCACGCCCAGCAATGCGCCCACCGCATAGCTGACAAACAACGGAATCACCCGCGGCTGCACCCGCCACGCGATCAAGCCCGCCAGCAGCACCGAAAGGGCACTGCCGAACAAACAGGCGGCGAGGATGTACAGAAGGGTCATGGTGCGGCAGGTGCGCTATCGCAGGTGAGCCAGTAAGACTCAAAGCCTATGGCATGCGGATTGTTGTTACTTGCAACTCAATTGCAACAGTTTACCATGGCGTGCTTACAGCTCTGTCCGCCAAATCACCCCAGCCATGCGCCCGGACGCCCCATCGCGCCGATACGAGAAAAATCGCGCCGGATCGCTCATCGTGCAAACACCTCCGCCGTACACGCGGGTGAGGCCGGCGCGCGCCAACCGCATATGGGCCAAGGCGAAAAGATCCGCAAAATATTTTCCGGGATGCGCCGCGCCGCGCGGCACGAACGCGCGCGCCGCGTTTGGATCAACGGCTACAAACGCCTGCAAAACATCCTCACCCACTTCGAATCTACTCGGCCCAATCGCCGGGCCCAGCCAAGCCATCAATTTCGCGGGTGGTGTTTGCATCACCTCCACGGTGCACTCAAGCATACCGGCGGCTAGCCCGCGCCAACCGGCGTGGGCGGCGGCAACCACCTGCCCTTCGTCATCGCAAAACAACACCGGCAAACAATCCGCGACCATCACGGCGCATGGGCTACCCACCGCACGCGTGTATGCGGCGTCGGCGGCCTCAACAGCACCGCTGGCAATGACTGCTGCTGCTTCAATCACGCGCGTGCCATGCACCTGGCTCAACCACGCAGGCGGCTGCGGCAACAGCTTCTCAAAGCGGCGACGATTTTCCTTCACGGCATTGAGCGTATCTCCGGCAGCGCGCCCGAGGTTGAGGCTGGCATACGCCCCCTCACTAACACCACCATTTCGCGTGGTGAAAAACGCCTTCACATTCGCAGGCGCAGGCCAATTGGGGATGATGAGGTCAGTCATTTCCACGACTACAACATGCCGACGAAATCAATCAAATCCACCAAATCATCCGGCAGCGGCGCGTCGAAGCTCATCTCTTTGCCAGTGACCGGATGGATCAGCGTCAATTGTTTTGCGTGCAAGGCCTGCCGTCCGAAGTCGCGAAACGTATCGCGCACCTCGGCGTCCATTTTCGCCGGCGGTGGGCCATACACGGTGTCACCTTCGAGCGGGAAACCAATGGTCTGCATGTGTACGCGAATTTGGTGGGTGCGACCTGTTTCGAGTCTGCATTCCACCAGCGTGTGATAACTAAAGTGTTCCAGCGGGCGGTAGTGCGTGACAGCTGCTTTGCCCGCATTCGATTCGCCGCGTAGTACATCGCCCACCACTGCCATGCGCGTACGGTCGCGCGGATGGCGCGTGATCGGCGCATCCACCTTGCCATCGCGCGCCACATCCCCACGCACCAGCGCTACGTAGATGCGTTTCATGCTGCGCGCTTGCAGCTGGCGTACCAGCGCGAGCTGCGCCGCCTCCGTCTTTGCCGCGACCATCACGCCGGTCGTATCCTTATCGAGCCGATGCACGATGCCTGCACGCGGCAAATTGATAACTTGCGGATAGCGAAACAGCAGGGCATTAAGCAGCGTGCCACTCCAGTTCCCCGCCGCCGGATGCACCACCATGCCCGCCCGCTTATTGACGACGACGATGGCATCGTCTTCATAAATAATGTCGATGGCAATGTCTTCCGGCGTGAATGCGGATTCTTCGTCACGCGGCACAAGTGTGGCGACAATAATTTCGCCACCGAGCAACTTTGTTTTCGGTGCCACCACCGCGCCATCGAGCAAGATCGCGCCGTCTTTGAGCATCGTGGTTAGGCGGCTGCGCGAATGGTCAGGGAACAATTCGGCTAGCCCTTGATCCAAGCGCTTTCCGCCCAACGACATCGGCACGGTCAAGGTGACTGGTTCAATCGCGGAAAGGGCTGGCTTAACCAGAGTCGCCAACTCGCTTGGGCTATAATCTTCGTCTTCGAATTCGATTGGCATGCCAAAGTATGACACGACAAAACTGCATCCCTAAGCTCCTCATCGCCGCGTTCGCGAGCGTCGCACTCTTGCTGTCCGGCTGTAGCATGTTCGGCGATAAGGTCAATGAACAAAAGAACTGGACCGTTGAAGAGTTTTACAAGAATGCCAAGAATGATCTCGACTCCGGCAACTACGCCGGTGCCGTTAAGCTCTACGAAGCGCTCGAAGCGCGCTACCCATTTGGTCGCTATGCGCAGCAAGCGCAGCTCGATATTGCCTACGCTTACTACAAGGAAGGCGACACCGCACAAGCCACCGCTGCCACGGATCGCTTCATCAAGCTGCACCCGAATCATGCTGCACTCGACTACGCGCTGTATTTGAAAGCATTGGCGTACTTCAAACCAGACCTCGGGTTGTTCGGCGACGCACTGAATCTGGATCCCGCCGAGCGCGACCCGAAAGCGTTACGTGAATCGTTTGATGCGTTCAAGGATTTGGTGGTGCGCTTCCCCGACAGCCGCTACGCCGACGATTCGCGCACGCGCATGGCCTATTTGGTGAATGCTCTCGCCAAGCACGATGTGGCGGTCGCCCGTTACTATCTCAATCGTGGTGCCTATGTGGCTGCCACCAGCCGCGCGCAGAACGTCTTGTCGCGCTACCCGCAGGCACCCGCGACCCAGGATGCACTGGTCATCAGCATCGCCGCGTACGAGAAAATGGAGTTGCCGGAACTCGCCGCCGACTCGCGTCGCGTGCTCGAGAAAAATTTTCCGAATAATGTCGCCGCCAAGGGTGGTGGGCTTCCGTGGTGGAAACTTTGGTAGCGTTACTGCGCGCTTAGTTGTTGCAGCAGCGCCTCTTGCGCAGACTTTCTGATCTGTTTGTTTGACGCACGTTTGCGGACGTAACTGCCGCCTGCGCTCATCTCCCAAGCTTCGCTGTTGTCAGTTAGATATGGTCGCAGCCCCTCTTCGATTACGCGCTCTTTAAGCTTGGCGTCGGTGACTGGAAAACAGGTTTCGATGCGGCGAAAAAAATTGCGCTCCATCCAATCCGCGCTCGACAGCATCACGCGTTCGCGACCAGCATCACGAAAATAAAAAATCCGCGAGTGCTCCAAAAATCGCCCGACAATGGAACGCACACGAATATTTTTCGATAAGCCAGCAACACCCGGGCGCAATGCGCACACGCCGCGCACGATCAGGTCAATTTTCACGCCCGCGTTCGACGCCCGATACAACGCATCAATCACCTCTGGATCGACCAGCGAATTCATCTTGGCGATGATGGCCGCACGCTTGCCCAACTTTGCGATCTTGATTTCATGCTCAATCGCGGCGATCACTTTTGCGTGCAGAGTGAACGGCGCCTGCCATATCTGTTTCAACTGAGCCGCCTTGCCGAGCCCCGTGAGCTGCGCGAATACCTGGTTGACATCTGCGCACAAGCTGCCACTTGCGGTCAGCAGACCAAAATCGGTATAAAGCCGCGCGGTGCGGGTGTGGTAGTTGCCCGTGCCCAAGTGCGCGTAACGCCGCAGCACGGTTGGGCCTTTGCCACCGTTTCTAAACTCGCGGCGCACGATGAGCGCCATCTTTGCGTGGGTCTTGTGGCCAACGACGCCGTACACCACATGCGCACCCACGGCTTCGAGTTTTTCGGCCCAATCCAAGTTCGCTTCCTCATCAAAGCGCGCCATCAGTTCCACCACCACCGTCACCTCTTTGCCACGCGTGGCAGCGTCAATTAGCGCTTCCATGATCGCCGAATCGGTACCGGTGCGATAGACGGTTTGCTTGATCGCAACCACTTGTGGGTCGCGCGCGGCTTGCTGGATGAATTCAATTACCGGTGCGAAGCTTTGAAATGGATGGTGCAGCAACACATCATGTTTTTTGAGGGTGTCAAAAATGTTTGGCGCGGTGGTTGTGCGCGCCAATTTTTGCAGCAACTTCGGGAGACCCGCAACGAACGGTGGGAACTTGAGGTCGGCCCGCGCGAGCTGATCGGGCACACTCATCAAGCGCACCAAATTGACGGGGCCATTGACACGATACAAATCTGCTTTCTTCAATTCAAATTGCGCGAGCAGGAACTTCGTCATTGGTTCGGAGCAAATATCTGCTACTTCGAGCCGCACCGCATCGCCCAAGTGCCGTAGCGGCAGCTCGCCCTGCAAGGCGATACGCAAATTCTTTACCTCTTCCTCATCGACGAATAAATCGGAATTTCTGGTGACGCGAAATTGATAGCAGCCGAGCACCTTAAGGCCAGTAAATAATTCGCCGACATGGGCGTGCAAGATGGACGTTAGAAAAATGAATCGGTCGCCCCCTTCACACAGCTCTGGTGGCAATTTAATGAGGCGCGGCAACACACGCGGTGCCTGCACAATCGCGCGCTCGGCTTCCCGCCCAAACGCATCCCGCCCCGCTAGCTCAACTGCAAAATTCAGCGACTTGTTGAACACACGCGGAAACGGGTGCACCGGATCGAGGCCAATGGGCGTCAACAGCGGCATCATTTCGCGGAAGAAAAAATCCTTGATCCACACCTGCTGGGTCGGCGTCCAATGGGTGCGGCGGACGAATTGAATGTCCGCGTTCGCCAGCGCGGGGAGTAGCTGCTCGTTGAGCAACGCATATTGGCGTTTCACCAACTTGTGCGCCTCGATGGCGACCAATCTAAACGTGGTCTGGGCGGTGAGCCCGTCGGTGCTGCGCGCCGCAGAAAAAAGTTTGATCTGTTCCTTCAGACCCGCGACACGAATCTCGAAAAACTCATCCAGATTCGACGACACAATCGCCAGATATTTCAGGCGTTCGAGTAAGGGCACAGTGGGATCTTCGGCCTGCGCCAGCACGCGACGGTTAAACGAGAGCAACTGGATTTCCCGATTGAGAAATCGACTTGCACTTTTTTTGATGGGCATGCTTAACGAATTTGACTTCGATTTTTTGGAATGTGGCTTCACAATACCGACAGCTTATGACGTTTTCATGACCGACGCACATCGCCATCCCGAACACTTCGCTGTGACATACTGCGCAAACTTTCTCACCACAAAATTTCATGCCTCATCACACTCTCGCGGCGGTCGATCTCGGCTCGAATAGCTTTCATTTGCAGATTGCGCGCGTGGTCGATCACCAGCTTTATCCCCTCGATAGCCTGAAGGAAACGGTGCGGCTTGGGGCGGGTGTGACGTCAGAAAAACTGATCGACGCCGCCACGGCGGCACGCGCGCTCACCACGCTGCGGATATTCTCGGAGCGTCTGCGCGGATTGCCCAAAGACGCAGTGCGCGTAGTCGGCACCAATGCCTTGCGTGTGGCAAAAAATGCCAGCGCATTCGTCCGCGACGCAGAAGCTGCGCTCGGCTATCCCATCGAAATCATTGCCGGGCGTGAAGAGGCGCGACTCATCTATCTTGGTGTCGCTCACTATTTGCCGCCCGCAAACCACAATCGGCTGGTGGTAGACATCGGCGGTGGCTCGACCGAATTCATCATCGGCCATCGCCTGCGACCCAAGCTGGTGGATAGCTTGTACATGGGATGTGTGAGCTACTCGGAGCGCTTCTTTCCGAATGGAAAGCTCGACAAGAAATCGTTCAAGGAAGCTGAATTCGCCGCTGCCCGCGAACTGGAGTCGATCGCTACACCGTTCCGCAAGGAGGGCTGGCGTGAGGCCTATGGGTCGAGTGGTAGCGCCAAGGCGCTGGGGACCATCCTCGGCGAAAACAAGCAGACAAACGGCAATATCACGCGCGACGGCCTCGCGTGGTTGAAAGACAAAGCGCTCAAGGCAGGTAATTTCAAAGACCTCGATTTACCTGGCGTGCGCGGGGATCGTGTGCCCGTGCTACCGGGCGCACTCGCAATCATGTGTGCCGCGTTCGCGGAGCTTGAGATCGACAGCATGATGATTGCCGATACCGCGCTCCGTGATGGTGTGTTGCAAGATTTACTCGGCCGCGGTTTTCACGAAGACATTCGCGATGCCACCGTCACCCAATTTGCAAAGCGCTATCACGTCGATCAAGCGCAAGCAGTACGCGTGGAAGCGTTGGCGAAACGTTTTTTCAATGCTGTCGATACCGAACGCGACGAAGAGCGAAAATTTCAAACCCGCCAAACTCTAGGCTGGGCGTGCCGTTTGCATGAACTTGGCATCTCGATCGCGCAAGCGGGGTTTCATAAACATTCCACCTACATCATCGCCAACGCCGACATGCCGGGATTTTCCAAGCGGGAGCAAGCGGCGTTATCAACGTTGATCCTTGCGCAGCGCGGCAAGCTTTCCAAACTCCATGCAGACGCGATCAACGACGCAGATTTCATCGCACGCGCGCTCCCGATGAGGCTTGCGGTACTGCTCTCGCGTAGCCGCCGCAACATCAACGCCTGCGCATTCAAACTCTCGCGTGACGAATTGACTACACGCAGTTTCCGATTGGACGTGGAACCAGATTGGCTGGCGCGTAACGATTTGACCGCCTATGAACTGAGCCAAGAAGCCACTGAGTGGGCGAACGTTGGCGTAACCCTCTCGCTTGCATAGATAGACTAACGAATCGTCCGCTTCCAGAAACAAAAAGCCCCGCAACTGCGGGGCTTTTTGTTGAAACCGACACAGCGCTTTGCAGCGCTGTACGAAGGCGCGAAATCACTTCTTCGGTGCGTCTTTGTTGTCGTCTTTCTTGGCGACTGGCTTGTCAGCTTTGGCTGGCTTGGCAGCAGCAGCTTTGGCTTCTTTGTCGGCTTTGGCTTTGTCAGCTTTGGCTTTCTTGGCTTCGGCGGCTTTAGCAGCTTTGTCGGCGTTGTCTTTCTTGGCAGCTTCTGCTTTAGCTTTTTTCTCTTCAGCAGCAGCGGCTTTCTTCTCGGCACGGGTCATTTCTTTCGTGTCGGCTTTCTTTGCATCAGCAGCCATGGCTTTGTCTTTGGCTGGCGCTGCTTTAGCGTCTACCTTAGCATCAGCTTTAGCTGGAGCTGCGTCTTTTTTCATGTCAGCAGCTTTGGCAGCAACTGGTGCAGCTGCTTTTGCATCGGCTTTCATGTCGGCTTTGGCAGCAGCGGCTGGGGCAGCGGCTTTAGCATCAGCTTTGGCAGCAGCAGGTGCGGCTGGGGCAGCAGCTTTTACGTCGGCTTTAGCGTCGGCTTTCGCTGGGGCAGCTGGGGCAACGGCGGTGGTTTTGCCGGAAAGGGATACGTCTTTTTCCAGTTTCTTCAACGTGCCTTCGCCGATGCCAGGCACTTTGTCCAGATCAGCCATTGACTTGAATGGGCCGTTCTTGGTGCGATGGTCGATGATGGCCTGCGCCTTGACTTCGCCGATGCCGTTGAGGCTCATCAGCTCTTCTTTGGTTGCAGTGTTAACGTTCACCGCCGCGAAGGCGATGCTGATAGACGCGAAGAACGCGCTAACGATGGCTAGGATTTTTTTCATGGTGACTCCTGATGGTGATAGTGAGTGAGTGAGTGTTGTTGAGTGCGACGGGTAAAACGCGATGCGGGTAAAACCTTGCGACCCATTCCCCCGAAAAGCTTTGCGCCTGACAGCACGCATGCGTCGCAGAGGTTGGTACGGAAACGTCTCCGAACTAACACTCGCTTCACGTCACGGGCAGATGCGACGACGATTCGGTGCGGTATTTCTGGCTGCTGAGTCCTCGGTTAGATCGAACCCATCATCCCAACACCGCCCCCGAAAAACGGGCAGTGACTGCGTTGGTTGACGTGGAGTATCCGCAAACACCAATGACGCGGCAGGATGGCGTGTCCGGTTAGCGACGCAAGCACGCCTTTTCTAGTGAACTTATGTGTCAAACCTGCACAGCGTGTTGATTATACTAAGTTTTTTCGAAAATAGACAGCGCTGCGCGTTGGCGCAAAGTAAATGTCACCTAGGGGAGCGCGATGCGCTCCCGTTGGTGGCTCTAATGGTCTGAACCTGCCCACTCATTCCGTGTGTTACGGCGTGACGTCTGTGCCGAGGGTTTCGGGCAGGCTCCACCAAACCACCGCGCCAAATAAAAATGTGGCACCGCCGATATACATAATTGTGTGCAACCCATAGCGTTGCGCAATCGCACCCGCGACCAATGCACCGAACAGTGACACGATACGACCCCAGTTAAAAATAGATGCTGCGGTGGCGCGCAAATGTTCAGGATATAGCTCCGCAAAATAGGGGCCCCATACGCAAGTTGAAACTAGGCACGCACCATAGAAAAAGCCAGTGACGCCCAGCATCAGCGCACTTGGCGGAACATTGAGATAAACCACCACGAACGCGGCCGCCAACAAAAAGCCGAGCGCATTAAATCTGCGCCCGAACCGATCCGCCAATAGCCCCCAAATAATCGCACCGACCATCGAGCCCACATGCAGCGCAGTCAGTAATTTACCCACCATGTCGGCATTAAAATGCAGATCTTCTTTCAGGTAGGTGGTAATCCACCCGTTGAAAGCTTGGAATGCAAAAAAATTGAGCCCGCACAGCACCACCAGTCGCAGGGTAATTTTCCAGTAATTGCCTTCAAACAGTTCAAACAGCGCGAGTTTTTTTGGCGCGTTGGTACGCGCATGTTGACCGCCCCAAGGAATCAATACGCGATCATTGGGCACCACGAAAAATACCAATACCGCGCACACAATGGCACCAATGCCGCCGAACACCATCACCAGTTGCCATTGATCGGCGTAGTGACGGCCAAACCAAGAAAGCGCGGCGTCGCCACCGTTGTAAACCAGCATCACCAATCCGCCTAACAGTCCCCGAATGGTTTGAGAAAACAAGCCTACATAAAGACTCACCGCGCAGCCAAACACGCCACCGAGAAAAAAGCCCATCACAAAACGCTGCATCAACGCGCCATAAAAACTTGAAACCGCAAGGGATGTGATCGAGGCTAAACCAAAGCCAATCGCGAGCAGCGTGAACGTGTTACGACGGCTATAACGGTCAGCAAATTGTGGTAACACCACCGCGCCGAACAGCGCGCCCAACGCTTGCAAACTATAAAATGCAGCAACCTGTTCGCGCGTGAGCTTGAGGGACTCGGCCATGTACGGGCGCAAAAAATTTTCGGTATTCCAGCAAAAAGCGTAAAACGCATACACCCCCATAATCGCTGCAAAAATAATCCAGCGACGCGTCGGTGAAAGATCTTCAGCGTGTGTTGCGCCCGTTGCATCACCCCCGGTAGATACGCTCGCGTTCATTTCAAGCTGCCCATCACATCAATATCCATTTGTAGCAACAGTTCAATCATGTCGATGAACACCCAATTCTCGCGCAGCAAATTTTCCTCACGTCGCCAGAAATCCATCACCCGCATACTGATTTTTTTGCCCGTTGCAGGCTGTCCCTGCCAAGCGCCAAGGTGAGTGGCGCGCACTGACGGCCAGCCAGTTGATCCTACATAAGCGCCATCGCCCAAACGCGCCTTGTGATCGCCGCCACGACGGTCGGGGAACGCGGTCAGGAAAGCGCGCTGGTGGACATCCTGGAATCCTTTTAGTTGGCGACAACTGCCGATGCCGGCGGGCCCGTACCACATCATATGCGGGTGCCAAAAACGTTCCATCGCCATGCTATCAAGGCTGGTGCCGTCGTACGACATCAAGCCCGCAATCATGGCTTCAACCAGCTTCAAACTTTGCTCGCTTTCGGCTTGCGGACAGGCAACCGTGGCAACACCGTCACGTGATGCGGGTCCTGGCACGCGATCAAGCGGGCCGCGACTTTTTGGCACCATCGCAGGCCAGCAACCAGCCTGATGCATCACATCCAAAATATCCAAGATCACATAAACCTCATGCACCCTGCCCGCTTCCATGCGGCTAAATTCACCGTAGCGAATGTTCACCACGCCGCCGGTTGCCTTAATGCCGAGCCAGTCTTTGCCAAATGTTGCCGTGTAATAGCCGGTCGCACCGACCCACTTGCCCTCTTTGAAACTGCCGGCAATCAAAATATCGTCGCGACGCTCAAGGTCTGAAAATGAATTTAAGAATGGCTTCCAAAAATGCGCAACCACCGCAGCCGAGCCGTGATGATCGTTGATCGGATGCGGGCCATGCCACGAAAGTTGGTCGTGATACAAGCATGTAAGTGCCCTAGGCCAATCTGCGGATGGCAATTTGTCAATAGCGGCCCAAGCCGTTAGGTAGGCGAGTTTTTCGGTTTGAAGTTCGGTACTGGAATGTGTAGAAGCCACTGGATTTTCGTCCTAAAAAATCAAACATCAGAGCTGCACAAAAAAAACAACCCGACTGCGAATATTCAGCGCAAGTCGGGCCGTCTTTTTTGCTTCAACTTATTTTGCTTTAGTTTTTTTGAAAATCATTTAGAAATTTTTGTATGCCACTTTAATACCCCAAGTCCGCGGTGGTGCCGCGCTGACTTGTAACGCACCGCCGCCGCCCCACACAAAGCGGTTGATGGTTTGCTTGTCGGTAAAGTTATCGACGAAAAATTGTGCAGTGAAGTTCTTATTCACATCCCAATTGACGCGGAAATCGCCCTTCGTATACGCGCCTTGTTTTTCAATCTGCGCATTCGTGGGCTGGCCATAAAAACCGCTTGAGTAAGTCGCCACCAGCATCGGTACCACTTTGCCGCCATTGCTCAATTGAATGTCGTAGCTACCGTAGAGCGAGCCCGCCACCTTGGCGGCATACGGCACTTGCTTGCCCGAAAGGTCGCAGCCGTACGCGGCCGCTGGCTGTCCCGTTAACCCGGTGCCCGGTATCACGCCACAGTTGTAGCCGGGTGCGAACACACGGCGCTGGCCAGCGGGCGCGATGGTGACGCCATTGACCACCGTCGCGGTCGTGGCAGTGGCATCTGCGACCAAAATCGATGTGCCAAACGGCAATGCGACGTCCGGAAAGCTGGTGTATTTCGCATCCAAGAAAGACATCGTGCCGCCGAGCGAAAGCTCATTGGTGGCAAGCCATTCGCCTTCCAGTTCCAGACCATTCGCCTTCGCTTTTGCTGCGTTGAAAACGGTTGAGATCGTTGCTAAGCCAACTGGAATTTGGCGTTGCTCTTGCAAATTGGTGTAATCGTTGCGGAACGCGGCGGCATTGATTTGCACAGTGCCGTTGAAGAAGCGATTTTTAGAACCAATTTCAAACGCTTTAACTTCCTCCGGCAAGAACGTGCGAACGGCTTCAACAGCTTGGCCTGAATTAAAGCCACCGGAACGGAAACCCGTTGAGTACGCCGCGTAGACTAAATTATTTTTAGCCAGCTTGTAATCAACGGCAGCGCGGCCCGTTGTTTTGGTGAACGATTTTTGATCGTAGGTGCCGCCCAACAGCACCGTTGGGTTGGTGGGGTCGCAGTAAAAACCTGGGCCGCGCGCTGGCACGCAGTTGGACGTACCGGCAGTGCCGTATGCCGAATCCGGTGGCAACGGGGTATTCAATGTAACTAGCGTCGCATCCAGTACACCAGCGCCATTTCGGGGTGCGATGGCATTGGTGTTAGCGAACTTGAAATCCTTTTTGTCGACGGTGTGACGCGCGCCCAAAGTCACGGACAATGCGTCGGTCACTTTGAACGAGCCTTGCGCGTAAAACGCGTTCGACTCTGTTTCGGCCAGTGGATCATCAAAAAACGCACCGCCGTTTTGTGCCAGCGTCAATGGAGCCGCCAATGCACCTGAACGAATCGTGCGCGGTAACTGAATGCTATAAAGTGTGCCGCGCAATTTGTCTTTGAAATAGTAGTAGCCAGCCACATAGCTTAACGGGCCCGTGATATCGGACAAAATTTGAAATTCTTGCGAAAACGTTTTCGCTGAAGTGAATTGATAGTCAACCGCAATCGTTGAGGCGGACATATCTGAATCGGCCGTACGTTTGGTTTCAAAATCAGCGTAGCCGGTAATCGATTTCAACGTAAATGCGTCAAATCTTAAGGCCATATCCAGCGCAGCACTTTTATCTGACGTCTTTTGATAAGTTTGGTAATCGGTATCGATTCGGTAAGCATTGCCCGCCCGGTAAATTGGGATGCCCAGATCAACACCAGTTCCAGCTGCGTTAGCGCCCGTACCCGCGCCTGCACCGACCGTGCGGGTGCAATCATTCACACCGTCACGATTGCCACCGCGACCATTGATAACGACGAGTGTTGAGTTAAACAGCTGTTGGCAAGACGCGGTATCGTAATAAGTACCAGCTTGCTTGTAGCCAAATGCCGAGCCACCGTTACCGCCTTGGTCGGTGACGTCGGCACGCAAGGTTGCTTCAAAACGGCTATTAGGTTTGAATTTTGCCGATGCGCGTCCGTAGCGTAAATCTTGATCGAACAGGGTTGCTGCCGGATTGAAATCATTTTTTACATAGCCGTCGGCGCCTTCATAAGCACCCGCCAAGCGAATTGCAAAAGTATCGTTGACCGGTAGATTCAACATGCCTTCAACGCGTGATCGGTTATAGCTGCCATAGATTACGCTGACCGCAGATTCAAAATTTTTGAATGTGGGTGCATTAGTGGATATTGCTATATTGCCGCCGAAGGTATTGCGTCCATATAACGTGCCTTGGGGGCCGCGCTGGATTTCTACCCGTTCCACGTCAACGAAACCAGCCATCGCTTGTTGTGAGCGTGATTTATAAATGCCATCCACAAAAAAGCCGATCGTGGTGTCACCATTCACCGCGACGTTTTCAGTGCGCACACCGCGCATCGCGGGACGCGCATCAGTACCAGACCGGCCGAATGTGAAACCTGGTGCCAAGCCTTCCATTTGCGAAAGATTGGTGATGTTGCGTATGGCCAACGTTTCTGCTGTCACCGCCGATACTGAAATACTAACGTCTTGCTTATCTTCCGGGCGTCGCTGAGTGGTGACGACGATTTGCTCAATCACACGCGGCCCGTCGGCTACTTTTTTTGCGGCGTCTGCGGCAGGCTCTGTGGCCGAAGCCGGTGGCGTCTGCGCGTGACCCACGCCAACGTTGGCTACTGCGCCCAGCGCGACGGCGATGTGTAGTACCAGTTGTTTGCGCTTCCAAGTTTTTATCGTCTTCATTGCTGACTACTCCCGGTCTGGTTACTGAGGGACGCTGGTTTATGTGCAACAAGATAAGCACCCGCGCACTAAATTTTTGTTGCGAAACACTTCGTGGCCAAATTTTTGCAACCGCATGGGGGCTCGATCTAAGCCACATGACGAGCCGACAGCGATTCAACTGCTCAAATTAACCTCACCACTATTGCACAGTTTGTAACTGTTTGCATGCGAAGTCAATTGTCGCCCCGTCATGAATTCACACCGACGATCAATTTTGCAACACAAGTACGAGCATTAGAGGAGAGGTGGCGGCCGTTCCAAGTAAATTGACCATGCAGTCGCATGCAGTAATTAGCAATTGCGCACGGCATTTTAGATATACTTTTGCCAAGGTTGGTGGCTGAGTTCATGCAAACACGACCAAGCAAACTTGATCCACCCAAGCGAAAGTATCTAGCGATGGCGACGAACACCGCAAAAAAATCTGCGCATCAACGCGCCGCGACAGCGAGCAAAGCAACCACCGCCAGTAACCAACTTTTGGCCAACGACGGTCGCGTCACGTCATACGATGTCGCGTTGCGCGCGGGCATTTCACAATCAGCGGTATCGCGCTGTTTTAAGCCGGGCGCTTCCGTTTCCGAAGCGATGCGTAGCCGTGTGATGAAGGCGGCGCGCGAGCTGGACTACACACCTAACGCGATGGCACGCAGCCTAATTACGAGACGCTCCAACTTGGTCGCAGTGTTGATTTCAAACTTGACCAACTTGTACTACCCGGAAGTGTTGTCCGAGCTTTGCCAGCAGTTTGAAAAACGCGGTATGCGCGTGCTGCTGTTTACGCTGCCCCATGAGGCCGATGTCGACAAAATGATTTCGCAAATTTGGGAATATCAGGTTGATGGCGTGATCGCGGCCGCCCGACTCAACGCGCAGCAAGTGGCGGAATTTGAGCGGCGGCGCATTCCGCTGGTGCTCTATAACCGTACGGTTTTGGATAAGCCAGTCAATGCGGTGGTGTGCGATCAACTGGAAGGTGCGCGCATCTTGGTGACGCGCCTCGCTGCCGCAGGCCACAAGCGATTTGCGGTCATTGGCGGGCCGCCGGATTCGGTCGTCGGTCAAGAGCGCACGCGCGGCGCTTTGGAGCGCATTGCCGAGTTGGGGCTGAAAGCCCCGCTAGTCATAGAGGGCAACTACGATTACGACAGCGGCGCGTATGGGCTACGAGAGATTATTCGCCGACTCGGTCGTGCGCCGGATGCCATTATTTGCGGTAACGATGTGATGGCCATTGGCTGTGTGGATACTGCGCGGCATGAATTCAAGCTAGATGTGCCGGGCACATTATCGGTCGTAGGATTTGACGGCGTGGAACCTGCCACCTGGCTCAGCTACAACTTAACCACCCTGCGCCAGCCCGTACAAAACATGGCACAAGCGGCGGCCGATATGCTTACCGCCTCAATCGCGTCACCCAATCAGGCGCCGGAGAAACGCGTGTTTTCCGCTCAATTTGTTGAGGGCGGCACGTCCACATTGGGCTAAAACCTACGCGCAATCGAAATAACTCACGGAGAATAATATGACGACATCAACAGACCGGATTCTTACTAGTCACGTCGGCAGTTTGCCGCGCACGCAACACGTAACGGATCTAATTTTTGCGCAAGAAAATGGCACGCAATACGACCAAAAAGATTACCAAACCACCATCGCCAACGCAGTGTTAGCCGTCGTCGCGCGGCAAGTGAAAATGGGGGTGGATTTGGTGAGCGATGGCGAGCAATCCAAAATTAGTTACGCCACTTATATCAAAGATCGCATCACCGGCTTTGAGGGCGATAGCCCGCGCCGTACGCCGCAAGACCTTGAAGCGTTTCCCTCGTTCATGAAGCGATTAGCCGCCGCCGGTGGCACGCCCACCTACCGTCGTCCGCGCTGCACAAGCGAGATCACCCCCAAAACACTGGAACCGTTGAAAGTTGATATTGCGAATCTGCACGCGGCAATGCAGGCGACACCGCCCGTCGGCGCGTTCATGAACGCAGCATCCCCCGGCGTGATTGCATTGTTTCAACCGAATGATTTCTACCCCACACAAACCGCGTATTTGGAAGCGCTGGCCGAAGCGATGCGCCCCGAGTACGAAGCGATTGTGGCGGCTGGCTTTACGCTGCAACTGGATTCGCCGGACTTGGGTTTGGGTCGCCACATGATGTTTAAAGACAAGACCGAGGCCGAGTACATCGCGGTGGCGATTCAGCATGTGGAAATTATGAATCACGCGCTCAGGAATGTGCCTGCTGAGAGCGTACGCATGCATGTGTGCTGGGGTAATTACGAAGGCCCACACCATTGCGACGTGCCGATGAAAACGGTGCTGCCCATCGCGCTCAGAGCGAAGCCGCAAGCGCTGCTGTTTGAATCCTGCAACCCGCGCCATCAGCATGAGTGGACCGTATTTCGCGACGCAAAAATTCCCAGCGAGAAAATTTTAGTGCCAGGCATGTTGGATTCCGTTTCTAATTTTATTGAGCATCCGCTATTGATTGCCGAGCGGATCGAACGCTTTGCCAACATTGTCGGGCGCGATAGGGTGATCGCAGGCACCGATTGCGGCTTCTCGACATTTGCCGGTTTTGGCAATGTGGATCCTGAAATTGTGTACGCAAAGTTAGGCGCATTGGCCGAGGGTGCGGCGATTGCGACCGAACGCCTTTGGGGGAAAAAGTAATCATGGGTAGCGTGGAGAATTTTCGTTCGCGTTTGCGGGCACGCGAACCAATGATGGGCACGTTTCTCAAGACGCCGTCGCCGATCATTTGTGAAGTGTTGGGCTTGTCGCCGCTCGCGTGCATTTGTATCGATGCTGAACATGCGCCGTTTGGCCGCATGGAAATTGATGGCTGCATCGCGGCACTTCGCGCCGCCGACATGCCATCACTAGTGCGTGTACAAACAGGCACGGCAGGCGAAATTTTAACGGCGCTAGACGCGGGTGCTACCGGCGTCGTGTTGCCCCATATCACCTCCGGTGCCCAAGCCGCCGAGGCGGTGTGTCACGCGCACTACGGCGCGGGTGGCCGGGGCTACGCGGGTTCGAGTCGCGCTGCCCGCTACACCACCAAGCCCATGGCCGAGCACCTGCGCGATAGCGCTGCCACCACCACAGTGATCGCGCAGATTGAAGATGCCGACGCGTTGCAACATTTAGATGAGATTGCGGCGGCTGAAGGCATTGATTGTTTGTTCGTTGGACGCATTGATTTAACGATCTCGCTCGGTGCGACGAGCCCACTCGACGCGGTGGTTATTGATGCCGTCAAAAACATCTGCGCGGCTGGTGTGAAGCACGGAAAAACCATCGGCATGTTCATCCCACCGTCGGAAGATTGCGCTATGTGGCAGGCCGCGGGCGCGAGTTTTTTTATGCTCGCATCCGACCATGGATTTTTGTTGGATGGAGCACGGGCACTTGCGGGCAAGCTAGAAAAAATGCCAGCCAAGTAAAAAAGGTGAACCCCTAGATTTGGCGTGCCGTTCATGGACTTTTTTCCCTGAAATGCCTGCCAATGCTAGTGTTTTAAAAAATTGGGTAGCCATTATGGATATGACGCGACGTTCTTTTTTAGCCACTACCGCTGCGACGTTGGCATCCGCAACAACCCTTACCGAGTTAGGTGCTACAGCTAAAGCGCCATTAAAAAATCGCTGGTCCGATAACTTTATCTGGGGTGTTGCGACTGCCGGGCATCAAATAGACGGCAACAACTTCAGCAGCGATTATTGGGTGTTAGAGCATCTGGCAGGCACCAATTCTAAAGAGCCTTCTGGAGATGCCTGCGATAGCTGGAATAGATGGCGTGAGGATTTGGCTTTGGTAAAAAGCTTAGGCTTATCGGCATATCGGTTTTCAATTGAATGGTCGCGCATTGAGCCCGAAGAGGGATTTTTCTCCAATGCCGCGCTGGCGCACTATAAAACAATGTGTCGAGCGTTACGCGATGCAGACATTATGCCGATAGTCACGTTCCATCATTTCGTCTCGCCACGTTGGGTAGCGACCGCTGGCGGCTGGGAAAGTCCGCAAATTGTGGATCGCTTCGTCCGCTATTGTGAGCGAGCCGCCAAAACGTTGGGGCCACTAATGGGTGCCGCCATCACGATGAACGAGCCGAATGCACAAGTGACTTCATACATCATGCGCGGTGCAAAACCGTTTCCGGGTGAAGCCGATATCGTAAAAGCAGCATCAGCGGCAGTTGGTTCGACGCGTTTTGGCGCTTACTTCATGGGCGATTCTTTTAAAGTGCGCGATAACTGCATTGCCGCACATGCAAAAGCTGTTGCGGCAATCGGTGGTGTCGTGCCTAATTTGCGAACAGGATTAGCGCTCGCGCTGCAAGATATTCGTTCGGATAAATCTGACGGTGGCGAAGCCCTATATCGCCGTATTTTTACCGAGGCGCGTTTGCCATTTTATGAAGCGGCATCTGGTGACAGCTTGATTGGTGTACAGCCCTATATGCGGTTGCAATTAGGCGCTAATGGCTACCTCCCCGCCTCGAAAAACGTATTGTTAAACCAAGACGGACAGGATGCGTCGCCCAACGTGATTGCCGATGTCGTGAGGGAAGTGCATCGCTACTGCCGCGCTCCCATATTGGTCAGTGAAAACGGAATCGACACCACCGACGATACATTGCGATGCCAGCATTTACCCGCTGCTGTAGAAGCGTTAGGGCAATGTGTTGATGAGGGCATCAACATGCTGGGATACATTCACTGGAGCCTCTTGGATAATTTCGAGTGGCGCGCTGGTTACAAACCGCGTTTTGGCCTAGTCAGCGTTGATCGAACCACATTCGCTCGCACCCCAAAACCGAGTGCTGAGGTTTACCGGCAATTGATTGAGAAAGCGCGGGCAAACCGAGCCGCACCTGCTCGACTTTGATGTTGATTTACAAAATCAAATTTACAGCGGATTTGTGTTTTGATAGATCAGCCTCACGGCCCTAGTCTCAAAGCACCTGCATCCAAATCGCCACATCGTCAATCAGCACCCACTCGCGCAATGCACGACCGTTGTAAAACTCGGCATGGTTGATCCCCATGATTTCGATCAATTTGCCGGTGGGGTCACCATAACGGCCTACACCATGATGCTTTGCCCTCGCGCGCCAGCGAAACGCGACACGGTCGGCTCGACCATTTCCGTGCTGAAACGCCAAATGCTCCACCTCAAACGATCGCACTTCCAACGCTGAAAATAGCTCTCGCCAAAATGCAGCCACTTCATCTTGTCCAAAGCGTGTTTGGTTGCCGGGGCCGATGTGATGTACGGCATCGTCGTAGGCCGCAGCTGCGTGGCCTCTCTGGTTTGCAAAATCTTGAATCGCTGCGGCATAAGCAACGGCTAACGAATTCGCACTCATGTGCGAGACGTAACCAGATGGTGCCGCGCCTGCTACAGGCTTATTCCAACCGCCGCTTTTGTCGAGCCACATCTGTGCAATGGCTTTTGGGGTGGTGCCAATTTGCAGCGCGATGGCGGCTTGATCGCGCACCAACCACTCATGGATAATCCGATTGTTTTTGCACACACAATCGGCAATGGTGCGCACATGAATTTTGCGACCAGTCGCGTGGCCGAAATTGCCTTCGCGCGAGTGCGTCATGGTGGAAACGATGCGGTGCGAGCTCAAATAGCCGTCCTCATCATCACCCGATTGAATCACATCTTCGGCAAGTAATCGGCGGTCTGGGAACTGCGCAAGGGTGGCGTTGGTGCCATCGATGACCGCCTGCACGGTCGTGCTCACCGACGATGGCGTTTCGACAATGCAAGGATCAGAATAATAAGTGCGTATGTCGTCGATCCGGCGGCCTTCCCAAATGCGATCCGTAATAACGCGGATGTAATGGTCCAGGTCGCGAAATTCTGGATCGAAGCCGTTCATTCCCACCCTGTTTGAAGCCATGTATTCAGTCCATATTTCGGCGGTCACCGCACCGTAAAATACTGCGGATGCAACAAAACTAACCAATCAGCTTTGAATCTGCTAATTTAAGCAATCAATAACCATGTAATTGGCTAAAACTTATTTTGCATTCGAAGTACACGCCAAGTATATAATAATTTTTTGTGCTGACTGATCACAGCGCTTGCATCTACTGCTTCTGCGTTCTTCTTCGCGCTTCTGACTGCTTCTACCGGTTTTGCTTTTTTCACCTCGGCGTCTGCACGAGGCCATACCCCGCTACTCAATCACGCAGGATGCCCCGAATGATTCAACATCTTAAAACCGGCCAGCCCGCTGAGCAAAAAGCGGCCATCAATACCGGGATACGCGGCACCGTTGAAGCCATTCTCGCTGATATCGAGGCGCGAGGCGACGCAGCAATTCGTGACTACTCAAGCAAATTTGACCAATGGAGTCCACCGGCATTTCGGTTAACCGATGCCGAAATTGCGGCGTGCATTGCCTCGCTACCCGCGCAGGCAATCAACGACATTCAATTCGCACAAACGCAGATCAAACGCTTCGCGCAAATTCAGTTACTGTCGTTCAAAGATGTGGAAGTAGAAACCTTGCCCGGCGTGGTGTTGGGTCATAAAAATATTCCCATCAACTCAGTGGGCTGCTATGTGCCCGGTGGCAAATATCCGCTGTTGGCGTCCGCACATATGGGTGTGCTCACGGCCAAGGTAGCGGGCGTGAAACGCGTCATTGCCTGCGCACCACCCTATGAGGGCAAGCCGGCCGCTGCCATTGTGGCGGCGATGGCCATGGCAGGCGCCGATGAAATTTACGTCGTGGGCGGCGTGCAAGCGGTCGCAATGATGGCATTGGGAACCGGTAGTGTGGCGCCCGTGGATATGCTGGTTGGCCCCGGCAACGCCTATGTGGCCGAAGCCAAGCGGCAGCTATACGGTCGTGTGGGCATTGACTTGCAAGCCGGACCCACAGAGACCCTCGTGATTTGCGATGACACCTGCGATGCAGAATTAGTGGCAGTCGATTTACTAGGCCAAGCCGAACACGGGCCGAATTCGCCTGCCATCTGCATCACCACCAGCAAAAAAATTGCCGCCGAATTACCGGCACAAATCACCGCCGTGCTGGCACGGCTTGCCACCCGCGATATTGCCAGTGTGGCATGGCGCGATTACGGCGAAATCATTCTCTGCGACAGCGATGAAGAAATGCTCGCCGAAGCCGAGCGCGTGTGCTCAGAACATGTGCAAGTGATGACGAAAAATCCGGATTGGTTTTTAGAACGCATGACCAACTATGGCGCATTGTTTTTGGGTCACCGCACCAATGTTTCGTATGGCGACAAAGTGATCGGCACGAACCACACGTTACCAACCAACCGCGCGGGGCGCTACACCGGTGGATTATGGGTTGGCAAGTTTATTAAAACCCATTCGTATCAACGCGTGCTGACCGATGAAGCCTCGGTGATGATTGGCGAATACTGTTCCCGCTTGTGTGCGCTAGAACATTTTGCCGGCCACCAAGAGCAGGCGGATATTCGCGTGCGCCGCCTATCAAAAGCGGCCGAGAGAAAAGCGTAACCCGCGTTGAATTCCGCGAGTCAATCACTGGCTGGGCGTGTTGCGATTGTCACCGGCGGTGCGGGTGGTTTGGGCAGTGCCATTTGCCGTGCGCTGGCCAATGCAGGTGTAACGATTGTAGTGGGGTATCACCGTTCAGCCGATGCGGCGCATGCCCTCGCCGCCAACTTAGCCGCCACCAGTCATCCGCATATTGCCCTGCCCGCGCCAGTAACCGATAGCGCGGGACTCGCCAAACTGGCCGAAGAAATAACGCGCCGTTTCGGGCGGCTCGATATTTTGGTGAATTGTGCTGGCGTGACGCGTTTTGTTGCGCATCATGATTTAGACGCGCTGGACGACGCACTCATCGACGATATTTTGGCCACCAACGTACGCGGCCCGCTGGCGGCGGCACGGGCGCTAAAGCCATTGTTGGCGGCAAATCGGGATCGCAACGACACCGGTTTAATCGTCAACATCTCATCCATCGCCGCCGTCAGCGGCATGGGTAGTAACGTGATGTATTGCGCCTCAAAAGCAGCACTCGATAACATGACCAAGTCACTTGCGCGCGCGTTGGCGCCCGCGATTCGCGTCGTGTCGGTTTCACCCGGTTTGGTAGATACCGAATTTGTTAAAAGTTTGGATCAGACTTGGCGCAGCGAGCAAATCGCGCGCACCCCGTTGGCAAGCCTTGCCAGCCCCGAGCACGTGGCCGATGCTGTGCTGGCCTGCGCAACACACTTTACGTTTTCCACCGGCAGTATTTTTGCCGTTGATGGCGGGCGGCCTCTTGCGTGAGCGGTCGACACAAGTGCGCGCCGGAGCATACCCCGGTACGCACGCCGATACATGCGCCAGAAAAATTTTAATCTAAGGATCGACCGTGGCACTCTCGACAGAATTAAGCGCCCGCCTCGTTCGTTACAGCGAACTGAGGCCCTGCACGAATGCCTTCATTGACGCCCGTAGCCCGGGCAGCGACAAAAAAGAAAACTTCACGATCATCGGCCCCGGCGTGGCGGAAAACCCGCACCAATACGTCCATATTCGCGAGCCGCACGGCTTCAATATCGGTGGCGCGCGCCAGCCGCCGCGCTGCACCAATTCGCTACACAGCCATGATTCAGAAGAGGTGTTCATCATCCAACATGGCACCTGGCGCTTTTTCTGGGGCGAACATGGTGATGTAGGTGAAGTGATATTGAAGCCGGGCGATACGATTTCGATTCCGATCCATATTTTTCGTGGCTTTGAAAATGTCGGTACGGATATTGGCTTTATGTTTGCTGTACTCGGCGGCGACAATCCAGGTCGCGTGCACTGGGCACCGCACGTGATTGAAACCGCACGCGGCTACGGCTTGATCCTGCTCGAAGACGGCAGCTTGATCGACACCATCGAAGGCGAAACTGTGCCAGTGGACGCTGTCGTGGTCACGCCATCGACCAGAGCAGAAATCGCTTATATCCGCGAGCCAAGCGTTGCCGACATGCAGGCGTGTGTGGTGTCGCATTCTGCACTCGCCGCATTGGCAACAGCTACCATTGACGCGGCGCCTGGGCTCACCGGCACAGGTGTGCGCGAAGCACCGGTGATTGGACACGGCGTGACCGCTGACGGTTTTACCTCAGCGCCCATTGCGAATCCGCACGGCTTCACGTTACGACATTTGTCGATGGAAGCGGGGTGCAAAACGCTGATGCATTCGCGCCATTGCGTTGAGGTGTTAATGGTTCATCGGGGACGCGTGGAGTGGCGCAATAACCGTGGGGAGCACGTGGCGCTGGCTGAAGGCGATACCCTCACGATTCCACGCAATATGGTTCGCCAGATTCAAGCCATGACTGCTGCCGAAATTTTTGTGGTGCGCGGCGGTAACGACCCTGGTGCGATCCAAAAATTACCGGACGTTTTGGTCAGTTAGCGTGCGCGCAACGCTGCTGTTTTTGCCCGGCACGCTGTGTGATCGGCGTCTTTGGCAGCCTCAAACCACCTCGCTTTCGCGCGATTGGTCCACGGTCGTTGCCGACTATCGTTACGCTGAAAGCATAGGTGCCATGGCAGCCGCCGCGCTTTCGCAAACCAGCGGTACCATTATTCCGATTGGTCTTTCGATGGGCGGTATGGTGGCGCTCGACATTTGGCGGCAAGCACCGCAACGTGTGACCGCTATGGCACTGTTCGATACCGATCCCGGTGCCGACACGCCGGCGCGCCGCACCGCTCGCGATGCGCAGCTGTTGGCAGCGACCCACGGCCAATTTCGCAGTGTGATCAAAACACAATTAAAACCGGCTTACTTTTCGCCTGCAAACGATAGTAAACCCGCGCTGCGACGCGGCGTAATTGAAATGGCGCTAGACCAAGGCATCGGCGCATTTGCCGCGCAGTTGACTGCGCTTGCCACCCGCCAAGACAGCTGGGCAATGCTAAAAAATATTACGATACCAACGCTCGTCGCCTGCGGTGCCGACGATCAAATATGTCCGCCGGAATTACATCAGCGGCTTGCCGCCGCGATACCGCAATCCACATTCAGACTGATTGACGACGCAGGTCATCTCGTTTCACTAGAGCAACCCGACGCCACCACGGCGCTACTGCGCGCGTGGCTGGCAGCGTGTTGAAAACCGCAGTGGGAGATTCGCACTAAAGCAAGTTGGGAACGCGATTTGGTGCCAGCGGGGCAGCGCGCTGTAGGTGCCGCGCCTCCAACCTAAAAGTCACCAGAGATTGCGCGGCAAAGTCAGGTGTGCAACAACTAGGCCGAGAACCTCAACGCCACCGACTACTTCACGGCAATCGCAAAAACGCCGCCTTTTTCGGTTTGCGCGATCACGCGCTTGCTGTCGGTGACTAGCGATAGTACGTGACTGCCATCCGTATTCACGCGGCCAACTAGGTCGCCGTTTTCCGGCGAGAGTACGTGGATCACGCCTTTGCTGTCGCCAACCACGACTTTACCGTTGAACACGAGCGGCGTACCGGGGTCGCGATTCACCAGCTTTTCCTGCTTCCAGACGGACGTGCCAGTGCCTTTTTCCAGCGCGTGCACGTTGCCGAGAGTGTCGGTGACATAAATATTTTTGCCGTCGACCGCGACCCCTTCTGCGCTGGAAATTTCGCGCGACCACAGCAGGTTGCCATTGAGTGTTTCCACACAGCCGGTACGCCCTTGGTAGACCGAGGCGCAAATGCGCGAATCATCAAGCACGGGTAGCCCGGAGACATCAGCAATGCGCTCCAATTCGGTCGCACCGCGCGCCACCGAGATCGTGGCTTCCCACGTCGGCTTGCCGCTCTCGGCCTCAATCGCGATCACTTTGCCGCCGGGGAAACCGGCGTAGATCGTGCCACGGTTAACCAGCACACCGGCGTTGGTACGCAGCGTGAGTGGCGGTAGCGTCCGCTGATACACCCATTTGCGCTGACCATCGGCCCGTGCGAGCGCGAGAATGCGACCATCGGCGGTGCGCACGATCACATTGCTGGTGGTGATCGTTGGTGGTGCCAATACTTCGCCGGCAATTGCGACTTTCCACAGCGCGCGTCCGGCGGGATCGAACGCCATCACCTCGCCTTTGACGTTGGCGACCGCGACGATATTTTCCGCCGCGCCGGTACCGCCAGTGAGTTTGGATTTGGCATCCATGCGCGTGACCAAACGCCCACCTTCATCGGCGAGCGTGGAGATGGTGCCGTCGTTGGACGCCACATAGATCAGCTTGTCCGAGATCGCGGGCACAAACATGTACCCGCCGGATTTACCAAGGCTAGTTGCCCACGCCACACTCGCGTCGTTGGTCTTCAAGTCAGCGAGTGGCATTATTTTTTTGCTACTGGTGCCGAGCCAGCTCAGCCAAGTATTGTTGAACGAGCTGCAGCCAGAGAGCGCCAACATCGCGGCCACCGCAGCGAGCATGCGAAATCTAGGTGCGCTGTTCACCGTGCTGACTCCTGGGCTCACTTTTTGGCTCCTTTGTCGTCAGCTTTTTTCTCTTCCGCCTTTTTGTCTGCGGCAGCTTTCGCCTCAGGGGTGATGACAGCACCGCCAAATGCATCAAGTTTCGCTTGCGAAATTGCTTTCAGGCTGCTGCGATCACCGGCCTTCTCAACGGCAATTTGAAACGCGGCACGCGCCTCGTCACGCTTGCCCTGCACGGCAAAAATATCGCCGCGCAGATCGGCGGCAATACTGGCGAACGAATCTTCTTTCACACTATCGAGTGTCTTCAGTGCATCGTCATATTTCTTGTCTTCGAGCTGCACCGTCGCCAAACGAATGCGCGCGATGTTTTGATGTGCGTCACGACCCTTGTCGATCACCCATTGCAAATGCGCTTTGGCGCTGGTCAAATCTTTCGCCTCGAACGCCGCTTTCGCCGCCATCAATTGCGCTTCGCTGGATTGAAAGCTGCGCGGGAAGGTATCGCCCATGGTGTTGGCAGCATCGGATAATTTTTTCGACTCCTTGCTGGCACCAACTTCTTCCGCTGTTTTTTTCACGCTCTTGAACAGCACATCTGCCTTAATCGATTGCTCGCGCTGATACCAGCCATACGCCTGCATGCCAATGACGCCGACGAAGAACGCGGTCAGTGCGACGTAAACCAGCGTGCTCCATTTGTCCCACCAGTCTTTCAGTGCGGAGATACGTTCCTGTTCTTCTAAATCATATGCGGACATGAAAAAAACCTTATATAAACTTGATGAAAACTGAGTGAATGATTGCGAAAAATTTCTACTGTGGTGCGACGACGCGCTTGATGTGCGCCGCTGCCTCGTCAATGCTGAGCAACGCCTGCTCACCGCCCACGCGCATGTCTTTTACGCTGACTTTCGCTTGCGCCATTTCGTCCGAACCCACAATGATAGCAAAGCGCGCGCCGCTGCCATCCGCTTTCTTCATTTGCGACTTAAAACTGGCAACACCACCATCGGGCGAGGCATGCAGCGCCACGCTCAAGCCATGATCGCGCAACGAGTCGGCTGCGCCCCACGCGGCCATTTGCGCGTCTGGCGTATACACCACGTAGGCTGCGAGCGGATCAATGGTCGCCGGTGGGTTTTCGGCCAGCAACATCATCACGCGCTCAACACCAATGCCAAAACCGCACGACGGTGTCGGCTTGCCGCCCAGTTGCTCAAACAAGCCATCGTAACGACCGCCGCCGCCGATAGTTAATTCCCAATCAGTACCCTTGGCGATGAACTCGAAAACAGTACGGTTGTAATAATCGAAACCCCGCACCAGCCGTGGGTTTTCGAGGTATTGCACGCCAGATTGATCGAGCAGTTTTTTCACGCCCTCGAAGTGCATGCGCGCGCCGTCGTCGAGAAAATCGCGCAATTTCGGCGCAGCATTGACCAGCGTTTGCATGTTCGGATTTTTACTATCGAGCGTGCGTAGCGGATTAGTGTAAAGCCGTCGCTTGCCGTCTTCATCGAGTTGATCGGCATGCGCTTCAAAATACGTCACCAGCGCCGCGCGATGCATCTTGCGGGCATCAACATCGCCGATGGAATTGATGTGCAACACCACATCCTTGAAACCGAGGCGTTTCCAAAGGCGCGCCAGCATGACGATTTGCTCGGCATCCACATCAGGCCCGGCGAACCCGAACGCCTCAACGTCGAACTGGTGAAACTGACGATAGCGACCCTTCTGCGGGCGCTCATGGCGAAACATCGGCCCCCAGGTCCACACGCGCTTCGGCCCTTCGTACAAAATATTGTGCTCAATCGCCGCGCGCACCAGCCCAGCCGTCGCCTCTGGCCGCAGGGTCAATTTCTCGCCGTTCATGCTATCTTCAAAGGAATACATTTCCTTTTCAACGATGTCGGTGACCTCGCCAATCGAGCGCACAAACAGCGGCGTCGGCTCGACAACGGGCGTGCGCATCAAGCGATAGCCGTATTGCTCGAATACCTCGCGGGTTGTGTCTTCGAGAAACTGCAACAACGGTGCGGCCTGCGGCAGTAAATCGTTCATGCCGCGCACGGCTTGGACTTGTGGGGTTTTACTCATGCGACCTGCGAAAAAATGGTTGCGTCCATTGACGTACTCAAGGCAACGCAAAGCGTATGATTTTACAGACGTTTACAGGCGAACGCCCGCTTTTTACCGGCGTGCCCCGAGCCAAGCGGCGTTCCGCTTTAGAATCAGCGACAGAACGTTTTCGCTGTCCGCGAATCTATCCTTGAATCGTTAGTCGGTGAGTCACCGGAAAACAAAAAACGCTGTGGCGCTTTTTTGAACTGAATCGAAATGGAGCAGGATCATGCAAACCAAATCACTGAAACGCGTCGTTGCCTCACGAACTGTTGCTTCCCTCTTTCGCTTTGCTGGCGCGGTTGCGCTTGTAGCCGGGCTTGCAAACATGGCTGGGATTGCACACGCAGCCGAGCTTCCGCGCGTCGCAGGTGAGGCCGTCAAGCCGACGGCGGCGACCAAAGCGGCCGCATTGGAAACCATGCGCGGCAGCAGCGACTTGCATGCCAGCGCTGCCAACATCGCACTCGCCGCCATGCCCGCAGCGGCCATTGATGGCGTGCGCAAATCAAACAGCGCAAAAGCCGGCCAAATGAAGTCCATGCAGATTGGCATCACGCGGCTGATGAAAGACGAGGCGCCAAGCGCCGCAACACCGAAAATTCAATGGAACGCCGCGCCAGTTGTGGCTCTCGACCAGCGTGGCGGAATCAAACTCGGTTACCTCAACGTGAAATCCACCGAGGCGAAAGCAATCCGCCTAGGCTTAAGATTCAACAACTTGCCCGAGGGCGTAGAAATGCGATTCCTCGGCTCATCCGAGGCAGCCACCGGCGTCGCGCTTGCCAACGCCCGTGAACTCAACACACTAAAAGACGCAAACGGGCTCTACTGGTCGCCCGTCACCGAGGGCGAATCGCAACTCGTGGAAATTGTCGTTCCCGCCGGGGTGGATGCCAACGCCGTCACATTCAGCGTGGAGGCCGTCTCCCATATTTTTTCCGCGCCTTCAACCAAATTTGCGGGGTTGAAGGCGTCTAACGATTGCAATATCGATGTGGCTTGCGTTGCGCAGACGCCGGGGTTTGTGAATGCAAAGAGTTCGGTCGCACACATGACCTTTCAATCCACCTGCGACACAGGTGCGGTCGCAACATGTATTTGTACCGGCACGTTGCTCAACGACGCCGATACGTCCACGCAGGTTCCCTATTTCTACACGGCGAATCACTGCATCAGCGATCAAGCTACTGCAAATACACTCAACACCCATTGGTTCTTCGAAAATCCCACCTGCGCATCGCAAGACGTCTTGCGTTCATCCGCGACGCGCGTGACCGGTGGCGCGGCACTTTTATATGCCAACACCGATAGCGACGCGGCATTCTTTCGCCTCAACAACTCAGCACCCGTCGGCGCGTTCCTCGCCGGCTGGGACCCCAACACCATCAACATCAACGACAGCATCACCGTCATCCATCACCCCGGCGGCAACCCGAAGCGGGTCACCAACGGCTTTGTGGAGCGATTTCGCAATGGCGCAGGCTTTGGACTGAATGGGTCCTTTATCAGCCCGACCTACACCTCTGGCACCGCGCTGGGCGGCAGCTCCGGTGCCGGCATCTTCACCATCAACGCGCTAGGCGACTACTACCTGCGCGGCGGATTGCTCGGCGGTGCCGCAAGCTGCGAAAACGCTGGTGGTTCGGTCGATTCAGGCAACTGGGACATGTACTCCCGCTTCGATCAGGTATTACCGAACATCAAACAGTTCCTGCAATCCACCGGCGGCACCGCCACCAACTACACCGACATCTGGTGGAACGCCAACGAATCTGGCTGGGGTTTTCAAGTCACGCATCACAACAACGGCACCACCAACAATATCTTCGGCACTTGGTACACCTACGACGAATTCGGCAATCAGTTGTTCATTGTTCTCTCTGGATGCGACATTCAGGCCTTCGATGGCACCACCTGCCGCGGTCGTTTGTATCGCACCACCGGCGCGCCGTTCACACAGCCAGTCTTCACCGGCACCCGCTCGGTCACGCCGATAGGCACTGGCACCCTGCAATTCACCAGCAGCAGCACCGCGAACTTCACCTACACCATCGGCGTCACCACCATCACCAAAGCGATCACGCGCTTTCCGTTCGGCACGGGTGTGGCGAATTTTCCGAATGATGCCTCCGACATTTACTACCAGCAAGGTGCCGACGGCTGGGGCTACTCGCTGGCGCAACACGGCGCGGGCGTGTTCGGTGTGATCTATCACTACGACGAACTCGGCAATCCGATGTTCGCCGTGCTGCAAAGCAACATCACCAACAACAGCACCGTCGGCACCTTGTTCCGCACGCGCTCAAACGGCGGCAGTCACTACCTCACGCAGACTTGGCGCTCCTCCGACATCAGCACGTTTGCGGTGGGTGACGCGACCATGACGTTGGCCTCGCCGAATCTTTCGCTGCGATTTTTGATCAACAACTACCAGCAGATTCGGACGCTGTCGCGGTTGCCATTTTAGTCGTCCACCACATCAAGGAGTCTCGTGAATTTCACCCTCAAGCCCGTCACCATTGCCGCCGCGACCGTTTTACTCTGCGTTCCAATCTGGATGCCGGATGCTTGTGCCCAAACCGGCGGCGTCGGTGGGCGCGGGCGTGGTCGAGGTGATGGCGGGCAACCTCAAAATCAACCCCGCAGTGAAAAAAACGATGCGCGTTTGACGCCACCGGTGACTGACCCGATGGCCGCCATCGAGCGCGAAATGCCGTCGCTGCGTCTTGACCTGAAACTCGATCATGCACAGTCGGTGTTGTTCGATACGTTTCAGCGGACTGTACGCGAAGCCGCCGACGCCGCACGCAATCGCACGCGCCGCTTGTCTGCATTCAAGCTCGATGACGGCAGCACGGTTAGCGCGTCGTCGATCATCATGACCCTCGCCGAAACCGAGAAGGCGCGCGCGGATGCAGTACAAGCCGTGCAAGACAAGATGGAAACGCTGTACAACACATTCAACACCGAGCAACGCCGCATGTTTGATCGGCGTGTGATGCAATCGCAGCGTGAGCCATTGGGAAATTCGTAGCATGATCGTCGCGTCGTAGGGTGGGCAAAGCGCAGCGTGCCCACGGCAATTTTCGCGGTAATCCATCGTGG
>JAYTVA010000066.1:0-21750 GCA_043744255.1 Burkholderiales bacterium | reverse complement strand
CACTCAATACCACCACCGGCGTTGTCAGCTTCGTCCCGGTCGCAGGCTTCGTCGGTGTCGCCACCATTCCGTACACCATCAAAGACAACTACGGCACCACCTCGGCCGCGGCCAATTTGTCGGTCACAGTTGGTTCAAGTATTGCGCCGCTTGTGGATACCGGTAGCGCCGTGGCGGGTGTGGGAGGTGTGGCGATCGCCAACGTTGTGGCCAACGACAAAGTGAATGGGGTCGCTGCAACTCTGGGCGCGACCGGCAACGCCACCGTCGCTGAAAGTGGCACATGGCCGACGGGCGTGACGCTGAATGCATCGACCGGCGCAATCACTGTTGGCGCCACCACTTTGCCTGGTGTCTACGCCGTCACTTACACCCTCTGCGACAAGAACACACCGGTCAACTGTGCGCCGATGACCGATACCGTCACGGTGTCATCGAGTATCGCGCCAGTCGCTGACAGCGGCAGCGCGGTGGCGGGCGTCGCCAGTATTGCTATTCCTAACGTTGTGGCCAACGACAAAGTGAATGGCGTCGCGGCGACCTTGGGTACTGCCGGCAACGCTACGGTCGCCCAAATCGGCACATGGCCCATCGGTATCACGCTAGACCCGGCCACTGGTGCGGTGAGCGTAAGTGCTACTACCTTACCCGGCAGCTACAGCGTCATCTACACGCTGTGCGATAAGAGCACGCCAGCCAACTGCGCGCCCGTGACCAGCACGGTCACCGTGTTGGCGAACATCGCGCCGGTAGCGGACGCCGGCAGCGCAGTCGCAGGCCTGGCAGGCGTGGCGATCATCAACGTCGCCGCCAATGACAAAGTGAATGGCGTAGCCGCCACCCTGGGTATCACTGGCAACGCCACCGTCGCCCAGACCGGCACTTGGCCTGTGGGCGTCACACTTGATCCACTCACGGGTGCGATCAATGTGAGCGCGGTCACGCCACCCGGTGCCTACAGCCTCACCTATACCCTTTGCGACAAGAGCACGCCAGCCAACTGTGCGCCAATGACGATCACAGTCACGGTGTCAGCAAGCATTGCGCCACTCGCTGACGTCGGCAATGCAGTAGCCGGTGTTGCAGGCGTCGCAATCGGCAACGTCGCCGCGAACGACAAGGTGAACGGTGCCGCCGCCCTTCTGGGTGCTGCCGGCAACGCCACGGTTGCGCAAAGCGGAACTTGGGCGGCAGGCATCACACTTGATCCGTTGACGGGTGCGATCAATGTGAGCGCGAGCGTGTCGCCTGGTACCTATAGCGTCAGCTACAATTTATGCGACAAGAGCACGCCCGCGAACTGTGCGTTGATGCTCGATACCGTCACCGTTGCCGCCAGTATCGTGCCGATTACAGATGTTGGAAGTGTGGTTGCGGGAACCGCTGGCACCGCGATTGCCAACGTCGCTTCGAACGATAAGGTGAACGGTGTTGCAGCCATCCTCGGCAGCGCCGGTAACGCCACCGTTGCGCAAAGCGGCACGTGGCCGTCTGGCATCACACTTGAACCCGCAACTGGTGCCGTTAACGTCGGTGCGTCCATGCCACCGGGCGTGTATAGCGTCACTTACAACCTTTGCGACAAGAGCGTGCCGGTGAACTGTGCGGCGATCACTGACACCGTCACGGTCGCGGCGAGTATCACGCCGATTGCGGATACCGGTAGTGCAATCGCAGGTGCCACCGGGATCGCGATTGCAAACGTCGCCGCCAACGATAAAGTCAACGGCGTCGCCGCCACCCTAGGTGCCACCGGCAACGCCACGGTCGCCCAAAGCGGAACCTGGCCTGCCGGTATCACGCTTGACCCGCTGACCGGTGCCATCACCGTCAACGCGAGCACGTTGCCGGGTACCTACACCGTCACCTACAGCCTTTGTGACAAGAGCACCCCGGCCAACTGTGCGCTGATGATTGACACGATTGCTGTGGCCTCAAGCGACATGAGCATCAGCCTTGCCGGCTTGCCTGCTGCTGCCACTATCGGTGTGCCCTATGTGGGTAACTTTGTTTGTACCAACAGCGCCACTGCGACCGCGAGCGCGGTTGCGGCAACTTGTGCCGTCACGGGCTTGCCTGAAGGCGTCATCGTCGGCACTTGTACGCCGCTCCCTCCCGCCACGCTGGCGGTGGGTGCCGTAATTACTTGTCCGGTTAGCGGTACGCCAACGGCTGTCGGCAACAGCACCGTCACGGGCGCAACCGGTGCTGCCAATGACACCACTCCCGCCAACAACTCAACCACGACAACCATTGGCACCAACGGTAGCGACATGCGTCCCGACCTCACTAGCTTGCCGACGAATGCGCAAGTCGGTGTTCCCTATAGCGGCACTGTGTTGTGTACCAATGCCGTCGCACCCGCGCTGGCCGCGATCAATGCCACCTGCGCTGTCGCCGGTCTGCCGCCTGGGCTGTATATGGGCATGTGTTCACCGCTGCTTCCCGCCACCGTTGCGCCGGGCGCGAGCATCACTTGCTCGGTGAGCGGCACGCCGACAGCGAGCGGCACCAGTACCATCAGTGTCACCACCAACGCGACCAACGACAGGAATGCGACGAACAATACATCGACGCTTGTTGCCACGGTCACCAGCGCGCCAATTGATGCAGTCGATGACACCGTGCCCACGCCGGTGGTGGGATTAGCAGGCGGTGTTGCCATTGCCAACGTACTTGCCAACGACACGTTGGCAGGCACGGTTGTGACACTGGCGCGCGTCAACCTTACCCAAAGCGCCGCCAGCAGCCCGCGCATTACGCTGGACGTAACAACCGGTGCTGTGAGCATCGCGCCGGGCACGCCTGCCGGCACTTACACGGTGACCTACAAGATATGCGAACGCATCAGTGCAACCAACTGCGATAGCGCGACGGCGACGGTGACAGTCACCCCGGCCGTGATCCGCGCAGTGCCCGACGCGCAGTTGGTGCTAAGCGCATCCGGCGGTAGTACCAACGTATTGGCCAATGACACCTTGAACGGCGCGCCGATTACCGCTGCCAGCGCCAACATTGCGTTGACCAGCAACGGTGGGATCAACGGAGCCACGCTTGATGCCAACGGCATGCTGGCAATTCCGCCGAACACGCCGCCCGGTTCCTACAGCGTCACATACAAGATTTGCGAGAAGCTCAATCCCACCAATTGCGACGTGACCACCGTACCGGTCGTGGTGCAGGGTTCGCTGACTGGCAGCGTCTGGCTCGACAACGGCGCGGGCGGAAGCGGTGCGGCAGACCGTCGACGCGGTGCGGGTGAAGCTGGCCTGGCAGGCTGGATCGCTGAAGTGGTCTACCCCGTTGGTCACCCGCAGGCCGGGCAAATAGTGACGCTGCTGAATGGTCGTTTAGCAACTGCGATCACTGACGCGGACGGCCAGTATCAGCTGCTAGGATTGCCGCCAGGAAACTACCAGCTACGATTCCGTTCGCCAGCGGCGGGCGGCGCGCCTGGAGCGGTGTTTGGCACGCTTGCCAATGGCGAGCAGGGTAACCCGCAACTCGGTGCGACTTTCAATCCAACCCTGCGCACGCTGGACATTACCATGCCTGTCGGCGGCGGTCTCGCGCAGTTAGGCTTGGCACTCGACCCCTCGGGCATCGTCTACGACAGCGTTACGCGAGAGCCCGTGATCGGCACACTCGTGACTCTGATTGCACCCAATGGCCAGCCGCTCTCGCCAGTGCATCTATTGCCCGGACAACAAGACCAAACGGTAGTGGCCACCGGCCAAGCTGCGGGCACCTATCGCTTTGACTTGCTACCTAGCGCACCGGCAGGCGTTTACACGCTGCGCGTCGTGCCGCCAGCGGGCTACATTGGGCCGTCCAAGCTGTTGCCGCCACTGGCGACGCTGCCCTATCAGGCAGGGCCGAGTGTATATGCGGTGGTGCCGTCGGCGAGTGCCCCGCAGGTGGGCCAAGCGACGACGTATCACTTGCAATTCACGATGAACCCGCCGTTGGGGGGTGCCGATATTGTGCACAACCATGTCGCACTGGATCCGGCGATCACGCCAGTGATGTCGATCATCAAGACTGCCGACAAGACTGAGGCCGAAATTGGTGATGTCGTGAAGTACACGATTCGCGTGAAGAACCTCGCAACCGGCGGCTTTGTGCCAGCAGTAAAGGTGGTGGACACGTTGCCACTTGGTTTCAAGTACGTGCCGAAGACCACGCGCGGAATCGGTACACCGGCCACAGCGTTGCCGGAGCCAATCGGTTCGCCCGGCTCGCTGCTGACGTTCGATCTCGGCACGCTTAGGGGCGGTACCGAAAGCGCATTCACGTATTACGTGCGCATTGGCGTCAGCGCGATGGACGGCGATGGCATCAACCGTGCAACCGCGCAGTCAGGCGCATTACGCTCGCTCGGCGCGCAAGCCAAGATCAAGGTACGAGGCGGGGTATTTGCTGGCGACGTCTGTCTGGTTGGCAAAATATTCGCCGATTGTGGTGCGAGCGTTGGCGCTGACGGCAACACAGGCAAAGGCAATGGCATTCAAGATCGCGGTGAAGCGGGCATTCCGGATGTGCGGTTGTATCTGGAAGACGGCACCCATGTGACGACCGATGTCGATGGCAAGTACAGCCTGTGCGGCCTAACTCCACGCACCCACGTGATCAAAGTGGACCAGACCACCCTGCCACGTGGCGCGCGCCTCGGTACCACCAGCAGTCGCAACGCCGGTGACGCAGCGAGCCTGTTCGTCGATGTGAAGAATGGGCAGTTGAGTCGTGGCGACTTCCGCGAGATGGGTTGCAACACACAAGTTGTTGATGAAATCAAACGTCGGCGCGCTACCGCGCCCAAGCCAGACAAGGAGGATGTGATTCGGCCGCGATTCGAACCCAATCGACTCGGTAACTCCACGAGTGCAGTGCCGTTGGTCGGGGAGGGCGGCAAATGAAGCCAGTTACCCGCAATCCCGCGCCAATGGTCACTAAACCGATTGAGTTGATAGCGTCGTCTAAGGAAAAAAACATGGCTTCATCCGCCGTCCCACGAAATTCAAGCGGCACGTTGCTCGCGTCGCAACCCGCGATCAGCAAGCTGGCGTTGGCAACGGCGCTCGCGCTATTTTATGTTTCCACTCCAGCGCGGGCTGACAGTGCGGACGCGATGATGCGCGACCCCAATGCGCCGGGTTTGGTGCGCGGCAATAGCAACTTGGCCACGCCGGGGCTCACCGATAACTTGCAGTCGTTTGGTGTAGCCGCGCGAGTGCAACGTGTGGAGTTCGCTGCAGACAAACAAAACGTGGCCGCTGATGGCCGTTCGCAGATTCGGGTTACGGTGCGGCTGTTTGATGCGGCCGACAAAAAATTCACGAGTGATGTGCCGCTGCTGCTGGAAACATCCCGCGGGCGCATCGTCGCCGTCGGTCAAAGTAATACTGCGGTGGGCGCGGCCATCGACCGTGACAGCACGGCAGTTGGCACGCAGGTGATCGCCAAGCAAGGGGAGTTCAGTTTCGACCTGGTGGCACCGAGCGAGCCAGGTGAGGCCTTGGTAAAAGTTAGCGTTGGCGCGCGTCAGCAAACGCTTAAGCTCAATTTTCTGCCGGACCTGCGCGAGATGATTGCGGTTGGCCTGATTGAAGGCGTGATTAACCTGCGCGACAAGAAAAACGGTGTGTCGCCGGTGCGTCCTAGTGATGGCTTCGAGCAGGAGATCCGCCGCTTCGCGCGCGAGTTCAGCGACGGCAAAGGCGCGGCTGGTTTGCGCACCGCATTTTTTCTGAAGGGCAAGATCAGCGGAGCCACCTTGCTCACTGCCGCCTACGATTCGGACAAAGATGTGCGCGACCGCTCGTTCCGCGATATTCAAGCCGAACAGTTTTATCCGGTGTACGGCGATGCAAGCCTGAAGGGCTACGACGCCGCCACCAGTGGCCGCCTGTTCGTGCGTGTGGACAATGGCAAGAGCTACGCGTTATATGGCGACTTCAACTCAGCCGAACAACAGTTTGATAACGACGCTGTGCAACTGAGCCGCTACAGCCGCAGCCTGACTGGTGCCAAGGGGCACTGGCAGTTCGAGCGCGCGGCCTTCACTGCGTTCGCGTCGCGTGACAGCCTGCACCAATTCGTCGATGAGCAGCCCGGTCGCGGCATCTCTGGGCCGTATCGAGTTAGCTTCGCCAACGGCGTACAAAATTCCGAAAGGGTGGAGGTGCTGGTGCGCGACCGTAACGCGCCAACGATAATTTTGCGCGTGCTGCCGCAAGTTCGATTTGTTGACTATGACTTCGAGCCGTTCAGTGGGCGTATTTTGTTCAAGAGTCCAGTGTCCAGTCTTGACGAGAATCTAAATCCGGTATCGATTCGCGTCGCCTATGAAATTGAGGAGGGCGGGCCGAAATATTGGGTGGCGGGTGTGGAGGGTCGAGTGAAGCTGGGTGAATTTCTCACGCTCGGTGGCAACTATGCGAAAGACGAAAATCCACTCGCGAAGTACCAGCTCGCGGGGATTAACGCCACCGTAAAACTCGGCGAGCACACGCAATTTCTCGCGGAGCTCGCACGCAGTGATCGCGGCGATATCGTTCAATTTGGCTCGAACTCGCTTCTGACCAGCAACGCCGCGATTGGCAACGCTTTGACGGCCGGCGCGGCCATCGGCAATGCATGGCGAGCGGAAATGCGCCACCGCACGGAACAGTTGGAGGCACGTTTTTATGGTCAGCGTGCGGATACTACTTTCGCTAATACTGGCGTGAGTGTGGCCAGTGGGCGTCTGGAGGCGGGCGGTAAAGCGACCTATTCGTTTGCGCCGTCGGTTCGCGTCATCGGCGAGGTGAACTACAGCAAGGACTTGTTTACGGACGGTAAACGAAATGGTGAGACGATCACGGCGGCGTGGGATGTCTGGACCAACCTGACCGTTGAAGCTGGGCTACGCCGCGCCGAGCAATCCGGTGCGGGTGCGACCCTTGCCGCTAGTGCTTTCCCGGGCACGGGCGTTGACCCGATCAGCGGCGGCCAGACGCTCGTGCCCAACGCGGGGCTATCGGCCAATTTGAATCATCCGTACCAAAGCACGAGTGCGCGATTAAGAACGACCTACACGCCAGGTAGTAATTCAAGTGTATTTGTTGAGGGTGAACAAGACCTCAACAACAAGTCGGCGCACGCAGTTGCCGTGGGCGGCGACTATCGTTTTAGCGAATTGGGCCGCGTCTACGGGCGCAGCGAAAATGCAACAGGGTTATCCGGCAGTTACGGATTGGCTGGTACGGGCCGACAATCCGCGACCGTGATTGGTGTCGACACGCAGTACATGAAAGACGGCCAGCTGTTTAGCGAATATCGTCTGCGCGACGCGTTGGCGGGGCGGGAGGCAGTTGCTGCAGTCGGCCTGCGCAACTTCTGGCCCGTTGCCGAGGGTGTGCGCCTGAACACCACGCTGGAGCGCGTCAAGCTCCTCAATGGCACCGCGCCGGTGAGTGGAGCCTCGGCGACACCAACGGCGACCGCTGCGGGTGTGGGGGTGGACTACACCGCTAATCCACTATGGAAGGGCTCGGCACGGGTCGAGGTGCGTGATGCGGATGGCGGCAAATCTTGGCTGTCCACGGTCGCGCTGGCACGCAAATTGTCAGATGACTGGACACTGCTGGCGCGCAACTATGCGTACCGCCAGAACCTCGATAAAGGGGACAAGAATTATCAGGATCGATTTCAAGTCGGCTTCGCTTGGCGCGAAACCAGCACCAACGTTTGGAATGCGCTCGGCAAGTATGAGTACCGCCAGGAGTTGACGCGGAGCGGAATTTTGAACGACGTCAACGGGCGCGTACACGTCGTTAGTATGGATCTGGACTATCGCCCAACCCGCGCGCTTTGGTACGCCGGTAAGGTTGCCGGTAAGTGGCGCGACGATGCCTTGTTTGGCACCACCAGCAAGTTTGATGCGCAGTTGCTGCAGGGACGCATGATTTACGACATCACCAATCGCTGGGACGTGGGGGTCATCGGCAGCGCGCTCGGCGACCATGGTTTCAAAAATCGCCGCACCGGCGTGGGCTTTGAAGCCGGGCACATCATTACCAACAACTTGTGGCTGAGTGTCGGCTACAACTTCCAGGATTTAAAGGATCGGGACCTGCTCACCGATTACTCGTCCAAGGGCGTGTTCCTGAAACTGCGCTACAAGTTTGACGAGAATGTTTTTGCGCGGGATCAGTTACCGTCGGGCGTTGAGCGCACGGTGAACCCCTGATTTTGTCTAGACGCGCCAACGCCGCAGCGGCCGTGTCGTTGCGGTGTTCACTCGCGGTGTTTGCGCGCAGCGGTCGCGTATATTGCCGGTATGAGAATTACCGATCCGCAAGTGTTAAAAGATGGGCTTCTGGCAGGCCCCTGTAATGCGCTAGGCCATTTCGCCCGGAAATCGCGGGTGTGGGCGTGAGCGATTTTCCGCCTGCCTTGAACGCGCCGACTGATGCCGATCTAACGCTAGTTCCTGCGTCGGCAGACGAACACTTCATGCGTGAAGCGCTTGTGCTCGCGCGACATGCGTGGACGCTCGGCGAAGTCCCGGTGGGCGCCGTGGTCGTGCAGGCAGGCGCAATCATCGGTCGTGGCTTTAACCAGCCGATCAGTTCAAACGACCCCACCACGCACGCAGAAATTGTCGCGCTGCGCGCTGCGGCGAAGCATTTGCAAAACTATCGCTTGGTCGATTGCGAACTCTACGTCACGCTAGAGCCGTGCATGATGTGCGTGGGCGCGATGCTGCACGCGCGGGTGAAACGGGTGGTTTTTGGCGCGATGGAGCCCAAAACCGGCGCGGTTGGCAGCGTATTGAATTTACCCGCCGAGCCCCAATTAAATCATCATGCGGAATTCATCGGCGGCGTGCTGGCTGAAGAATGTGGCAACATGCTGAAAGCATTTTTTGCGGAACGTCGTAACCAGAACCGTGGCCAACTCCTCTCGTAATCCGAAGCAAACCGCGAAAGCGCCGCTCGATGCGTCATCGCCGTTTGATTTCCTGTATCGCACACGCGGTGTGCCGAAGGCGCGCGCTGACCGCCCGCTAACCGAGTTGGCGGAACAGTTGCGCGCACCTGGTGCACTCCTGATGGCGCTCGAAGGGCGGGCACCGTTCGAGCTGGGCGCTACGCTCGCCAGTTGGCCGTTGTTGAGAACCGCGCCCGCTGGCGATGGGCATCCTGTTATCGTCTTTCCAGGGCTGGGTGCGGGCGATTTTTCGACGGTGCCACTGCGCAATTTTTTATCCTCGCACGGCTATGATACCTACGGCTGGGACTTAGGATTCAACTTTGGCCCACGCCACGGTGTGCTGAAAAAGAGCGTGGATCGCGTCGCCGAAATCCACGAAACCACGAAGCGTAAAGTCAGCCTGATCGGCTGGAGTCTCGGTGGCCTGTATGCGCGAGAATTCGCCAAGGCGCTGCCGAAGCATGTGCGCAGCGTGATTACGCTTGGCACGCCGTTTGCAGGCGACCCAAAAGCGACCAACGCGTGGCGCTTTTATGAATTCGTCAGCGGCCACAAGCTCGATGACAAAAAAATGCTCGCACATTTGAAGGAAGCGCCGCCAATGCCGACGACTTCCATTTTCAGCCGCACCGACGGCGTAGTTGCGTGACCGCTGTCGATGCAAAAAGAGTCAAAGACTGCCGAGAACATTGAGGTGGTGGCGAGCCATGTCGGCATGGGTCTTAACCCCGTCGCGCTCTATGCGGTCGCAGATCGGCTTGCGCAAGTTGAAGGCAAGTGGAAACAATTTGATCGTAGCGGGTGGCGTAAACACTTTTACCGCGACCCCAATCGCGAAGAAGACTAACGCGCGATGCCGCAAGTGCAAGCGAATGGCCTGATGATCGAGTACGAGAGTATGGGTGCCGACGATGCGCCGCCGATTCTGCTCATCATGGGTCTTGGCATGCAGATGATCGCTTGGCCTGATAATTTTTGTGCGCGTCTGGTCGACGCTGGTTTCCGCGTGATCCGCTTTGATAACCGCGATGCTGGTCTATCCACACAGCTCCACCACTTGGGAACGCCGAATATCGCGCTCGAAATCGTCAAGTATTTTCTCCATCTGCCACTGAATGCCGCCTACTGTATCGACGACATGGCGCGCGATGCAGCAGGTTTGCTTGGCGCACTCAACATCCCGCGCGCGCACATTGTCGGCGTGTCGATGGGCGGCATGATTGCGCAAAATCTGACAGCTCATTTCCCGAACAGAGTCGCGAGCCTCACGTCGATTATGTCGAGCACTGGTCGCCGCAGCTTGCCTGGGCCCACATCGCGCGCGCGCAAAGCGTTGTTGCTACCACCTGCGCGCCGCAGTGATACGGCTGGTGCTATTTCCCGCTTGAAAATGGTCTTGCGCGCAATAGGCAGTCCCGGTTTTCCGGAAGATGATGCGGTGCTCAGTGCATTCTGTGAGCGCCACGTTCGACGTGCACACGATCCGCGTGGCGGTGCACGGCAAATCGTGGCGATCAGTGCGAGTGGTGACAGAACAGACGTGGTTCGCCGCATTGCCGCACCGACATTGGTATTGCATGGTCGCGATGATCCGCTGCTGCCGTTGCCATGCGGTGTCGAAACCGCTAAGCAAATTCCTGGTGCAACGTTGAGCGTGATTGACGGTATGGGGCACGATTTGCCCACCGCACTGCACGCGCGGCTTGCCAGCGAAATTGTTGCGCATTGCCGCGCCAGTGCTTGGATTTAGCGAACCGGATAGCCGCAGCGCGGGTGATAAAATTGCTGCTGTTCACCTGAAGCCTGCCATGACCCCATTCGCCCATCTCCGCCTACACACCGAATACTCGATTACCGATTCGATTGTGCGCATCGACGAGGCGGTCGGTAAGGCGGCGAACGATAAATTACCGGCGCTCGCGATCACGGATATTTCTAACGTGTTCGGTGCGGTGAAGTTTTTTCAGGCGGCACGTGGGCGTGGTGTGCAGCCGATCATCGGCTGCGAAATTTTTATTTCCAACGACACCAATCGCGATCAGCCGTCGCGCCTGTTGCTGCTCTGTCGCGACGATGCGGGCTATCTCAATCTGTGCCAATTGCTGACGCGCGCCTATCGCGACAATATGTGGCGGGGACGCGCTGAAGTAGAGCGACAATGGCTCACGCCGACGACAACAGACGGCCTGATCGCCTTATCTGGCGCGGCGTTTGGCGATATTGGGCAGGCGTTGTTGCAAGCCGATACCAAGCGCGCGATGGAGTTGGCGAATGGCTGGGCGCGCGATTTTGCCGGAACGTTTTATGTTGAGTTGCAGCGCGCCGAACGCGATTTTGACGCGCCGTATAACAATGCAGCGATGAACCTCGCCAGCGTGTGTGATCTGCCGGTGGTGGCGACGCACCCGATTCAGTTCATGGCGGTTGATGACTTCAAGGCGCATGAAGCGCGCGTGTGCATTTCGCGTGGCGAAGTGTTGGGCGACAAACGCCGCAAGCGCGATTTCACGCCGGAGCAATACTTCAAATCGAGCGCGGAAATGTCGGCGTTGTTCGCGGATATTCCCGAAGCGCTGGAGAACGCGGGCGAAATTGCCAAACGCTGCCACTTCGAATTTTCGCTGGGCAAGTCAAAGCTACCGAATTTTCCGACACCCAATGGTGAGTCGGTCGAAACATATCTGCTCGCGTCAGCCAAGGCCGGGCTCGATAAGCGGCTCGCGGTCACGCACTCAGATGCTGCGAAGCGCGAGGCCGAATATCCGCAATACCTCGCGCGGCTGGAGTTCGAGGTCAAGACCATCGTGCACATGGGATTCCCCGGCTACTTTTTGATCGTTGCAGATTTCATCGGCTGGGCAAAAAACAACGGCGTGCCGGTCGGCCCTGGCCGCGGCTCGGGCGCGGGCTCGCTGGTCGCGTATTCACTCGGCATCACTGATCTTGATCCGCTTGAATACGATTTGCTGTTCGAGCGTTTCTTGAATCCGGAGCGCGTGTCGATGCCCGACTTCGATATCGACTTTTGTCAGGAGGGTCGAGATCGCGTGATTGATTACGTGAAAAATAAATACGGTCACGAATCGGTTTCGCAAATCGTTACCTTCGGCACCATGGCCGCCAAGGCGGTGATTCGCGACGTCGGTCGCGTGCTCGGCATGGGTTACAACTATGTCGATCAAATCGCAAAACTGATTCCGAATCAGCTCGGCATCACGTTGAAACAAGCAATTGAGGCCGAGCCACAATTCAACGAACGGCGCGGCAAGGAAGAAGAGGTCGCGCAGTTGCTGCAACTCGCGCTGAAGCTCGAAGGCATCACCCGCAACGTCGGTATGCACGCGGGCGGTGTGTTGATCGCACCGGGACCCCTCACCGATTTCACGCCGCTCTATGTTGCGGATGGGTCGTATTCATTCGTCAGCCAATACGATAAAGACGACGTGGAAGCGGTCGGCCTCGTCAAGTTCGACTTCTTGGGTTTGACCACGCTGACGATTATTGAAGAAGCCGTGAAGCTCATTCGTGAGCGAGAGGGCACGCAACTGAACGGCGCGCCGTATCGTGATTTTGACGTGCAAACGCTGCCGCTTAATGACGTCAAGTCATACGAAATTTTTGCGAAGGGTAAGACCGGTGCGATTTTCCAGTTTGAAAGTCGCGGCATGCGCGATCTCATCATGCGCGCCAAGCCGACCTCGGTTGAGGATCTCACGGCGCTGAACGCGCTCTATCGACCAGGGCCGATGGATCTGATTCCTGAGTATTTGAATCGTAAGACGGGTAAAGAAAAAGTCACGTTCACTGACCCGCGCGTCGAGCCGATTCTCGCGCCGACCTGCGGCATCATGATTTATCAAGAGCAGGTCATGCAGATTGCACAGGTGATCGGCGGTTACTCACTCGGCGGGGCAGATTTGTTGCGCCGCGCGATGGGCAAGAAAAAAGCCGAAGAGATGGCCAAGCACCGCTCGATCTTTAGTGAAGGTGCCGCGAAAAATGGCGTGTCGGCAAAAGTTGCGAACGATCTTTTTGATTTCATGGAAAAGTTCGCGGGCTATGGATTCAACAAATCGCACTCAGCCGCGTATTCGCTGGTCGCGTATCACACCGCGTATTTGAAGGCGCATTTCCCCTCCGAATTCATGGCCGCCAACATGAGCTGCGTGATGGATTTCACCGACAAAGTGCAGGCGCTGTTTGATGACGCGCGCGGCATCGGCCTGACCGTGTTAGCGCCCGACATCAATCTTGGAACCTACCGCTTTAGGTCGATTGACCTCACCACCATTCGCTACGGCTTGGGGGCGGTGAAAGGCACGGGCGCATCCGCGATTGAGAGCATCGTCGGCGCGCGCAACGCGGGTGGCGCATTCAAAGACTTGCTCGATTTCGTCACGCGCGTAGACCGCAGCCGCGTCAATCGCCGCGCTATGGAAGCACTGATTCGCGCGGGCGCGTTCGATGCACTCAACGCCAATCGCGCCACGCTGATTGCATCCCTTCCTAAAGCCGTCGAGATGGCGGAAAAATCAGAGCGCGATGCGCAGCAGGTCAGCCTGTTTGGTGAGGCCACTGGCGGTAGCATGGACGTGTTGGAATTGGTCGACGTTGGCATGTGGATGGAACGCGAACGACTCAATAACGAGAAACTCGCGCTCGGTTTTTATCTGTCAGGGCATCCGTTTTCCAGCTACGCAAACGAGATTCGCCAATTCGTCAAAACCGAACTGGTCGCAATTGAGCCCAAGAACGAACCCGTGATGATGGCCGGCATTCTTTACGGCCAACGCACGCTCAACGGCAAACGTGGCCGCATGTGCGTCATCACCCTTGACGACGGCACCGCGCGGGTTGAAGCAGTGATTTACAACGAAATCTACGACAAAAAACGCGCGTTGTTGGTGGACGATCAACCGCTGATTATTCGCGGCAAGGTCAGCCTCGACGACTTCTCCGGCGGCGTGCGCGTGATTGTTGATGAAGTGTTGTCGATTGACGAAGCGCGCAAGCATGTGCGCTTGATGACGCTCTCCATGAACGGGCAAGCCGATAGTGCGAAGTTACAACGCATCTTGACGCCGCATCTGGCAACCGATCAAAGCGGTAGCTGCCCGATCATGATTCGCTACAGCAACGGCGTCGGTGAAATGACCACCACGCTGCCCGACAAATGGCGCGTGCGCGTGACCGAGCCGTTAATCGAATCACTCAACGAATGGCTCACTCCACGCAATGTCGCGTTGCAATATGACGCAACGAATATGTTGCCGCCACCGCAGCGGAGCTGGCGCGATGGGTATCAGGCGGGGGGGCAGTTTGGTGGCGGGGGTGGTGGGGATTATTGATTGCCGCGTTGTGCAGGCTATTTATCCGGCACCCGCGAAAATGCAATAAACACCTGCGCATCCGCCTGCAAAGTCGCATTCACATACTTCACATTCGCCCCTGGTGGGCCGTTGTGGCACCAGCCGACGACGCGCTCCACGTCCTGCTCGCTGCCCTGCACTACGGACTCCACGCTGCCATCCGCGCAATTGCGCACCCAGCCGGTGACGTTGAGTGCTTGCGCGATCATGCGTAGCGAGTCGCGGTAGCCGACGCCTTGCACGCGGCCGGTGATGTTGAGGTGTAGGGTGATGGTGGCATTGCCGCCGAAGTCACCCGAATCATTTTCAATGCTGCTCATTCGTCGATCCTGACTTTGGAACTGCGCTGCGTTTTGACGACGGCGCGGGTTTTCTTCGCTTCGATGCGTCGTTCTTTGGAGGCGCGTGATGGCTTGGTGGCGAAGCGTTTTTTCGGGACGTGATTGAGTTTTTTCAGTTTCTCAATCAGGCGCTCAAAGGCGATTTCTTTGTTGCGAAATTGTGAGGAAGAATCCTGCGCGATCACGACCACGCCTGATGGCTCATGGGTCAGCCGAATCGCCGAATTGGTTTTGTTGACGTGCTGCCCGCCGGGGCCCGACGCGCGATAGGTGTCGATGCGCACTTCGGCTTCGAGTGTTTCGCGGTCGGTGGCGTAGACGACACGCGGCATAGGAACGATGGGTAGTTCAATGGTCATTTGGCGCAATTCAAAAAACAAGTTCGTAATGATATTCGTCGCTGGACGCGCCCTTGAAAAAATCTGCATTCAGTTTAGTGGCGGTGCGAACAAAACCTAATGACTCAACCAGTTTCCATGACGCAATATTTCGCACATCCATCTCAGCGACGGCGCGCTTGATTGCGTAAGTTTCACGCTCGTGGGCGAGCACGGCGGCACAGGCTTCGCGCGCGTAGCCGTGTCGGTGGTGTGCGACGAACATGAAATAGGCGAGATAGCTGAAATCGCTAGGAAAGACGGACGTTTCCATGGTGCCAATGTATTCGCCGTTGGTTAAACGCACTGCCCAGTTTCGCCACAGCTCGCCAGTGTTATTTGTTGAACCGAGTGCGATGCGTTGATAGCGCGCGGTGAGCGCGTCGAGGGTCAGCGGATCGTTTGGGATGAAGTGGTAAAGCGCTGCGTCGTTGAGGCCGAGGTGGAGTTTTTCGGCGTGGGCGATGGTGAGGGGTTCAAGTGTCAGGCGTTGGGTTTGGAGGATCACGTCAAAAATTACCTGTCATCCCCGGAACGAGTCTGGGGCAAGCTCTGAAAGTAGTGAAGGATCTGATAACGATTCGCGAGCAGGCGAATTATTGACTGCGCAGTGGTTCAACTTGCGGCGGCTGGACGCTTCGTTTAGCAGATCCTTCGCTCCGCTCAGGATGACCTATTGAATCGCGAAGCGATTCAATAGGTCATTTAATCCGCATCCCCGGCACCGCACCAGAATCTGGCGCCAACAAATAAATCCCGGTGCCATCACCCGCCGCCAACACCATCCCCTGCGATTCGCCAAAACGCATTTTGCGCGGCGCGAGGTTAGCGACCGTGACCGTCAAGCGCCCGACCAAATCCTTCGGGTTGTACGCCGAGCGAATACCGGCGAACACGGTGCGCTGCTCGATGCCAAGATCGAGCGTCAGCTTCAATAACTTGTCGGCTTCTTGCACGTACTCCGCATCGAGAATTTTTGCGACGCGTAAATCAATGCGTGCGAAATCATCAATCGAAATGATTTCTGAAATCGGCTGAACGACGATTGGTTTCGGTGATTCTGGTGGCACCAATGTGAATTCACTTGGTACTACTGATGCCTCGGAAGCAAGTGTTGGCGAGGCTTTCGCGGCTTTTCCCTTTGGCGCTGGTTCAGCGCTCGGCGGCTCATCCGTGCCGATTAGGGCTTCAATTTGTTTAGGATCAACGCGCCCCATCAAGTGTTTGTACGGCTTGACCGCGTGGCCAACCGGCAATGCCTTCGCGGTGGATTTCCAGCTGAGCGCATCGAAGCCGAACATCTCGCCTGCGTTGGCGGCGAGTACGGGCAGCACCGGTGCCAGGTAGACGGTCAAATCGCGAAACATCGCGATGCAGGTTGAACACACGGTCAGCAATTCGGCATCGCTGCCTTCAACCTTGGCGAGTTCCCACGGCTTGTTGGCGTCCACGTATTGATTGGCGAGGTCGGCGAGCGCCATGATTTTGCGTATCGCGCGGCCGTATTCGCGGCCTTCGTAATAGCTTGCGATTTCGGCAGACGCACCGGCAAACTCCGTGGCGATTTCTTTGGGCAGCGCGGGCTTGCCGAGTTTGCCGTCGAAGCGTTTGCTGATGAAGCCCGCCGCGCGGCTGGCGATGTTCACGTATTTGCCGATCAGATCGCTGTTCACCCGCGCGATGAAATCTTCCGGCGTGAAATCAAAGTCTTCTACTTTGTTGCTGAGTTTGGCCGCGATGTAGTATCGGAACCACTCGGGATTCAAGCCGAGCTTCACATACTGCTGCGGCGAGATGCCGGTGCCGCGCGACTTGGACATCTTCTCACTGTTGAGCGTGATGAAGCCATGCACAAATACGTTGTTCGGCACTTTGCGTCCGGCAAAATGCAGCATTGCCGGCCAGAACAGTGTGTGGAAATAGGTGATGTCTTTGCCGATGAAATGATATTGCTCGACCTCAGGATCGGCAAGGTAGGCTTCGACATCGCGATTCGTTTTCGCGAAATGCGCTTTTAGGCTGGCGAGGTAGCCGACCGGCGCATCGAGCCACACATAAAAATATTTACCCGGCGCATCGGGAATTTCGATGCCGAAATAAGGCGCATCACGCGAGATGTCCCAGTCGCTCAGGCTCTTTTCGGCCACCTTGCCGCCAGTTTTGTCGTCGCCACCTAGCCACTCGGCGAGCTTGTTCACGACCTCCGGTTGCAGCTTGGTTTCTTTGACCCACTTGCTCAAAAAATCGACGCAGCGTTTGTCGGAAAGTTTGAAAAAATAATGCTCAGACTTTTTGAGAACCGGCTTGGCACCGGTGAGCGTCGAGTACGGATTTTTCAAATCGGTCGGTGCGTACACCGCGCTGCACGATTCACAAGAGTCGCCGAACTGATCTTTGGTGCCGCATTTCGGGCACTCGCCCTTGAGGTAGCGATCCGCAAGGAACATACCTTTGACCGGATCGTAGAACTGCTCAACCTCACGCGTGGTGATGAGTTTGTTCGCTTTCAGTTTTTTGTAAATGCTTTGCGCGAGCTCGACGTTTTCTGGCGAATGTGTGGAGTGCCAGTGGTCGAAGCTCATCAGAAAATGTTGCCAGTCGTGATCGTGTTCGGCGCTCATGCGCGCAATCAGCGCCTCGGGGGCGATGCCTTCGCTCTCTGCGCGCAGCATGATCGGCGCGCCATGCGTGTCGCTCGCGCACACGAAATTTACCTCGTGGCCTTGCATGCGTTGGAAGCGCGCCCAGATGTCGCCGTAGAGCATATCGGCGATGTGGCCGACGTGGAGTGGCGCGTTGGCGTAGGGGAGGGCAGTGGTGACGAAAAGTTTACGAGGCATTGATTGGTTCGCGCGAGCCAATGATGCCGGCGCGATTTCTTTTCTCTTCAACAGGTTGCAACAATTTTGCAAGTAGCGATTGTACCAAGCGGATGTTGAATTTGATACAGAAACGCGGCGGCTTTCCGATAAAATATGACTAGATTTTATTCGACACCCTCAAGGCACCTCAACTTACTTTTTTCGATTGATACCTCCATGAACATCGCCGTTGAACAGATTCAAAATGCACTTCGCGAATTGATCGATCCCGTTACCAATGAAAATTTCGTCGAATCCAAATCGGCAAAAAATATCAAGGTCGAAGGCGGCTACGTCTCACTAGAGATCATCCTCGGTTATCCCGGCAAGAGCTTGGTCGAAGGCATCCGCAAGCAGGTCGTGGATCGTTTGAAAAAAATCGAGGGCGTCGAAAACGTCTCGGCAAATATTTTTTCAAAAATCGTTTCGCATAGCGCGCAACGCGGCGTGAAGCTGGTGCCCGGCATCAAGAACATCATCGCGGTCGCCTCGGGTAAAGGCGGCGTGGGCAAGAGCACCACGGCGGTGAATCTGGCGTTGGCTCTGGCCGCCGAGGGTGCCGTGGTCGGCATGCTCGACGCCGATATTTATGGCCCATCGCAGCCGATGATGTTGGGCATCACCGGTCGCCCGCAATCGCGCGATGGCAAGACCATGGAGCCGCTTGAGGGCCACGGTATTCAGGCCATGAGCGTTGGCTTTTTGATTGACCCAGAAACACCGATGGTATGGCGCGGGCCAATGGTGACGCAGGCTTTGGAGCAGTTGCTCAATGAAACGCGTTGGAATGATCTCGATTATTTGGTGATTGATTTACCACCGGGTACCGGTGATATTCAGCTCACGCTCGCGCAAAAAGTGCCGGTGACTGGTGCCGTGATTGTGACCACGCCGCAAGACATCGCGCTATTGGATGCGCGCAAGGGTCTCAAGATGTTTGAGAAAGTCGGCGTGCCGATTATCGGTGTGGTCGAAAATATGGCGACGCATGTGTGCTCGAGTTGCGGCCACATCGAACATATTTTTGGCGAGGGCGGCGGCGGCAAAATGGCCAAGGATCACAACATTGATTTGCTGGGCTCACTGCCGCTCGACATCAAGATTCGCGAGATGGCCGATGGCGGCAAACCGACGGTGGTGTCTGATCCTGATGGTCCGATTTCGAAAATTTACAAGGACATTGCGCGCAAATGCGCCGCGAAAATCGCCAAGCAATCGCAGGATCGCTCGGCGATTTTCCCGAAGATCGTTATTCAAAATACATAGCCGATGGCCGCTTACCTCACTGGCCACATTCGCATTCGCAACATCGCCAAGTGGCATGAATATTTGTCGCAAGTCGATGCAACGATCCTAGCCTACGGTGGCGAGATTTTATTGCGTGGTCTGCAACACGAGGTGAGCGCCAACCCTAGCGGCTTCGATGAAAAATTCGACCGCTTGGTGGTATTGAAATTTGCTGGTATGGCGGCGTTGGATCGTTGGTATGGCTCAGACGATTACGCGCGATTGAAACCATTGCGCGCCGAGGCCGCCGATGTCACCGTGGTTACCTATGAATCAGACACGCATCACGTCAACGCAGGGAGCATAGAGCTGTGAGCATCAAGAGCGATAAGTGGATTAGAAAGATGGCCGAGACCACCGGCATGATTGATCCCTACGAGCCGGGGCAGGTGCGCGAGGTCAATGGGCATCGCATCGTCAGCTATGGCACTTCGAGCTACGGCTACGATATTCGTTGCTCGGATGAATTCAAGCTGTTCACCAATATCAATTCAACGATCGTCGACCCAAAAAATTTCGACTCGAATTCGTTTGTCGATATCAAAAATGATTTTTGTATCATCCCGCCGAATTCTTTCGCGCTCGCCCGCACCGTCGAATACTTCCGCATTCCGCGCAATGTGTTGACGGTGTGTTTGGGCAAGTCTACGTATGCGCGCTGCGGCATCATCGTCAACGTCACGCCGTTTGAACCGGAATGGGAAGGTTACGTGACGCTGGAGTTCTCCAACACCACGCCGCTGCCCGCAAAAATTTACGCCAACGAAGGCATCGCGCAAGTGTTGTTTTTTGAAAGCGATGAAGTGTGCGAAACCTCGTACAAAGATCGCGGCGGCAAATACCAAGGACAGAAGGGCGTCACCCTTCCGAAAATGTAATGCAAATTCGTACCCGTTACGCCCCCAGCCCCACTGGCTACAGCCACCTCGGCAACATTCGTACGGCATTGTTCGCGTGGGCGTACGCACGCCACCACGGCGGCAAATTCATTTTGCGGATTGAAGACACCGACCAAGAGCGCTCGACCGATGCGGCGGTACAAGTCATTCTGGAAGCAATGGAGTGGCTCGGCCTCGATTACGACGAAGGGCCGTTCTATCAGATGCAGCGCATGCCGCTATACAAAGCGGCCATTGCGCGCCTGATCGCTGAGGGCAAGGCATACCCGTGCCATACCTCGGTGGCGGAACTCGACCTGCATCGCGAGGCACAAATGAAGCGTGGCGAAAAGCCCCGCTACGATGGGCGCTGGCGGCCTGAGGCCGGCAAGGTGTTGCCAGCAATGCCGCCAAACACCGCGCCAGTCGTGCGTTTCCGTAATCCGCTCGATGGCGTGGTGGCTTGGGACGATCAGATCAAGGGTCGCGTGGAAATTGCCAACGCGGAGCTCGACGATCTCATCATCGCGCGGCCCGACGGTACGCCGACCTACAATTTTTGTGTGGTGGTGGACGACATCGACATGGCCATTACCCACGTCATTCGCGGTGATGACCATGTCAACAACACGCCGCGTCAGATCAACCTATATCACGCGTTGGACAAACCTCCACCGATGTTCGCGCACACCCCCACCGTCCTCGGCCCTGATGGTGCCAAGCTGTCAAAACGCCACGGCGCGAAAAGTGTCATGGAATATCGCGATGAAGGCTTCGTGCCCGACGCGATGATAAACATGCTAGCGCGCCTCGGCTGGTCGCACGGCAACGACGAAGTTTTTTCGCGCGCGCAATTGCTCGAATGGTTCGATGTCGGCCACATCAGCGCATCGGCCTCACGGTTCGACGCAGAAAAATTATTGTGGCTGAACGCGGAGCACATCAAGCGCATGGAGCCCGCCAAGCTGGCAGCAGCACTCGCGCCCTACCTCGCACACGCAGGCATCGACGCTACCCACGGGCCCGAAATTACTAGCGTTGCCGAGGTGCTGCGCGACCGCGCGCAAACGCTGGTAGAAATGGCTAATGCCGCGAAATATTTCTATCATCGCCCCATTGCTGACCCCACGCTTTTGGCGCAACACCTGACCGACGCCGCCACTCCCGCGCTCGCTGAACTCCGCCAAACCCTAGCAACCACGCCATGGTCCAAGGCTGACCTGAACGCCGCGATCAAAGCGCAAGTCAGCAAACACGCGCTAAAAATGCCGCAACTCATGATGCCGTTGCGCGTATTGGTCACCGGCCAAACGCAAACCCCAGCCATCGACGCCATCATGGAAACGCTGGGGCGCGAGGAGACCCTCGCGCGGCTCCAGTAGCGCGAGAAAATTGCGTTTTACAAACCCTCCATCGCCAGCTATAATGCTCGTCTTTCCATGTGGGGGTATAGCTCAGCTGGGAGAGCGCTTGCATGGCATGCAAGAGGTCGGCGGTTCGATCCCGCCTATCTCCACCACACAGTTTTCGTAGCGACGTTTCATCAGTAGTACGACGAATAAGTCCCCATCGTCTAGAGGCCTAGGACACCGCCCTTTCACGGCGATAACACCGGTTCGAATCCGGTTGGGGACGCCAGTAAACAGAACGGCTTAGAGAAA
>JAYTVA010000065.1:0-5760 GCA_043744255.1 Burkholderiales bacterium | reverse complement strand
TTGCGTTTGGCGTTGCGTGCTGGTGCAGCGGTGGCGTCGTCGAGCAGGCCTTGGTACAGCTTGCCGTTGGTGGTGCCGCGCAGCCAGGCTTTTGATTCTGACCATGCCATGATGGGCTCCTATTCTGCGTGGTTGAGGTTGGTTTCAAAGTGGCGCGGCTCAAAGCCCACGCCGCCCGGTGTAGGTTCAGTCGGACGCGGAATCACCGATTTTTGAAACAACAGATTCATAAACATAATCATCGGCTTTGGCTTCAACACCAATGCCCGCGCGGGTTTCACGGGGTCGGAGTTGAAATGCTGATGCACGCAATTCATGTGCACGATTGCCACGTCACCAGCTTCCCAGTCGTAGCGAATGCCGTCGTGAATTTCGTAGCCGACGCCATCGAGAATATAAAATGCGGCTTCGTTGACGTGCCCATGCTTTTGCGTACGGCCACCGGGCGCGTATTCTTCAAGATGCACATGCAGCGTTTGCGTCATGCCATCGACCGGCTCGATGAAGTGTTTGCTAAACGACTGCGGCCCGTCGTTGAACAACAGATCCTTGCCCTTGATGACACGGGGCATTGCGCGCAACCGTTTCAGTTCTTCACTGAGGCTGTACTGGCCCTGAATGCCGCGCACAAAGACGCGGTCCTTTTTGCTGTTGTAGTGAGATTCTTTACCCAAGATTGACTCCGGTATTCATTTCAGCGGTTTAACAAAAATTTCATCGTAGAGCTTGGTCCATTTTGCGTCTTCATCGAGCGCGATTTTCGGATCGACGAATTTCATGGGGATTTTGTTGAGCGGTGTATCAACTTTTTTGTTGGTCGGCACGAAGTCGCGCTTGGCGAGAATTTGCTGGCCTTCTTCACCCAACTCAAAATCGTAGAACAAAATCGCGGCATGAAAATGCGGGGCTTTTTTGGCGATGCCGATGCCGTTGGGTCGCGCAATCGCGGGCCCGATATTGAACCACTCAATCGGCGCGCCTTTGGCTTTCATTTGCTCCGCTTTGTAGTTGTAGACCGTGAGCGCCAGCGGCACTTCGCCCGACACCACCATCTGCGTGAGCAAGGTGTGACCCTTGCGCACTGAGACGCCGTTCTTGGCAACGATTTCCTTGAACACCTTGGTCGCGTGTGCTTCACCCATTTCGCTCATCACCCCGGCGAGCCAGTCAGCGTCTTCGGCTTCAATGCCAAGCTTGCCCTTCCACTTCGGATCAAGCAAGTCCTCCCAGCGCTTGGGCAGGTCTTCTTTCTTGATCGCCTTGGTGTTGTAGGCGTGTGAAAACACGTTGAGGCGCGTGCCCACCCATTCACCGTGCGGACGAAGTGCCGGTGCAATCAAGTCAGCCAACACGGGGGACAATATTTTTTGCAGCAGCTTTTCGCGATGCAGCGTTTCCAGTTCCGGCCCATTGGTTTCGGCGACGTCTAGGGTGTAGCGTTTGCTGCGCGCCTCGGTGATCGCGCGTTGCAAGACCTTTTCTGAACTGGCGCGCCACATCGCGACTTTGATGCCGTACTTTTTTTCGAATGCAGCGGTGATGGCACCGATGTCGTCCGATTGCGCGGACGTGTAGATGCTGAGTGAGCCTTCCTTCTTTGCGCCTTCGATCAGCCGCGCGACGCGATCAGCACCCGTGTAGGCGGCCGCTTCGTCCATCGATGCGAATGGGCTCTGTGCAAAAGCGCTACCCAATATGGCGGTGCCGAGCAACGCGCTGGACACGAGCGTGCGGAGAAAATTTTTACGGTTCATGTGGTCTCTACTCCTCTTTGTTTGTCATCCCCAAGCAACGGCTCAACTGAGGGAAAGATGACGCTGACTTGTGTTACTTCTTGCGTTCCTACTCGTGTTCCTTTTTGATCGCCTGTCCCTTGAGGAACAATTCCGACCAGCGCTTTTCCCATTTGCCAGATTCATCCAAGGTAATCACCGGGTCGATCATCTGAAACGGAAATTTGTTCAACGGTGTCTCTACCAATAAGCTGGCGGGCACGCGATTGCGCTGCTTGATAATTTTTTGCCCGTCAACCGAGAGCATGAAATCAACGAACAACAGTGCGGCATGCGGATGCGCAGCGTGTTTGGCGACCGCAATACAGTTGGGGCGGCCAAAGGTCGGTTCCAGCGCTTTCCATTTGATCGGTGCCCCTTTGACGGCGAGGCGCTCGGCATTGTGGTTGTAGACCGACACCGCCAGCGGGATTTCGCCTGACGCCACCAGCTCGCCCATCAAGGTGTGGCCGGAACGAATCTGTGGTTTCGCGCTGGCGAGCTGGCGAAAAAACGCCATGCCTTTCTCCTCGCCCAACACCTTTACCATTGCGGCAAACCAATCCACATCGCCTGCTTCAATGCCGAGCTTGCCCGCCCATTTTGGTAATAGCAAATCAACGTACCCAGTTGGTACATCCTCGGGCTTTACCAAATCCGTGTTGTAGGCGATGGTGAAAAAATTGAAGCGATCCGCGACGTAGTGTCGATGCGCGGGAAACGCCGCTGGCGGCAAATCGTTAAAGTGCGGGCTATAGAAAACTTCCAGCAATCGTTCGCGATACAACGCCTCGACTTCGGGGCCGTTGGTCTCATAGACGTCAGCCGTGTGGCGGTTCGCACGCGCTTCGGCGACCGAGCGCTGCACGACCTTTTCGCTAGAGCCACGCCAAAGATTGACCTTGACGCCATACTTGGCCTCAAACGCCTCAGTGAGTGGCACGGAGTCCTTCAAATTCAGTGAGGTGTAGAGCGAGACCTTGCCCTCTTTCTTCGCGGCCGCTAGCAGGCGCGCCCCGCGGTCAGCGCCTTGGTAGGCGTACAGCGTGCGGTTTTTCTTTGGATCAAGTGCATACGCGTTGAGCGGCAGCAAGGTTGCGCCGACTGCGGCCAGCAGCAATTGTCGTCGGGTGAGATCAGCGCGATGGTCTTTGCTCATTTCAGGCCTCCACAGCCAACGATTCAAACGAAAAAAAACGGGCGCGGTGCGCGCCCGTTTCGTCAGCAATAGCGACCTGCACAGGCCGCCAAGCTGGTTAGAACGAGTGCGAAATACCAAGTGCCAATTGACGGATGTCTTCGCCGACGCTCGGTGCCTGCAAATCCGAGTTGTTGTAGCGCGCGGCTTTACCATTCTTGACATTGGTGTACAGGCCGAACAGCATCGTGCGCTTGGAGAAGTTGTAGCCAAAGCCAGCGCCAAGCTGCGTGCCATCAAGGCCGGAGGTGTTACAGGCTGCACGCACCAATGAACACTTGCCCTGGAAACCTTTCAGGTAGTGAAACGCCGTACGCCACTGCGGAGTCCAGCGATTTTCGGTGGCGAGCATGAAACCGATGTTCTCAAAGTCCGAGAAGCGACCAGTGACGGTGGCATTTTCCGAGTACTTTTTCTTGTTCGCATCGATTTCGAACGTGTGGATGCCGAAAGTTGCTTTGGCGGTAACCTGCGTCGCCTTGTCCTTCGAATTCACGGCGTTGTCGGTTGCGTTCGACTGGGAGGTGCGCACGTTAAGGGAGCCCCCGAATAGGTCGTGATGGATCTCGTGAGCAATAGCAAAGTACCACGGGCCGGTTTCGTACTTCGCCGCGACCGATAAGACTCTGGCGTCGCGTGTCGTGGTTTTTGTTTCATTGGTGGAGTACTGCGCTGATAGATCAAAACCGTTGAAATTTGGCGATTCGTACTGCACCGCGTTCACGCGGCGCAAGTGAAAGCTAGAAGCGGAGTTGCCGCCCATCCCGGTTGCGCGAACCAGGTTGCTGGTGGAGACAATATTGCCGCTGCTGATGCCGAGGAATGACAGGCTGTCGCCATACCGCTTGAAGGGAGTGTCCATGCGACCAAGCTTCACGCCACCGAAGCTGCCATTGAGCCCAACGAAGGAATCGCGTGTGGCAAATGCAGTCGGGGTATCAACACCGAAGGCGGTCTCCAGCTGGAACACTGCGCTCAAATCGCCACCGAGCTTTTCCGTGCCACGGAAGCCGAGGCGCGAATTGCCGGACTGCATTTCATTGCGGCTGACGATGCTGTTCGCCCCGGTTGGTGTGCCAGCAATGGGCGACACGACGGTACCAGCCGCCGTAGCGCCGCTGCCGCTAATGAAAATGATTTCAGGATAAGCCTTGCCGTACATCTCGATGGCTTGGGAGTGGGCGAGAGGCGCCAACAGCGTGCTACCGATGGCGATTGCGAGTGCGGTCTTATTCATTGTTGCCTTCATTTGTCTTACCCTCCGGGATGATATTCGATGTGCTACGGATACTTTTTTGCGGATCAGAATGCTTGTTCTGCTATGTAGAATCACGATCTGGCTAGTGGAAACGTCACTCGCGAACATAGCAACGCTGTCGCTAAGTGTCAACAACACAGGGCAGTTTGTTGTAAAAGAGTTGCACTTGCGGCGTTCGGCAGAGGTCTGGCTACTCTGCTGCTTTGTTCAACGGCGGCAAATCCACCAATTCCGTCTGGTAAGCCTCCTCCATGCGCGACTTCAGGCCGTGCTTCTCGAGCGCTTGCGCGAACCAGGTACGTACTTGGCTGGACTCATCCGCGTAGTCGATCTGATCGCCGCCCGCGCGTTTGCTGATCCACGCTTTCGGCACGCCCTGCGCATTGCGAATCGATACCGTCTCCGATTTGAACGCAAGGTAGCGCGCGGGTGTGGTGCCGGTGTTGAAATGCTGGTGATACCAAAGATTTGGCGGCACGATCATCGCGCCTTCTTGCCAATCAAAGCGCTGCGGCTCTTCGCCTTCCGGCCACATCAAGCTGAAGCCTTCACCGCTCATCACGATCACATGCGCGCCGGGGCCGTGGGCGTGGGCCTTTTTGTAGGTGCCGATGGGGAACTGCGAAATGTGGCTGTTCATGCTGCCCTTGGCCATCGAGAAGCGGATATGCCCGCCGCCTGCGCCGCGTTCCTTGGCGGCGATCAGCGGCAGGTTGATTGCGTCGGCGACGAAGTTAGTATCGAGCAGCAAGCCTTTTTGCTCGCCCTTGTTCGAAAAATATTCCGATTCACCGTTGAAGCGATCCTTGAAATCATACGGGGTGTTGAACACAAAATCGGTGTCGCCGAACGCGTTCAAAATCACTGGACCGTTAGTCACTGATACGAAGCGTGCCGGCTCGGTGCCGGAGCCGTTGAAATGCTGGTGCGAGGTGTTCAACGGAATCGCGAAAATCGCACCGGCCTTCCACTCAAAACTGACCTTGTGGCCTTGGTCGTTCCACACCGAGGTTGAGCCGCGACCGTCGAGCACGTAGACCATTTCTTCGAACAGTTGGCGTTGTGGCGCGAGCGATTGGCCAGCAGGAATTTCGCACACGTAGCAATCGTTCGAGGTACGCGACGCGTCGTGGTTGAGGTACACGCCACGTCCGCCGCGTCGCGCCCACGGTTTCAGTTCGACCGTATGCAAATTTTTCACATACATCGCGCTGATGATGTCGAGCCCTTCGGCTTTCACCCAGCGGGTGTACGGCGTTTCTTTTTCGGTAGCGAATTTGCTTGCGAGAGCGTCCGAGACCAGTGCTTGCTGAGCCATGTTGTGTTTCCTTTTTGATTCTTGAATGTTCGAGATTTACTTCTTCAGATATTTAGCAACGAGTTCGGCGCTGAGCGTGATGGTCGGATCATATTCTGGCGCATTCTCCAGCTGTTCCAAATCATTCAAGCCGCTCGCTTTGTAGATGCGGTTGATCGCCGAGATCATGCGCACCGGCTTGTCTGGGCTGGCGTTGAAGTGTTGATGAATCGTG
>JAYTVA010000064.1:0-5788 GCA_043744255.1 Burkholderiales bacterium | reverse complement strand
CCGCGGGCACGAGCGATCGTGCCCGCGGGTTTTAACCTTGAAGCCGTGCAAACGAAAGATAACTAAAACATGAAATCCCTACTCGCCGAATTGCGACCGTTGCTGCGTTGTGTCGCCGTATTTTCTTTTTTTATCAATTTGCTGTTTTTAGTGCCCGCGATCTTCATGTTGCAAGTGTTCGATCGCGTGCTAACCAGTAACAGCCAGGAAACGCTGGTGGTGTTATTGGGCGGAACGGCGATGGCGCTGATCATCTTGCTGTTTCTCGATTACGTGCGCAATCGCTTGCAGAACGTGCTTGGCACGCTGATCGACGAAAAGCTTTCGCCGCCGGTGGTGAATTTTGTCGTGGCCTACACCGCGCGCGTGCCGCACGGCGCTAAACCAAGCGGCATGCGCGATGTGGCAACACTACGTAATCTCTTCTCGGCTAATGCCCTCATCGCGTTGTTTGATGCACCGTGGGTGGTGGTGTACGTACTGGTCATTTGGATGTTTCATCCTGCGCTCGGCGTCGGCGCCGCGATCGCGGCGTTGCTTATGTTGGCGATGGCATGGCTGAATGATTTCTTGAGCCGTCCGGCACTGGACACCTTGCAAAAAGAGGGGGCGCGAGCGTCACAATATGTTGAAAGCTCGCTGCGCAACGCCGAGGTGTTGCAGGCACTTGGCATGACCGAGAACTTGCTGCAACGTTGGCGCGCGCTACAAGATCGTTTAGCAAACCAGCAAACCAGTGCCAGCCGCGTGAGTGTCGCCTTTGCGGCGTTAACACGTTTTTTTCGTCAAGCGATTCAAGTATTGATGATGTCGTTGGGTGCCTACTTGGTCCTCAGCGGCGAAGCGTCGGGCGGTATCATGATTGCCACCACGGTGCTGCTGGGTCGCGCTGTGCAACCCGTTGAACAACTGGTCGCCAGTTGGCGTACGCTCACCGATGCACGCGCGGCCTACGGTCGCTTAAAGGAATTGTCCAAAGGCTTTGACGAAGAACGCGCGCCGTATTTGGCTTTGCCTTGCCCTGAGGGCCGCTTGACTGTGGAAGGTGTCGCTTACCGTGCGCCGGGATCGGACGGCCTCATGCTGCAAGGCATCGCGTTAGCGCTCGCCCCAGGCGAGGCCATGGCGGTCATCGGCCCAAGCGGTGCCGGTAAGTCTACGCTGGCGCGCTTGTTGACAGGCGTGTGGCGGCCGGCCGCGGGCAACGTGCGCTTGGATGGCGCCGATGTTGCCTATTGGCCACGGGACGATCTGGGCAAGTGGATCGGCTATGTTCCCCAAGATGTCGAGTTGTTCGACGGCAGTGTCGCCGACAACATCGCACGGCTCGGCGAAGTCGATTCTGAAGCGGTCGTGTTGGCGGCCAATCGCGCCAACGTGCACGAACTTATTTTGAACTTGCCGCAAGGTTACGACACACAAGTGGGCGAGCAAGGCGTGCGCCTATCACCTGGGCAACGTCAACGCATCGCGCTCGCGCGCGCGCTGTACGGCAATCCGCGTTTGGTGATTCTCGATGAACCAAATTCCAATCTCGACGGCGCGGGGGAGATTGCTCTCGCCCAAGCGCTGAGTGGGCTGCGTAGCGAAGGCGTAACGTCAGTTGTTGTCACGCACCGCCCATCTTTGATCGCCCATGTCGACAAGATACTCGTGTTGGAAGGTGGCCGCATGCAGCAGTTCGGCCCCGCTGCCGAAGTAATGAAAGCAATGCAGCGTAAAACCCAAATCGTCGCCGACGAAAAAGTCACGGCGTTCGGTTAAGCTCACATCTAACAAAAAGGCGAACAATAATGATCAGAGCAACTATGCCGGATGACGTCGATTCCCTCGACGCCGCGAATGAACCAGCCGAACCAGTGCCAGCGCCGAGGACCAGCCGCCAGCGCGCAAGACAACTGACCCGGATCGGCTGGGCCATCATCGCGTTCGCTATTGTGCCAATCGGCGCTTGGATGGCGTTCGCGCCACTATCGATGGCGGTGGTCGCGCCGGCATATATCAAGGTGGATTTAAACCGCCGCCCGGTGCAGCATCTGGAAGGCGGCATTGTGCGTGAAGTGCTGGTGCGCGACGGACAGAGTGTCAAAGCGGGCGACCCGATCTTGGTGCTGGGCGACGTGCGGGTCGATGCCGATCGCAATCGTTTGGCATTTCGGGTCAGTGTCGAGCGTGCGGAATTCGCGCGCCTCGAAGCAGAACAACTGCAAGCTGAGCGGATTTCGTTTCCTAATGAGCTGCAATTAGCGGCGAAAAACGATGCCCGCGTCCAACAAGCGCTCGCCAAGGAAACATCGCTGTTCGATGCCGGCCGCAACTCGCTAACCAGCGAAGTCGCGCTGATGAACGTGCAGCGCGACAGCGTAGGGCAGGAAATTGTGGCCTTGCTCGCGCAGATCGAGCAGTCGCAACGCGGGGTCACGCTACAACAGAAGGTTTACGAGGCCAATCAGCGCTTGGTCAAAGGCGGCTTTATATCGCAAACACGCTTGGCGGAGTTTGAAGGTGCGGTAGCCGAACGTGGATCGCGGCTCGAGGAGCAACGTTCGGAACTTGCACGTGCCAAACAGCGCCGCGCCGACAGCGACCTGAAAATCAAATCCATCCAAAATACTTATGTGCGCAGCGCCAGCGATCAACTTAAGGCGACCTCGTCACGCCTGGCGGAAATCGAGCAAGAATTGCGCAAGTCCGAGGACGCAGCTACGCGCCAAGTTGTCGTCGCGCCTGCCGCTGGCGAGGTGATGGACCTGAAGTTCACTTCTGCTGGCGCCGTGGTGCGTGCCGGTGAGCCGATCGCCGATATTGTGCCGAGTGATGTCAAGCTTATGGTCGAGGCGCGTATTCGTCCCGAGGACGTCAGTAACGTCCTGCGGGGGCAGCCCGCTCGTGTCAAATTCACTGCCTTCAAATATCGCAAGAGTTCGATGGTGAAAGGCAAAGTAACCTACGTTTCAGCCGATCGCTTAGTTGACCGCGAACACGGCCAGCCGTACTACAGTGTAATGATCGCTGCCGATGAGGATGCGCTACTCGCTGCGAGCGAGATCAAGCTACAGGCTGGTATGCCGGCGGAGGTTTACATCGAAGGTTCAAATCAAACGGCATTGCAATATTTAATTGACCCGCTGGCCGCCACTGTCCGCAAAGCAGGTCGGCAGATGTGATGGGCTTACAGGGACGTTACCGAGACGTCTAATCGAGTTGTTTTTTTTGCTAGTAGTAAACGAGTGGGAGATTGACTGGGCACCGCGAGCGAGGCTGAAAGTTGAACAACAAGCGATCGGTGCCGGCAGTATTGAAACTAAAACCATAAGGAGCAACGAAATGGTCAAATTAGAAAGAATCTCGCCCGAGAGTAGCGAGCGCCGCAAATTTATCAAAGAAAGTATCGTCGCCACGGCGGCGCCACTAGTCATCACCTCGCGTGAGAGCGAGGCGCAAGTCGTCCCCGTTTTGCCGCCCAGCCCATCCACGGTGGGCTACGAGTGGACCCAGGCGCTGCCAATTCCACAGGTGTTGACGCAAACGCCGCTTGACCCCGTCGCAACGGGGCCCGCAAATATTGGTAGCGGTGAATGCGGTCGAAACAGTCATCAAAAATGGCGAGTTATATACAACCGCGAACCGAATACCTACGAATTGCGCGTACAAGAGGCAATCCACTCGTTCACGAACGCTCCCGCGATTCCACCGCAGCCGATTTGGGGCTACAACGGAACCTATCCCGGCCCGACGATACACGCTCGTTACGGCAAGCCGACCTTGATGCGCGTCTACAACGAATTACCGCAAAATCATGTTGGCTTCGGCTCGCCGGAAATCTCAATGCACTTACACAATTTACACTGCGCCTCGGAAAGCGACGGTTTCCCGTCAGATTACTTCAGCCCAACCTTGGCCGGCCCAACGTTGAGCGCGCCGGGGATGTTCAAGGATCACTTGTATCCCAACGTCTATGCCGGTTTCGAGGATTTTCCCGACACCGATGGTGATCCGCGCGAAGCGCTCGGCACCTTATGGTTTCACGACCACACCTTGGATTCGACCGCTGCGAATGTCTACAAAGGTCTAGCGGGATTTTACTTGTTGTCCGACAAAATCGATTCGGGTGACGAGAACGATCCTAATCCAGAAGCCCTGCGATTGCCAAGCGGCGAGTACGATATCCCAATCTTGGTGCAGGACAAGCGCTTTGCGCCAAACGGGCAACTGTACTGGAATCAACTCGACCCCGAGGGCGTGCTGGGCGACAAAATTGTGCTCAACGGCGCGATTCAGCCCAAACTCAACGTGGCGCGGCGTAAATATCGCTTTCGCTTCTTGAACGGTGGTCCGACGCGTTTGTATGAGCTGTATTTCGTTATTCGTTATTCCACGCAAGTTCAGAGTTTTAGCTACATCGCAACGGATGGCAATTTGCTGCCGGCTCCACTTGCGAGTAGCACTTTGCGCACGTCGACCGGTGCCAGTCCGCACGGTTTGCGCCTTGGGGTGGCGGAGCGTGCCGACATCGTGTTCGACTTTTCGCGCTACCCTATTGGAACAGAAATTCTTCTGATCAACCGGTTAAAGCAACTCAGTACTCGAAAGCAAGAAAAAGGGCTTCTTAGTATCGCTAACTCCGATCAGGTCATGCTAATCAGCGTAGATCGCGATCCGCCGGGTGGTCTGGGTGTCGACCCCAGCCGTGTGCCGACGCAGTTGCGCCCGCTGCCGGATATGCCTGCCGATTTGAGCAGTGTGCCAGTGCGCACGTGGGTGTTCGATCGTAGCGGTGGGGGATGGATCGTCAACGGGCGCAGTTTCAATTTAAACCAGACCAGTGCGACGATACGAAAGGGCAGCGCCGAGATTTGGGACTTAATTAATCCCTCTGGCGGCTGGACGCATCCGGTGCATATCCATTTCGAAGAGGGCCGCATTTTGCAGCGATTCAACTCGGATGGCATCAGTGTCACCATTCCACCACAGGAGCGTGGCAGGAAGGACGTGTATGTGCTCAATCCCGGCGAACGCATCCGAGTGTTTTTGCGCTTCCGTGATTTTGTCGGCAAGTACCCCATGCATTGCCATAACTTGGCACACGAAGACCACGCAATGATGGTGCGCTGGGATATCGAGGCTTAGCCGCGTTTAAACTGAATCGGAGACGAACATGAATCGCAGACATTTGATCGCAGGACTCGGCGCTGTCTTTATGACGGGTCGCGCCAACGCCGCCGCGCCAATAACCGTGCAACAAAAATCAGCCAACGTAACGGGTAAGATGTTCGATGCGGCCTATTTCGAAAATATCGAGGTGCTCACACACCAAGGCGAACGCGTGCGCTTCTACCAAGACCTAGTGGAAAACAAAATCGTCGTGTTTAGCATGATGTACGCAACATGTGATGGCATATGCCCAGCGAACACGGCCACTATCAAGCGTGTCCATGCAATCTTAGGAGATCGGGTAGGGCGCGACATTTTCTTTTACTCGATCACGCTGCGCCCGAAAGACGATACGCCCGAAGTGTTAGATCACTATGTGCAGAAGCACGGCATCGGCGCCGGCTGGAAATTTCTGACCGGTGAAGCAGCGGATATTGAAACGCTGCGTTTTAAGCTTGGTTTCTACGATCTAGATCCGGCCGTGGACGGCGATCGTTCGCAGCATACAGGTATCTTGCGCATTGGAAACGATGCTTACGATCGCTGGGTGATGGCGCCACTAGCCGCGGCGCCGGAGCAGATTTTGCACACCATTGCTTTAGTCGACCGGGATCGCACGGTATAGCCGAAACCC
>JAYTVA010000063.1:0-22062 GCA_043744255.1 Burkholderiales bacterium | reverse complement strand
GCGCTTTGGCATAAGCGAGCAACAGAGTGAGCGGGCGAGTCTGCATTCACGCCTTATACGTCAATGACGCCTAATTATCAAGCGCAAGGTGCATTGCGGCGCGCGCGAAGTCGGTTGGTGTGCAAGAGTTCCGGCACAAGAGTTCCGGGGACACAATACTTAATTGCCGCGCGTCGTCCATGCTTCGCTGTCCTACACCGCCACAACTTGCCATCCTCCGCCCGACTCGCCCCGCTGTGGGATTTACTCATTCTCAACGTCGATCCCCCCAGAGTCCGCTTGTCCTGAGTCTGTCGAAGGGCGCAGCGGCCCTCCGCCGCTGATCGTAGCACCCAATACCCCGTGAAGTTCGTGAACTTTGACCGGGGTTTTGCGGTGACACGTCCGTAAACCCCTGTTGCGGAGCCCCTTTACTCAATCCCTGAACTCCACCCTACACATATGAGTCGAGCCTTCACCAACCTTGCATTGCCGCACCTTTGGACGGGGACACGCATTAGCATGTCCCCGGTTTGTGTCTGCAATGTCGGAACGGGGACACGGAATGCCGCGTCCCCAAAAATTAAATTCGTTCCACTCTTGTTCTATAAGAACAAATGCAATACACCGAGTCGCACGTTGACCTTCCGGGTCAGCCGGTTAGGCAAGGGGACGAACGATGGCTGCGCAGCTCAAGCTGATTCAGGAAGGCAAGGAAACCATGGACCGTCAGAAGGCGCTCGAGGCTGCGCTGGCGCAGATCGATCGCGCGTTTGGCAAGGGCTCGGCGATGAAGCTGGGCTCGAAGGAAGCGCTGGAGATTGAATCGATTTCGACCGGCTCGCTCGGTCTCGATATCGCGCTTGGGATCGGCGGCCTGCCGCGCGGTCGGGTGGTCGAGATTTACGGCCCGGAAAGCTCGGGAAAGACCACGCTCGCGCTGCACGTGATTGCCGAGGCGCAGAAGAACGGCGGCACGGCGGCGTTCGTCGACGCCGAACACGCGCTCGATCCGGCCTATGCCAAGAAGCTCGGCGTCGACATCAATGAACTGATCGTCTCGCAGCCCGATACCGGCGAGCAGGCGCTCGAGATCGTCGATACGCTGGTGCGCTCGAACGCGATCGACGTGCTGGTGATCGATTCGGTTGCCGCGCTGGTGCCGCGCGCCGAAATTGAGGGCGAGATGGGTGATACCCATGTCGGCCTGCAGGCGCGGCTGATGTCGCAGAGCCTGCGCAAGCTGACCGGTTCGATCAGCCGCTCGAACTGCATGGTGATCTTCATCAACCAATTGCGGATGAAAATCGGGGTGATGTACGGCAATCCGGAAACCACCACCGGCGGCAATGCGCTCAAGTTCTACGCCTCGGTTCGTATCGACATCCGCCGCACTGGCGCGATCAAATCTGGTGAGGAAGTGATTGGTTCCGAAACCCGCGTCAAAGTTGTGAAGAACAAAGTCGCACCCCCGTTCAAAACGGCAGACTTCGACATTCTTTATGGCGAAGGTATCTCCCGCGAAGGCGAGATCATCGAGCTTGGTGTCATCCACAAAATCGTCGATAAATCCGGCGCGTGGTATGCGTACAAAGGCGAGAAGATCGGCCAAGGCAAAGACAACACCCGCAACTTCCTCAAAGACAACCCTGCCATGGCGCAGGAAATCGAAGCCAAAATCCGCGCCGCTGTCGGCGTGGCGGGCGGCGGCGAATATGCCCCAGGCAAAGACGACGAAGAGGAAGAGTGATTTTTCGGTAACACGATAATTTGACTGACTGAATGTGGGCGTCCAGATCGTGATGTCATTCGGCAGCAAATAACGTGTCACCAAACCGTACGATGGTTGGGCCGTTCAGTACCGAAACTCGGGGCAGGGCGGCCTTTTTTTCGCGCAACGTATCGCAAAATGCAGGAGATTTCTCCATGAATCCACTTACCAATGACACCGACAGCAAAGAGCAAACCCTCTGGAACGCCGCATGGTTGTTGATGTTTGTGCTGTTTCTTTGTACGACTTGATGCGCTTTGATATCCGTATGGCGACGTGCACGGGGCGCACAACGTCGGTGACGTGTGATTGAGCCTCGCGTGGGCGCGCCCAAACCCGAAAACCGCAACCTAGTCTCCGCCGCCCTCGCGATCCTTGCCCGCCGCGACATGAGCCGAGGCGAATTCGCCACCAAACTCAAGTCGCGCGAATTCACGGCAGACGAAATCGAATCCGTCACCGCATGGTGCGCCGACGAAGGCTTCCTCAACGAGGCCCGCTACGCCGAAGGCAAAGCGCGCACCCTTGGCAATCGCTACGGTGCCAAACGGGTCGGCGCGACGCTGAAGCAAAAAGGCGTCGATGAAGAAGTCGTCGCGGCCGCCGTCGCCGAGCTAAAAGAAACCGACTTTGCCCGCGCGCGCGCCATGTGGCTGCGAAAATTCGGCGAAGTCGCCACCAACCCCAATGACCGCAACAAACAAGTTCGCTACCTGCAATCACGTGGGTTCGCGTTTGATGTCATCAAGAAAGTGATCGCTAATCTGCCCGACGCCGACGAAGAAGGGTAGAACGTTGCTGCGTCTCAAGAGCCCGCTTTCTAAGGTAGCTCTCCAGCGGTGCACACGAGATGGTGCCTCGACAGGAAAACCCTCTCCTGCGGGGAGTGCCGCGACAGCGGCGGTGAGGGTGGATTTACGTCGAACGACGACAGTGCCCGTGCAACGAACAGCACCGGTCGCAGCTGGTCTGTGCGCCCTACCTCCGGCGCTATAATCCCCGATCAATAACCCCCATTGATTGTCATGGCCAAAGTCTCTCTATTGCCCGTAAAAAATGTCGACGAAACCGCGCACCAAGACGGCGACCGTAACCCCGGCACCAAGTTTGATGCAGCACCCGTACGCGACGTACGCATCAATCGCAGCGCCATCGAGCGCCGCGCCGCCACCATGGGCACCCGCCGCACGGTCAAAAAAGACTGGCAAGCTGCATGGCTGCTGCATGCCGTCAAAACCATCGACCTCACTACCCTAAGCGGCGACGACACACCAGGCACCGTCAAGCGCCTGTGCGCCAAAGCGATTCAGCCCATCCGTCAGGAATTGCTCAATGACCTCGGCCTCGGTGAAGAACGACTTCATACCGGCGCCGTCTGCGTCTATCACACCTTCGTCGCCACCGCCGTCGAGGCGTTGAAGGGCAGCGGCATTCCCGTTGCCGCCGTCTCCACCGGTTTCCCCGCTGGCCTCACGCCCTTCCCGCAAAAAATCGAAGAGATCAAGGCCAGCGTCAAAGATGGTGCCAGTGAAATCGACATCGTCATCTCGCGCGAGCATGTACTCAACGGTGACTGGCGTGGGCTCTACGACGAAATCAAAGCCTTCCGCGCAGCCTGCGGGGAAGCACACATGAAAACCATCATCGCCACCGGCGAGCTTGGCACCTTGAAAAACATCATGCGTGCCTCACTCGTCTGCATGCAAGCCGGTGCCGACTTCATCAAAACCTCCACCGGCAAAGAACCCACCAACGCCACCCTCGCAGGCTCGCTCGTCATGGTGCGCGCGATCCGCCAGTTCTACGAGCAAACCGGCTACAAAGTCGGCTTCAAACCTGCGGGCGGTATTCGCTCATCCAAGCAGGCGCTGGAGTGGTTGATTTTGATGAAAGAAGAATTGGGCGACGAGTGGATGCAGCCACATTTGTTTCGCATCGGCGCGTCCGCGTTGGTGAACGATATTGAGCGGCAGTTGGAGCATTTTGCGTATGGGCGATATGCGTCGATGCAGTATCAGCCGTTGGGGTAAGTGTGAACACAGGGCGCGGGCATCAATTGAATTGAAACGATTTCCATGTACTTTCCATCTACTTTCCATGTACTTTCCATGTACTTCGTCTATCTGATGACCAACAAACCATACGGAACACTCGACGTTGGCGTGACGAATGATCTAGTGAGAAGGGTATTTGAGCACCGCAACGGACTCGCGGAAGGATTTACCAAGGAGCACGGCTTGCACCGCTTGGCATGGTACGAAGTACATGAGGATGTGACGGCGGCGATTACGCGCGAAAAGTTGATAAAGAAATGGCGTCGTGACTGGAAAGTAAATCTGATTGAGGCGGTGAATCCAGATTGGAATGATTTGTACGAGAGGATTGTTTGATGCGACGCACGCGAATAATTCACTGTCTCCCCGGCGCCACCGAAAGGTGGTCTCCATCGACAGGCCGGGGTCTAATTTTTATTACGTCGCCGCAATACCAACATTAGACCCCGGCCTTCGCTGGGGAGACAGTGAAAGACTGTCGCGCAGCTCAGTGTGCGCATAAAGAGAGCCGAAAGAAACGCAAAATGAAACTAAACCAACTCCTAAAAACCCTCCCCTACGGCGACGCCCCCGAAGCCGCGAAACCTGCGCTCGATTGGCTGGACGCGCACGGCAAAAAATTCGGCCTCTTCATCGCCAACAAATGGCGCGAGCCAGCGAGCAAAGAGTGGTTCGATTCCACCAACCCCGCGAACAACACCAAGCTCGCCAAAATCGCGCAAGCCAGCAAGGCCGACGTCAACGACGCCGTCAAAGCCGCACGCAAAGCATTCCCCGCTTGGAGCGCCACGCCCGGTCACATCCGCGCCCGTTACCTCTACGCCATCGCGCGCCAAATCCAAAAGCATTCGCGTCTGTTTGCCGTTCTCGAAACCATGGACAACGGCAAACCGATTCGCGAGACGCGTGACATCGACATCCCCAACGTCGCGCGACATTTTTATCATCACGCTGGTTGGGCGCAGTTGATGGACGATGAGCTGCGCGATTTTCAATCGCTCGGTGTCATCGGCCAAATCATTCCGTGGAATTTTCCGTTGCTGATGCTGTCGTGGAAAATTGCACCTTCGCTCGCGATGGGCAATACCGTCGTGTTGAAGCCTGCGGAATTTACTTCACTCACCGCGCTGCTATTCGCCGAAATTTGCGAATCCGTTGGCCTGCCAGCGGGTGTGGTCAACATCATCACCGGCGATGGCCGCACCGGTGCTGCAATGGTCGAGCACACCGACATCGACAAAATCGCGTTCACCGGCTCCACGGAGGTTGGGCGCATCATCCGCCGCGCCACCGCAGGCACGGCAAAAAAACTCTCGCTTGAACTCGGTGGCAAGTCGCCGTTCATCGTGTTCGATGACGCCGACCTCGATAGCGCGGTCGAAGGCGTGGTCGATGCGATCTGGTTCAATCAGGGGCAGGTCTGTTGCGCAGGCTCGCGCATGTTGGTGCAAGAAGGTGTGGCCGACAAGGTCTACAAAAAATTGCGCAACCGCATGGAGAAAATGCGCGTCGGCGATCCACTCGACAAAGCCGTGGACATCGGTGCCATCGTCGATCCCACGCAGCTAAAACAGATTCAAGAAAAAGTCGCGCGCGGCGTCGCTGAGGGCGCAACGTTAATGCAGCCATCATGGAGCGTTCCCACCACCGGCTGCTTCTATCCCCCGACCGTCCTGACTAACGTCGGCCCCGCCTCCAGTGTCGCGCAAGAAGAAATTTTCGGCCCTGTGTTGGCCGCGATGACCTTCCGCACCCCCGAAGAAGCGGTGAAGCTCGCCAACAACACGCGCTACGGTTTGGCTGCAACCATTTGGTCTGAAGACATCAACCTAGCACTCGACATCGCCACACAGATCAAAGCCGGCACCGTGTGGATCAACTCTACCAATCTGCTCGATGCTGCCGCTGGTTTTGGCGGCTATCGCGAATCTGGTTTCGGCAGAGAAGGCGGCAAAGAGGGCTTGTACGAATACGTAAAACGGAAGGTTGGGGCTGGGGATCGGGGGTCGGGGGTCGGGGCGGTTGCACGACGTGCGGTACGTAAAGACTCCCAGAAACCCCAGCCCCCTGCCCCTAGCCCCCGATCCCCAACACCTGCCATCGACCGCACCGCCAAAATGTTCATTGGCGGCAAACAGGCGCGCCCCGATGGCGGCCTCTCGCAAAATGTTTATGCGCCAAACAAGCAACTCATTGGCGAAGTCGGGCGCGGCAATCGCAAAGATCTTCGCAACGCCGTCGAAGTGGCGCGCGCTGCGCAGGCCAGTTGGCAAAAAGCCACCGGCCACAACAAAGCGCAAATCATCTACTTCCTCGCTGAAAATCTCGCTGCGCGCGCCGACGAATTCGCGCGTCGCATCAGCCAGCAAACTGGCGCGAACGCCGCCGCAGCAAACGCCGAAGTAGACGCCAGCATCAACGCACTCTTCACCGCCGCTGCATGGGCCGACAAATACGACGGCGCGATTCACCAAACCCCCGTACGTAACGTCACCCTTGCGATGAATGAGCCCATCGGCGTCATGGCCATCATGCTGCCCGATGACCAACCACTACTCGCGTTCTGCACCCTCGCGGTCACCGCGTTCGCGATGGGTAACGCGCTCGTGATCGTGCCATCGCCCAAGCATCCGCTATCGGTGACCGACATTTACCAAGTGCTCGAAACCTCCGACGTGCCCGCCGGTACCATCAACATCGTCACCGGTGATCGCGATGAGCTAGCCAAGACGCTTGCAGAGCATGATGATGTGGATTCGATTTGGTACGCGGGCGGGAACGAAGGTACGAACGAAGGTCCAGATGAAGGTGCAACGGCCGTGCAAAAACAAAGTGCCGGCAACATGAAACGTACCTGGATTCTCGCGCCAGCTGGTGCGCTACCGCGCACGAGCGACATGCTGCGCGAGGCCACACAGGTGAAAAATATTTGGGTGCCCTACGGAGCCTAGTGCTCGCACGGCGCGCGAATGCGACGCTTGGTGGGCGGAGATGTTATACCGCTGGGTAGAGCCATCGATGACGAAAAGCAAAGAAAGAGAATGAAAAATGACTCCAACCAAACTTTCGCTCGCAGAAGTTTGATGCGCGCGTTTGTGGGAGCGGTAATTTCCCTGTTCGCATGTTTTGCCCACGCTGAGATCACAAAGATCGCGCTGCCGAATGAGCGCGGTCTTAGTTTTCATTGGTGGCCCAAGCTGCCGCCACTCGCGGGCTGGGATCACCGTTATGAGATGAGTCTGCAACAAGGCGCGAACACACTGTTGCCCGTTGGCAAGAACTTGCAGACAACCGATGCTGTTATTTACGCGATCGCCATGTTTAAGGAGCGCATCCCCAAAGTGAAGACTCTGGAGATGATGATTGCCAAAGATCAGCAAGACATGGCGAAAAAGTTTCCCGGGGTGGTGGTGACGGATGTTCCGCCGCTTATCAATGGGGATGGCAAAAAACTGGTTTCCCGGCGTTTCACGTCACCCGCAACCGGCCACCGGGCGCGCGTTGCCTATCTTGGGGAAGGCGATTTTTTTCTGACTTTTACTCTCAGCGCGTTCAGTGACGACGATCTTCATAAGTCGATGAAGGACTACGAAACCCTCATCACGCAATACCGCGAGTGAAGCGAAGGGCGTAGAGCTTGCCTGTCTCGGATCTAAGAGACTGGATCGCAATCTCCGTTGGGATCAGGAATTTTTGCGACCTAGTTACCCAGCGTGCCGAAATTGAATCCTTCGCGAAGAGCGAAGGTGATGTGTGCTTTTTTAGGGTCGCGCCCGACAACACCGATCACGACTCTGATGTACGATGAACTCCCGTCCGCCACCAACGTCAGGAGTCAGAAATGAAAACTGCAAAACTGCTTTCGCTTGTTGCTATCGCTGCTGCAACCTTCGGTGCATTTTCTATTCAGTTGCTCAACGCGCAAGCGCCCGGATTCAAGCGCGTTGAATTGCAGCGTGGCGATCTGAGTGTGGCCGGTCGCGAAGCCGTGGTCGTACGCGCCGACTTCGACCCCGATGGCATCGTTGGCCGTCACACCCACCCGGGTGAAGAATCAAGTTACATCATCGAAGGCACCGTGCAATTGGAAATCGACGGCAGCGTGCCGCGCAAACTAAAAGCGGGCGACACATTTTTTATTCCCGCTGGTGTGGTTCATGCCGCAAAAAATATCGGTGGAACGCAAGCGAAAGTGCTCGCGACTTACATCGTTGAAAAGGGCAAGCCGCTGGCGACGATGGTGAAGTGATGCTGTACTGAATGCCCATCGTCTGGGTTGGGGTGGTCGGATCAACCCTAACCCGGACGAAGCGCTGATAGCCGAAATTGGGCAAACGATGATCACGCCATCTATGCAACAGCTTGGGGAACCAGCACAGCCAGAAGAATTGAAAAGAGTCGAGGTGGGTGGAATCACACGCGAGTCTGCTTGACGCGCTTAAACCGCGTCGGATGCTGACACATCGATTGGCCCCCTATCCCTATCCCTATCCCTATCCCTTTCCCTTTCCGTCTCCCTGTCGCTCATCAAGCGGTTCGTGGATCAACGCAGACGCGGCACCCCAAGCACCCGCGCCCGCATGGTGCGAGCTACTGCCGCGCTACCGTGCTAATCAGCCATCACCCGGTCATTCCTATCAGGATGCGCTGGCTCCGACATTGGAGGCTAAGGGAACGATAGCTGCAAACATCCGGCGAACGTAGTAGCGCGTCACGCCGGGAGCCCCGGTTTTGCTGTGAGCGTGACGGGTCAGCCACAGAGGCTAAAATGAGCGCCTGCCTGCCTTTCCTGAGTTCAACTTGTCCACTCGCGCCACTATCCAAATCTTGCCCGATTTACTCATCAACCAAATCGCGGCGGGTGAGGTGGTCGAGCGTCCGGCGGCCGCGCTCAAAGAGTTGCTCGAAAACAGTCTCGACGCCGGTGCCACCACTCTCGATATTGATCTCGTCGAGGGTGGCATCAAACGTATTCGCATTGCCGACAACGGCAACGGCATTCCGCGTGATGAGTTGCCGCTAGCACTTGCCCGCCACGCCACCAGTAAAATTCGCGTGCTCGATGATTTAGAACACGTGCAAAGCCTCGGCTTTCGCGGCGAGGCGCTGGCGAGTCTGGCGGCGATTGCGCGGCTTTCCATTGCCAGCCGTGCGTTGGCGAGTGCGCATGCTTCGCGTATCGAGGCGGTGGGCGGCGATGTCGCACCGATTGAGCCTGCCGCGCTGGAAGCGGGTACGGTAGTCACCGCTGAAGATTTGTTTTTCAACACGCCCGCTCGTCGCAAATTCCTGAAAACCGAGGGCACCGAATTTGGTCACTGCGAAGATGTGGCGCTGCGCGTTGCGCTCGCGGTGCCGCAGGTGGCGGTGAGCCTCACGCACAACGGTCGCCGCATTTGGCAACATCGCGTGAGTGATGCCGCCACCCGCGTTGGCGCAATTTTGGGCGATGAGTTTGTGGCGGCGAGCGTAGTAATTGATGAACGTAGTGCCGCGATCACTATCAGCGGCTGGATTGGCCTGCCGCGCTATACGCGCTCGGGTCGCGATCAGCAATATCTCTATGTCAATGGCCGGTTCGTGCGCGATAAGTTACTCACCCATGCCATTCGCGAAGCGTATTCGGATGTGTTGCATGGTGGGCGACACCCGGCTTACGCGCTGTTTATCGCACTCGATCCGGCGATGGTGGATGTGAACGTGCATCCGACTAAATCTGAAGTGCGGTTTCGTGATTCGCGCGCAGTGCATCAATTCGTGTTCCACGCATTGAATAAAGCGCTGTCGCGTTCAGCTGCAGAGAACGCCCCAGCGGTTGCGAATCCGGCAGCGTGGGCAACCGGCGTCGTCGCGACACCCGCCGAAAATACGTTTAATTGGCAGCGTGCCACGCAGACTGGTTTCAATCAGTTGTCGGCGCGTGAGCCGAATGCGTTCTACGAAGTGATGCGCGGCGCGACTGCGATGACAGCCCCAAACACCGCGTCGTTATTGGCGGATCGGCCAGTTGCTACCGATGCGAGGAACGAAGAATTTCCGCCGCTCGGCTACGCGCTCGCGCAATTGCACGGCATCTACGTGCTCGCGCAAAACGCCAACGGCCTAGTGCTGGTAGATATGCACGCCGCGCACGAACGCATTGTGTACGAACGGCTCAAAGCCGCACTCAACCTCAATCAACTCGCGTCACAGCCGCTGATCGCGCCGATGCCATTGGCGCTCGGTGAGCGCGATGTACAACTGGTTGAAACACATCGCCCATTTTTTGCGCAGTTGGGTTTTGAGCTGGCGGTGATGTCGCCGCGTGAAATCGCGATTCGCGCGGTGCCTGCGATGTTGCCGGGGCTCGATGTCGCGACGATGTTGCGCGAGCTGCTCGATGATTTGGCTGAACATGGCGCTTCGCGCGCACTCACCGAAAAGCGTGATGAAATTTTGGGGACGATGGCGTGTCATGGCGCGGTGCGCGCCAATCGCACCTTGACCATTCCGGAAATGAATGCGTTGCTGCGTGATATGGAAGTGACCGAGCGCAGCGGGCAATGCAATCATGGGCGACCGACGTGGTATCAATTTGCGCTGCATGATTTGGATCGGTTGTTTATGCGGGGGCGGTGAGACTGGTAGGGTGGGCAAAGCGCAACGTGCCCACGCGGTCGTTGATCAAAGGCACGCTACGCTTTGCCCACCCTACGAATCTGTCTTCTTGGCAGCACCGATGGATGGTCTCCAGCGACCGGCCAACGTGACAGCAAGTGATGTCGCCTCAATACAATGAAACCAAAAATCCTCCTACTCCTCGGCCCCACTGCCTCCGGCAAAACCGCGCTGGCGCTACACCTCGTGGATCGCTTCCACGCGACCCGGCCACTAGAACTCATCAGCGTCGATTCCGCGCTCGTCTATCGCGACATGAACATCGGCACCGCTAAGCCCGATGCTGCGACGCTACAAAAATATCCGCATCACTTGGTCAATCTCATCGCGCCGACCGAGAGCTATTCCGCCGCTGATTTTTGTCGCGATGCTACTCAACACATCCACGAAATCGTCGCGCGCGGCCATACGCCGTTACTCGTTGGCGGCACGATGATGTACGCCAAAGCGCTACTCGATGGCATCAGCGATATGCCGCCTGCCGACGACGATATTCGTCGTGCATTAGATGCGCGCGGTGCCGAGATCGGCTGGCCGGCGATGCATGCGGAACTGGCGAAGGTGGACCCGATCACCGCCGTGCGATTGCCGCCAAACGATAGCCAGCGGATACAGCGCGCGCTCGAAGTTTTTCAAATTAGCGGCGTACCGATTTCCGCCTTGCAACAACGCGATACGCGCAAACACGACGCACCGTTTGACGCACGAACGATTGGCTTGGTGCCGTCTGATCGCAGCGTGTTGCATGCACGCATCGCAGCGCGATTCGATGCCATGCTCGCTAGCGGATTCGTCGATGAAGTACGTGCGCTCAAGACCCGCTATGCACTGCATGCGGGCATGCCGTCGATGCGCGCGGTCGGCTATCGACAGGCGTGGGATGCCTTGGAGACGGGTGATTTCAGTGGCTTGCGCGAGACCGGCATCATTGCCACGCGGCAACTCGCCAAACGACAAATGACGTGGTTGCGGTCGATGCCGAATGCAGAAATTTTCGACTGCCTGCGCGACGACGTAGCCCAAGCCGTCGCGCAGCGTGTTGAACAGTTTCTTCACTCGTCGTGATACTTGAATGACAAATGCAGCTTAGAGCGAAACACCAACTCGTTGTCCTTGCCGATTTTCACATCGAGCTTTGACACCTCGGCGACCCGCAAATCGCGCACCGATTTACTGGCACTCCTAATTGCGTTCTTCGCCGCATCTGCCCATGAATCCTTGCTGGTGCCGACGATTTCGATCACTTTGTAAACGGATGAGCCTGATTTCGCTTTTGACGCTGATTTTTCTTTCTTGGCCATGACGTACTCCATTGCTGTTGGTGGGCTAACAACAATACGCCTGCTGACGAATATTTGCTGGCTGTTGCTATTGATATTGCTTCAACATCTCCATCGCGGCGTCCTGCTTAAAAAATTTCGCCCAGCCGTAGGTATTCTCGCCGTGCCGATCCTTCAGTCGCGGATCGGCACCGAGTTCGATCAAATCGCGAATCACGTTTAATTTTCCGTAGCGCGCGGCGAGCATCAGCGGGCTCTCGCCACGGCTCGCGGGACTCATGAGATCGAGCTTGATCGCATGTCGGTGAAACGCGGTGAGGCTGTTGATGTCGCCCGCGTAAGCCGCGTAGTGCAAGGCACTCCAGCCGTGCCGATCAAATTTTTCTGCGTCGGCATTCGCCTTGAGCAGCGTCGGGATGGTGCTGCTGTGGCTCGCCAACGCCGCCGCCATCAGTGCTGTACGGCCACGATACTTGGCGTCGGCGGTGATCGTGAAATTGACATCGGCACCCGCGCTGATGAGCTGCTGCACCACGGCTTCACTCACCGCGCCTTCGCCTACCGCCACGATCAATGCGGTCGCACCCCAGTTGTTGGTTGCATTGATGTTTGCGCCGCTCGCCAGCGCACTCGCGAGTGCTGCACCGTCGCCACGGTTGACGGCGGTAAACATGGCTTCCTCGGCGGTGCCCAGATTGGCGATAGGTGCGGGCTTCGTCACCTGTGGCGTCGCCACCGCGCGCTCTTTACCGACATCTAAAAATGAACCGAACGCGTCCCAGAAAAACGCGACGAACATAAGGCCACCCAAAATTTTCACGCCGAGGGTGATCTGTTTGCGGATTTGCAATGCGCGGGCAACATCGGCGGGTGTGGGCTCGGTGGGTTCGCTGACCATGCTCGCCGAGGAGAGCGGCCTCTCACCAGTTTCTGCGTCCACGAGTCGTCTCTGAAAAAGCTGCTTGAGCGACTCCGCCACACCGAGGTCACGCACATCACTCGCCAATTCGATGGCGCGCCCATCGCGCAGGACGGCGCTTATTTCGTGGTGATCGTGGCGCGTCGTCCCGACGGTGGTGGTGCCGGTAATTTTGGACGAGAGTGCTTGCACATCTCGTACCGCAAATTCGGTCACGCTAGATTTGGCCAACCAGCGATTGGCCACGCGCACGCGACCCTGTGCGATCTCTACCGTGCGGCGATGGGTGAACGCATACGCGCTGTAGCCAGCAATCGCGAAGCCAACGACCGCAAAAATGAAGCCCATCATTTTTGGCATCATCGAGCCGCGCGTGAGGTCACCAAACACCAAGAAGCACCCAACACCAATAAAAATCACGCCGAAGATCAACGTAAAGATAGCCGCGCCGCGCTGATTGGCGGTGCCGAATTCGATGTGCAGTTTGGACATCGTTTCGTTGACGGTGGCGAGCGTGGGTGGAATCGGTTGCGTGGCGGTGGCCTCTGCCATCACGTCTGGCGTAGCGTCGGGCATCATCGCCTCCTCCGCGCGCGCTGGGCTCACAACGATGTTGAATTCGCGCTCATCCTTACCATCGGGAAAGCGTACCAGCACGCGCCAGCGGTGATAGCGAGTGCCTTCGGCTTCAGTCGCGGGTACATTCGTGCGCGGCAAAAATGAGGCATTGACAGTCGCAGCACTCGTACGCACCACGCGCTCCTGCCGCCACGCGGTGCGATGCACCGTACTCTCGCCCCGTCCATCGACCTCCTCACAAATCAGCGCCACGGTGAAATTTCCAGCGGGTGGGACACGACTAAAGCGCGCGGCGACATTGATGTTGTTGCCGAGGCTGGGTTGCGGTGGGCTGAGGGTGAGCGTAACGTCTCCGTGTTGTTGCCAGCGCATGGTCTTCTTGACCGCGTCCCAAACCAATAAAAGCCCGAGAAAGGGGAAGATGAGGAACAGTAGCGCGGGCGACGGGAACTCTTTTATGCTAGAAAACAGTACAAACATTATCGGAAACCATAGCAGATTCCAAGCCAGCGCCCATGCCCACGCGCCTCGCATCTTCGTGCTCGCATTTGATTGGATCCCGTATGCGTTTCGATAGGCCTTAAATCCATCGCTACCTCCCGTGGTGGGTACACGCAACGTTCGATAAATCACCCAACACGCACCGAGCGAGATCAGCGGAAAGAGGATCGCGAACGGAATGGAAAATGCCACCATCGCCCAGCGAATATTGCGATCCACCAGCGTGCGTTCGGGGTGGTCGGGGTCAACCCAAACTTGAATTGCGCTACTGTTACGTTTGGCACGGGCGAGCAATTGATATTGATCGTGATGCCAACGGCCGATGTTGTCGCTGCCATCGGTGCTGCCGATGCGCGTGCCTTCATAGTCGCGGCCATTGACGCGGTACCGATAGCGAGCCGTGACGCGCGACGTCTTTTTTTGGGTCACGAGATCGGCCGCGAGGACCGTTGCGGATACCGGTTGCCAATTGCGCGTCTCCACAACCTGCCAGATTTGCAACGCCAGCGTTTTGATACCAAACCAGCCGCCGATGCCAAAACCGATAGCGAACACGCTGGCGAACATCACAATAATTATTTTTGATTTCATTTTCTTTAATGAGAGAGTGCGCATTGGTGCGGTGCGGGTACCTGAGATCACGCCGACGCTGACGAGTGGAAATTATTTGTTGTCGGGATTCGTCGGCGTGTGTACCTTGGTCACCGCTGCACCAATTTCACCCTTGGCAACACGAACGGTGATCGCGTCACCGACACGCAGTGTGTGCGGGTCACGCACCACCGCACCGCCGCGTTGCACGATGCCGTAACCACGTTCTAATACATTTAACGGTGACAACAACGCGAGCGAAGTTGCCGCTTGCGCAACGGCAGCAGAGCGCCGTTCCATTTCACGCTGCATGCTGATTTTTAGCGCACGCCCGCGCTCATCAAGCCGCAAACACAAGCGCTGGCGGACAGTTTCAGGGTGTTGTGCCTGAAACCGCTGGCGTAATAAGGCGAGTTGATGAGTCGCACCATCGCGTGTGGCGTGCAATACGTGCCGCAATTTGGTACGAGCAAAGTTGATGCGTTCGCGTTCACGCGCAAGGCGCTCAGCGGGCGAGATCAGGCCGCGCGTGGCACGATCCAATCGTTGTTGCGCGGTGTCAAGTTGACGCACCATCGCACGTTGCAGTGCTGCCTTCATCGCCACCACATCACTAAGCAATTCTTCGCGATTAGGTGACACCAGTTCCGCCGCAGCCGTCGGTGTGGGCGCACGTTCATCGGCGACAAAATCGGCGATGGTGAAATCGGTTTCGTGGCCGACGCCGGCGACGACCACGATGTCGGTCGTGTTGCGCAATCGCGCAATTGCGCGCACCACCGCTTCGTCGTTGAACGCCCACAAGTCTTCGATACTCCCGCCGCCGCGACAGACGATCAACACATCGACTTCGTTGCGCGTGGTGGCTGCATTTATTGCAGCAACAATCTCGGCTGGTGCCGCCGCGCCCTGCACGGAGGTCGGGTACAGCACCACCGGAATCATCGGCGCGCGGCGCTGTAGCGTGGTCAACACATCGCGCAATGCCGCCGCGTTCGGTGAAGTCACCACTCCGATGCAGCGGGGAAATGTCGGCAGCGTTTTTTTCTGCGCCGCATCAAACAAACCTTCCGCAGATAGCTTGGCTTTCAGTCGTTCAAATGCCTCAAACAGCGCGCCCAGCCCCGCGCGGCGCATGTTTTCCACACCCAGTTGAAATTCCCCGCGCGCCTCATACAGTGAGGGCAGGGCGCGCACTTCCACCTGCATGCCGTTTTCTGGCGTGAACGAAACGGTGGACGCGCGACTGCGAAACATCACGCAGCGCACCTGTGCGGCATCGTCTTTCAATGAAAAATACCAATGCCCGCTGGCGGCGCGCATTACGTTCGATAGCTCGCCAGACACCCACAGCAATTCGAGATTGGCTTCGAGCAGATTGCGCACGCGGCGATTCAGGGCGGACACGGGGATGACTTCGCTGCTACGGTTGGAAGCAGCATCGGGACGTGAGGCGAACAGAGGAAGATCGTCGTACGTGGACATGGCGCGATGTTACCACTGCGATTTATGTGAACGTTGAGCGCATCGCCGCCACACTTTGTGACGTGCAGCGCGTTCGCAGCTACGCAAAAGCTGCGGTAACATCACGCTAAGTTAACCCTCACTAAACGGTTGGAAACCCCATGAAAAAGCTCCTCGCCATTGTTGCGTTTGCCTATTTCAGCATCACCTCGGCATTCGCGCAGACCTTCACCAATTACACCGACATCTGGTGGAACGCCAATGAATCCGGCTGGGGCTTGCAGGTTAACCAGCACAACAACGAAATTTTCGCGGTGTGGTACACCTATGACACGGACGGCTCGCAGCTATTTATTATCATGTCCGGTTGCGATTTGCAGGCGTTCAACGGCACTACTTGTCGCGGCAATTTGTACCGCACGACAGGCAGCCCGTTCAACACCGTGTTCAACAAAGCGCAAACCGTGGTGACCAAAATCGGCGATGGCACGCTGACCTTTAACGCCTACAACAGTGCGACTTTTACGTATCGCATCGGCGTAAGCCCCGTGATCACCAAAGCGATGACGCGGTTCTCGTTTGCCACGCGCAAATCCGACTACCCGCGCGACAACACCGACATCTACTTTCAAAACGGCTCCGATGGCTGGGGCGTTTCGGTGGCGCAGAATGGCGATGCGTTATTCAAAGTGATTTATCACTATGACGAAGTGGGCAAGCCGATGTTTGTGATCGGCGCGCCAACACTGGGGGCTAACAACTCGGCAACCGGTACGCTGTCACGTTCGCGCTCGAATGGGGGTAGCCATTACTTGTCAACTACCTGGCGCGCGAGTGACATCACGATATTTCCGGTAGGCGATACCACGGTTAGCTTTGCCTATGGCGGCTTTACTTCGCGCTTTACGGTCAATGGTTTCGCGCAAACGCGCACGTTGGAGCGCTTGCCGTTTGGCAATGCACTGCCGGTTGCTTCAGCCGTCGGCCAACGCTGCGTCTCACCGCGCGCGAACCCGAAATATGGTGACCGCCCCGGTACACTCGACCAAGAGAAAAGTTTTGTGCGCTCGTTTGTCGATGAAACCTATCTTTGGTATAGCGAAGTACCGAGCGTCAACATTGCTTCGTACACCTCACCGCAATCGTTGTTTGACGTACTAAAAACCAATTCAAGAACGTCGTCGGGTCGCCTGAAGGATGAGTTTCATTTTTATGACGATACGGCCGCATACGAAGCAAGTTTCATCGCGGGTATTGATGCTGGCTATGGTGCCAACTGGGCGTTACTAAGTGCTAGCCCGCCACGGGTCATTGTGCTCGCCTACACCGAGCCCAATTCGCCCGCCACCAACGTGGGCTTGGCCCGTGGCGCGCAGGTGTTGACCGTGGATGGCGTCGATGTCGCAAACGGCAACAACGTCAACGTGCTCAACGAAGGCTTGTTCCCCAGCACAACCGGTGCCACCCATACGTTTGTGGTGCGCGATCAGGGTGCCGTCAACACGCGCGTGGTGACGATGACGAGCGCGTCGGTGACCACGAGCCCGGTGCAAAACACCAAGGTCATTGACACTGGCAATGGCCGGGTCGGCTACATGCAATTCAATAGCTTTAACTTTCCGTCGGAAGGCGCGCTCGTCAACGCGTTCCGGCAACTCACGACTGGCGGGGTGAACGATCTGGTGCTCGATATGCGCTACAACGGTGGGGGTCTGCTCTACATCTCCAGTCAACTCGCCTACATGATTACCGGTGCCGCGCAAACCAGTGGAAAGATTTTTGAGAAAGAAACCTACAGCGATAAACGGGTGGCGGACAACACCGACCCTGATTACGTTTCACCGTTCTACGGCATTTCCAGCGGCTTTGATAACACCAACACGGTGGCCAACGCGGCATTGCCGAGCCTTGGCCTATCGCGCGTGTACGTGCTGACCAGTGGCGGCACTGCGTCGGCGAGCGAGGCGGCAATCAATGCGTTGGAAGGAATCGGTGTGCGTGTCATTCGCGTCGGTAGTACCACACGCGGCAAGCCCTACGGTTTTGTGCCGGTCGATAACTGCGGCACCACCTATTTCTCCGTCGAGTTCAAAGGTGCAAATCAGCTAGGCTTTGGCGACTATGCCGATGGCTTCGCACCAACCTGCGCGGTCGCGGATGACTACACTCGCCAGCTTGGTGACCCCGCTGAGGCTCGTTTGGCGGCGGCCTTGAGCTATCGCGCGACGGGCGTCTGTCCAGCGCCCTCAGTTGCGAACTCAGTCACGAAATCCGCCTTCGCCGGTGAGCCTACATTCATCAAAAAATTCTGGCAAGAAAATCGCATCACCTTGCCGAAAGCCATGCAGGGGGCGGGTTTCCGTTAAGTCACCGTGCGCGCGGGCGCATCTGTTCAGCCCAACAGCGCGCTGCTCGCCTGGTACTTCGTCATCGTCTGGGGTTCGGGTTTTCTTGCCACTAAAGCGGGGCTGGAATACGCAGCCCCGTTTACGTTTTTGGCGTTGCGCTTCATCATCGGCATCGCGGTACTCGCGCCGATCCTCGTGTGGTTTAAGCCGCGCTGGCCCGCAACACCGATTGAATGGTTCCACGTTGTTGTTGCGGGTTTACTCGTGCACGCGATCCACCTCAGCGGCACGCACTACGCGCAATATCAGGGCATGTCGGCAGGGGTCGCCGCGATCATCATGGCCGCGCAACCGTTGCTCACTGCCGCGATCGCCGCCTTTTGGCTCCATGAAAGACCCAGCGCGCAACAGTGGTTGGGCGTCGCGATTGGCCTCGCCGGTGTGGCGATGATCGTGTGGCACAAGCTCGACATTGCAGCGGTCAGTGCGGGTAGCTTGATCGCGGTGGCGACTGGATTAGCGGCACTCACCGCAGGCACTCTGTACCAACGAAAATTTTGCGCGACCGCTGATCTGCGGTCTAGCACCTTGATTCAATTTGTCGTGTGCCTCCTTGCGCTCGCGCCACTTAGCCTGATTTGGGAAGGTGCTGCAGTGCGCTGGTCATGGACCCTGATTTTCGCGATCACCTTTCTGGTGTTGTTCGCCTCCATCCTCGCTGTCAATGCGCTGCACACCTTGATGCGGCGCGGCGAGGCGACGCGCGTGTCGAGCATGTTGTACCTGCCGCCGGTGGTCGCGGTGGCGCTGGAGTGGTGGTTCTTTGGCGTGGTGCCGACGACGGTGTCGTTGATCGGTATCGCGGTCACAGCAATGGGCGTAGCACTCGCGGCAAAGAAATCCTAATGCGCCCATTACCACTCCTCATCATCTTGTTGGTGCTCGATCACATCGCGTTCAACGGCAGTCGCATCGCGGTGTCTTTGAATGCGATTGCCTTGAAGTCGTCCGCGTTCACGGTCGGCTCCTTGATCGCGTTGTATGCATTGCTGCCCGCGTTGTTGTCCGTGAGCGCGGGTCGCTGGATTGATCGCGTACCGACGCGCGTCCCGATGTTGATCGGCTCCATTGGCGTCGGCATCGGTGTGGTCATTCCATTTCTCGTTCCCGGCTTGCCAGCGCTCTACGTCACCGCCTTCATCACCGGCGTCTCGTTCATGCTAATCCACGTCGCCGCGTATCACGCCGTCGGCGTGATGAGCGCACCAGAAGATCGCGCCATCAATTTCAGTTACGTCGCGTTGGGATTTTCAACGTCGTCATTCATCGGCCCCTTGCTCGCGGGGCTGGTGATTGATGCACTCGGCTTTCGCGCCGCGTTTCTCATCCTCGCTGCATTCACGGTGATGCCCATCATCGCCTTGAGCGCGAACTTGTTACCGCGCATCCGTCCACACATCACACCCGCGCCGGTCGAGGCCGGTGCCGTGCTTGATCTCCTGCGCGAACGCGATATGCGCCACCTCTTCATCGCCATGACCATCCTCACCGTGGCGTGGGATGTCTACGGATTCGCGATCCCGATCCACGGCAGCAACATCGGCCTCAGCGCATCGCAAATCGGTATCGTCATGGGTGCCTTCGCCGCCGCCACGTTCGCGGTGCGATTAGCACTCCCGTTCGTCGTCAATCGTTTCAAACTCTGGACCATGCTCGCGATGGCACTCGCCATCGCAGGCGTCAGCTTCGCGCTGCTGCCGTTCACCGACAGCGTGCCAGTGATGATGGCGCTCATGTTCCTGCTGGGTCTCGGCCTCGGCGCGCCGCAGCCGATGGTGCTGACCTTGCTGCACGAATCCGCCCCGAAAGGCCGTGCCGGTGAAGCGCTGGGGCTGCGCACCACGCTCATCAACACCAGCCAAACGGTCATGCCGCTGGTGTTCGGCGCGGTCAGTACGGCGGTCGGGTTGTCGCCGCTGTTCTGGACGATCTCGCTGGGGCTGTTTGTGGGGGCGGGGTTTGCGCAGCGGTTGCGGCGGGGATGAGGGTGGGCTCCTTCGGCCGCTACGTTGGTGTGGAACGCGGGCAGAACTATAACCGTATGACTCAAACAAAAACTAGCGATAGCGTGTGTAATACGAAATGTGTCCACCTGTTTGTGCATCTGTAAGGCGATGAATCGAATCGCGTTGAGATTCGCATCACCTGAATTTGTGCCGATGAGATGCTTCGCGCCCCAAATGGGGTCTCCATCGAAAGTGCCGCTCAGCATGACAAGTTTTGAGTGATTCGCTGTGGGTAGTTTGCCGCTTGCCGATGCGGTACCAAGTTACGCCACACCCAACTATTATCATTCTGAGCCGAGCCTTATCTGGCGAAGAATCTCATCCGTCGATTCAATGGGACTGCCGAAAAATCCGCGCCAGACCTAGCGTTCCAGCGGTTGGGTGGGCAATGTGTTCGCGAATATTCCACCATGAATTTCATCGCGTCGCAATCAACATCACCCGAACAACACGCCGATGAGATGCTTCGCCCCCCGAAGGGGGTCTCCATCGAAAAAGCCGCTCAGCATGACAAGTTTTGGGTACCTCGCTGGGGGTAGTTCGCCACCCGTCGATGCGGTACCACGTTGCGCCACTCTTAACGATTGTCATTCTGCGCCGAGCCTTGTCCGGCGAAGAAGATGCGTTTTTGTGTTGCACTATTTGCGCAACACCACCATATGCATGTCACAAACGAAGTGCCTGTGAGAGGCTGGTGGCGGTTACGGGCGAACTGCTTGGCCGCCACCCCCTTGAATTCCCCCCAATCACCCGCATAATGCGTTTTGCATGCGTGGCTCTCGGGGCGTCTCCCGGACACCGGCACTTTTTTTGACTGGAGGCGGTATGAAGCGCGTGATTTTGTTCCTGGTGACCAACATGGCGGTAATGCTGGTGTTGGGCGTGGTGACGAGTGCATTGGGTGTGAATCGGTTTCTGACGCAGAACGGGTTGAATCTGCCGATGCTGCTGGCGTTTTCGGCGGTGGTCGGTTTTACCGGTGCGATTATTTCTCTGCTGATGTCAAAGACGATGGCGAAGTGGAGTGCGGGCGCGCAGGTGATTACCAGCCCGCAGAATGACACTGAGCGCTGGCTGGTTTCGACCGTGCAAACGCTCGCGCAGAAGGGCAACATCGGTATGCCGGAAGTCGCGATTTATGAGGGCGCGCCGAATGCGTTTGCCACCGGTGCGTTTAAGAATTCCGCGTTGGTGGCGGTCTCCACGGGTCTTTTGCAATCCATGACCAAGGAGGAAGTTGAAGCCGTGCTCGCACACGAGATTTCGCACGTGGTGAACGGCGATATGGTGACGATGACCCTGATTCAGGGCGTGGTGAATACGTTTGTGGTGTTCTTCGCGAAAATTGTTGGCTACTTTGTAGATCGCGTGTTGCTGAAAAATGATCGCGGTGGGCCGGGGATGGGGTACTACATTACCGACATGGTCTGCCAGATTGTGTTTGGTTTTCTGGCGTCGATGGTCGTGGCGTGGTTTTCACGCAAGCGTGAATTTCGTGCGGATGCGGGTGCCGCTTCACTGATGGGTCGCCCGCAGCCGATGATTAACGCGTTGTCGCGCCTTGGCGGCTTGACACCGGGCGAGTTGCCGAAGTCGATGGCAGCTTCTGGCATTTCGGATAAGGCAGGTTGGAGTGCGTTGTTTTCGACGCATCCGCCAATGGAAGCGCGGATTGCGGCGTTACAAGCTGGACGTCACTGAGCCACACTGAGCCTCACGTAACGTCGCGCACAAAAAAAGGCCGCTGAGTAGCGGCCTTTTTTATGTGCGCCCAGCATGGGCGCACTCTTGGAGGTGCAAGTCCTCCCGTAAGCTGACCACAGCGAACGAAGTGAAGCGCAACTGCGGAAGGG
>JAYTVA010000062.1:0-76329 GCA_043744255.1 Burkholderiales bacterium | reverse complement strand
TCGGCAACTTTAAGGCCAGCCTTCTTGACCTTGTCCCACGAAGCGCCGCCCTTGCGCAAGCCCACGGTGACCTTCACGCCGGACTCGCTCAGGTTTTGAGCGTGCGCATGGCCCTGCGAGCCGTAACCGATGATGGTGACTTTTTTGCCCTTGATGAGCGAGAGGTCACAGTCTTTGTCGTAATAAACTTTCATTTTCGTTCCCTTGGTTTCAAAAAATTATTCAATGCGGTTGAGCGTGGCGCAGGAGCATTGACACTCAACGCTCAACCCAAAACGCCCTAAACCTTAATCACCCATTCGCCCCGCCCAAGACCACAAGCGCCGGTGCGAACGGTTTCCAAAATCAGCGCTCGATCAAGCGCGTCTAAAAACGCATCAAGCTTTTCGCCGGTACCGGTGAGCTCGATGACGTAGGTTTTCTCAGTGATGTCGATCACGCGCGCGCGGAAAATATCGGCAGTTCGTTTCAGTTCTTCGCGGTCTTTGCCGACCGCGCGCAGCTTCACGAGCATCAGCTCGCGCTCGACGTGCTTGCCTTCGTTGAGGTCAACGATCTTCACAATATCGACCAACTTATTGACCTGCTTGGTGATTTGTTCGATCACATCATCCGAACCAGACGTGACGATAGTCATACGCGAGAGCGTGGCGTCTTCGGTCGGCGCGACGGTGAGTGACTCGATGTTGTAGCCGCGAGCCGAGAATAGTCCGGCGACGCGTGACAGCGCACCGGCTTCATTTTCAATCAATAGCGAGAGGATGTGACGCATGTTTTATTGGCGTTTTTCTGGGTTTGTAATTTAGAGATCTTCAGCCAATATCATTTCCGAAATGCCTTTGCCGCCGGGCACCATCGGGAACACATTTTCTTTTTGATCGGTGACAAAGTTCATGAACACGAGGCGATCTTTCATCGCGAACGCGTCTTTCAATGCGTTCTCCACATCGGAGGGCTTGCTGATGTCCATGCCCACATGTCCATAGGCCTCGGCAAGTTTGGTGAAATCGGGCAGTGCATCCATGTAGCTTTCGGCGTGACGATTGCCGTGAAAGAAATCCTGCCACTGGCGGACCATGCCGAGGTAGCGGTTGTTGAGCAAAATCACTTTGATGGGCAGGTGGTATTGCTTGCAGGTCGAAAGCTCTTGAATGCACATCTGGATCGAGCCTTCGCCGGTCACGCATGCGACATCGAGATCAGGGAACGCGAATTTTGCGCCCATCGCATAGGGCAGCCCCACACCCATGGTGCCAAGGCCGCCTGAGTTGATCCAGCGGCGCGGCTTGTCAAATTTGTAGTACTGCGCCGCCCACATTTGGTGTTGGCCAACATCGGAGGTGACGATGGCATCGCCCTTGGTGACCTCGTAGAGTTTCTCGATCACGTACTGTGGTTTGATGATGTCGTTAGTTTTGTACTTGAGACAATCTTTGGCGCGCCATTCTTCGATCTGCTTCCACCACGCGGCGATTTTGTTCGGCTTTTGTTCGGCGGCTTTCAATTGGCCAAGCAAGTCGATCAACACGTCTTTGATGTTGCCAACAATCGGCACTTCCACTTTCACGCGCTTGGAAATCGACGATGGATCAATGTCGATGTGAATGATTTTGCGGGTGGGGTTGCCGGCGTTGAAGTGGGTTGGGTTGCCAATCACACGGTCGTCAAAGCGTGCACCAATCGCGATCAACACATCGCAAAATTGCATACCCATATTGGCTTCGACGGTGCCGTGCATACCGAGCATGCCAACAAATTGTTTGTCGGTCGCCGGGTACGCGCCAAGCCCCATGAGCGTGTTGGTACAAGGGTAGCCGAGCGTGCGCACCAGGTCGGTCACTTCGTTCGATGCATCGCCGAGAATTGCGCCGCCGCCGACATAAATCATTGGCCGCTCGGCGTTTAGCAGTAACTGCATCGCCTTTTTAATCTGGCCGCTGTGTCCTTTGGTAATCGGTTTGTACGAGCGCATTTCCACTGACTCGGGGTAGTGGAACGGCGTCTTCATCATCGACACGTCTTTGGGAATATCAACCACAACCGGGCCGGGACGGCCGGTGGTGGCGATGTAGAACGCTTTCTTGATGGTGGTTGCAAGGTCAGCAACATCCTTGACCAAGAAATTGTGTTTGACGCAGGGGCGCGTGATGCCAACGGTGTCGCATTCCTGAAACGCGTCTTGGCCGATGGCGTGCGTGGGTACTTGCCCAGTGATGATGACCATGGGGATCGAGTCCATGTAGGCCGTAGCGATGCCGGTCACCGCATTGGTGACACCGGGACCCGAGGTGACCAAGGCGATGCCGGGGCGACCCGTGGTGCGCGCGTACGCGTCGGCCGCATGGACGGCAGCCTGCTCGTGGCGCACGAGGATGTGCTGAAAGTGATTCTGTTTGTGAATCTCGTCGTAGATCACCAGTACGGCACCGCCGGGGTAGCCGAACACAAAATCGACTCCTTCGGCTTTCAGTGAGCGACAAAGGATTTCTGCGCCGGACAGCGGTTCGAGGTGGGATGCTGCTTGCGCGGTAGTAGGAGCGTCAGAGAGTTTCATAGTCGTATTCACAATTAAACGGATCAAAAACGGAGGCGCACACACTCTGGCTCGCCGCATGCACGAGCATAGAGTGGCCTCCCCGATAGTGCGATTGAACCGATGCCGTTGTGCGGCTACATGACGTCCAACTTCGCGTCACCCCCCGTGCGAGTGAGGGGACTGACAGCAATTCGGCCCTGGCGGGCGAACAAGGGTCACTTGAGGATGAATTGTGCAGTGCGCAATAACGTACCTTACCTATTGCCGGGCGAATGGTCAAGCGATGCCAATCGACGCGGCGTGCCGCCACACGCGAAACTTGCTAGACTCTCGAACGGCTTTGGGAATTGCACGCAATCTTTTGGCCGCGTCACCGCGCGAAAATAACAACGATTCGTACTCATCAACGAGGAAACTCTGGCTACCGCAAAAGAAATGTCGGACTTTTTGGCCTCTGTCGAAAGACGGGCGTTCAAGCAATCCGTGTTTGCCGTCAAGGATGACGAAGCCGCACTCGACATCGTGCAGGATTCGATGATGAAGCTCGCGGAAAAATACCCGGACAAGCCGAACGGCGAATTGCCGATGCTATTCCAGCGGATTCTGCAAAACACCATTCGTGATTGGTACCGCCGCACCAAGGTACGCAACACCTACACGACGCAATTTTCGTCATTCGGCAGCGGCAATGACGACGACGATGAGCGTGACTTTTTAGAAACGCTGGAGGCCGAGGACAACACGAATGTTCCCGTTTCGCCGTCTGACCAGCTTGAGCAGTCACAAACGTTGAAGATCATTGAGGAGGCAATTGCCAAGCTGCCGGGGCGTCAACGTGAGGCGTTCATGTTGCGTTATTGGGAGGAATTCGATGTTGCAGAAACCGCCGAATCAATGGGTTGCTCTGAGGGCAGTGTAAAGACCCACTGTTCCCGCGCGGTACATGCACTCACGCTATTGTTGCGCGGCAAGGGAATCACCCTCGATTCGCTGCGTCGGCCAACCTAGCCTCCCGAGCAACGTACTAGAGATTACGATCATGAATGAACAAGACTTCGCTAAACAAATTACCCGTAGCCTAAATGCTGGCCTGACTGAGATCGCGCCGGACAAACTCGCCAAGCTGCGCGCCGCGCGCGAGGCGGCCATGGCAAATTTTCGTGAGCCCGCGCCCGTCGCGCAGGTGGTCACCAATACGCAATTGGCGACTAACAATGGGCAGTCCATCGATGCATCCGGCTTTCTCCGTAAACCGTTGTTTTGGTTGCCGCTTTTAGCCATCGCCATCGCCGTCATTGGCTACAACGCGATGGACGATGACATTGCCGACTCTGCTGGTGAACTCGATGCACAGCTATTGACTGGCGAATTGCCAATCAACGCATTTTTAGATAAGGACTTTGGATCGTGGGTAAAAGAATCGTCGCGTTAGGCTTCGTCGTTGTTGCGGTTGCACTGCTAGCAACCGCAATGCCAGTGATCGTCCATGCTGAAGCCAAAGACGCACCGCCAGTGCCATGGAAGAAGCTGCCTGACCCCGAGCGCAAGGTGCTCGCACCACTGGAAAAAGACTGGGGACAAATGCCCGGTGGGCAGCAACGCAAGCTCTTGGGTGCGGCTAAAACCTATCCAAAACTCGCGCCGATCCAGCAAGAGCGTTTTCAGGAACGCATCAAAGACTGGGCAGCGATGACGCCGGAGCAACGCAAAGCCGCCCGCGATAAGTACGAAGATTTGTCGCGCCTGCCGCCAGAAAAACAGCACAGCGTTCGTGAACGCTGGAACGAAAAAGTTTTGCAGACCGCCCCTGCTGTCGCGAAGTAGCCTTCGCGTGGCTGGAGATTTATCGCAGGCCACGGAACCTGCTGTTCCCAGCATCATGCGGCGCGTCGCCGCACTTCCTTATGAAGGCCTGTTGCTGTTGGCGTTAATGCTAATCGCAGCTTTTCCCGCTGCCGGCATGAAAGGCGTGGTGCTGAATGGCGCGCCACACGCGGTATTCCAGATTTATCTCGCGACCGTCCTCGCCCTCTATTTTCTGTGGTTTTGGACGCGTAGCGGCCAAACCTTGCCAATGAAAACTTGGCGATTTCGCGTGGTCGATTTGCACGGCGCCCGCCTCGACTTCAAGCGGGCATTGCGCCGACTACTCTGCGCAACGCTGTTCTACGGCCCCGCTTGCGTCGGCTTGGTGCTATTGTTTTTCCCTGCGCGCGTAAGCCCAGTCATCGCCATGTGGGCATTCCTGCCAATGTTGGCGACACTGCTATGGGCGCGCTTTGATCGGGACCAGCAATTTCTGCATGACCGTTGGGCGGGTACCAGACTCATCAGCACCAGCGCAGAGCATGGCGCTCCGGCGTTGAAAGGCTAAACGCCGCGCGACAGCCGCAGGGGGTGGTCTTTGAAAAAAATCATCATCACAGCGGCGACAAAAAATACGGCGGCCGGGGTCGCGGCAGACACCAGCGGGGGCCAGTCATAAAGCACGGTCAAATTGGACGTTAGTTGACTCAAGAAATAAAACATCAAGCCGATAGTTACCCCCATCAACAACTTGGCACCAACGCCACCCGCGCGGTGTGAACTAATCGCAAACGGAATCGCCAGCAGCATCATAATGATGACCGAGACGGGCTGAAACAACTTCGACCAAAACGCCCATTCGTATTGCGTGCTGTTTTGATTATTGTTACGCAAGTGTTCGATGTACGACGATAAATTGGACATCGACATTTGGTCGGGTTTCACGCGCAGCGCTGTCATCAATTCGGGGCGCATCGTGGAGTCCCAATACGCCGTTTCAGCGCGGGCGATGCGCGCTTTGCTTCCGTCGAGCGTGGTGGTCTCAACGCCCGTCATCACCCACCGTCCCTTGCCATCAACCGGCGCGAAATTGGCATCGTAGACCGCGCGTTTGGCGAGCCTGATGGCGACCATACGATGACGCGCATCGAATTCATAAATTCGCAAATCGACCAGCTCACTCTCCCGCGTCACTGACTGAATGTTCAGAAAAGACAAATCATCTTTCACCCAGAAGCCGGAACGGAATCGCTTGGCAATGATCTTGCTCGTCGCCGCATTTTTCAGGTGTTTGGCCGTCTCTTCGGCAACCGGCGCGACAAATTCGCCGACCAAAAAAATCAGCGCGGAGAACGCAAGGCCAATCATCGCTGCGTATAGCGCCAGCCGAGACAAAGATAGCCCGGAGGCACGCATCACAGTGAGTTCAGAATGTGACGACAAGCGCGAAATGGCGAGGAGCGTGCCGAGCATCGCCGCGAGTGGAAACAACACGACAATATTCGCAGGCTGGGCGAGCGTGACAAAGGTCATCATGCGCAGCAAGGTGTAGTTGCCGCGCCCGAGCTCCCCCAGCTCACCGATCAAATTGACCAACGCAAATAGCGCGAGCAAGGCCAGCAGCAATAGGCTGGAAGCGACGAATATTTCTCGCGCGAGGTAGCGAAACAGCGTGGACATGCCGACAGCTTAACGCATCTGCAAGCGTGCGCGTCGCCGCTCTGTGGGTGGAACGCCCGATTGCGACGGCTGCCTACTTCAGCAAGGCTTCGAGGTTGGCCGTCATGGATTGCGCTGCGTCAAAGCCGGAGGCTTTCGCAATGTATTCCCGGAAGGTCGGCAGGAAATTGCGGACGTCATCTAAGTTCGATAGCCGTTCGAGTTTCATCGTAAACAAGAAGCTCTTCATGCCGCCTGCACTGACGACCGCATCGGTCATCAATTTTTTCGCTGCGCGGAATTTGCCGAAATCATCTGCGGGGATGTCTTGCGGTTCTGCTGTCGCCACGCCAGACGCGGCGGCGACGGTGGGGGCGGCGATGGCGGCGGCGGTTACTGCCGCGCTCACGGGTACCGCACCACCCGCACGTTCGATCAATCCTTGCGCTTCAAGTTGCGCCAACACGTCCGCTGGCGCACCCACCTTGATCGCGTCCGCCGTCAGCACTTCGTCGGTGAGCTTCCCATCGGTACGAATCAAAATCGCGCGCACCCGCGGCGGCAGCGCGAGCCCTCGCGTACTAACTTCCGCGTGACCTTTTTCGGTTTTTACATAATTTTTATTTGTAGCCATGTCGTCTCTCCTCACTTGGAAACGTGTTTTAGCACGAACAGGCGACTCGTAGTTGTGAAGTGCCACACAGGAGCGAAAAAAAACCCGGCCAACGGCCGGGTTTTTCGTTGAATTGACGCTTGTTCACGCCAAACATGCAGCGAAGTGCTTACTCGTCACGCACCAACGCCAGATCCTTGGTTTCACGCATGAACAGCACGCCGATCACAAACGTCATCGAGGCAATGATGATGGGGTACCAGAGTCCCTGAAAAATATTACCGTAGGAGATCGACAGAAAGGTTGCGGTGAACGGCAGAAAACCGCCAAACCAACCGTTGCCAATGTGATACGGCAGCGACATGGATGTGTAGCGAATTTTGGTCGGGAATAACTCCACCAAGAACGCAGCAATCGGCCCATAAACCATCGTGACGTAGATCATCAAAATGAAGATGATGCCGACAATCGCTGGCTTGTTCATCTCGGCTTCATTGGCTTTCGTTGGGTAACCGGCACCCTTCAGCGCTTCGGCGATTGCCTTAGGGTCGGTCCCTTTAACGACGGTGTCCTTTACCTTCATCGCAACAGGCGCATCGGGCAACGCTGGTGCATAGGTGAAATTCACACCGGCACCGGTTAGTTGCTTTTTGAGCTTGACGCAGTCTTTTGCGTGATCCGTGTGCTGTGGCAACAACGAAGCGCCAAAACTGAAATCGCATGCGCCACCTGAATTGTCCGCCAGCACCGTCACAGGTGAATTTTTGGTCGCTTTGACCAGCGCAGGATTGGCCGCTTCACTCAGCATGTTGAACAGCGGGAAGTAGGTGAGCGCACCCAACAGGCAACCAGCCATCATGATCCACTTGCGGCCAATCTTGTCGGAAAGCCAGCCAAAGAAAATGAAGAATGGTGTTGCCAGTGCCAGACCAATCGCCAGTAAAATGTAAGTAATCTGGAAATCAACTTTCAGCGCGTTTTGCAGAAAAAACAGCACCTGAAACTGCCCTGTGTACCAAACCACGCCTTGGCCCGCCGTTGCGCCAAGCAAAGCTAGCAACACGTACTTATTGTTTGGATACTTGAGGAAACTGTCTCTGAGTGGTGAGCTTGAGCCCTTGCCCTCGGCCTTCATCTTTTGAAACAGTGGCGACTCATTGAGCTTCAGGCGGATGTAGATCGAAAACGCCAACAGCAACAACGACAACCAGAACGGAATGCGCCAGCCCCATTGCTTGAAATCTTCGGGCGACATGTAAACGCGGCACAGGTAAATAACCATCAGTGCGAGGAACAGGCCGACCGTTGCCGTCGTCTGAATCCAAGCGGTGGACAGGCCACGTTTACCGGGAGGCGCATGCTCAGCAACATAAGTCGCGGCACCGCCGTACTCACCGCCAAGCGCGAGACCTTGCATCAGGCGCAACAGCAGCAAGATGATCCATGCGGCGTCACCGATCTGCGCGTATGTGGGCAAGAAACCCAGTGCGGCGGTCGAGAAACCCATCAGGATAATCGTGATCAAGAAGGTGTACTTGCGGCCAATCATGTCACCCAAACGGCCGAAAAACAGTGCGCCAAACGGACGCACCAAAAAGCCCGCCGCTAACGTCGCTAGTGACGCGAGCAACGCAACCGTGGGATTGCCTGGCGGATAAAATTTATCGACAAAAAATATTGCAAGAACTGCAAAAAGATAAAAGTCGTACCACTCAAAAACGGTACCGAGTGACGACGCGATAATGACCTTTCGTTCCTCTGCTGGGCTAACTTCGTAGCCTGCTTCACTTGTAACTGATGCCATGTTCCCTCCGATGTACTAAGTTGACGATAAAAAATTCTCGTGAACGCTGCCCGCGATTCTTATTAGATGTTCACATTTGGGCGTGACGAAGTGTAACGGAAATCTGAACTGCCACGCTAAAAACTCACGCCCAAACTACCTTGCCAATGGTGCACCGCACCAATGGCTGGTTACATGCTCTGCTTAAGTTGATCCAAGATCGCCGGATTTTCCAGCGTAGAGATGTCCTGCGTAATCGCTTCGCCCTTGGCAATCGAGCGCAACAACCGACGCATGATTTTTCCTGAGCGCGTCTTCGGCAAATTGTCGCCAAAACGAATGTCTTTGGGTTTTGCAATTGGGCCGATCTCCTTGCCGACCCAGTCGCGGAGTTCCTTGGCGAGCGTTTTCGCATCGTCCCCCGTCGGCCGCGCGCCCTTGAGCACCACGAACGCGACGATGGCCTCACCGGTCAAATCATCCGGGCGGCCGACCACGGCGGCTTCCGCCACCAATTTGGAATTCGACACTAAAGCCGATTCAATTTCCATCGTGCCTAGACGATGGCCGGAGACATTCAGCACATCATCAATGCGTCCCATGATGGTGAAGTAGCCGGTGGTCTTATCACGGATTGCGCCATCGCCAGCGAGGTACAACTTGCCGCCGAGCTCTTCCGGGAAATAAGTTTTCTGGTAGCGCTCTGCGTCGCCCCAAATCGTGCGCGCCATCGACGGCCACGGACGCTTCACCACCAAAATGCCGCCACTCCCGTTAGGTACGTCTTGGCCAGTTTCATCGACCACTGCCGTCATAATGCCGGGCAGCGGCAACGTACACGAGCCCGGCGTAAGTGGCGTGGCGCCCGGCAACGGGGTAATCATGTGGCCGCCGGTTTCGGTCTGCCAGAAGGTATCGACAATCGGGCAACGACCGCCGCCGATATTCTCGTGGTACCACATCCATGCTTCTGGATTGATCGGCTCGCCGACCGAACCCAAAATGCGTAGCGACGTCAAATCGTAATTGCGCGGATGCGCTTTCGGGTCAACCTCACCGGCTTTGATGAGCGAGCGAATCGCCGTCGGTGCAGTGTAGAAAACGGTAACTTTATGCTTCTGAATCATGTTCCAAAAGCGGCCAGCATTCGGATAGGTTGGCACACCTTCAAACACCATCTGCGTACCGCCCATCGACAGCGGGCCATAGGCCACATACGAGTGTCCCGTCACCCAGCCGATGTCTGCCGTGCACCAGAACAGATCGTTCGGCTTCAGGTCGAATGTCCATTTCATCGTCAAGTGCGTCCACAGCAGGTAGCCGCCGGTGGAATGCTGAATCCCTTTGGGTTTGCCGGTGGAGCCGGACGTGTAGAGAATAAACAACGGATGTTCCGCGTTTACCCATGTCGGTTCGCAAACGTCGCTCGCCGCTGCTTCCACGTCATGCCACCAAACGTCGCGGCCAGCGGTCATGTTGACGGGATTGCCGGTACGCTTGAAGACAATCGCCGTCTGCATATGTTCGCAGCCACCGAGCGAAAGTGCCTCATCGACGATGGCCTTGATCGGCAGCGCCTTGCCGCCGCGCATTTGCTCGTCGGCGGTGATGATGGCAATCGCACCGGCGTCGATGATGCGCTCCTGCACGCTCTTGGCCGAGAAGCCGCCGAACACGACTGAATGCGTAGCGCCGATGCGCGCACACGCCTGCATCGCGATCACGCCCTCGATGGTCATGGGGATGTAGATGATGACGCGATCACCCTTTTTGATGCCGCGTTCCTTAAGGGCATTGGCGAATTTGCATACACGCTGGTGCAACTCACGGTAGGTGATTTTGCTGACCTTGCCATCGTCAGCTTCAAAAATAATGGCATTTTTTTCGGCGTTGCCGTTGGCCAGATTGCGGTCAAGGCAGTTGTACGAGGCATTTAGTTCGCCATCGTGAAACCAGCGATAAAAAGGTGCGTTGGTTTCATCAAGAATCGCGTTATCCGAAAATGGTTTATGCCACGCCAGCGACTCACGCGCGAGCTTGGCCCAAAAGCCGCTGTAATCAGCAGCAGCGGCATCACACATGCGTTGGTACGCGGCCATGCCGGAGATCGCCGCGTCTTTCATTAGCGCCTCAGGGGGCTGAAATAGCCGGAGTTCCTGCTTCACGGATTCAATGGCTGCCATGGGTGCTCTCCTTGTTGATCTTGCTTGCCCGAGGATGGCGCAAATGTTGGGCTACGCGAACGAACGGCAATTTATAGCACAAAGCATTGTGTCCACCGCTACGAAAGCAATCCGTCCGGCATGTTCGCGGCGCGTCCAGCGGTAGGTGGGAATTGTATCACGCGGCATATCTCTTATGTCTTATATAAGAGTTATTGACGCACCGCAGCAATCGGTGTAACGTGGAATCAACATCGCAGTAGGTTTTGACCGCATTTTCACCGATCTCCAAAGCGCAAACGACCATGAGCAACCTCGCCGACTTGAACGACCCCACTACCTCTACCGCGCTGCTCGGCGACTACTGGCCAGGCATCCAAATTTACTACCCGCCGGTGAAGTACGCACCCGCGCTGGGGCTGTATGAAGATCTGGCGCAGGCCTCACTGCGTTTCAAAAAGCACGCGTGGAAAACCCCCTCGCACACGCTGATTTTTGATCTGGAAGATGGCTGCCGTCAAAAGGAAATGTCGCGCGAATTGCTGCGTCTGGAACTGCCGCACATGCCGCGCCGTAAAGAGGTGCAAGTGGCGTTGCGGATCAACCCGTTTCGCACTGAAGAATACGAAAAAGATTTGCAACTCATCCGCGATTTATCTGACCACATCGACGTCGTGATGTTGGCCAAAGCGGGCGAGGCGTATGGCTCTCCAGAGATTCGCGACCTCTCCGCCGTGCTGGTCGGCCTCAACCACCGCATGACGATCCAGCCGATTATCGAGCACCCAAAGTCACTCAAAATCGCACCCGACTTGATGCAATACAACACCGTCAAACACGTCGTGTTTGGCATTCACGATTTCTCCAAAGCGATGGGCATTCAAATCACGCCGCGCAATTGGACCATTGAATTGGCGTACTTCATGAATCAAGTGCTGTTCGAAGCGCGTATCGCCGGTAAGGGCGTGATCGGCGGCGTTGAAACGCTAATCGGCAACTCCGCCATGCCGGAAAATTTTGTTGAGCCGGATGATGTGCGGAGATGGCTCGATTTGCACGGCGACGAAGAATCACGTGTGGTCTACAAACATGCGTGTGAGGAATCGGCGATGGGCATGACTGGTAAGCAGGTGATTCATCCATCGCACATTCACCCCTGCAAGGTCGCTTACACGCCCTCGCCCACTGACACGAAGACCAAGATCGCGATTTTGACCGCAGCCATTGAAGCGGACGCGCTGCTCGGCGGTGCGATCAAATTCAACGGTGAAATGCTTGATCCGCCGATGTTTGGTAAAGCGTTACAGACGCTATTGCGGGCGCATGCCTTGCATGCGTTGAGCGACGACGGCTCCGCGTTTGCGATTGAAGTGTTGAAGAAGCTGCCCGCCCAAGTAGTTCGGGAGAACTGGCCGTACGGCGTGATTTTGTAATCGTTACTTGCCACCTGCATGAAATCCCATACCGAAACAACAACCAGAAACCGATGACCTCCTTCCCCAAATGGACTTGGCAAGTCCCCGCCTTTTTCAACATCGGCAGCGCCTGCACCGATGCCCACCTCGGCACCGAGATCGAGCAGTGCACAGCGATGATTGTTGAGGATGACGTGCTGGGCACCACCGCCATCACCTACGGCCAACTCGCCGACCGCACCAGCCAATTCGCGCAGTTGCTACGCAAAAACGGCATCGTGCCCGGTGATCGTGTGTTGATTCGTTTGCCCAACGGCATCGACTACCCAACCGCATTTTTGGGCGCGATGAAGGCCGGTTGCATCGCCGTGCCGACCTCCACGCTACTGACGGCCGAAGAAGTGTTGTATCTCGCCAAGGACTCTGGGGCGAAGGTATTGGTGATGGACAAATCGTTCTGGCCGCAGATGGTTCCGCGCATGGCCGATGCCCCAAACGCCGCGCTGGTACTGCTTTCCGGACAAGGTGAGATCGTTGAAAGTGCCGCACATGCGGTCCACGATCTCACCCCCGCACTCGATGCCATCACGGCCTGGTCGGCACCGCACGCGACGCACGCGAGTGATCCTGCGTATCTGGTCTACACCAGCGGTACCACCGGGTATCCCAAGGGTGTGTTGCATGCGCATCGCGCGTTGATCGGCCGCGAGCCAGCCTCGCAATACTGGTTCAACTTTGACCCCAACAACGTTGACCGCATCTTGCATTCTGGAAAATTCAATTGGACCTATGTGCTGGGTTCGGGCTTGATGGACCCGCTGTACCTCGGTAAGACCGTGATCGTGCACGAGGGCAAGAACGATGCGAATCTGTGGACGCGCTTGATCGCAAAACATCAAGCGACGATCTTCATCGGTGTGCCCACCGTCTATCGCCAGATTGTGCAAAAGACCACGACCACCAAGGTCGATGTGCCCTCACTTCGTTTTTGCATGAGCGCGGGCGAGCATTTGTCCGACGATATGCTCAACGCGTGGCGCGAGCGATTCGGGCTAGACATTTACGAAGCCGTTGGCATGAGCGAGTTCTCATACTACCTCTCGCAATCGGTACATCGCCCGATCCGCGCCGGTTCCGCAGGGTTTCCACAGCCGGGGCACGACGTTAAACTGCTCGACCCAGAAACGCGCGTCGAAGTGGCCGCAGGCGACGAGGGCATGATCGCCATTTCCGAGGACGACCCGGGCTTGTTCCTGCGCTACTGGAACCTAGATGAAGAAACCGCGAAGTACAAGCATCACGGCTACTTCTTCACCGGTGATTACGCCAAGATCGACCAGGATGGCTACCTCTGGTTCCTCGGCCGACGCGACGACATCATCAAGAGTTTCGGCTATCGCGTCTCGCCCTACGAGGTGGAGCGCGTATTGAAATCGCATCCGGGGGTCGCTGATTGCGCGTGCGTGGGCGAGGAGATCGAGAAAGACAAACTGATCGTCGCGGCCTACGTGATCGCGCAACCGGGGCAAACCGTGAGCGCGGATGAGTTGCTGGGGTTCGGGCAACAGCACCTCGCCGCGTACAAAGCACCCAAGCGCGTGTACCTCGCGAAGGATTTCCCGCGAACCAAGAATGGTAAAATTTTGCGTAGAGAAATCGCGCCTGCCCTGGCGATTTCCCGATCCGCGTAAGTACAGCCCTTCTTTTGCCCGGCAAACTGCGTTTGCCGGGCTTCACTATTTTTGGCGAATCCAATGACCCCTGCGAACGAACCAAAGCACGCCCGCCCCCTGAAGCCCCTGCCCAACCTTATTTTCATGAGCCGGTGGTTGCAGTTGCCGCTCTATCTTGGATTGATCGTCGCGCAGGCGATTTATGTTTATCAATTCGGCGTGGAATTGGTGCACCTTGTCCATGGCGTATTTTTCGGCGCGGGCGCAAAGTTCACCGAAGCGCAAATCATGTTGCTCGTGCTCGGCCTGATCGACGTCGTGATGATCTCGAACCTACTCATCATGGTGATCGTGGGTGGCTATGAAACCTTCGTCTCGCGCATGAACCTTGAGAGTCACCCCGATCAGCCGGAATGGCTTTCGCATGTCAATGCGGCGGTGCTCAAGGTCAAACTCGCCACCGCGATCATCGGCATCTCTTCGATTCACCTGCTGAAGTCATTCATCAACGCATCCGAGATGACCACCCACACCTTGATGTGGCAAACCATCATCCATATCGCCTTCATTCTCTCCGCCCTTTCGATTGCGTGGATCGACCGCATCATGGATGCGCCACGCACCGCTCCCGCACACGACACACCTACCCGCGACCATTTCTAGAGAGTACGACCATGTCCCCACAAACCATCATCAAGCAAGAAGACTTCATCGCTTCAGTCGCCGATGCGTTTCAGTACATCAGCTACTACCACCCCACCGACTACATTAAGGTATTGACGGAGGCGTACAACCGCGAAGCGTCGCCAGCGGCGAAAGATGCGATGGCGCAGATCCTCATCAATTCGCGCATGGCGGCTGAAGGTCATCGGCCGATTTGTCAGGACACGGGCATTTGCATCGCGTTCGTGCGCGTGGGCATGGATGTTCGTTTTGACGCATCGCTATCTTTGGAACAAATGGTCAACGAGGGCGTGCGCCGCGCCTATACCGACGTCAACAATCCTCTACGCGGCTCGATGCTGACCGACCCCGATGGTGCGCGCAAGAACACCGGCGACAACACGCCCGGCGTGACCCACGTTGAGCTGGTGCCCGGCAATAAAGTCGAAGTGATCGTCGCGGCCAAAGGTGGCGGTAGCGAGAACAAATCAAAATTCGCGATGCTGCTGCCGTCCGACAACATCGTCGATTGGGTGCTGTCAGTGGTGCCGACCATGGGTGCCGACTGGTGCCCGCCGGGATTATTGTCACTCGGCATCGGCGGATCGCCGGAAAAAGCGATGCTGATGGCGAAGTGGGCAATGATGGAGCCGATGAACATTCATGAGTTGCAGGCGCGTGGGCCAGCGAATCGTGCCGATGAATTGCGTTTGGAAATTTTTGAGAAGGTGAATGCGCTGGGCATTGGCGCACAGGGGCTTGGCGGACTGTCCACCGTACTGGACGTGAAGGTCACGGACTACCCGACGCACGCAGCCTCTAAACCGGTTGCGTTGCTGCCAAACTGCGCTGCGACCCGCCATATTCATTTCACGCTCGATGGTTCCGGCCCTGCCGTGTTGACGCCGCCTTCGCTCGAAGACTGGCCGAAGCTCACACTCGATTTCGCCACCTCCAAGCGCGTCAACATCGACGGTATTTCGCGCGAAGAATTGGGTTCGCTGCGCTCCGGTGATCGTGTGTTGCTCTCGGGAAAAATTCTTACTGGTCGCGATGCCGCACACCGTCGCTTGGTGGACATGATCGCGCGCGGCGAACAGCTGCCGGTCGATTTGACTGGTCGCCTGATTTATTACGTCGGCCCGGTCAGCCCGGTGCGCGATGAAGTCGTCGGCCCGGCCGGCCCCACCACCTCGTCACGTATGGATAAATTCTCGGCGACCATGCTGGAGAAAACTGGGCTCATCGGCATGATCGGCAAATCCGAGCGTGGCACGGCGACGATTGAAGAAATTAAGAAGCACAAGGCGACTTATTTCATAGCGGTGGGTGGCGCGGCGTATCTGGTGTCGAAAGCGATCAAAGCCTCACGCTTGGTGGCGTTTGGTGATCTTGGCATGGAAGCGATTTACGAATTCGAGGTTAAAGATATGCCGGTCACGGTCGCCGTTGATTCGACCGGCAACGCCGTGCATCGCACCGGACCCGCGGAGTGGCGCGCGAAGATTGGCAAGATTCCGGTCGTGGTCGTTTGATTCGATCAATGGCTGAAAGTCCCCGCCAGGCGGGCGTTTCCACGAATATTTTCGAATGATGCAGCTCACTAATCCGGTACGGTGGGCAACGCACAGCGCGCCTACCGCGAATGTCCGCGTGGGTACGCTATGCGTTGCCCACCCTACAACCTAGATGAACCCGCCCGCCAATAATTCCCCGGTCGGTTCCGCCGACGCGTTGTTCCTCGCGCGATTTGCCAGCACCACCAAGCCGCTCTTTATCCTCGCCGCAAGCGCGCAGGATGCCGAGCGACTCACGGCAGAGATTGCATGGCTTGCACCGAGTCTGCGCGTGAACCGTCTGCCCGATTGGGAGACGCTGCCTTACGATCATTTTTCGCCGCATCCCGATTTGGTGTCCGAGCGCTTGGCGACGTTGTATCAGTTTTCGCAGGGCGCATTCGATGTCGGCATCGTGCCGGTGACCACGGCCATGACACGTCTCGCGCCCCGCGAGTACGTGGTCGGCCGCTCGTTTTATTTGCGCACCAAAACCAAGCTCGATCTGGAAGCGATGCGCGCCGATTTGGTCGCGGCAGGTTACTCGAACACCACGCAGGTGATGGCGCCGGGTGAATACGCCGTGCGCGGTGGGCTGATTGATTTGTTCCCGATGGGTAGCCCGGTGCCATATCGGATTGATCTATTCGGCGATGAAATCGAGGCGATCCGCACGTTCGATGTGGACACGCAGCGCAGCATTTATCCAGTCAACGAAATTCGTTTGCTGCCCGCGCGCGAGTTCCCGTTGGATAAAGAAGGTCAGCATCGTTTCCGCGAAAATTTTCGTGATCGCTTCGAGGGCGATCCGACCAAACGCCGCATGTATAAAGACGTTTCGGCCGGCATGGCACCGAATGGTGTGGAATATTATTTGCCGCTTTTTTTTGATGCGACCGCCACCGTATTTGATTACCTGCCTGCCAGCGCGCACGTGTTCACGCATGGCGACATCGAGGCTGCCGCCGACGCGTTTTGGTCGGACGCGAAATCGCGCTACGACATGCTGCGCGGCGACAAAGATCATCCGCTGTTGCCACCCGCGGATATTTTTCTGCCGACCAATGAGTTGTTCGCAGGTGTAAAACGCTTCGCCACAGTCGAGCAACAGTTCGCCAACACCGACGCGCTACCCGCGATTGAAGTGGATCGAAAAGCGACTGACCCGGTCGCGCGTTTTCGCAACTTCATTGCTGGTTTCGCCGGTCGCGTTTTAGTCAACACCGAGAGCTTGGGTCGCCGTGAAACGGTCGCCCAGTTCCTTGCCGAAAATGGCCTGAAAGCCGCGCCAGTGCTTGACTTTGGCGGCTTGCATTTATCTAGCGAACCACTCGTCATCACCGCCTCGCCACTACAAGCAGGCTTCGTGTTGCGCGATGAACAACTCGCCATCGTCACCGAAAACGAGTTGTACGCGAGCGAGGTCAAACAGACCCGCCGCCGCGACAAATCGCGTCCAAACGCGGAAGGCATGTTGCGCGATTTGGCCGAGGTCAACCTCGGCGATCCAGTCGTGCACTCCGCGCACGGTATCGGCCGCTACATGGGCCTCGTCAACATGGATCTCGGCGAAGGCAGCATGGAATTCATGGAGCTGCATTACGACGGCAGCGACAAATTATTTGTGCCGGTGTCGCAACTCTCGGTGATCTCGCGCTACACCGGTGCCAACCCAGAAAACGCGCCGCTACACAAACTCGGCTCCGGCCAATGGGAACGCGCCAAGCGGCGTGCGGCGCAACAGGTGCGCGACACGGCGGCCGAATTGCTGAACCTCTACGCACGCCGCGCGGCGCGACAAGGCTTCGCATTCCCGTTGAAATTAAATGAATTCGACGCCTTCTCCGCCACCTTCCCGTTTGAAGAAACGCCCGATCAAGCCACCGCCATCAAGGCGGTGATGGCGGACATGACGAGTGGGCAACCAATGGATCGCTTGGTTTGTGGTGACGTAGGCTTTGGCAAAACCGAGGTCGCATTGCGTGCCGCGTTCATCGCGGTGAACGCAGGCAAGCAAGTGGCGATCTTGGTGCCGACCACGCTACTTGCCGAACAACACTTTCAAAATTTCTCAGATCGCTTCGCTGAGTGGCCGGTGAAGATTGTCGAGTTCTCGCGCTTTCGCACCGCCAAGGAGACAACGGTGGCCTTGAAGGCGTTGGCAGACGGGACCGCCGACATTGCGATTGGTACCCACAAGCTGATTCAAAAAGATGTGGTGTTCAAGAATTTGGGACTCGTCATCATCGACGAAGAGCATCGCTTTGGCGTGCGACAAAAAGAAGTGTTGAAGACGTTGCGGGCGGAAGTCGATGTACTGACGCTCACCGCCACGCCGATTCCGCGCACGTTGGCGATGTCGCTCGAAGGCCTGCGCGATTTTTCAGTGATCGCCACCGCCCCGCAGCGACGCTTGTCGATCAAAACCTTTGTGCACACGCTCTCTGATGGCATCGTGCGCGAATCGGTGTTGCGCGAGCTGAAGCGCGGCGGGCAGGCTTATTATCTCTACAACGAAGTCGAGACCATTCAGAACCAGCGCGAGAAGCTGGAGAAGTTGTTGCCCGAAGCGCGCATCGCAGTCGCGCATGGACAGTTGCCAGAGCGTGAGCTGGAGCGCGTGATGCGCGATTTCTATCACCAGAAATCGAACGTGCTGCTATGCTCAACCATTATCGAAACGGGCATCGATGTCCCGACTGCCAACACCATCGTGATTCATCGCGCCGATAAATTCGGCCTCGCGCAATTGCATCAGTTACGTGGCCGCGTCGGTCGCTCACACCATCAGGCGTATGCTTTCCTGCTCACTCCGCCACCCGAAGCGCTCACGCTGAATTCCAAAAAACGCCTCGAAGCGATTCAGATGATGGAGGATTTGGGTGCTGGTTTTTATCTTGCGATGCACGATTTAGAAATTCGCGGCGCAGGTGAAGTGCTCGGCGATTCGCAGTCCGGCGGCATTCAAGATATTGGCTTCACGCTTTACTCCGACATGCTCAACGCTGCGGTGAAATCGTTGAAATCCGGCAAAGAGCCCGACCTCATGAGGCCGCTCAATGTCGCCACGGAAATCAATTTGCACACGCCCGCTCTGCTGCCCGACAGCTACTGCGGTGACCCGCACGAGCGACTGGTGATTTACAAGCGGCTCGCCAATTGCGAGGACGAAGACCGGCTCGATCAATTGCACGAAGAACTGGTTGATCGCTTCGGCATCATCCCGGAAGCCGCGCAAACACTGGTCGATTCGCATCGGCTACGTTTATTGGGACGGCCACTCGACCTCATCAAAATCGACGCCAGCAGCAACGCCATCACCGTACAATTCGGCCCCGATACGACGATTGAGCCGCAACGCGTGATTGCGCTGGTGCAAAAGAAAAAGCACTATCGGCTGGCGGGACAGGATAAGTTGCGAATTGAAAAACCGATTGCCGAAGTGAAATTGCGCGTGGCGGAGATTAAGCAGATATTGCGGGAGTTGGCGGGGTGAACGGGCACAGTCCCGCCGTATCCAGTGTCTTCCCGGCGAAGGCCGGAACCCAATTTTCGTCGCTGCACGATGAACGACGAAATTGGATCCCGGCCTTCGCCGGGAAGACAGCTCGCGCCCGCCACCGCTCTCAAGCAAGCTGCGCTGCCAGCGATTTTTTATGACCCACAACCTCATCATCCAATCCCCCGACATCGAAACGCAGGACTTGAAAACCCTGCATGCCTTGTCGCACGCCAACGGCATCGAAAAAATCAGCGGTGCATTTCAGCACCAGGCGTTCCGTCTACTCACGGCTGATCCAACCACTACCGCCGCCGTCACGACCCACTGCGAGCGCGCCAAACTCGATTGGGCATTTGCTCTAAACACCGCGTCCCTAAACGACTTTGGCCTAATCGCCACCGACATGGACTCGACCCTCATCACCATTGAGTGCATCGACGAGATCGCGGATTTCGCGGGCAAGAAATCAGAAGTAGCCGCCGTCACCGAAGCCGCCATGCGCGGTGAACTCGATTGGCCGACCAGCTTGCGGCAGCGCGTGGCCGTGCTCGCCGGACTACCCGAGAGCGTACTCACGCGCGTGTACGAACAGCGATTGCGATTAACCCCCGGCGCAGAAATACTGTTCCACGCGGCAAAAAAACACGGCATCAAATTACTGCTCGTGTCCGGCGGCTTCACGTTTTTCACCGAGCGACTGAAGGCTCGGCTCGGTTTTGATTTCGCGTTTTCAAATACGCTGGAAGTAATCGACGGCAAACTCACCGGGCGGGTGCTGGGCGTGTTGTGCGACGCAGACGCGAAGGCGCGGCATGTACAGGAAGCCGCAGCCGCACTGGGATTGCGCCGCGAACAAGTCATGGTCATGGGCGACGGCGCGAATGATTTACCGATGATGGCGGTCGCGGGCACCTCAGTGGCGTATCGCGCCAAGCCAGTGGTACGGGCAGCGGCGACGGTCGCCTTCAACCACGTTGGCCTCGATGGCGTGTTGGCATTGTTCCCAGCCTATTAAGCCCGTAGACTTCGCGCATTGCCTATGAAAACACCATCTTGAAAATCATCGACATCAAACGTGACGAGTGGATCGCCTTCGCGTGGGCGTTCGCCTATTTTTTCTTTTTGCTTTGCTCGTATTACGTGCTGCGCCCCGTGCGTGAAGAGATGGGCATTCAGGGTGGCCTAAAGAATCTGCCTTGGCTGTGGACGGCGACCTTCGTCGGCATGTTGGCGATCACGCCGCTATTCGGCTGGATTTCATCGCGTTGGCCAAGGCGTATTTTTTTGCCGATCGTATATCTGTTTTTCATCACGAACATTTTGTTTTTTTACGTCGCGCTCCAGTCAAGTGCGTTCGACAAATCGGTCGTGGCGAAGAGCTTCTACGTGTGGATTTCGGTGTTCAACTATTTCGTGGTGAGCGTGTTCTGGAGTTTCATGACGGACGTGTTCAATAGTGATCGTGCCAAGCGCTTGTTCGGCGGTATCGCCGCCGGTGGCAGCCTTGGCGCGATGGCGGGTCCCGCAATCACCGCACTATTGGTCAAGCAAGTGGGCGTGCCGAATCTGTTGCTGATCTCCGCCACGCTGCTCGGTGTATCCATGTTGTGCATCGTTGGCCTCGGCCACTGGGCGCGGCATCGCGCGGGCATGTCAGATGCCGAGCGGGTGGCCGAGGCCGCGCAGGAGCAGGCGCTGGGTGGCGGTGTGCTCGACGGCATCAAGCACGTATTTCAATCGCCGTATTTGTTCGCGATCGCCTGTTACATTTTCCTCGGTCAAGCCTTGGGTACTTACTTCTATCTTGAGCAGCTCCGGCTGGTCGCTGAAACGATCCCGACAGCAGCGGAACGCACGCAGCTCTTTGCGCAGATTGACCTCGCGGTGAATGCGATCACGCTGTTCCTCCAGCTATTTGTTACCAGTGCGTTGGTGCGCCGCGCGGGTCTGTTATTTTGCCTCGCGATCCTGCCCGCACTCGCCGCCATCTCACTCGGCGTCACTGCGGCGTTGCCGACACTCACCGTCATCGTCGTCTGCACCGTGATGCGCCGTTCCATGGAATACGGCATCAGCAAGCCCTCGCGCGAAATACTGTTCACCGGCGTCAGCCGCGAAGATCGCTACAAGACCAAGAGCGTGATTGATACCGTAGTCTCGCGAGGCGGCGATGCGGTGTCCAACTGGGTACACGCTGGGGTGCGCAGCCTCGGCTTTCTCACCGGCGGCATGGCGCTAATGGCCATCCCATTCGCGCTGTTGATGATGGGCTTGGGGATGTATCTTGGCCGCACCCAGCAGCAGCGAGAGACCCTGGCTGGCGAAGTGGTGAAGGCCTAAACTCGTTTATTACCGGGCGTCTTCAGGCAGCTTACGGCCTGAGCCGCGAGATCAACTAGCCCTTTGGCAACGGAAAATAAGCATACGGCTGCTTCGGCGCTTCCGATTGTTCGTTGCGTGTTAATTGATCGGCGTCGAGTTTCTTATCCCACCAAGTGGCGCGATTTTGTTTTTGCAATTCCTTGAGTTCAGGATTCTTGTCGAGCAGGTCGCGAATAAATTGCGTTAGTTCGGATTCGTAGTTGGCCATGATTCTGTCTTTTATGACGGTATTTGCTCAATCAGCCGTGAATGGTAGCACGCACCCCGCATGCGATAGATGACTCGGCGCAAGCCGCGCTGCCGAGTATCATTTGCTTGAGTCACTTTTGTAAGGCTGATCCGATGTCCGCGCCCGCATCCGCTCCAGTGTCTGCACCCCTCCCCGCGCCTCCCGCGTCGACCCCGGCAGACGCTGCCGTCCCCAATTCGCCCGCGCGCCGTGACGACGATGCAGGCTCGCACCGCATTCATCTGCGCTTTCCGATTACGTTTTTGGCGCTATTGCTGGCCGGCTTCATCATTGTTTCCTTGCCGCTGGTCGCGGGTCTGGTTTCCAGTGCGCTGTCGATGGAGCGTTTGCTGAACAAGAGCGAGCGAGCGGTTCGCAATGCCTCGCAGGCGAAAGAAAATGCCCGCAAGCTGGCCGGGCTGATCCAAACGATGGAGCGCTCCGCTCGCGTGTACGCGGTTTCTCCTGAGCTTGATATGCTGGAGAGCTATCGCCACGCGCGCGAAGATTTTCAGGGCGTGTTGCAGCAAATGGCGAAACTGCCGTTGCCCGCAGAAATGCGCAGCACGACGGACGCCATCGGTAAAGCCGAGCAGTCAGTACATGCCGCACTGGGCGCACGTGACCCGGTCTCGCGGCAAATCGACAAGCCGTTGGAACAAAAACTGGTGGTTGATTTCGTACAATTGGGCAAGCGCGTGCAGACCTTGGTGCAACTTGGCGACAAGATGATCGAGCGTGATACCGAAGAATTGCGCGCCTACGCAGAGACCTCGAAAAATCAGGCTTATTGGCAGACCGTTGGCATGGTACCGGTGGCGGTGTTCCTGATCGCCGGTTTCGCGTACGCGTTGGCGCGACCGATTCGGGAACTCGATGATGCGATCAATCGACTCGGTCAAGGCAAGCTGGCACGATCTATCCGGATTTCTGGGCCGCGCGATATTCGCCAGCTGGGCGAACAGCTCGACTGGTTACGCCAACGCCTGATTTCACTTGAGGATCAAAAAACGCGATTTTTTCAGCACGTGTCGCACGAACTCAAAACGCCGCTTACCGCCTTGCGTGAGGGCTCTGATTTGTTGGGCGATGAGGTGGTCGGCAAGCTGACCGAGGAGCAACGCGAAGTCACCCGCATCCTGAAACAAAACTCACTGACCCTAGAACGCCTGATTCAGGATTTGCTCACCTATTCGCAATCACAATCGGCTTCGCGCATCGCGCAAAAGACGGCACTAGAACTAAAGCCTTTGCAGCTCAAAGATTTGATTGATGAAGTGATCGATGCGCAGAAAATTGCGGTGACGGCAAAGTCGTTGAAGATTCAGCGTGACTGCGAGAAGACCAGCATCATGGGTGACGCAGGCAAGCTACGCGTGGTAATAGATAATTTGCTGTCGAATGCCGTGAAGTATTCGCCGGTCGGCGGAACGATCGTCGTGCGCTTGGGCAAACGCCACGATCAGGCGATCATGGAAGTAATTGACGAGGGACCCGGCATACCGCCAGAAGAGCGCGAAAAAATATTTGATCCGTTTTATCGCAGTCAATCGGCGGTCGCTACCGGCACCAAGGGCACCGGGCTTGGGCTCGCGATTGTGCGTGATTACGTTGAGATGCACCAGGGCTCGGTGAGCTCGATTGCCGCTGACGGCGCGCGCATGCGGGTGGTGGTGCCGAAGCAGCCAAAAGTGGAAGGGTAGCGTGGTGTTCTTGGTCGACAATTCGCGCAATAATTGGGATGTTATGCGCGCGCACTCACCATTCCAACTTGTACAAATTTGGCTCGCTACAACACTGGCGCTGCTGCTGTCGGCCTGCGCGCTTGACAGTAAGCGCGTCGAGACCCTGCCCAAGCCAGCGCCACGGGTCATCACCGTGCAGGCCACGTCTACGGTCGATCAACTGATGACGCTGATTTTGCAAGCGCGCAAACTTCCGCAAGCCGAATTCATCGCCGAGCGTGATCGTGCCCGCACCGACTACACCCAGGATCGCAGCGATATGAACCGGGTGCGGTTGGCAGTGTGGCTGTCACTCGCTCCGCCCGCGCCGACCAACGCCCTAGCGAATAACGACGACGAAATCATCGCGTTGGTTGACCCGATTGCGTTCAACGGCACCGTCACCGCGACCTCGCCAGACCCTGAGGTGCGCGCGTTGGCGGTGCTAATTCAATCGTTGGTGCAAGTACGCAAGCGCCAAGCCGAGTTGGCGCGCGAAACGCAGGTGAAAACCCAAGGTGCCCGGCGCGATGAACTGACCGTGGCACAAACAGAGGCACGGAACTTGCGGTTAAAAATAGAAGAGCTGGAAAAACAGCTCGCCGCGTATAAATCGATTTTTCGTAGTGCGCCGCCTCGTGCCAATGATCGGAGCGATGTGCCGCCCAAATAGTGGAGTTTGTGTATGAACATGGCCGCAGTGCTTCACCCCCCGAGTATTACGCCGCCACGCATGCAAAACGGCAATTTGCTGCTGGTAGACGATGATCCAGATCTGTTGAAGCTGTTGGCGATTCGCCTGAAAGCGAGCGGCTACGCGGTGATGACTGCCAGTAGCGGCCAACAAGCGTTGTCGATGATCGCCGCCGAGCGACCCGATCTGGTGGTCACGGATTTGCGTATGGCGGGTCTCGACGGCATGGCGCTATTCCACGAAATTGAGCGTCGCCACTCCGGCCTGCCGGTCATCATGCTCACCGCCCATGGCACCATTCCGGACGCCGTAGCCGCCACCCAGCAGGGCGTTTTCGGCTACATCACCAAGCCCTACGATGCGCACCAGCTACTGCAACAAATTGAGCGCGCATTGTCGCTGCATGGCACCGCCTCGCGTACCCGCGACTCGCAGAATGCGGCCAGCGCCTGGCGTTCCGACATCATCACCAAGAGCCCGCTGATGGAAGACTTGTTGCTGCGCGCAGAGCGCGTGGCGCAGGGAGAGGCGAGCGTGTTAATCCAGGGTGAAAGCGGCACCGGCAAAGAGGTGCTGGCGCAGGCAATTCACCGCGCGAGTCGGCGCGCGGACAAGCCATTCGTCGCAATTAACTGCGGTGCCATTCCCGAAGCGCTGTTGGAGTCTGAGCTGTTCGGCCACAAGAAGGGTGCCTTCACTGGCGCGACCAGCGATCATGCGGGTCTATTCATGGAAGCCAACGGTGGCACGTTGCTGCTCGATGAAATTGGCGACATGCCGTTATCACTTCAAGTAAAACTGTTGCGCGTATTGGAAGCGCGCGAGGTGCGTCCAGTCGGCTCAACCAAGACCGTGCCGGTAGACGTGCGCGTGATTTCAGCCAGCCATCGCGATTTGGTGGAGGCCAAGGCAACTGGCGCGTTCCGCGAGGATTTGTTCTATCGGCTGAACGTCGTAACGCTGTTGCTGCCACCGTTGCGCGACCGCCGCGAAGACATTCCTTTACTGCTCAACCACTTTCTAAGAGTGCTCGCGAAGCGTTACGAGAAGAACGTGAACGCGTTTTCACCGGATGCCTTGGAAATGCTGATCGCAGCACCTTGGCCGGGCAATATTCGCCAGCTTTTTAACGTGGCCGAACAGGCAGTCGCGCTCACCAGTACCGACATCGTCGCGCCGAAAACTGTCGAGCAGGCAATGCAGCTTGGGATGCAGACCGTCGATTCGTTTGAGGATGCGCGGCGCCGCTTTGAATACGACTATCTGACGCGTATTCTCAAGCTCACCCAAGGCAACGTGACGCAGGCGGCCAAGCTGGCGCGGCGTAACCGCACCGAATTCTACAAATTGCTCCAGCGGCATGGGCTGGAAGCGGCGCATTTCAAACCGCATCAGGATTGAGGTGCTGACTGGGGTGTCGGTCGGCGCATGCGACTGCGCGGACACAAAAAGTGCCGCAAATGTGTTGGAATGCTAGATGCGAATGTCGCCGAACAGAGACAACAATTAGTCTATCGAATCAATAGGTTAAAAATTATTACCGTTTATGTCGCCACAACCAGACAGTAGGTGAGTAACCTAGGCGCTAGATTTTTGCGACAATTGTTGACAAGCCTTTGTTTTGTATAGATATATTTTTTCTGGCACGCCATCTGCTAGAATAGCTACGAGTATTCGCGGAACGCCCCTCCTCCCTGGGCGCTTCGGTGTGATGGATAGGTCCCCAAATCACTGAAGGTTCTCCTCTGTGGATACTCGAGAGTGCGCCTTGAGGGGTGGTCGAAAGACCACCCTTTTTTTCGTCCGCTGTTCCGTTACTCCGCCTCGTCAATCCACGCCATTTGAATGGCTTCGAGAATTTTTTCGCCCGAGTGCGTGGGGTCATCGCCAAACTCCGGCAACGCCATCACCCACGCGCGCAAGTCGGTAAAGCGAATCGTTTTCGGATCTACTTCGGGGTGCGCGTCCAGAAGCCGCATCGCGATCTCCAGCGTGTCCGTCCATTTGAGCGTCATCAGTGGGTCTCCCGTGCATGATTGATCGTGTATTTCGGGATTTCAATCACGAGCGCTTGATCGCGCACCTTGGCTTGGCAGGAAAGCCGCGATAACGGCGTCAAACCCCACGCCATATCGAGCATGTCTTCTTCTTTTTCGGCGGCCTCGTCGAGTGAAGCAATGCCTTCGCGCACGATGACGTGGCAGGTCGTACACGCGCAAGATTTTTCGCAAGCGTGTTCGATTTCGATGTGGTTGCGCAGCAGCGCGTCGCAGAGCGTTTCGCCGTTGGGCGCGTCGAATTCGAGACCCTTGGGGCAGAGCGATTCGTGGGGGAGGATTTTAATGGTGGTCATTTGGTGTCGTCGGTTAAGGCTTCGGCAATGGTTTTGCCTTTGAGGGCAGATGCCACGCTACGATCCATCCGCCGCGCGGCAAATTCTTCGGTGGTTTGCGAGAGAGTTTCCATCGCAGTCTTCATTGTGCGCGCATCGTCGGCCGCAGCAACGGGACGCAATGCCGCAATGGCGTGTTCAATTTTTTCCCTTTCGTCCGCGCTCAACAACGCCTCGCCATCTTTCTTGAGCGCGGCTTCTACGGCGTCGATCAAACGAATCGCATCCACGCGCGCTTCGCTCAGCACCCGTGCGTCAGCGTCTTCTTTGGCATGGCTAAAGCTGGCTTTGAGCATGTCCGCGATTTCCGCGTCAGTAAGTCCGTACGATGGCTTCACTTCAATGTTGGCTTCAACGCCGCTCACCAATTCCCGTGCGGCGACCGCGACAAGTCCATCCGCATCGACTTGAAACGTCACGCGAATCCGCGCGGCACCTGCCACCATTGGCGGAATACCGCGCAGTACAAAGCGCGCTAATGATCGGCAGTCTTTCACCAACTCACGCTCACCCTGCACGACGTGAATCGCCATCGCGGTTTGCCCATCTTTGTAAGTTGTAAATTCCTGCGCGCGTGCGACCGGAATGGTGGAATTGCGCGGAATAACTTTTTCGACCAAGCCGCCCATGGTTTCCAAACCCAGCGAGAGCGGAATCACATCGAGCAGCAGCATGTCCTCGCCGGTTTTGTTGCCCGCGAGTACGTTCGCTTGAATCGCCGCGCCGAGGGCGACCACCTTGTCAGGGTCGAGATTGTTCAGTAGCGGCTTGCCGAAATACTCGGACACCAAGGCCTGCACATGCGGCATGCGGGTGGCACCACCGACCATCACCACGCCGTCAATGTCGCCAGGGGTGAGCTTGGCATCACGCATCGCTTTCTTTGTCGGTTGCAAAGTGCGCTCAATCAACTGCGCGGTCATGTGATGAAACTCTTCGCGCGTGAGCTTGAATACTGGCTCCTGCCCATACGAAAGCGTGACACTGGTATCGGCAATCACCACGTCAGTGAGCGCTTCTTTTACGCGCCGCGCCGCCATCAACAGGCGCCGCATGTCCTTGTGATTCGCGCCGACGAGGCCGTGTTGCTTGCGCCAATGTGCAGCAATGGTCTGATCGAAATCATCGCCGCCTAGCGCTGAATCGCCGTTGGTCGCCAGCACTTCAAACACGCCGCGCGTGAGTTTGAGAATCGACACGTCGAACGTGCCGCCGCCCAAATCGAAAACGACGAAGGTGCCTTCGGAACCATTGTCGAGGCCGTAGGCAATCGCCGCCGCAGTCGGTTCGTTCAATAAGCGCAGCACGTCGAGACCCGCGAGACGCGCCGCATCCTTCGTCGCTTGCCTTTGCGCATCATCAAAATAGGCGGGCACGGTAATCACCGCTCCCACCAACTCACCACCGAGCGCCTCTTCGGCTTGCGCACGCAATACCCGCAAGATGTCAGCAGAAACATCGACCGGAGATTTCACGCCCGCGACTGTGTCGATTTTCACCATGCCGGGCGCATCAACAAATTTGTACGGCAAGGCACCATAGCGCGCCACGTCGGCGAGGCCACGCCCCATAAAACGCTTGACGGAAACGATGGTGTTTTCAGGATCATCGGCCTGACTGTCTTTGGCTGCGCGGCCAATATCGACGCGGCCTTCCGCGAAGTAGCGCACCACCGAGGGCAGCAATTTTTCGCCCTCGTGATTGGTCAAAATTTCGGCGGCACCGCTGCGCACCGTCGCGAGCAAAGAGTTGGTCGTGCCCAGATCAATGCCGACGGCGAGCCGGTGTTGATGCGGGGCGGTCGATTCGCCGGGTTCAGCGATTTGCAGGAGAGCCATTACTTTTTTCTTTCAAGGGTTAGAGGTCAACCGCCTCGAACGCAATATCAATTTCTTCGCCCAATTTTTCGAGAAAGCGGAGCTTACGCACGGTCTCGCGGGCGCGGGTGTATGAGGATTTTTCTGCCAGTTGTTGGCTGAGCAATGAAAACAGCGACCTCTCTTCCGTATGTTTTTGCTTGGCGAGCTGTGTGATCGCCGCTTCATCTTTCGCCGCCTTCGCATCCACCACCGCTTCGCGCCATTCCATTTGCTGCATCAAAAAATCCAGCGGCATGGAGGTGTTAGTTTCTTCCTCGGTGTCGATGCTGTGCACCTGCAAAAAATAGCGCCCGCGATTGAGCGGTGATTTCAGCGTGCGATAGGCTTCATTGGTACGCGTTGCCCACTGGGCGGCGAGGCGCTTTTCCGCATCGGTCGCATTGGCGAAGCGATCAGGATGCACTTCGGACTGCACCTCGCGATAAGCGCGATCAAGCAGGGCACTGTCGATGGCGAAAGCCACCGGCAGCGCGAACAATTCAAAATGATTTTTTTTGAAGTCGATATTCATCACATAAAAACGGGGCGATGATCGCCCCGTCTCAATATTTTCACTGGTTGCTTTGTGCGGGTGCAGATTGCACGCATCACCTCGATCTGTAACGCTGAAAATCCCCCTGCCATCTCAATGCCAACACTGTCGAGATGCTGCCCCCTTTAGAAAAGGGGGCAAACGGATGCGGTGATTTGCGTTGAGGTCATTGGGGGATTTTCCACTCGATCCTTTTGGAAACCAACGCTACCAAGAACCGCTAAACGTTAAAACTTTCCCCGCAGCCGCACTGATTTTTCTCGTTTGGGTTATTGAACTTGAAGCCTTCATTCAAACCTTCGCGCGCAAAATCGAGTTCGGTGCCGTCGATGTAGACCAAGCTCTTTGGATCGACAAATACCTTCACGCCATGCGATTCAAACGACTGATCTTCATCGCCCGGCGCATCGACAAACTCGAGCTTGTACGCCATGCCCGAACAGCCGGTGGTGCGCACACCAAAGCGCAAACCCACGCCCTTGCCGCGCTTGGTCAAGTAATTTTGCACGTGCGTCGCCGCGCGCTCAGTCAGTGTGATCGCCATGATTATTCCGCAGCCGCTTTCAAGCCTTCGCCGTGCCGCGCCTTGTAATCAGCAATGGCCGCCTTGATCGCATCTTCGGCGAGAATGGAGCAGTGAATCTTCACCGGCGGCAGCGCAAGCTCTTCAGCGATTTGCGTATTTTTGATTTCACCCGCCTCATCGAGGGATTTGCCTTTGACCCACTCCGTGACGAGCGAAGACGAAGCAATCGCCGAACCGCAGCCATAGGTCTTGAATTTGGCATCTTGAATGATGCCGTCGGCGCCGACCTTGATCTGCAATTTCATCACGTCGCCGCACGCCGGTGCGCCGACCATGCCGGTCGCCACACCATCTTCATCTTTGCCGAACGAGCCCACGTTACGTGGATTCTCATAGTGGTCGATAACTTTTGTGCTGTATGCCATTTTCGTACTCCTTGCGTCAGACTGCCTGCCTCACCCGGTTTTACGTTCCGCAATTCGTCGGGCTCCGCCCGCGAATTGCCCTAACTTTCCCAGCCAAAAGTAGGTTTTTACTTTTGGCTGTTTTACTTTTGGCTGTTTTACTTTTGGCTGTTCAACTTAATGTGCCGCCCACTGCACGCTATTCAAGTCCACGCCATCCTTGAACATTTCCCAGAGTGGCGACATATCGCGCAGCTTTTGAATGCGCTCTTTCAATAACTTGATGGCGAAGTCGATGTCGGCTTCGTTCGTGAAACGCCCGATTGTGAAACGGATCGAGGAATGCGCCAACTCATCGTTACGACCCAGCGCGCGCAACACATACGAGGGCTCCAACGACGCCGAGGTACACGCGGAACCTGATGACACCGCCAACTCCTTGATGCCCATGATGAGCGATTCGCCCTCGACGAAATTGAAACTCACGTTGAGGTTATGCGGCACGCGCTGTTCGAGATCGCCGTTGACGTAGACCTCTTCCATATCCTTGATGCCATTGAGCAGGCGATCACGCAACATGCGGATGCGTTCGTTCTCGGTCGCCATTTCCAGACGCGCCAAGCGGAAGCATTCACCCATACCAACCAGTTGATGTGTGGCCAGCGTACCCGAACGGAAACCGCGCTCATGACCACCGCCGTGCATTTGCGCCTCTAAGCGCACACGCGGTTTACGGCGCACGAACAACGCGCCGACACCTTTCGGGCCATAGGTTTTGTGTGCGCAAAAACTCATCAAATCCACTTTGAGGGTTTGCAAATCGACCACCACTTTGCCGGTCGCTTGTGCCGCATCGACGTGAAAAATAATGCCGCGCTCGCGACAAATTTCGCCGATCTCGGCAATCGGTTGAATCACGCCAATCTCGTTATTCACATACAGAATCGACACCACAATCGTATCTGGGCGCAGGGCCGACTTGAACACGTCGAGGTCAACGAGGCCGTTTTCCAATACATCCAAATACGTCGCCTCAAAACCCTGCCGCTCTAATTCGCGGAACGTATCGAGCGTGGCCTTGTGCTCGGTTTTGAGCGTGATGAGATGCTTACCTTTGGTCTGGTAGAAATTCGCTGCGCCCTTGACGGCGAGGTTGATCGACTCGGTTGCACCGGAAGTCCAAACGATCTCTTTTTCATCGCAATTGACCAGCTTCGCGACTTCCACGCGCGCCGCTTCCACCGCTTCTTCAGCCGTCCAGCCATAGCTGTGGCTGCGCGACGCGGGGTTGCCGTACATCTCGGTGAGATACGGAATCATTTTTGCCGCTACGCGCGGATCAACCGGCGTGGTCGCAGAGTAATCGAGGTAGATAGGTTGTTTCATTTGCTTGCTCTCAAAAATCAGACCGTGGCCGCAGCACTCGCGCGCGGACGCACTCGGCCAATATTGGCGGGGCGAATCACCGCCTTCACTTTTTGCTGCTCCATCAAACTCGCCAGCGTGACGCCACCGAGGTAATTCAACACCGTCTCATTCAAACTCTCCCACAGTTCGTGGGTCATACAGCGTTTCTCGCCGAGGCAATTGTCCTTGCCTTCACACTGGCGCGAATCAATCGGCTCTTCCACCGCGACGATAATGTCGGCCACATTGAGCTGCTGCGCTGGCTTACCGAGGCGATACCCGCCGCCCGGACCGCGCACGCTGGCCACGAGCGCGCCGCGACGAAGCTTGCCAAATAGTTGCTCCAAATAAGAGAGCGAGATTTTTTGCCGCTCGCTAATGTTGGCGAGCGTCACCGGACCCTGATCGGCGTGCATCGCCAAATCAAGCATCGCGGTAACGGCAAAGCGGCCTTTGGTGGTCAATCTCATTGGGAACCTTCGTCCATAATTTCAATTCCATTCAGCCCCACTCAACCCCGATTCTTAATCTCAACTCTGAATCTCGATTAAGCGACTCAATTTTAGTAATCCTGAGTAGATTAGTCAACTATTCGCGGTAAAAGTTGCAGAAAAATTGAGTGGCGGAATGCGCAGTCGTCGCCGCAGATTTCTTCCGTACGACCAACGCTTCATGGACAAGCACGCACAGCGCATGCGGGCGGATCGAACCCTCAAACCCGACTATCCAAGGGCGTTTCGGCGCATTTTGCCGCGAACATATTCAACGCGACAGCGGCCAAGAAACGCAATTAGAAACCGACCGCCTTGTTGGTCGGCTGTAGTTTTTTCTCCGCTTCCAGCGATTCGATCCGTTTTAACAACGCCTCGATCAGCGCGTCAGAAGAATCCGAGCGCGCCGCCAACGTTTTGAGCACCGCATTCAGAGGATCGTTTTCGTTGGTGGTCACGGCATAGGCCGAAAACGCGTGTCCCGCTTCACCGCTGACACCTTCAACGATCCGCGCGGGAATGCCCACCACCGTGGCCCCTGCGGGCACGGCTTTGACCACAACGCTATTCGAGCCAATCTTGGCACCAGCGCCGACCGAGAATGGGCCGAGAATTTTTGCCCCTGCGCCGACCGTGACGCCAGCCTCGAGCGTGGGATGGCGCTTGCCTTTGTTCCACGACACGCCGCCGAGTGTGACGCCGTGATAGAGCGTGCAGTCGTCGCCGATCTCGGCGGTTTCGCCGATAACGATGCCGATGGCGTGGTCAAAAAATACCCGGCGACCGAGCGTGGCACCGGGATGAATTTCGACGCCGGTGAAGGCGCGACCAATGTTGGCGACAAAGCGCGCGAGCCACTTCAAGCCCATTTTCCACAGCGGGTGCGAGATGCCGCGATGCAACCAGATGGCGTGCATGCCGGGGTAACAGGTCAGTACCTCCCAAGCGTTGCGGGCGGCGGGGTCGCGGGCGTAGACGCTGGCGATGTCTTCTTTCAAGTGGGTAAACATTGTTATTTCAATCGTAGCTAGGTTAGGTGACCTCGCAACCGTCACCCTCTCCCCAACCCCTCCCCCGTCAAGGGAGGGCTAGGACATCTCAGAATTCTAATGCGGTTTTTGTTTTTGAAACGCTGCAAGCAGTCCACGAAAAATCGCCACCTCTTCCTGCTCCATGCGCGCGCGGGTGAACAAGCGTTGCATACGCGTCATAAATTTTTTCGGTGCGGCGGGGTCGAGAAAGCCGGATTCAACTGCCGCCGCTTCCAGATGCGCGAGCATGCGATCCACTTCACCGACACTTGCGACGGGTCGCGACGGATGATCTTCAACGGCAAATACACTCGCCTGCATCATCGCCTCATAGGCCGCGACCTGAATCGACTGCGCGACATTGAGCGATGAGTATTCAGAATTCGCGGGGATGGTGGCGGCGAGTTGGCATTGATCGACATCTTCGTTCGATAGGCACATGGCTTCGTTGCCGAACACCAACGCGATTTTGGCGGCGGGATCACCAGCAAGCTCGGTGAACGATTGCGCAATCGCTTCGCGCAAATCCACAATTGGGTGCGACAGCTCGCGCCGCCTTGCCGTGAACGCCACCGCAAAGCGCGTATCACTGATCGCCTCCATCAAAGTCCGCACCACACGGGCGTTTCCAAGCACATCGGTGGCACCTGAGGCGAGCGCGATGGCGTTTTCATGTTGCGTGACGTTCGGCAATTTTGGCGCGACCAACACAAGATCCGTCAGCCCCATAGTCTTCATCGCGCGCGCGGCACTGCCGACATTACCGGGATGCGAGGTCTCGCACATGACGATGCGCACGCGCGGCAACAAAGGGGAAGACGTGGGCGGGGTGCTCATAGTAAAATTCGGCTTCTGCTCTTTAATGAAAATGTGAACCCATGCATCCCATGCTCAATGTCGCGGTGAAAGCCGCGCGCCGTGCCGGCGCCATCATCAACCGCGCATCCCACGACCTCGATAAGCTCACCGTTGAGCGCAAGGCGCATAACGATTTCGTCTCTGAAGTTGATCGCGCGGCTGAACAAACCATCATTGAGACGATCCGCGAATCGTATCCCCAGCATAGCATCCTCGCCGAAGAGTCCGGCGAATCAAAATCGGCCACCGACAGCGAATACAAATGGATCATCGACCCGCTCGATGGCACCACCAATTTTTTGCATGGCTTGCCGCAATTTTGCGTGTCGATTGCGCTCTCGGTCAAAGGCGTGGTCACCCACGGCGCGATTTTTGACCCCACCCGCAACGACCTCTTCACCGCCACGCGCGGCGCAGGTGCATTTTTGAATGACCGCCGTATCCGCGTTTCCAAAACCGTCAATCTCAAAGACAGCCTGATCGGCACGGGCTTTCCGTTCCGCGACGGCGCCAAGTTCGATCAATACCTCGCGCAATTCAAAGAAGTCACGATGAAATGCGCTGGCGTGCGCCGCCCCGGAGCCGCCGCACTCGATCTCGCCTACGTCGCCTGCGGCCACTACGACGCGTTCTGGGAAATGGGATTGCAGCCGTGGGACGTCGCGGCGGGCGGGCTGATGATTCTCGAAGCGGGTGGGCTCATCACCGATTTCAACGGCGATAGCAATTATTTGGATGCGGGCAATATCGTCACCGGCACGCCGAAGGTGTTTCCGCAGTTGTTGCAGATTGTGCAAGCGCATCGGTAGGTTTGGGGCGTTACTTTCCGGATTGGACGCAGCTAAATTCCGGATTGGACGCTTCCACATTCCAGAATGGCCGCCTCGAATCGCGGTGTTGAATCTACAACCAACGTGAGCATACGTAAATATAGATTTCCATATTTATGCAGAGACGCAAAATTACCACTACTGAAATGCCCAACGATCTGTCTCGCAGAGCCAAGGCCGACGCGCTCCAGCGTGGAATCGAGGAATTGGCCGCGAAGGTTGGCAAATCATGGCGTAGCGGGCAAGACGCAGTCGCCGCAACCCGCGAGCAACGGCGCGGCTAGCCACCACCGCTAATTATCACTGAATCCGGCAAGATGGAGAATTTGTTCGCCTGCGCGAGAGAGCGCCCTCAAACCGTAGGGAAGCTTGCAAAGTTCAAAGTAGAATTAGTGTCGTGCGATGGTAGCGCGTGACGTTGACGGCGTGATCGACAGATTGCGGCGTGATTTAGCAGATCTGATCAGGTTCGCGCAATATAGCCCGACAATTTGAAGACCAAACGGCAACATCCGGAAGGAACAACTCAATGAACAATTTGATCGCAGCAATTGACAAGCAGGCGAGTGCACTGCCCCCTGAATTTCAGCGAGAGGTACTCGATTTCATTGGGTATCTTCACGCGAAAAGCAAGCAACAAGCCGACCCTGCGTGGTTTGAACGGGCTTGGGGAGCAGCACCTGATTTTCCGGAAAGAATACAAGCGCTACCGTTGCGCGATACGCCAAGATTGTGATGCGTTACCTGCTCGATACCAACGTCTGCATTGAAATTCTGCGCGGGCGAAATACGGCACTAAAGGCAAGTCTCGCCGCTAGGGAGTTAAGTGACTTGGCGCTGTGCAGCATTGTTTGGGCGGAGTTGCAATGCGGTGCGCAACTTGCGCAAAATCCCCAGGCGGAGTTGGCAAAATTGCAAGCCGCTTTTGGTACATGGCCGCGCCTGCCATTCGACGATGCGGCGGCCGAGTGCTACGGTGAAATTCGCGCACATCTCCAACGCGCGGGCGACTTGATCGGCGGTAACGATCTGCTCATCGCAGCAATTGCACAAACCAATGAACTCACATTGGTAACGCACAATACAAACGAATTCGCGCGCGTTCCCAACTTGCAAATCGAAGACTGGCAAGGGCAAGCAGGTGCGGACATGACGAATCCGAAACGATAGCAATATGCCCCCAGCAGAAAGTACTCAGCAGCTTCGAGAAAATATTCATGGCGTACCCACGCCGTTCATCGTCGAGCCGATTGCTCAGACGTCCACCCCGCTACTCAACGCCTTCGGTTACGCCAATAGCAAGACGGGGAGTCGCACGCAGCAAGTCGCCGATTTCACACGCAAGATCAGAAGCTCGCTTGACGGCACACACCAGTTCTATGCTTAAGCAAGCCGATAGCGCCAAACAAACGCAACACACCCCCATGATGGCGCACTACACGCGCATGACTTTTTAAGGCGCATGAATGCTCAAGATATGGCTGTAAGTCATGCGCCCAGTCCCCCTTTGATCCCCGAAAAGCGTGTGGACAAATGACGGCACCTGACGGCTCCACAGCCTACGGCGAATCGACCCTCGGAGCCTACCCACCACTGCTGGGCCACATCCTGGCGGGCAAGGCATTCGGGCCTCTGCTTGGCAGCGCCGACAGGGCGAAACATGAGGCTGAGTGGAGCGACTTGATCCGCGACTTGGCAGGCCTGCCGCCCTCGTCAAAGCAGCTCGCCGAACGCTTCCACACGCAGTGGCACGCATGCCATCACTTTCTGCGCGAGCTCGTGGATGACGACGACCTGCTGATCGACATGCTTCGGGTCTGGCTGCCTCGATACGTTGGGCCAGACTTGGTCCTCTATCGCGGGGAGAACATCGACCGCTTTGAGGCCGGCCTCATCGGCATCGCATGGAGCGACAAGCAAGAGATAGCTGAGATGTTCGCCCGGGGACTCAATGCTGTCGGCAGGGGTGGCGTGGTCCTGCGCGTTACAGCCCCCTCCGCCACAATCATCGCAGGCCCCTAAAAGCACACCCTCTACCTGGGCGAATCCGAGTTCACCATCGACATCGGCAAACTCGGAGCGATCGACACCATCGCGCACTTCGACCCCATTTGATGAGGAATTCGTTGTCGTGTGCCGGTCCACCTCGGCGAAGGCAAACAACCGCGAACGATGGCGCTCACTTGACCGATTTTCCAAGGCCGAGTGATCCGTCTGTCATTGCTCGGCTTGATCCGCTTGACTTGTGCATCTCCATCAAGGGAAATGCCTTTGAATAGGGAGGCGCCAGTGGGGAAAAACCGATCGTCATTTCGCAGTATCGGACTGAGGCTGGCCGCCGGAGTTTTCTTCGCCTTTTTAATTTACCCCCTTGAAACATCAATGATCAAGTCCGGAGTGAACGCTCTCACCGCAAACGCCAATGAGATCGCGGCCATTAGCAGAGACTGCAACGATTTATCTGCGCGCAATGCCCGAAACCTCGAAGAGAAGAATCAGCTTGGAGCCCAATGCCTTAAAGAACGCATGGCAAGCTTGGGCAAAAAAACGCCGCCCTAATCTGTCGTCAACTCAAAATCAGCACGCGAAACAATATGAAGCTCGCAACAGTAGCTACGTTGGAGCGCCTAAAAGATGACACCGACACATAAAATCAGTAAATTACTCTGGCCTGAACGGATTCCAGGCCGCGCTTGGACAAAACAACACAAAGGATATTCATGAGCGCGACTTCGAACCTAGTATTGATCGCGGCGATCGTCGGAGTTGTCGCCGTTGGATTGGTGGTGCTCAAAGCCAAGCTGGCCGCATCGGGCGCAGGTTCGGAGACCTCAAAAGATCGGTTCAAGGCCAAGCCACTGCTGACCCCTAACGAACTCGAATTCCTCGGCCGCCTTGAGGCCGCAGTCCCCGAGTTTCGGATTTGCCCTCAGGTCGCCATGGGGTCGATCCTCGATCCCGATGTGCCCAGAAGCGAAGGCAAGGCCTACATGAGGCTGCGCGGCATGTTCGCTCAAAAGTTCGTGGACTTTGTCGCTCAGGATCGCAAGACAGGCGCCGTGGTCGCCATCATCGAGCTCGACGACCGAACGCACAAAGCCGACAAGGACGCCAAACGCGACGCGATGCTGGCCAGCGCGGGATACAAGACGGTCCGCTGGCAGTCCAAAGCAAAACCGGACGCCGCAGCGATCCGCGCAGAGCTCATGCCGGCATCGCAAACTGTGCAAGCCAACAAACCGTGACGAGGCGTCAGCAGGCGAAGATCAAGCCCCGCCTCGGCTTATGCCCGCTGCATCTCATTGATTTGCGCCTGGTAGCCTCATCAATGGGATGAATCGCCCCTCTTAGCCTTCGCCTTCATCGGCAATGAGTGTTGCTGCCTGTCAATCGATTTTTCGGCCGCACGTCTTTGCGTGTCCGCACGGATCGCTTGTTCGTGTTTTTCCATGTAGGCGATGAGAGCGAAGGCATGAGCATTGGCCTCCCTCGCCGCGATAGCTTTGAGCATGCTGTATGGCGTGTCACCCATGGAAACATGGAATGGATCAGCTCCCGCCTGCACGAGGTAGACGAAACTGGTGCCCTCCTCATCGTTCCATGTCTCACTGTCTCTACACAGGTAAGACAGCGCGGTCTCCCTGCGGTAGTTTGTTGCACTTGGGTCGGCACCGTGTTCAAGAAGCCAGCGCACGCCCGTCGGATCGGAATATGGTTTTCGTTTGGTCGCTGCCAGAAGGTGAAGGGCAGTCATACCGCCCACATGCCTTCGATTGATGTCGGCCCCACCCCAAACTAGGAACCGGATCAACCCAAAATCGAGGGACTCGCCGTGCCTAGTCCGTCCATCAAAGCTTACAGCCTCGGCCAGCAACGGCATGTCTAGAAAATTTATACCCAACAGTTTGAGCGCGATAGCCGCCCCGAAAACTTGTTCTTGCATGTAAGCGCAGGCCACCTTTTCAAGCTCGCTAGGCTTGTCCCTGAGCTTTGCAAGCCGTTCAACGTATTCCTGAGCCCAACCCGTCTTCAAGGCCATCGCGACGGCATGCTCGCAAGCCAAGCCCCACCTTTCGTCATCGTCAAAGATTTCGCTCTTGTTCGCTTCGGTCAAAAACATCTGGGACGAAACAACTTCATCGTCGCTCAGGCTAATGCGGAAGGCTTCTATCTGCTTCATCATCATTGTTGGATTCTTCATGAAAACCGTTATCCCAACAGTTGATTGAATGCCTTGAAAATCTGCTCAAACCGGTCCAGAGTTGCATTGACGGCAGGCGTGTCGGCATCTAAAAGTGACGGATTTTCCAAAAGCCAACGAGATGCTCCGAAGTGATCGAACTCAGCGACAGACGCAGGCATCATTTTGAACAATGCCTCCGCCTTCTTGACGATACGCGGGGTGGGAGCCGCAACCATCAAAGCTTCCTTGACCACGACATTGGCAACAGGCGGCTTGTATGCCCCATTGAGCATCTCGACGAACAGGTCGGCCTCGAAGAGATCTTCGACATCCGCTTCACTCTGCGCAGTGAAATCCGCGCACGTATAGAAGTGCCCCGCTTTTAATATGTCGGCCTTCTTCAAATTTTCAATCTTATTCTTGTCACCGTTCGCAATGTCTGAGAGCACCGCCATATTGATACGATTGCCGCCAAAAAGCCTCACGAATGGCGCGAGCTTATCGATGCCGCCCGATGGGCATAACGTCCATTTCGGATCAATGCCTACTCGGCTTCGCTTAGTGAGCGCTTGGGAGACGACTTTCAAATAAAGAATGTCCGACGGTCCTTCGACAAGCCATGTGTTCGCGCCGATAAAAAGTGACTGTGTCACTTCATAGCCTAGCGCGCCTTGGAGAGGGAAAAGCGTGTCGTCGCTAACCTCAAGAACGTCCGAACGCACCTTCGTTCCTTTGACCTCTGTGCGCTGGCCAGGCTTCTCAATAATTACGTCCTCCACGATGCGGACATCGGCGAGCCGATCCATAGGCACCATAAATGGCGAATGCGTGGTGAAGATCACTTGATGGTCAGGCAGCAGCCGCTCGACGATATAGCGCAGCAAATCGCCTTGCGCCTTTCCATGCAAGGTTAGGCCAGGCTCATCCAGCAAAATGATCGCGTTGGTATTTCCGGGTGTTTTCTTTAGCTGCTTGAACTGAGCAAGAAACGAGAAGAACCATACAAAGCCCGCGCTGCGCTCCGACAACGGAAGCGTAGCCTTGTGATTGGTGTTCTTAATCCGTATGTCGGCCACCATGCCGGTATTGAAAGGAACGGGGTCTTTGGGTTTAGCGTTATCGATCTCGATAACTACTTCTAATGCATTGTTCTGGCTCCAAAACTGGAAGATTTCCTCAGTTATTTCGTTACTTGCCGCCTCGCATTTGGCCTTGAGCTCCTCGCGTCGGTCCACGTTCTTCAAGTCTTCAAGAGTGGTTCCCGCGTATTCGAGGAAATCGAGAAAAATTTTGTCCCCAACCGAAACCGCGTTTTGCTGTCTATCTAGCTGCAATTTCTCAATCGAGACCATGCCCGACATGCGCTCGAAGTGCGACGTGAAAAAGAACTTGGGTTGCCTTGCAGATAGGATGTCGAGCACTGCCTTGACGAAGCTCGATTCCCTGCACTTTTTAATATCCTGCAAGAGGAGTTCCTGCTTGGGCGTTCGCGCGGTCAGCCCCGAAAGGGCCTTGTCCGCAGCAAGCCCATCGCTCACGCCGTGAAGGGCATTGCGTTCGGTTGCGTCGAGGGCATGCTTGCTCAGCATATTTTCCAGAACTTTTCCGCTATCGATTTCAATTTCCCAGATGCGGCGGTCGTCGTCATACCTAAATCCAAAGTGGGTCTGAAAGGTATCGCCTTTGAGAACCCCTGGGCCAAAGCGCTTTTCAACCGCATCATTGTCCGGACCTTCAAGTCGCCACCACGTCCGAATAACCTCTGCTGACCCGCCAGGGTGTCGGTCGTCGAACCGTGTCGAAAAACGCCTTGGGTAATCGATAACTTCGTCGAATTCGAACGGCTGGGCTGGCTTGAGGCCGCGTATGGCACTGAGGAGCGCTGTCTTTCCGGCTTCGTTCTTGCCAACTAGGCAAGTGAGGCCGTCAATCTCAAATTCTTCGCTGTCTTCTACGGACCGATAGTTCTGGACGCGGACTTTTGTGAGCTTCATGACAACCTCCTCTTATTGATGTGCTTTTGATTCAAAAACTAATATCACTGCAAAATTTCTCAGAACTCGTCCACAGTGCTGCGCTTTGGCGGGGGGACGTGTTCATTGAACGCCCAGCCCTCGTCAGTCATCTCGCCGAAGACATGCAGTTCCTCAGCATCTTCGACATTCATATCCTTACAGCCGTTGTAGATGCTGTAATCCAGCTCGTAAGTCACCGCAATCTGTGAACCAGAGATATCGACATCGGTTATTCGGACCGAATCGACCTGAGCTCGCTGGTCGATATGCGAGACGTCGTGGTCGAGCGCGTCCGAAAAATTGCTCTCCTGGTCGTTGATAAGCGACTGCAGGAGCTCTTCCATCTCCCGCGCAGTCGGCAGAGCCGGAACAATGATCTTGCTCATGCCCACATCTCAGTCTTCGAACGATCGGTTCTTGAACTTCAACTGATCGCAGTTCTCGCGCACAGCGCGCTGTATGCCATCGTCAAATCCACTTGGCAGCTCCGCCTCGATCTCGATGGCGATGCGCAGCTTCACGCCGGGCTTATTGAGAAGCATGAGAACTTCCTCGGCCACGTCGGAAAACTGCACCTTGGCCTGATTCGGGTTCAACTCCACGGAGCCGAAGAACATCGTTTTCTTTGTGGCGCCGCTACCCGTGCCGGGGCTCGATCCAGCGCCCGTCGCCCCCCCGCTTGTGGAGCCCATGGAGCCGCCGCCGGTGCCAGTTGTAGTGGTCGAAGTCCCGCCTGAGGTTTCGCCGTTAGAGCCGCCACCCGCGCTGGCTCCGCCCGTTTCCTTATTCTTGGTCTGAGCCTCTCTCTCTGCCGCCTCCGCCGCAAGCTCGGCGGCGAACGCTACCGAAACCTTGGGCTCGATCAGTAGAAGCGAGTCGTCAAGGATGGGGGTAGTGCTCTGCGCGAAATTGAAACCTTGAAATGGGCCCTCTTCGCGGCCATAAGCAATGCCGAAGAAGTCGCGTGAAGATACGCCCGCCGCGATGGTGGCCCGCAGTGTGTCGGCATCGCGAAGCCTCGGCAGGTAGAGGTAGCAGCACGTCTTTTGCCACGTCTCCAACGCGCTGACAGCAGTCGCGTCGTCCTTCCAAAACCACGTTTGCAGCATCTTGGTCAAGTGGATCGGGGCCCACTCGGTGATCAGCAGCTCGTGCTCTTTGAGCACCTTCTCTATTTCTTCGGTGCGGTTCACCGAAGCAGGATTGATCTGGAAGTGGTCCCACTGAATCTCGCCGATACCCTTGCCGGGCTTGGCCTCCTGCAATGGGGCCAAAAGCCACTTGAAGGTCTCGCGCACCATGCGGCCCAGTGCTTCGCTTGCTTGGTCGAGGCTGGCCGATGCCTGCTTGGTCTGGTGTCCATCGAGGTTAAGCCGACCTTCCTTCACGTCATCGACGATGGACTTCCATGCAAGCGAGGAGGTCACTTGGTCTTTGAGGCGCGAGATGCTGTCGGTGTCTGGAGCCAAGAAGATCAAACGGTTTTGCTTCTGGCGAGGCTGATCTCCCCGCCCTTTCAGGATCGCGGTGGCCGCCTCAATTGCGGGCGACTGCGCGCCCTTGCTGAACGTGGCCTCGGGCGGCAACACCACGAGGCGTAATTGCCAGTCATCCGGCACGTCCGACGATGGCGTAAACACATGCACACCACCAAAGGTGCCGTTGGCAAACCGCAGCTTTTCCTTGATGAAGGGATACACGTCTTCGCGCAGATCAAAGCGGCGCTTACGGTCCTCCATCTCGCGTCGTAGGTTAGGCCGGGTGTCAAACCAAAAGCGGTTGTTAGCACTGTTGAGGTATTGAAGTCGGTCCACCAAGGCCCGCACGCCATCCTTGTAGTGCCCAATCACTTGGCCAGGCTGAACGCATCCCAAGAGAACGCGTTCCAGCTCGATGCCTCGATGATGTTTCGCACCTCCAACGGCTCCCGCGTCTGGGGCCGAGCCTAAGAACACCGCCCGCGCAATACGGCGGCATGCGTGGATCGAGCCGAACAGTGGGCGTGCGTTATCGAGCTCAGTGGTCGCCGCTCGATCGCCATCAATGTCGCGTTCTAGCACCGGGTCCCAACCCTGAGGCAGGTAGTAGATCGCCTCGTTACGTGTGTCGGAATCGAACAAGGGCAGGCTGCCCGGCTGAATCAATAAATCGTTGTTGCCCGTGGTCCAAAGGCGATGGATAACTTTGGCCATGAGCTTCAAGACGCCGCGCGTGCGCTGGAAGTTGTCCAGCGACGACCAGTCCTCATAGAGCCGGTCGAAAACTTCGGGGTGGATTGGGTAAGCGTGCTTCAACCGATCCAAGTAGCCGCTTCCCTGCGCCTCAGGGGGTAGGTCGCCCGCATTCGCCGCGTAGTAGTCGGCATACGCTCGGCAGACTTCTTCGGCTGCGAGTCGGTCCGTGACATCGGCAAACAGCCGCCTGCGGACGATCTCGAACGCTTCTTCGGTCGCTACGGGCTTCCACAACGCCTGCACCCGCCCGAAGTAGTGCTCTAAGGCCCTTAAAGCCTTCACGCCTTGCTGGCTGCCAGCTTCCCTGTCCGAGAACGGCAGCGAGGCCAGCAGGATCGCGTTGGGCACGGCCTTCAAGGCTTCGGTGAGCGACTGGATGAATGAGAGCTGGGTGTCGTAGGTGCCGCCCGACAAGGTTTTACCCTCTTCGAACTGCGAGACGTAGCGAACAAGCTCGTCCATCAAGATGATGCAAGGCGCGCTGCCACCGATGATGTCGGCCATCACGCTCTTGCCGGGAGCCGTGCCATCACGGTCAGCCTCCATCAGCTTGGCGAAAGCCGCCTCGCCACCCAACTGCCAAGCCAACTCTCCCCAAATCGTCTTGACGGTGGTCTTGCCATGAACACGGGGCTTGCTCGCAAGGTCCAACAAGTCCACTCCATCAAGCACCGCCACGCGAGCCTTCGGAAGTTCTGTGATGCCCGCCGCTTCCAAGATCGGCGGGATGCCCTGCATCTTGCTAGCAGGCGTCAATCCCTTGGCAAGGTGATAGACAGCAAGAAGTGTGTGGGTCTTGCCGCCACCGAAGGCTGTTTGCAATTGCACGACGGGATCACCTCCCTTGCCCGCGAGCCGTTTGACGACCGAGTCGAGCAAGAGGCGCATGCCTTCGGTGATGAAGGTCCGTTGGAAAAACAGAGCCGCATCCTGATACTCAGGCGTCGCGATTCCCTGGTGCACCTTAGAGATGTCAGCGGCGAACTCGGCTTGCTGGAAGGTGCCCTTCAAGACATCTTCGTGGGGAACGGCGATTTCGCGCCAAGGTTTGAGTGCCATATTTATATCTCCCTAAATATCGAACTTGGCCTGCGAGCCGAGATGGCCCTTCTCATGCGAAGCAGCCTCGATCCCAGTCCATGATGTGATCAACTCGTTGTAGGCTCGCGCATCGTCGGCCCATCCCTTGCGCTCGCAGAGCGTATACAGGCGGTAAGCCAGATTTCGAATGGGCTCAGCAATTTGCGGCATCCCGGCCAACAACGAACCAGATGCCGACTCTCCTTGGTCTCGAAGTGCTCGGATTAACTGATGCAGGGCCTCCCAGACAGGCGTGGTGTTGTCTCGCCCAGGTGACCAATCATCCGAATAGTCGATAGGCTTCAACAAGCGAACGCGACCAGCACCTGCCTCAACTACGCCCGACTCCCTTACTCCGTCAACAGAGGTTCCCTTTGCTCTTGCAAGGACATCCGCTTTACCAAACTCACCAGAAGCCCAACCTTGCTCATCGAACCAGCTTAGACAAAATTGAGTATTCGCATCAAATTCGTCGACGCCGTCGGTCAACATTCGATTAATCAGCATCAAGGCCGTGTGAACTGTCATATGACTGCCATCAGCCTCTAATACAGAGGAATACTTCGAGAAAATCGCCATGCCTGGGCCTATAACCGCTTGAGCGAGATCAACGGGTGCCACGGGGGAAACACCTTCAGCACCTCCGATCATTACTTCCACAGCATCGGCCAATTCATCTCTTAACTCACGGAGAAAGTCGCGCCTTGAAGCAGTAGGGGCATCCAGAGACCTTTGGCGACAGACAAGAATAATGCTCGACGCTAATGCATTTGTTCCGATACCTATTGAGCGAGCGTCGCGCTCTGTTCTCATCGGCCACGTCCCAGTAATGGAGAAGCCTGCTCGCAAAACTGCCTCAAGAAACGTTTCCCAACCAGTATTTCCGGTTCCCACATCCGTGGTGTCCGACTGCTTGAATGCATAGTAAATTGTCGCGGGATACGAAGGGTTAGCCTGTTCAGCAAGTCGATGCATGGCTTCAGTCATACCGCTCAAAAAGAAAGCTTCAGCTTCGGCCTTACTTCCGTGGCGATAAGGAGTTGCAACCAACTCCTCCACCTTCGGAACCGCCATCGTTGAAAATAAATCCGGGTAAATCGGTCGTAACGCCTTCCTAAGCCATACATAAAAAAAATCCGAAAGATCCGCGTAGCCAATGTTGTCGTAATACGGTGGGTCTGTTGAAATTACTTTCCCACTTGATATATTTTGAGCTTGGGCGTTTACCTGAGATACAAACGCAACTCCTGTTGCAGGAAGACCAAGCATTGATCTTGCAATGCCTTGGGCCGAAATATTCAAATCTCCCGCAGCATTGGCAAACGGATTTGTCTCTGCATAGTCCCAAATCATGGGTAAACCTTGACGTGAGAAAGTTGTCTTTAATTGATCTCTAGTTGGACTCCACGCAACCAGACTGCTGTTGTAATCAGTCGTTTTATCGACAGCAATTCCTAGGTAAACTGCGATAGCGTCAGAATATGCCGACGCACCGGAACCTCCTGCCGCTAAGCCTCGATCGTCCCCAACCCAGCTCGCGCTGAGAGCGTCTTCTTTTACTTTTGTCCGCACGACTTGGATCATGTCCGAGAAGGTCGTCAGAGTCAGAAGCTGACGTGAAGTAAACAAATCGCCAAAGGTAGTCAAACCGTATGCTGGCGTCCAAAGAGCTCTTGGGTCATCTGCCAATTTGGTTTCAGGCTTCCATTCGGGCTTTGCGGCTAAGGCAATCGACTCCATCTCTTGATTAGCTTCAACGTAAACCCTGCCAGAGGTGCTTTCTGCTACGACGGCCATTAGTCGGGCACCCATACGACCAGCGACGCCTTCCGACTTGATGTATTTCGGTTCGATAGGTGAATTTGAAAGTAGGCACCGAAAGTTCGCGCCGCGCGCCAGCTTCGTCCCACTACTGGCACTCAGCGGGGGGATACCGGAAATTACTTCGAAATGATATTTATCATTGTTGATTACTGGACAAAGATAAATCTCCTTCCCAGCTTTTTTCGACAAAATAAATGAAGACGAGAGTGGGACATCTACGTGAGAAAAAGCAGGGTTAGGACTCTTAACGGTTCTGGCCCATAGCCACGCGATAACTGTCGCGTCGCCTCCGCCATATTTTTTCGGTAACTTTATGGTCGGATAAAAGTGACCAATTCGGTCATAGACTGCTTCTCGCATCCAAGCCCCATAACGAACTACGTCTTCTGCTAGCCCTTTAGCTCCAGACCACTCCTGTTCTATTTTGGATTGCTTTTCTGCGCTAGGGATCGGACCTACTGGCACTCGCCCGTTAAATCTAGGAGGAATTTCAATCATTGCCTTATTGATCAAAACTGCAACAGGGTTTAAGTCAGACGCATGGCTTTCCAGCCCAAGCCTCTGGGCTTCCAAAGGTATAGACCCCCCTCCGGCGAACGGATCGTGGAGGCCCGGAATTTTTGCTGGATTGAATAGATCAGTAGCGAGTGGATGATTTTTGTTTAATTCGCAAGTTTCAACCCAACTCTTACGGATTTCTTCGTGCGCTTCCTTAAATAACGCTACGTTGTTAGTGTTTTCCCAAATCACAAGCTTGCGAATGATCTCGAATAATCGCTCGCGCTCAACTTTTGCCTTCTCTTTATTGACACCTCTTCCGAGGTTTCGCTCATATCCTGGATCGTTCACCATTTGAGCAAAGATCACTGCTCTTGCTGCGGCTAATGGCCGCCTAGCCCACCATAAATGTAGAGTCGATGGATGCCCGAATCTTATTGATTTTTCACGGCCGGCAGCTACGTTTATATCGTCCAATGGCAACGCCACTTCGATCAGTTTCTTCGGTGTTTTTATTGGTGTCATATTGATTCCGCCCTGTCGAGCAAGGACGCGAGGTCCAAATTGATACTGGTCACCGCCCAATCAGGCTCTTGCGTGAATGGGTTGCGAACGTAATGGGGGCCTTCATGGTCGTCACCATCGACGATCACAATGGCCAAGATGAACTTATCGGCTTGGTTGAGTCCGTAGAGAATTTCGTTGCGGGTGACGGTGATGGTCGATTGGCCTTTTGATCGCCCCTTGACTTCAATGTGGCGGGCTTGCGGAAGCTTGCCTTCATCGACGGGAACAATGGCAGTCAAGTCCCAACCGCACTTCTCAGCGGACACGTCGATGATCTGGTGCCCCCTAGCCTCTTCGGCTTTGCGAACGGCAGCCATGGCGACCCGCTCGACACGGGCGCGGGCTTGGGCATCGGCAGACCACGTTGGGCCTTCGGCTTCGCCTCTTTTCATCGCGATCAGACCTGCGGGTATCACCAATGCGCCGCCAACCACCACCGGCATGCCAGAGACCACATGCCGCATGCCTTGCAGGCTCTTGGTGCGCGTTTCGAGCCGGACGGTCAGCTCGTCAATCGTGCGCCTGACGTTTTCCAACGGCAGGCGGACATCCTTGCCCGCAGACAGGTCGGTCTTGAGCTTGTCGTAACGGTCTGACCAGTAGTCGATCTCCTTGACCAGCCGCTCGTGAATCGCTGCGAGGTTCTTGTCGATCTGGTGTTCGCGCCTCTCGCGGACTTCCTCGAAGTGCTCGGGCACCAGCTTGTCCGACGAGTGCCACAAGGCAGCTTCTTCCAAGTCCTTGTTGATCCAGTCGGCATCAATCTCTGCGGCCACCACCGCGCGCTGATCAGGCTCTATGGGATTGAGGTCCAAGTGAGGCGCCCAACCTGCATTGCTGATTTGGCCGTGCCGGTCGATGGTGACGAACTGCAAGCGGCGCGATACAACCAAGCCAGATTCGCCGCCTTCCTTGACGGAGTGGTCAATCAGGAACAAAAGCTTCGGATCAATTCCCTCGTCATTGGGGTCCACCAAGACGGCGCCCTGCTTCAACTTGCCGCGGTGCTGCTCGGTCATCAAATCCACCACCGACTGCATCAGGGGATGGGCCGGGTGGATCAGGCTCGCGACGGCCTCGTTGGGCTTTTCATCGACGCGGACCTTGTTCTTTTCAAAACAGACACGTTCGTATTTCGTCACCACGGGATTCATGCTGCGCCGGTCACGGCCGGAAATCTGGCGGTCGCGCTCGCGAATCGTGGCGGGCACAAAGCTGATCTCATAGCGGCCCGAGCCACGCGGGCGCAAGTCGCCACCGAGTCTCTCGAAGGCCTGGGCGAAAAAAGACCGAATGAAATAAGGTTGGAGCTTGCGGGCTTCTGCCTTCTCCATCTCCTCCTTGAGCGCGAAGAGACGGCGCTCGTCCATCACCTCTTCGGCCAAGGCGTTGCGGCTGATGATCTCGCGCAACTTTTCGGTTTCCATGGCCGTGCCGACGACTTCGCGCAAGTGTTCTTTGCGCGCAGGGTCCTCTCCGTAGCGGATCGCCTCGATCAGCAAGTCGCGCAAGCTAATGCCATCGAAAACCTCGCCCAAGATGTCGAACACGCGTCCACCCAACGCCTTGCGCTCGATTTCGATCTTGTCGAAAAGCTTTTGGAACACGTCGCCTTCGCGGGTCTCGGCGGCAACCATGTTCCACAAATGGCAAACCTGGGTCTGGCCGATGCGGTGGATGCGGCCGAAGCGCTGCTCCAAGCGGTTTGGGTTCCATGGCAAGTCGTAGTTCACCATCAGGTGGGCGTTCTGCAAATTCACGCCTTCGCCCGCCGCATCGGTGGCCAGCAAGACGCGGGTATCCTTGTCGTTGCGGAACAGCTCCTGAACCTTGCGACGGTCCTCGCGGTGCACGCCGCCATGGATCATCACCACAGCCTCGAACTTGCCCATCAGCCCACGAATGCGGTCAGCCAAATAGTTGAGCGTGTCGCGGTGCTCGGTGAAAATAATCAGCTTGCGCTGCAAGCCATCGGGTCCGCGCATCTCCGGCGTGTTCTGCAAGAGCTCGCGCAGCTCCTCCCACTTGCGATCCTGCCCCGAATGGACCAAGGTCTTGGCCTGCTCTTCGAGGTGCCCAAGAGTAAAAACTTCGGCTTCGAGCTCAGCGATGGTCTGGGCTGCGGTGGCTTGATCGACGACCTCCTCCTCGAATTCCTCGTAGTCCTCCGGAGCCATGTCGTCAGCAGAGTCCCAAATGTCCTCGGATGCTTTTGTGGCATAGGTTTCTGCCATGGACATGCCACCGCCACGCTGCTTGACCTTCTCTTCCTCGATGCGGCGCTTCAACTTCTCGCGCCGACGCTTTAACGATTGGTAGATCGCCTCGGGGCTTGAGGCCAATCGGCGCTGCAATGCCGTCAACGCAAAGCCGACGGTTCGCTTGCGCTTGCCGTCGAGTTTGTCGGCCCGGTTCATCTCTTCTTTGACGTAGGTCGTCACGTCGTTGTAGAGCTGAGCCTCGGCCTCCGACAGCTTGTAGTTCGCGGTGTAGGCCCTACGCTCAGGGAAGAGACGGGTGCCGTCAAACTTCAAAAGGTCTTCCTTGACCATGCGCCGCATGAGGTCCGTGACATCGACCTTGTGAGCGCCATCGCGGAATTTTCCGTAGAAGCGGTCCGAGTCCAGCAGCGACATGAAGAGCTGGAAGTCTTCTTCCTTGCCGTTGTGCGGCGTAGCCGTCATCAGCAGGAAGTGGCGCGTGACCGAGCCCAATAACTGGCCTAGCTTAAAGCGCTTGGTCTCATTGATCTTGGTGCCATACCAAGTGGCCGAAAGCTTGTGGGCTTCGTCAACCACGATCAAGTCCCAGTGCGAATTGCGAATTTTTTCTTGAAGCTCTTCGCTGCGGGAGAGTTGATCGAGCCGGGCCACGAGCAAGTTGTGGTCGTCGAATGCGTTTCCGCTGCGGCTTTGATCCATGAGATCGCGGCTGAACAGCGAGAAGGACAGCCCGAACTTTTCGAACATTTCATCCTGCCACTGCTCCACCAAGCTCCCCGGCGACACGATCAAGATGCGCTGGGCGTCTGCCCGCATTAGCAGCTCGCGAATCAGCAAGCCCGCCATGATGGTCTTGCCTGCTCCCGGATCGTCGGCCAGCACATAACGAAGTGGCTGCCTTGGCAGCATGGACTCATAGACAGCGGTGATCTGGTGCGGGAGGGGCTCCACGTTGGACGTGTGGACCGCCATCATCGGATCAAACAAGTGGGCGAGGTTGATCCGATATGCCTCGGCAGCGAGCTTGAAGTCCGCGCCGTCCGCGTCAAAGCTCCAAGGACGCCCAATCGACGCGATGCTTAGCTCAGACTCGTTGGAGCGAAAGAGCACACGCTCGCCTAAGCGGCCATCATCAGCCTTGTAGACGACAGTGACAGCGTTATCACCCAAGGGGTCGGCACTCACCACTCGGACGACTCGTCCCTCCTCAATGCCAGAGACCAACGCTCCTTTGGCGATGGATTCGAGTTTCATTTTTTGTCCCCTGATTTATTACTTCCGGCCGCGTAGGCAGTCGCGGCAATGTCGGCCTCAAAGCCTGGCGCCAAAGCGGCACTTTCGACGCCATAGAGCGCCTGAGGGTTGCGCAGCCAAAGGTGATGTGAGGATGGATCAAGTCTGTGATGCAGGCTTGAATCGACTGACCAGCGCCGGAGCACGTAACCCGCAAGAGCCGCGCGCGCTTTGACCTTCAAGACGCCCTCGGTCAATCCGTAATCTGCCTCGACCGCCTTGGGCTGCTTGATGCCAGGGTGAGCCACCAGCTCCATGTCCACCATCCGCGCCCACTGCTCGTCGGCAGTTAGCAGCTCGGTTTCGGCCACGTCTCCCTCTATCTCATGAGCCTTCGCAATGCGAGTCAAGACGAAGTCATTGAACCGCCCGCGTTCGCGATCAAAAGAGCGCACATGCCAACGCAGCCCGTTGTCGGCTAACGCCACAGGCACGATCTCACGATTCTTTGGACCTGACGACAGCGACAGATAACTCACGCGAAGAGCCTTCTTCGCACACATGGATCGGGTGATGGCGCCTAGCACCTCCATGTCGGGCCGCACGAGTTGGCCGGGACCTTCGCACGGTGCCGCTTGCTTCAAACCAAGGTCTAGCCCATCGCCAAAGCCTTGCAAGAACCACGCGAGCACGCGCTCAGGGTGAAATTCATTGAAGGGCTTGAAGGAGGAGCTCGGCCGGTAGCAGCGCGAGGCCTGGTCGTAGTCGAGGTTGTGGGGCGCGACTTCCCTATACAGACTCAGGTCGCGGGACGCCGCTGCTGGCTTGATGCCGAACCGCGCCTCGATGTCTCCCCTGCGAAGCTCACCTGTGAAGAACGCGCGCAGCTCCAAAAACGCGAGTCGCTCGCGCTGGTTCTGCGAAACATCCAATGTGCTGGCCAAAAGCCCCTTTCTCGGGCCTCCCGCCCGTCGGCGAAGCAAGGAAAGCGCCGATCAGAAAGAGGATACCACACTCATCATTTTGATACGGAACCATTTCTCACTGAAAGATGCACCTTAGTCCGCCTTAAAGAAAAATCCGTTATAGAAAAAAGTAGAGGTCAGCGGCCCATTCAGTGGGAAACTATATTTTGGAGCTTCAAGCACCGCCGGCTTACTATTTAACGGCTTCATTCCAAGCAAGGACATCCGAACCGTCGCTGGGTATCCATCACTAACAAAAGCAAACGTCTTACCATCGTTTAATGATACGAAGTGAGCAACTACCTTTCCATCGTCGCTTGGAACCAGCGACTTCTTGCGGTAGCAAAAAGACCACTCTTCCCACATCACCCAAACAAGTTGTAAATTGCCGTCTGAATTTGGCACTCCTTCAGCGATTAAATCAACAAGCAACTTGTCGGCGTGCATATTAGACAAGCCAAAATCAATATCAAAATCTTGGTTAGCTGCTATTAAAAATAATTGATATAAATCTGACTTGTAGGGTTCCTGCCCAATGAATGCTCCGGTCGTTGCCAGTTGATTCAACATAGCCGCCATAACTTGTATCAATTGCTTTTTATCCATCATCCTCTCCATTTCAGAAAAATTTAACAAGAAGACCTTAATCAAACAAATCCATTGGTCGGCAGCATTTCGCTCATATGACAGGTCCCCATATCAAGTTTGTTTAGAGATAAAATGGTCGTAGTCATCCATAAGCATCTCCGGGCGCTTAGACAGTGCTGGGAGCGCAATGCGGGCGAAGTCGCTTCCAACAAACTTTGCGCTCGACCTCGCCTTATTAAATAGCTTTACGAATTCGGCTAGGCGCTCATCCCATGGGAAATCGGACTTCCCGGCAAGCCACGCGGCAAGGGCCTTACGATAAAAACCGGAATTTCCAACGCGATCGCTCTTTTCGCCACACGCAGCGATCTCGGCGAAGAGCCCATCGACAAAGTCTTTTAACATCTGAATGGCCATAGCCTTCTTGGCTTCTTCAAGGCCAAGCACGTTCAGAATATCGATGATCTCGATGGATGACTCAATGTCCGAAATGGCAAGCCCCATAGTCAAGGCTGACGATTCCCGCGTTCCTTGATGATTCTGATCCTTGCCAGATTCCCCGTGCACATCGAGCTCAAAAGTCTCGGTCTGCTCTACCTGGACCACATCGAAAAACACCTCGACATCCTCGCCTTCGGCCTTGCCCTTGGACGCCAAGTGCTTGACCACCTGTTCGGCAAACGAAACTTGCCTCTTGTCCTTATGCTTTTCGAGCCCCTGCCGATCAAAGTCAAGCAGAGCTGTGAGCTTGTCACGACAGCCAATCCAAGCTGACGCAGCCTTTTTAAGCATCAATGCCCTCGACTTGTCAGCCGTGACGAGTTGATCTAGCCAGTCAGAAAGCTTGACGGCGCCATGATGATCTTTGCCACCCGACATGGTGGCTTTCCATGTGCGGAAATGTTCGCCGATGTCCTTATCGCCAAAGAATGCCCTCCATGCAGCATCCATCTTCTCGTTCATATGCATTGCATCAAGATTAGACACAGTTAGGCCGCCGTATTCGGCGAATACTCCTGGCAAGCCTTTGGAAACGACACCGTTGCGCGAAAAATCGACGACCAGGCAGTCGCTTTTGTTTTTGTTCGTGCGGTTGATTCTGCATGCAGCTTGGAATAGAGCGACTTCGTCAAGACTTCGATCGATGAACAAAGTGTGGAGCGTCTTTTCGTCAAAACCCGTGAGAAGCATGTCCACCACGACGATGATGGCGTTGCGGCAGCGCAGCTTTCCTGCCTCGTCCTTGTCCTCGACACCCTCGCGTCTAAACTCAGCGAGGGTCGCCGTTTGGCCCTTTCCACCGTTGAGCTGAGCACAGGAAACCTCACCTTGCTTGTCGCTGTAAAGGATCAGCACTGGACAGGCTGCGATGTGGGCTGATCGGTCCTTGTAGCCAGGATCGAGCGCCAATGCCTGCATGGCCTCTTTGATGGCGGCCTGCATACCGATGGCAGCCTTGATCGAAGAACATGCCACCATGGCTTTGCCCTCACCGACAAGAAGTCCGCGTCGGCGGATAGCCATCATGGTCTTCGACACGAACACTCCCGCTATTTTTTCAGCGACAAGCTTCTGCCTCGTTGGATTTTCATACACTGAATCAGCGCTCGGTGCTTTTATCGAGCTCGCGCCCAGACCCTTCGCGTCCACCTCCGACTGGAGCCGCCCAAGATCAAACACAAGTTCATCGGTGTATTTGAAGACGCTCTGGATCGGGTTGAGAACTACCCCATCGCGGATGGCTTGTGCCATCGAGTAGGCCGCAAATGGAGCCCAGCGGTAGCGGTCGCCTGGGGCGACGGGCCTGCGCCATTCGCCAAAGCTGGCGAGTGCCTCGCCTTTGGGTGTGGCCGTCAAACCAATGATTAAATTACGCCTATTGTTATTAGGAGTTAGGTTATTCCAGTCATTAAATAGTTCAAGCGTGTTGTCGTGCATTACCCCACCTTGGCTACGGTGAACCTCGTCAATGATGACCGCCACGCGCTTGCTTTTTAGCAAAGCAGATAACTTGGGGTCGTCATTGGCCAGCTTGCTCAGTGACGCAAACTTCTGGATGTTCACCACGACGATGCGGTTTTGTCCTGCTTCGACGACGCGTCGCAAGTCGGCAAACGTCTCGGCCTCTTCGATGATCTTGCTGGTGGAACCGAGGTTGGCTGCATCCTTGGCGATATTGTGCCTAAGCTCCGTGCGGTCAGTCAGAAGCACGATCAAATCGAACAGCGGCTGATACGGGTAGGTCGGCGCTTTGAGGTCGCCCATCTCATAGAGGGCTTGTGCTAGCCAAACGATCAGGTAGGTCTTGCCGAGACCCGCCGCGCCTTGAAGCAACACAGAATGGCTCTTGGCTCCATTCTTGAATTTCATGCTTTCTTCGACGATCTCGTTAATTTCTTTGACAGAGAGCCCCTGAGATAGGTCTGTAAGCTCGCGCCTGATGTCCGCTTCGCAAATCTTAGGCTTGCTCTCGTCAAGATAAAGCTCCCGAACGCGCTTGACGGTGCGGTGAAGCATCATGCGCTGCGCAGGGCGTGGCTTCAACGGCTCGACTTGCTTGTTGCTCGAATTTGGCGACCATGTTTGGTTGAAGTAAAAGGCATCGCGGTCCACACCGTCTCGAAGTGAATAGATGCTCTCCAAGTGCTCCGCTATGGTTTCTGACGGTGTCATACCCATGATTTCAGGTGCTCGACTGATCTTGCCGATAATTTGCTCAGGCAGACGATTAAGCTCGACAATTTCATTCTTACCGGATAGCACCCTGTCAACTTCTTGGACCACCCACTCGAGATCGGCCGTAATGAACAACGCCCCCATATCGACAGAGACGACATGGCAGGCTTTGAGGTAGACCGCGCAGTCCATGTTGATCTTGTTGCGAACCGCAGCCGGCAACCTGTCACTGGCATAACCTGGCCATGGAGCCGCGCTCGATTTTGTCCAAAGTGATCTAGCCTCCCTCAACGCCATGGCTGCGAGCTCTACCAAGTCATGGGCAATCTTTTTGCGCCCGTTGACGGCGGCAGACTGGCCGGTTTGATTCGTTTTGAGTTCAGCGGCGCCCAGGTAGAGCCCGTTGACAAAAAAGGTCGCGTCAGGCCTCCGATTGAATCGGCTGCCAGCATTGGGAAACGTTCTCTCAAAGCTAAGCTCAGTAAAAAGTCGGCCGCGGTTGCGCGAAAAATCGTCGATCAATGATTGGGCCATACCGGCCTTGGGCGCTGAATTCCAAAGGGTGAATTGATACCCTTTAAATCCGATCGTTTCACGAAGCACACGTGAGGCATTGGTAGAAGACGAAAGCTTGGGCAGCAAGGCTTGCGCAACGAAGTCCTCGAGTAAATCGGACTCGCCGGGGTATTGCTTCAGCAAATCTTCGAACGCACTTCGATTATTTTCGTTTCCTTCACGCAGGAAATACAACAAATCATCGGAGCAAATCCATCGCTCTCGATCTCTCTGCGACATCCGCATCGGATCACCCTTGATCCATACGAGTCCTCTGTCGGGTGTTGATGTCAAAAATGGAACGAAAATCCCATCTTGAAAATCTGCCTCTCTAAATCCACCTTTCACAGCCATCAATGTTCTCCCAACAATACCTTTCTATCGGGTGTCTTCCCGATGGTTTAAAAATTTACTGCTTCAAGCAGCGGCTGGAATACCTTTGGTCACCGCCTCATGAATGACTGATGCACGCAGATCAGTCAACAAATAAATCTTCTGATCGATCAACTCCCACTGCTGATCAATGACGGCTGTCACCATGTCGAGGTAAGCTGCAATTGCTATTTGCTCAGGAAGCAGCGGGAAGGGAATAAAAGCTGACTTAATATCCGATATTGACACTGCCTCGAACGTGCTACCAGTCACTTTTTCAGACATGCTTGGCGCAATCACACTTTGAGCTATCCAATTTAGAAAACTAGTAGTTGTTCTTTTTGGTCTTAACGCACAGAGCCCCCGCCCGATTACATATTGTCCATTTGAGATATTCGTCTTACCAACAGGAGCCCTCACAGAGAAAAGTATATCTCCGTCATTTGAGGACTTAGCATATTTGGAGCAAAACATATTTGGATTGGGATGCAATTTCCCAAAGTCGGAGCAGCCTTGAAGAAATGGAATTCCGAAAAGCAATATTTGATCTGTAACAAATTCACTATCGGGAGATTGCCCCATGATTAACTTTGTCGAATCTTTAACCCTGGCCACCTCCCACCCCACCGGCACCTCGCCAATCCAGTCCACGCCGCTTTCCTTCATTGGCACGCTATCGTCCAGCCCCTTGGTCACCGCTTTATGAATGAGCGCCTTCTTGTGTTCTAAGAGCAACTCTTTCTTGCGTTTGAGCAAGGCTTTTTGCTCGTCGATGGCGGCCGTGGTTTTGTCGAGGTAGGCGGCGATGGCAATCTGTTCGGTGACTTCGGGCAGAACCACCAATAATCGCTCGATATCGCCATGTGTAAGTGTTTTTCGAGTGGTCCCACCTGACACGCTCGCCAACACGTTTCTGCAGCCATGGGAATTTATCAAGTAGACTAAATAAGATGGAAATACATGAAAAGAGAGCGGCCTTATTCTCGTCAAGTGATAGCTGAAGACCAAATTAAATTCGTAGCCCTTAATAATGCACGCAGCATGGCCGATATCGTCTGAAGTTTCAGAAGATGGAGTAAGTAAAATATCATTTATTTTCAGCGAGGCTGAATTTAATTGATGGCGAGTTGCGGTAGTCAACATTAAAGATTTTGCTGGGATAATTTGCTTTGATCTGCTCTTATATACATCCAAATAATTCACCATATAAGTTTCAATGTCTTCGTTTCTATAAATCTTGTCGACTCCCCCCCCAGACACTTTTCCAATATCTTTTACGCGTCGAATACCCCACCCCACCGGCACATCCCCAATCCAGTCCACACCGCTCGGTTTTAAACTTTTTTTCATCTCACAGCCCTTTCAACAATGATGCAAACTGCGCATCGGATGCCTTTAAGGCCGCGTCAATATTCTTCAAATCGTTGCTGATCTGTCCAATTGTCCGAATTTCGACCTTTTTGGGAAATATTCGGTTGAAATTGATCTCGGCCCCAACTTCCGCTGCGATCCCATTTTTCGATAGTTTGATAATTGATGGATCACGCACCCATTTAGCAATGAATTCATCGATGAGCTGCTCATTAATGGATTTGCCGCTCGCATTATTTTTTGACGAATATGGAATCGTTTCGGTGTCAGTTTCCACGAAGGGATCGACCGACAATTCCCAGCGCACGACCTCCGCGCCTTTTACTTTTCCCACCTTAGCTTTTAAAGCGAGCACACCGTATCCATGCTCGGTAAGCACGCCAGAAGCAGATGTATTCGTTATGCGGTGTTCTTCGCGGTCCATCGACCACTTCGAACCATCAGACAATCGAACCGTTAGAACATCAGCAGCCTTGGCCGCCATATTGAAGTCGTCAACAAAATCCTTGGCGAGCCCCACAGAGTTGTCGGACGGCTGAATCACGCCTGGACGGGCACCCTTTTCGCCGAGCGCCCAATCCCTTTCGTTGAGCGTGATGCTGTGCACGTTCGCAGGATCGATCGCAACTCTGGTCTTGATCGCACGTCCTTGTTCGTCATGGCGATGCAACTCCAGGGTGACCTTGTTGTAGAGGATGTCGTCAATATCGAGAACTTTGGAAATGTCGGAGTCAGCGAAAGCCTTGAAGCAGGCCAACAGCCGCTCGCGATTTGCTGCGTCGATCTCGCAGTTCTTCATGTTTAAGTTCTTCTTGAGCTTCTTGAAGCAGGTCTCGGCGTTGATCATGAGGACCTTGCCTTTGCGGGCGTCAGGCTTGTTTTTGTTAAGTATCCAGAGATAAGTGGCGATGCCAGTATTGAAGAACTCATTTTTTGGAAGCTGGACGATGGCTTCGACCACATCGAGGTCTTGAAACAACCACCTGCGCGTCTCTGACTCCCCGCCCCCAGCATCGCCCGAAAATAGCGTCGATCCAGAATGAACAACCGCAGCCACGCCGTTGTCCTCCAAATGAAATGCGGCATGCTGCAAAAAGAGAAGCTGGCCATCCGAAGTTGGCGGCATGCGGCTATCGTCGAATCGCCCGCACTTGCTTGACTTGACCGTTCCAGCGAATGCTTTCCAGTCCACGCCATATGGCGGGTTGGCAACGATCAGTCCAAACTTATTTCCAATGAAGTGGTCATGAGTCAGCGTATTTCCCCACTCGATCTTGGCATCTGGCCGAAAGCGCGCTTCCAAAGCTGCCAACGCATACAAAGCATCGTTGAGCTCTTGACCGCGCACGCGCACGGAGAGCCCTGGAAACTCCTTGCGCAGGGCAGCCTCGGCTGCGAACAGAAAGTTGCCGCCACCGCACGCCATGTCATACACGTCGCAGATTTGTGTGGCATTAGTGTTTGCACGGCGCGCCTCGATGCCCAACATGCAAGCGAGCTCAATCAAATCCTTAGGGGTGTATTGCTCACCTGCGGTTTCAGCCGAGATGTCTGCCCACATCCTCTTGATGTGCTCTTCAAGAGTCGTGACTTCGGAGTTATCGAAATCAACAAGGTCGACATCTGCCCAACCCGGCGTATCTCCGGCTCCTGCGCAAAACGTATAGAGCGGGTCGTTTGGCCTGCTGGCCAAATCTTGGGAGACTCCCTTGATGTCCAAGAACTTGGGCTGTCCGGGGGCGTAGTCCACACCCAACAGGCGCCGTGTTTCTGGATCGAATTGTTTGAGAAACCCGTCGAGCTGCACTAAAAAGTTGCCAGCCTTGACCTTGACCAGAGCGGAGAGGCCAATGCCCAATCTCGCGATGTCCGGGTGGTAGCCGTAGCCCTCGTCGAAGATGTTCGTTTCCAACCACTGAACATGCGATGGATCCTCTGGGTCGAATGCACCTCCAGTCTCTTGCTGGAACTCAACCAGCTTTTCGTTGCGTAGCCTGCGTATCCGTGATTCCACCAGGGCAAGCGCAAAGAAAGGAGCCATAAACCTTGGATAATCACTCTCCTTAACTCCCGTGCCGCGCAGCGTGTCGGCGGTGCGCCAAATAAGCGATTTATATCGGCGGACGCCTTCACCAATTTGTTGAGCTGAGTTCTCATCCACCTCAGCAAGAGCAGCAGCGATGTGAGGTGACGCAACTACGCTTTTGGTTAGACGGGAAGCAGACGAGCCATTTCCTGGTGAGATCTGTTCAGTCGTCGACCGGTTTTGCCCCGTCTTATTACTGTCTGAAAGTTTGTCGCCGAATACCGCTCGATTGAATTGATCATGCCCTTCTGAACTATTGAAAATCTCATCATCAAACTCTTGCGCCATTCTCGACTCCTTTATGTGGAGTCTTTTTCTTCTCTAAAGGGGAAGCGCAAGTCAATAGATTGACTAATATTTAGTGCACAAGAATAAAAATCACCGTTACATAACCATGCGTTTTATCTCATTGATTAGCTCAACAGCTCTCCGCTGATAAGCGATCAATGATTACTTATATATCTCGTTGACTGTCTGTATTAATCGACTCAACGCACTGACCCCTTCGGGCAGGCGTTGAATCAAGCAGACCTTGCGCAGTCATACTCTTCGACCCACTCCTTGTGCGGTGCTAGCTCGGTGCGCTGACGCTCCAATCCGAGCATGTATTCGCAGATTCGGTCAGCGTTTTTCGCGGCGGTGAAGATCGCCATGGGGTCGTTTTCTATGGCCTTGATCCAGCTGCGCAGATAACTGCCGTGGGCTTGGATGTGCTTCGTGTCCTGGCACATGGGCACACCGGTCTCGCTGGCCAAAATGGCCGAGGCAATTTCTGCGGTGAGCTCTTCGAGTGCATAGGCAGAGTCGCCCCACCGTTTCGCATACGCCTCGCTGCGATCAAGCCGCTTCTCGTGCATCGTTGAGTGAGCGGCCTCGTGAAGCTCGGTGGCCCACAGGTCGTAGACCGAATGAAATGCCTGCTTCGGAGGCAGCCTGATTTCGTCAAGGGCAGGCACGTAGCACGCCCTGTTGCCGCCGTGGATCACAAGCAGCCCTGTCCGCTCTTTGAGCGCCTCCATGATCGCCTCGGCCTTCTCAACAGGCTCGAAATCGCTCACGACTTTCGGCTCCGCCTGCGGCATGCCTTCAATTTGCTCAGCGTTGAAGACCCAGTAGCGTTTGAGCGCGTGGCCTGCGTTCCTTTCCCTGTCGGACTCCCGGCTGCCAGCATCGCCGCTGGATGCGCCATCGGCGCGCGTGGCACCTTCGCCACCGTCACTGCTGCGCCCCAGCTCCACCACTTTGACGATCATGCTGCCCTTCTCGCCCTTCCTGACATTCCAGCCCTTGGCGGCGGCCTGTTGGTAGGTCATCCAATGGTTCGAGCCGAAGCCAGCGCCTGCGATGGCAAGCAGGATGCGATTCACGCCCTTGTAGGCATTGCCTGTGGTGGGGTTCATGGCGTTCATCGGCGAGCCTTGCTCCGCATCCCATGGACGCTGCCATGGCGTGTCGCCCCGCTCCATGGCGTCGATGAGCATTTGCGCCACTTGCGACTTCACGTTGACACGCGTTTCGTCTGATGGCTGTTGTTCCTTGGCTTTATTCATGGCGTCCCCCCTTTTGTTTTTGTTGTTGTCGAAGCACTCGTTTTTGCTCTACCGGTCCCGCCCCACTACCCGTTCGCCTCGTCGGTAGCCTTCGCATTGCTTGGCGTGGCGCTGGCCTTTGCAGCGCGACGCGCAGGGTCTTCGAAGTCAGCCGCTTGGGCTGTCTTCGCGCCGGCGCCGCCGGGTATCTCGAAGCCCGCCTCCTCCCAACTGGGTGTGGGTGCCCTCTGGCTGCTTCTCTTTTGACGAACTGCCGTCAGCAACTTCGGCAAGGCCTCCGAGATCGAAGACTGAATCGGCCAAGCCACGCCATTGCGCGTCGGAAAATGCGGTTGCCGGCCACGCCGGCTCCGAGCCCGACTTCCATGAGCGCGCGATATCGAAAAGCTCGTTGATCCGGTGGCGCATGAATGCGGCACGCGTCGGAAGCGGTGGGGCGGGCTGTTGCATCCAATAGTCCGGGCGCTCGGACATCGCGCCCTCAGGGTCATCGAACTCGCTGCCGAGGTCGCCGATGATTTCAAGCTCGTCCCCACTCAACAAAGTCGTCTCGTCTTCGGACGGCTCTACCGTTAGTGGCACCTCCGAAGTTTTGGCTTCGTCCCGCGATTGGCCGCCTTCTTGCATTTCGCTCTTACGCATTTCTCGCTCCTCGTCGATTAGCCGGACGCTCCGGCCTTCATCCACGTAGGCTCGCCACACGTTCAATCGCCACGATTGATCGCGCTCGAACGGATATGCGAGTGCCAAGCGGCCACCCCGCTTTGGCAGTTAGCTTGGGAAGATTCGGCGCGGATTGCGAGGCTTGCGATTACCTTGGTTGCCAGTCATTGACTGGTGATCCTGAGGCACTGGCGGTGTTGGCGCGGGTTGTCTGAGGATCACTTCTTCGCGCGGACTACTGCGGCCATCGACGACTGCGTCTGCGACGCTCAACGCGACTGTCGCGATCGACACAGTGTCTAACCCGGCTCCATGCAAGGCAGCCTCGACAACCGCTTCGGCAAGCGGACTAGGCTCTGCTTCTGTGCCGTTGTCAGCGCGGTCGGGTTGGGTGTGCGCTGCCCTCACCTCCAATGGCGCGGACAGAACGGAGGCCGGCACGGCGACCGTCAGTGTGGGCCGGGTCGTTAGTGCCGTCCCCTCACCTTCGCGGCCGGACAATTCAGAGAAGATCGGCTCGCTCCCCTCCCGCATCTGCCCCGCCTCCACCGCCTCCACCGCCTCCACTGCACCCACTGCACCCACCGCACCCACCGCACCCACCGCACCCACCGACTCTGACTCGACTCTGATGGGCAGCTCATGCTCATGCTCATGCGCATATCCATCCGACGCATGGGGAGCATCGCCACGGTTGGAGACTCCAACGGGTCCCAATGTCCATGGCGCGGGGCAGTGCGCGACGCGCTCGCGCCGAAGTTGGTAATGCGGCCAGAAAAGCTCGTAGGCCTGTCCGCCCGTGAATAGGATCAGCACGACACCGCTGCCGTCTTCGGTCAGTCCCAGACGGGAGGACAACTCGGAGGGCTTATAGAGCGCCACCTCGTCGCGATTAAATGAGAGCGTGGTTGATCGATTCGGGCCGCTCCCGGCGCCGCCATAGGATGCGGACATGTTCGCGCGCTCGACATCGCGGGAGCCGAAGGCCTTGCAAAGCTGCTCGGCCGTCTCGCCTTGCATGATCTGGCCCACCAACAGCGTGCCGCACATACCGATCAACGCCTTCACCATCGCCGCGCCGTAAATTTCTTCAAGCTGCGCGAAGTCTTGGCACGCAACCACACAACGCACCCCGCGCGAACGGCCGACCTCGAAGAGCGGACGCACCGGAATCTTGCCCATCTGCGCGAACTCGTCGGCGATGAACCATATCTTGCGGCTCGGGTCGTCCTCCATCTCGACACTGTTGACGATGGCCGACACGATGCCGACGATGCCCTCCACATAGCTCTTGGTGAGCTCGGCATACGCGCCATGCCCCTGCAAGATGATTTGCGGGAACTTGGAGCGGCCCTGCGTCCACTCGACGAAGCTAATGCGGCGATCGGCTGGAACGTCCCCCCATGCCTCGGCCAAGTCGAATATGGCCGAACAGAACGATGACAAATTGATCAGGATGCCGGCGGTGGTGACGGAGGCCTTTTCCACGGCGCGCACCGCCTCCGGATGCCACTGCTTCATGATGGAGAGAAGTTGAGCCTGCGGCACGGCGATGAGCTCGCGCAACTCCAACCAACCCCAATCGGTCCCCCGTGTCGCCCGCAGATAGAGCATCAAACCCACGAGGAGCTGGCGCGAGGCGTTCGACCACATCGGGTCTTGGCTCTCGCGGATCATCGTCGCGGCAAAGCGGCGCATGTCCAAGAGGTTGCGCATGTCGCGGGCAATGTCCCATGACAGGCTGCGCTGGTCCCACGGCGCCATCAGGGCAGGTTTGGCAAAGCCGATGGTGAACTCGCTTTTCGGGTCGAATAGAAGCATCTGTTCGCCGGACGCCACGATCTTGTCGATCAGGCCTTTGAGCGCGGTCGACTTGCCAGCGCCGACACCCGCCACCACCAGCACGTGCCTGGTGAACATGTCGGCGGGATAGCCAACGCCGGGCGCGATTTCGTGGTCAGGCCTGCGCTCGAACCGACTCCGCAGCGCAGCGACTAAATGCTTGGCCGCCGCCGGCCCGTGATGGCGGCTCGAACCTCTTAGATGAATCAGCCCATCGCGCGCGCGAAGCGATGACTTGGCCAGAAATACCGCAGGCATGAGGAAGGCCCAAGCCGCGAAGGCAACGCGCCAAATCAACCCGTTTCGCTGATCTGCTGGCAGGCCCATAAAAAAGCCCCGGTAGAACCGCGCCTCATCGGCAAATAGCGAGCGCGCGACCGCGTGCGCCGTCATTTTCAGCCAGTAGCTCGCATGCTCTGACAGCGGCCCGGGCGGCATCGAAAGACCGGGGATGGGCCGCCACGCCAACAGCAGCGCCACCACGGCTGCCGCAACGCCTAAGACAACGCTCGCCACGATCCAGTTCAGCGGGTCCACCCGCTTGATCGAAGGAGCCATCGGCGGCGACTGCCCCCAGTCGTAAATTGTTTTGTCATCCATGCCGTCTCCCTGTCATTCCGATGGGAATGCCGGGCTACACGCCGCCTCGCGCGCCTGATCGACCAACGGTCGCGCGCGCCTCTTATCGGCTCAGTCTGAACCCAGCGCGCTTGCATGCCACCCAGCCAGCAAGTAAGACAGGAGCGCTGCATGGCTGCGCGGCGCTCCGGCTTGATGAGCCACACAACGCAGTTCGCACAAAAGCAAAACGATAAGGAGCGCTATGAATGACAGAACACACCAAGATTTCTTCGATGCCCTCGCGCGGCTCACCCCTCAGGAGAAGCTGCTGCTGGACGCCTACGCCCACCGATGCATCGGCGGAACACCCTTCACCAGCGCGATGGACATCATCAATGAGGTCATCGTCAAAGTCCTCGATGGCGACCGACATTGGCCACGCGACATCGAGCTTGCGGTTTTCATCGCTGGATGCGTTCGAAGCGTTGCAAGCAACTCGCGCCATCGCGCAGAGAGGTCGAACGTTTCGATCGACTCGCTAGGCGAAAACGATCACCGCAGCACGCCGCCCCAATACGAGCCGGTGATGTCTGCCGAGGACGCCGCGTTGCTCAACGAGCGGACGGCGCTCACGCGCAAGGCAGTCCGATTTGCCAAAGCCACGCTGGGCAAAGACGAGCAAGGCTTGCAGGTGCTCGAGGGCATGGTCGCCGGACTTGGCCCCCAAGACATGTGCGGGGCATTCGGCATGGACGCGCTCGCTGTGAAGGCCGCCCGGCAACGGGTGGTCAACCGCTTGAAAATCTTTGGCCGGAGAAACCCTCTATGAGCCGCGATGCCCGACCGAACCCAACCCACCATCCCGATAAGGAGGACGCCATGGCGCACCAACACAACAACCACAGCAGCAGAAGCATCGAGGCGCAGCACAGTTTGCGCGCATATCCCAGCCGGCTCCATGAGATTTTGTCCATCACTCCCCAGGAGGTCGAGGCCGAGCTTCACGCGCAAGGAAAAACGCCCGGGCAAGCTCTCGCCGAGTTCGACGGCTTGATCGCGGCGCTTCGCGCCCAACGCCTCCCCGGGCCTTCCGAGCACGACGAGATTCAGCTTTTTGAAGACAGCTTGGAGTCGCTGCGCTTTTACGAAGAGAGCGTCGCGGCGGGCATCCCCATGGATGAGGGCGGCGAAGTGCCTTACCGAAAGGCGCGGGGTAGCGACTTCTTTGGCCACCAAGATTGGACATCGATGTTCGTCGCCAAGGTGTCGGGCTGGTCCATGTGCGAGGACCACATCACCGATGGAGACGTGGTGCTAGTCGACTCGAAGGCCAGGCCAAAGGACGGCGATATCGTCCTAGCCTACATCGTGGGCGAGGGTCAAGTGGTCAAGCGGCTGCGCATCATCGACCGCGACCAGCTCGTCTTGGAGTCGGCAAATCCTGACTTCAAGTCGATCGTGATTGACGATCCCTCGCGCGTGACCATCCGTGGCGTGGTCAAGGGGCGGGCCGGCAAAATTTGATGATGCCGAATGAATGACGAAGGCGCCTGGTCTCCCCTGGCGCCTTTTTGCTGCATCGAAGGTATCAAATTCTTAGAGGATCAAAGCTCTGCGCCTGAGAGTATCGTGAGCCTCGCGTTTGATGCGTGTAGCTCGCTCTCCTTTAAAACACTATAAAACGTTCGCGCTTTATATCGTTGCGCCATAATTTAAATTATTTTTTTTGCTTACACACTAAAAGAATTGGCGGAAACGCCGGGCTATCAACCCGGCGTTTCTCATTCCACATCAAAGCCCTTGCGTCGCGTGTCAGCCATCACCTCACGGTGGATGGGCGCCTTGAACTCCGCACGCCTTTGTCGTTCGATTCGCCCTGGGGACGCAATGGCTTATGACGTGGTTCCGCTGGCAGGCGCGCGGCGGCCGCTTCGAAACGGATGACCATGAGACGACTGAGAATCGGAACTACAGCCTGAGCGGGCCTTGGGGCGCGATAGCCACAAAGGCTTGCAGTTGTTTGGCGAACTGCTCTCGCTCCATTGCATTCGAGCTTTGAAGCGCGGTTTGAGCGCTGGCCAGCGACGACATAAGACTCGCAAATTTTTGGGCCAGCATCGCTTCGACGGCCTCCATCAAATGCGCTGGCGGCAGGTCAGGGACGTGACTTCTGAGCTTCGCGGCCTCCATGTGAGCCAGCACCTCCTCATCTTCGGGATTAAAGTAAACCATAGTCATCTTCACACTTGAATGCCCCACCATCTTCATCAACACCTCGGGTTCAAAATTCTTCGCTAGGCGATGGCGGCTGATGCCCTCGTGGCGCAAGTCATGAAACACAAGATCCTCGATGTCGAGCCTTTCGATAACCTGGTGGAACGTGTTGCTGAATCCTTTCGTGGTGGGGAGCCGGTGAAACACCAACGGGCTGCTTGGCTCCATGTCGCGCGACAACTCTTTGAGAATCTCCACGGCCTTGGGCGTCAAGTAGATTTTGCGCCGCCTCTCGGTCTTCGACCTATCCGCAGGCAAGACCCAGACCCGGCGCTCCAAGTCCACCTCGCTCCATGGCAGCTCCACCATTTCCGCCTCTCGGGCGCAGGTCTCTATCGCGAAATCGAAGATCAATTGGTAGTGGCGCGCGCACGCCCAAGGTTTTCCCCGCTGCCCTGGCGAGCGGCCCTTCCCCCATAGCTTCTTGGCGCCCACGAACCCCAGCTCTTCGCGGATGCGGGCCTCCTCGTTGCCCCGCAGGCGGCGCTCGCGCCCGTCGTCCCAGCCAGGCTTGAGGAAGTCGGTGGTCAAACCGAGGCGCGGCCTGTCGATCCCAAGGCTCTCCGCCCTCCAGTTGCACATGCGCCGGATCATCGCGATGTATTGCCCAATGGTGCCCTCGGCGAAGCACGTTTCCTTGTTATGGGCCTTACTCGCACGCATCGACTCGCAGAACTGCTTGGTCCACTTCTTATCGAGCTCGCACACGCGCGCGTCGCCAACCAACTCGCCGATCCTCTTTGCATATCTCGAGTAGCCGTGCTCGGGCTCTTCCTTGGCAAACTCAGCGGCGAGGAACGCGACCCGCATGGACGCCAGCGACGCCACTCCCACCGGCTTCATCTGCCTGGAATACACGCGGCGCGTCTCGGGCGCGGAGCGCAGCGCCCGGATCGCGTCCATGGCGTGCCGCTCATACTCCTCCGCAGCCTCGAAGCTCGTGAAGGTCTTCGACACTGACTTTTCGTTCGGGACTCTGATTTGGACCTGAAATTTAACAGGCTTCCCGGCTTTGTCCTTGATGACTTGAATGGCCATGTCTCCTCCTTGTTTGTCCGCTTTTCCTAGGCTGGCGAGCGGCTCTTTGTTATTGGTTTTCCGACAGGAGGACGCCTTGACTTGTTTAAAAATGCAGTGGCAGCGCAGTGGTCCTGGTATTGGGCGTCTTAGTTTGGTAAATTGAATGAAGCCCAACACACTTATCTTCATAGGGAGAAACGCATCGTGAACACAACCCCCGCAGCAGAGTCGATTGCCCTGTATTACCAAAATGGAAGTTCCGACAAGAATCACCCGGTTCTCTCTTAACCTTGACTTGGCACGAGCTTCCTTACAAACACTATTGATCAGACACATTGACTCGACCGCTTGCGCCAAACCTTAGGCGCAGTCAACGTCCAAATCGGTTAACGATTTGGCTTCATCGCACCCATCGAACAGGGCGAACCGCCCGTCACTGCGCTTCGCAGTTCCGACCAACGGTCGCAGAAATTAAGCGAATGCCGCCGGTCATAACGACATGGCAATCGCCTATGACGCCAGCCTATGTGGGCGTGGAGCCAAACAATTCAGATAACGATTCCAAGATTGATCCATCCGAACATGGGTGTCTCCGGGCGCAGCTTTGCAACCGCTATGGCTTGACCGGTGAGTATGCCGGCGCTCCCACCATCGCTCTCATCCTAGGCTTGGGCCGCACCACTGTTCACGATCAAATCAGATCGAATCGCTTCGTCATCCCCCACAGGCTTGCCGACCGCAAGCCGCTTTTCTTGATTGACGACTTGGTTGCCTGGATGCTCGGACGCGATTGGCCGCACGGCTGCAACGACGAGACCCCGCATGAGCGACCAGCCAGAAAATCCAGCAAGTCAGCAGTGGTCTTCAAGCATGCAGACGCTCACGACGCGTTCGTGCAGATGTGTGAAAGGCGCGGCATTTCACCCCTCCGGTAGCGCCCATAAAGTGCCGCTGGTCAAGATGACGATATAAATTTCTGGGCATCAAGGCCCCCGCCAGCCTTAGTGGCAAAGGGGGTTATCCATGTCCGGCGAAGAAGACTCGGCGCGAGAACGAAAGAGCGTCGCCAACAGGAGCGCTTATGCAAAGTCGAAGGCATGCCATGACCAAGTCTTGCTGAGACTCGACCGTGGCGATGCCAAGTGCCTTGACGCAGCAAGCCAAGTGGCTGGACTTTCGCGCTCGGCCTTTGCCAGGCTGTTTCTGCCCGCGCTCGTGACTGCCATATCGACCCGGTTCGCCGCGATCAACGATGCCCGCCAGGCTTCCGGCGAAAGTTTTGGCCGCTTCGTTGGACGCGCCTTGGATCGGGCCATCGAAGAAGCCAAGGCAACGCATGCCGTATTGCCCGACGCCGCATCGGAATTCGACGCCCTCTTCGGCGCAGGTTCGGTCGATGGGAGCGACTGATGCTATCCATCGTCAAAATCAACGCGGCCGACCACCAACGCAAAGCCGGCGAAGGCTACGTCCACTACCTCGGCCAGCCATCAACGCGCCAGCGTGGCGACTTCGATGATTACGCGCGGGGCAAGGATGGCCCCAGCGGGCCTGCGCCGTTCTGGGCATGCAACGGCCCTGCATTGCTGGGCTTGGATGACATCGCGCAGGCGGACCAAGTTGAACGCCTCGCGCATGGCCTGCACCCAATGACCGGGGAGCCCTTGGTGAAGGGCGCGGGCTCCTCCCACGTCATGGGATTGGACATGACTTTCTCGGCGCCCAAGGACTTTTCCGCCGTCTTCGCCGGAGCCGATCCGGCTACGCAGAGCGCCTTGATCGAATGCTTGCAACAGTCGGCCCGGACAGCTCTCGGATACGCCGAGTCGGCGGCTGTCACGCGCCATGGACACGGCGGCCGGCTCAAGCAGGTCGCTCAGGCGGCGGTTGCCGCGTGCTACACGCACTTTGCCAGCCGGGCTCTAGATCCGCAGCTACACGTCCACGCCTTCCTCTTCAATGTGGGCAAGCGGCACGGCGTGGACGAATGGAGCGCCCTTGAACATCGCCCGCAGTTCGAAAGAAAAATGGCCACCGGCATCTTGTTCCGCGCCGAGCTCGCCCACCGTCTGCGTGGCTTGGGCTTTGGCATCGTCAAGGATGGCCCCTACTTCACTCTGCGCGGCATCGACGAATCGCAACGCGAGGCGCTCTCCACACGCAGCCGGCAAATCGCGGCCTACCTGCAAGAAGCTGGCATGGGAGCGGACGCCAGTTCTGCCGCCCGCGAAATTGCAGCCCTCAATACTCGCTCGGCCAAGTCCGAGCCGAGCCTGCCGGAGCTGCTTGGCCGCTTTGAGGCGCAGGCCGCGAGCATCGGCATCACACCCGAATCAGTCGCCGCTATGCGCTATGCAGCGCTGCAATCCGAGACGCCCTTCTCCATTGATCACTCGACCCTGCTCGCCGAACTCATGGCGTCCCAATCCTGCGCTACGCCCCAGGAGGCTTTGGCATCCATCTGCGAGAAAGCCATGGGCCAATGGAGCGCGGCGGAGTGCCTGGCTGACCTAGGCCGATTCATGCGGTATGAGCAAGTGGTCCATCTTGGGCAGACCGAGCTGCTCACGCCCGTCTTCACCTCCAAGGCCACCAAGGACTTGGAGGCTGATATCAGCGCCCGGGTCGAGGCGGGCAAGGGAAACGCCCGCCACCGCCTCGCGCACAGTTTGATCGACCGCGAGTTCGACAACCTAGAAAAGCAACTTCGAGCCAAGCTTGGCGTCGAGGTGTCGCTTGCCCAGCAACGCGCCGCGGCACTGCACATAGGCTGCGAAACAGGCTCGCACGCGTTCGTCGAGGGATGGGCAGGCACGGGCAAGACCACCATGCTTAGGGCCGTGGGATCGGCGTATGAGGCCGCCGGATTCCATGTCGCCGGTTGCTGCCAGTCGGCGGCGGCGTCGCAGAATCTTTCGCGCGAAACCGGCATCCCCTCGCGCACCATCGCGAGCCTTCTCCTATCGCTGCGCGAAGGCAGAACGAAGCTCACCGACAAGACCGTGCTCTTTCTCGATGAAGCCGGCATGGTCGGCTCGCGCGAGTTTTCCTTGCTCCAAGAGGCCGCGCTGAGCGCTGGCGCCAAACTAGTCTCGGTCGGAGACCCCAAACAATTACAGCCCATCGAAGCTGGCGGCATCTTCGGCGCCTTGATGCGCAAGCACGGCAAGGCAGAAATATCGAATATTCAACGCCAGCGGACGGACTTCGAACCTCTGTTGGACTGGCTCGACGCGCGCGCCGCCCGACCCGATGCTGGATTGACTCTGGCGCAGGCGCAAGCCTTGCGCAGCGTTCCCGAAGACGCGCGCCTATCCGCCGTCGAAACACTGTGCGCCAAGGATGCCAAGCTCGCACGCGCCTTCGCCAGATGGCAAGCCCGATACGACTTTCAATGGATGCGTGAGGCAGTCGAGCTCTTTGCCAAGGGAGAGGCCAAAGCCGCGTTGGAGCTGCTCGACGCCCGTGGCCGATTGAAGCTAATATCAGGCCAAGACAATGCCTATGCGGAACTGATATCAGCATGGGCCACCGACAAGACGCCCCTGCATGACAAGACCATCATTGCTGGCACCCGAGCCGAGGTTTCCGAACTCAACTTGCGAGCGCGTCGAGCTCTCGCCACATTGGGCCTGATTGAAACCTCGCGCGAAATTGAAGTGTCGATCATCCACCGCGACGAATCGACTGATATCAGACGCTTCGCCCCCGGCGACCGGATCGTCTTCACGATGAACGACCGCACTTTGGGCATCGCCAATGGGATGACGGGGACTGTCTACAACATCGACAGCGCGAGGCTTGGCGCCCCCATGCTGGGCATTGAGCTCGACGCGAAAAACGAGCGTGGGGACTCGGTTGTCCATATCCCTGCCTCCTTCGCGCGCTTCGATCACGGCTACGCGTTGACCACGCACCGCGCGCAGGGAAAGACTCTTTCGTCGGCTCATGCTCTCGTGAACCCGTCCATGGCGGACCGTGAGTGGACCTATGTCGCGGCAAGCCGGTCTCGTTTTGCCACGACGCTCTACGTGAACACAGCGTTGCTCGGCCTTGTCGATCCTGAGTCCCATCGCGATGCCGACACAACGCCGAAATCACGCGAGGCCGTCATCGAATCTTTGGCCGCTCGGATGCGGCGCAGCCGCGCCAAAGGCACGTCACTGGACTATGACGCTCCTTCCCCGCAGAAACGTTTTGCGGCTGCCCCGAACAAAATATTAGGAATGACGCGAGAGGCGGTCGCGACTCTGTTGCGGCGGCTGCGTGGACCTATACAAGAAACGGAGATGAGGCGATGACGGATCAGGATTCTCGGCAATCAACAAACCCACGGCCAACAAGCGGCGCGAGCGCATTCGCCCCTCCTTCACCCAAGCCAATCGGCAAGGGGTGGGAGCGGAGCCAGGTCACCATCAAACTTACCCCTCGGCGCAAATCTCTTATTTGCGACATCGCACTCGGCATGCCCAATGGAACAACTCCCAGCGACGCCATTGAACGCGCCTTGGAGATCGCATGGAACTCTCGAAGCGAGACCGATGCCCTGAACTCACGCATGGAGTCTATCGAGGACACGATCGAGGCTGCCGATGGTGAGCGTCGACGTGAAGCCGACCGGGCCTTGAACGCCATAGCAGATTTGAGCGAGACCATCACGCGACTGCATCGCCTCCTCCTTGAACTGTCATCTGATGAATGAGCAGCACGACGGGGGTGACCCTGAATGCGCTGGGAAGCTAGGCCGGATCTAAGTGGTGGTCTAACGGACCGCCATTTAGGCTGGACCGCGCCGGACCACCACATGGTGCGTCAGGTGCATACATAGACCTCTCCCCGACGCACCTCCGAAGTTAGAGACGAACTCGCTCACTCGGCACGCTCACAGATTGATCGTTTTCCGACATGGCTGCTGCGATCTCCTGCTCTTCGAGGCGCGATTCGGCTTGCGCGCAGGCTTGATTCACGCAAGCTCGCATAGCTGTGAGGCCCTCTTCGCACTTGCTCTTCACCTTGTCGATGTAATGTCGCGACGTCACCGAGAGGACCGCAAACAATGTCTTCTCGATGGCGGCCTCGATCGAGGCGGGCGGAGCCCACTTCGCGCCATTGCACTGGTAGTCGACAATTTTGACGATATACAGAATCTTGTTCAAAAGATTGAGGGTGTCTGTGGCCGCCAAGAGCCTGAGCTGCTCCTCGTTGACCTTCTTGCCAGCCAACTTGGCCGAGGACTTCGCCTTCTGAAATTCCACGACCTTCGAGAGGATCGCATTGAAGCATTGCGGATAGCCGCAGCCCAAAGCGACCCCTGTGAACGTCTCGATCTCGCTCGGGTTCAATGCATCTTGGGGAATGCGCTTGGATGCTTGTTGCGCCATGGCATTGGCATTCAAAGAATCCAACGCCGAGGCGAGCGCGGCGCAGTCGCCAGCCGATATCGCAGCCATGGTCTTTTGACGCAAGGCCAAGCGCTTTTCCGCAATGGGGCCGAGGCCTTTGCATGAAAACTTTATCGCTGAGAAGTCCTTGAAGATGAAGCGCGTCGATTTCGGGCAAGCGCCCGGATAAGCTGGTTGGAAGACCATGTCGGCGCCGATGCCGCCGCGAGCCGCCAAATGCTTGGCATATCCGACGTTGGCTGAGCGCAGCATGGTCTCCAAAAAATCGATGCGCGCAGGATCAGTCGCCGCTTCGTATTCGACCATCGCGGGGCCGGTGGTCGCGAAGATGTCCACCCCTTCGTCGCAATCCATATAGTGTTGGACCAGTTCGGCCACGCAAGCCCACGACTTCTTGCGCGCAGCGAACTCGATCATGCTTTGCTGGTCCGGCGAATCGTCGCCCAAGCCGTCCTCGACAAACGAGATGTCCCACGGATTGATGTCTTCGCCGTCGAGGACTTCCATCAGCAGCTCCGCGTCGTTGTTCCACAAGGCCCATGAGAGGGTTTTGCAGTATTTCTCCGGCGGAAGCTCGGCGACGTTGTTCGCATAGATCACCTCCAAGTTGCTCGCCATTGCGTGGTAGGCCGCAACGACAAATACATCGTTTTCGTTCATTTCAAACTCCTTTTTTGCGCCGCGATATGCTTCGCTAAAAGGGAGTGTCCGCGCCCTTAGCGCGCCAAAACCGCTTCGAAAATCAGTGGCGCGGCACTCTCTGGAACATGGCGGAACGTGGCGGCAAATGAGGGAGCTCGGCTCTTCGGCGCTGTCGCGCCTACGCATCGGATTTCGACGACTGCGGACGAACAAAAGCCCACGCGGGCCGATTTGGCACGGTGGGCTTTGATCCGCTGGTGAAGCGTTAGATCGGGCCGTGCTTCGTGCCTTCCTTGGTTCCGTAGCCGATGCCTTCGGCCATGTCGGTTGCGTCCACGCCGGCCGCAACGGCAGACGTGGCCTTTTTCAGCACGGTTTGAATCTCGGAAGCGAAGGCCTTGTGATCAGGCAGGCTCGACCACTCGCGCGAGGCGGCCTCGACCGGCGTCATCCACACAATCTCCCACTGGCCCAAGCGTTCGATGATGGTTTCGACCTCAGTGCGCTCGCACATGCCCTCGATGTTGCCGTGCGGATCGATGTAAAAGGCCTCCTGCTGGCCGAGCTCGAAGATCGTGGAGAAGGTCTGACCCTTCAAAATGGCCGCCTGCATCGTGCTCGTGACCTTGTGCTTTTCCTGCCAGGCGATGAGGTCCTTCTTGTGATACGTGCAGGCCTGGTTGGTGCCCTTGGCCCCATAGGAGCCGCCCTGCATGTAGGCGGGCCCGGTGCCGGCGACCCTCAGGCGGTCGAGCGTGGTGATCGAAATCGCCAGAAAGAGCGCCGCTTCACTGCTGGTCAGCGTCACCGAATCAGGAAGGACGTGGAGTCGAATCAACACGTCCTCGATGTCCATCAACACCCCACGGAACATCGATTTCCCGGGCGGAAGCGCGCTCTTCTTTGGCATAGGTCTCCTTTTGCTGTTTTTCCTGATCCTCAGGACATCATTAAACAACAGCGGCGCAGACAAAGCCCGACCATGCCCGGATGCTCGCGAGCTAAATCCGAGCTGCTGAGATCCGCGCCACGGTGGGCTTTGTCCGAAGCGTCTTGGCGAGCTTCTTGCGCTCGTCGAGTGCTGCGATGTGATTCTTGATGAATGCCGCCATCGCTGAATTTCCAACGCGTTTTGCATACGCCTCGGCGCTTTTTCGCGTGCCGTCGCGTCCTCGCAGGTCGGCGCCTGCTTTAATCAGCATGTTCAGGGATTGGAGGTCCTTGTTTGCGCTGTGCCTCGCCGCATAGATGGCCACAGTCATGCCCCGCCAATCACGGGCGTTGACATCGGCGCCTCCTGCGATCAACAAGGACAAACAATCCGGATGGCCTGCGATTGCCGCCCACATCGCAGCAGTCTCCCCGGTTTGCCCTTCGGCATCGACTCTCGCCCCGGCGTCGACCAACAGGCGAAGGCAATCGGCGTGGCCTTCCATCGCAGCCACGATAGCCGGGACGAGCTTGACTCCCATGATCCTTCCAGAGTCAAGGTCCGCACCTGCATCAATGGCGAGCCTGACGCGGCTGGAGTCGCCGGCTTTCACCGCTGCGCAAAGTTCGTCCGTGTGTTTGAAGTCCATGATCAAGATTCTCAAAATCATGGAGCGCCGTCAAAGCGGCCTTTGGCCGCGATGATGAACGGTTAGGCGTCAACCGGCAGCGCAGTCCTCGACGCCTTCACAGCGTCCTTGCGCGGCCTTCCCGTCCGAGGCTTGGGCGGCCGGCAGACATGGGGCTCCGGCGCCGGAATCGGCGGCCAGTCGGCAGGCTTCAACGAGTTGTAGATGTTGGGAGCCCTGACGATGATGGATTGCTCGATCTTCATCATCCATTCGCGAAGCAAGTCCCACTCCGCCTGTGTGTAGGTCTCGGTAACGTTCGTCCGGGCATGGTTCAGAAAACGGCTCTTGATACCCTCGGGGACTTGGATCGCCGTCATCACCGCGCCAAACGATCGGCGCAGGTCGTGCCGGTTGAGCTTCTCGACCCCGATTTCCTCGCGCAGGTCATCGAGCAAGTCGGTCGCGTCCATGTAATGGCCGGTCTTAGAGAACGGGCTGCGAGCGGGGAAGACGAAGTTGCGAGACTTGCCTTTGAAGCCTCGCCGCGCGGCCTCCTCGGCGGCGGCTAATTGCCGGCGCATCAAGAGCTCCACTGCCATGGGCGTCAACGGCATGCGGTGGCTGCGGCCGTTCTTGGTCTTGTAGAAGAACACGTAAGGCCCCCAGTCGGGATGCTCCTTCATGTAGACGTGGCTGGTGGAGCGGCGTCCTATGCCGGGGCCGCCGGTTTCAGACAACAGCTCGCCCCACACGAGGCCGGCGTGTTCGCTCTTGCGGCAACCCCACAGCAGCATCAGTATCAGGTAGTGGATGCCGGTCATGTTGTCGTTCATGTCCTTCTTCGACCAGGCGGCCTCCAAGAATCGCCCGAGGTCCTGGGTAGGGCGCAGCGGATTGCGCTTGCCCTGCTCTTCCCGCATCTCGTCGATCTGCTCTTGGCTTCGGTAGAAGTTGTTGATCGCCAAGAAGTTGAAGGGGTTGCCTTTGATGTGAGGCTCGCGACTTTGGGCCTGCGCCCTGATCTTCTCGTTCTCGATATACCAGTTGATCGCTCGGGCGGGCCAGCGGAACGCCTGCTCGGTTGCAGTGGGCGTGGCCTCGAAGGTCTCCTTGAACTTCTTCTTGATCTCGTCGGTGTCGATCTCGCGCACCTTGCGGTCCGACCATTTCCATTCCGCATGCCTGCGCATCACCCGGTCGTAGACCTTCAAGGTCTCGGGCTTGGCCGGCCGCTGCGTCCTCTCGACCAAGTGCTCCCGGTAGGCGAACATGGCCTGCTTCAAGGTCACTTCAGCAGCGTTCTGCTCGCGGGCCAAGACGTTGGGATTTTGTCCGGTGGCCACCATCGCCAAGGCGAGTTCGGCGGCGCGAGCGCGAGCATCCTGAATCTTGGCGAAGTCGGTGAAGTTGCCCACCTTGGAAAGCATCGACTTGCCCATCACCTTGCGGCGCAGGATGTAGGTCTTCTTGCCCGCCACCTTCAAGCCGAACCCCGGCGGGGCGTCCCGGCTCGTGTCCCATAAGATGTAGGTTTCGGGATGCGGAACTGGCGCGGGCGCGAATTTGAGCTTGCCGTCGTCGCCATAGGCCACCGGC
>JAYTVA010000061.1:0-22741 GCA_043744255.1 Burkholderiales bacterium | reverse complement strand
CCGCGTACCAGCATGGCGTCAATCATGCGCTGACGGAGTTCGGTCATGATGTTTCTCCTTGCAAATGGGGAACATTCCCCGTCTGCAAGGGTTCACCTCGGTGCGACTTTGTGCAAGTCACCGCGCACACAAAAAAGCGGAGGCGGCCGATGCGCGCCAACCACCGCGTCAGCGGTTTAGTTCAACGTAATGTATACCGCAAACCGTGCGGCACAATTTTGTAACTACGGTATAAATCTGACATAAAAACTCCCCCAAACATGGCGTCGCTCCTTGATCTACAGCCCACCAATCCTATCAGCCACTCCAAAAAAACACCACCCAATTCCACCCGTCCCTTCATCGCAACCCCAGCCCACGCACCTTCACGCGCAACGCCAAAAACCCCTAAACCCCCCGATAAGCCAACCTAACCGGCTCTTCACCATAAATCTTCTCCAGCCGCCGCACCGTGAAATGCCCGCGCGCCATGTTCTGAAAATGCTCGATAAACAAGGTGTTGATAATCGCACCCGATGCCGCACCAATAATCGGTACCGCCTGCAACGCGGCCTTCTCTGACACCACGATGCCGAAGCGCGCGCTGATCAGCGACACCAGCCGCACGAGTGCGGGTGCACCGGCTTTGCTGAAGCCTTTTTCGGCGAGGAATTTGGTGGCTTCGCTGACTGCGCCGGCCATGGCCATGCGCGCGGCGAAATAGCCTGACTCGGTGGCGTCGTCGGCGTCGCTTTTGCCGCCGAGTGCGAACACGGTGAGGCAGGCGAGTTTGGTCTCAATATGTTGTACGTTTTCGCCTTCGCTTTTCGCGATGTCGGCAATCGAGCGCAGCATGATGGTGGTTGAGATCGGCAGTTCGATGCTTAATGCAAATAGGCCAAACGCGCCGCCGACCGCGCCGGAGGTTGCTGCCGCGAGTTTGTGGAGTTTGTTGCTGGGCGTGGTGGTGCCGACGCTGCCTAGGGACTTCACCGCGACATCGAGCGCTTTCATCATCGCGGCTTCACTCGCTTGATGCACTGACTTTTGGACGCGATCTGGCAGCATCGACATGCCGCGTTCAATCGGTGAGCCGAGCATCGCGGAGGCGCGTGCGGCGAAGCTGGGGTGTTCGAGTAGTGCCTTGGCTTGCTTCAATGCAGTGAGGTCGGTCTTGCTGAAGCCGGATGCGTTGTCTTTCGAGCTGGTTGCCATGTGCTACCCCGCGAGTTCTTCACCCAAATACGCCTCGCGAACTTTTGGATTCGCGAGCAACGATTTTGCATCGCCCTCAATCGTAATCAAGCCGCCGTCCATCACATAGCCGCGCTGACTAACTTGCAACGCGAGCTTGGCGTTTTGCTCGATCAACAAAATCGTCACGCCACTTTTTGCGACATCGCGCACGACTTCAAATATTTTTTGCACCATCAGCGGCGCGAGACCCATCGACGGTTCATCGAGCAATAACAGCTTTGGTTTTGCCATCAGTGCACGCGAGATCGCGAGCATTTGTTGTTCGCCGCCAGAGAGCGTGCCCGCGGTTTGTTTGGCGCGTTCTTTGAGCCGTGGGAACAATGAAAATTTATGTTCGATGTCTTCAGCAATCGCCAAGCGATCACGGCGCACGTACGCACCCATCTGCAAATTTTCTTCGATGGTGAGGCCGGGGAATACACCGCGTCCTTCCGGCACCAACACCAAGCCATCGGCGGCGAGCGCGTGTACGGCGGTGCCAACGATGCTGTTACCGCGATATGCAATCGTGCCGCCTGCGGGATGCAGCAATCCGGTGATCGCTTTCAACGTGGTGGTTTTGCCCGCGCCATTCGCGCCGATCAACGTTACCAACTCGCCCTCGCGCACTTCCAGCGTGATGCCTTTCACCGCGCGAATGCCGCCGTAAGAAACTTCGAGATTGGTGAGTTTCAATAAGCTCATGCAGCAATCTCGACGGTGGCACCGAGGTAGGCTTCAATCACTTTTGGATCGCGCTGCACGTCGGCGGGCGCGCCTTCGGCAATTTTTTTGCCGTAGTCGAGCACGGCGATGCGGTCACACAAGCCCATCACCAGTTTCACGTCATGCTCGATCAATAAAATCGTCACCCCTTGTTTGCGAATGGATTCAATCAATTTTCTCAGCGCGATTTTTTCGGTGGCGTTCATGCCAGCGGCGGGTTCGTCGAGCGCCAACACGGTCGGCTCAGTCGCGAGCGCGCGCGCGATTTCCAAGCGACGCTGATCGCCATACGATAAATTTTTGGCTAACTCGTTGGCACGATGATCGACCTTCACAAAGTCGAGCAGCTCATGGGCGCGCGCCTCAATTGCCGCCTCCTCCGTGCGCGTGCGGCGATTGCGCATGACCGCACCCCAAACGCCCGCACGCGTGCGCACATGGCGGCCAATCATCACGTTTTCAATTGCCGAGAGATTATTGAACAGGCGAATATTCTGGAAAGTCCGCGCCACGCCTAGCGCTGCGATGCGATCAGGGGTGATGCCTTTGAGCGTTGCACCCCTGTAGCTCACCACGCCTTCGTCATACGGATAGAGGCCGGTGAGCACGTTGAACATGGTGGTTTTGCCCGCGCCATTCGGTCCAATCAAGCCGAAGATTTGGCCTTGTTCGATGGCGAAGCTGACATCAGAAAGCGCGGTGAGTCCCCCGAACCGCTTAGTAATACTTGTCGCTTCAAGAATAATCGCCATCATTGCTCCTTCCGCGCCAACTCACGCTTACGGACCGCGGACGGCAACAGCCCAGCAGGTCGCGACAGCATCATCGCCACCAGCGCCACGCCAAACAACAATTGCCGAAGCACTTCCGCGCGAATGATTTGGCGACCGAACAGCGCGTTCTGCGCGGGCTCAACCGTGTAGCGCAAAATTTCTGGCGCGAACGATAGCAACACGGCGCCGACCAACACACCCCACACGTTGCCCATGCCGCCCAGCACCACCATCGCCAAAATCATCACGCTTTCGGTAAGGGTAAAACTTTCCGGGTCAATAAAGCCTTGCATCGCCGCGAACATCCCGCCCGCCACGCCGCCAAATGACGCGCCCATCGCAAACGCGAGCAACTTCATTTTGGTGGTGTTGATGCCCATCGCTTTCGCGGCAAGCTCGTCCTCGCGAATCGCTTCCCACGCGCGACCCATGCGTGAGTTTTGCAATCTAAGTGTGATGAAAATCACGCCGATCAACAACGCCAGCAACAGGTAGTAATACTTCATTTGCTCCGGCAATTCAAAGTCACCGAAGCGCGAAGTCCGGCCAAAATCCATGCCGAACAATTTGACCGAATCAATGGTCGAGATACCTTTGGGGCCATTGGTGATGTTGATCGGGTCGGAAAGATTGCGCATAAAAATGCGCACGATTTCACCGAAACCCAACGTCACAATCGCCAAATAATCGCCACGCAGTTTCAAGGTCGGCGCGCCCAGCAGTACGCCAAAAAAACACGCCACCAGCGCGCCAATCGGCAAGATCACCCAGAACGGCAAATGCAAACCAAAATGCGGCGAGGCCAGCAGCGCGTACACATACGCACCAACGGCGTAGAACGCGATGTAACCCAGATCAAGCAGCCCAGCGAAGCCGACGACGATGTTGAGCCCGACGGCGAGGAACACGTACAAAATCGCGAAGTTGGTGATGCGTACCCACGTCATCCCGCCCCGCGCCATCACGAACGGCAACGCGGCCAGCGCAATCACAATGCACGCAACACCTGCCCACAACACGACCGGGTGTTTGCGTAAATGCGCGGGCAATATTGAATCGACGTAATTGTTCATGCGCGATCCGAGACACGTTCGCCGAGCAAGCCGGAGGGGCGAAACACCAGCACCAAAATCAGCACCAAAAATGCGAACACGTCTTTGTAGCTGGATCCGAACAGCGAGGCATTCGAATCGGTCGCGCACATCGCCGAGAACCCCGGCAAGAATTGATCGAGCGTACACACGTTGGTAATGTCGCCCATGTAGCCAGCACCCAGCGCCTCAATCAAGCCAATCAAAATCCCGCCCAGCACCGCGCCACCAAGATTGCCGATGCCACCCAACACAGCCGCCGAGAACGCTTTGAGACCCAACAGGAATCCCATCTGGTACTGCACGATGCCGTAGTAGCTGCCGTGCATCACACCCGCCAATGCGCCCAGCGCCGCGCCGACGATGAAGGTGAATGAAATTACCGTGTTGATGTTGATGCCCATCAGCCCCGCGACCTGGGCGTTTTGCGAGGTCGCGCGCATGGCGATGCCGATGCGGGTTTTGTACACCAGCGCAATTAGTGCGGCCATCATCACCACCGACAGCAAGATGATGCCGATCTGGATATTGGTGATGGTCGCACTGGTCGGCGTATCCGTGAACGCATACGACACCGTCGCAAAAATCGGCGGGAACGGAATGTAATTGCTGCCCATCACCTGCATCACCACGTGTTGCAAAATGATCGACATGCCAATGGCGGTGATGAGGGGTGCTAGGCGCGGCGCTTTGCGCAACGGCTTGTAGGCAATGCGCTCCATGCTGTAACCCACTACACAGCAAACCAGCACCGCAGCACTCACCGCGAGCAGCAACACCACCACTGGCGGCGCGCCAACTCCGGCCAGTGCGGCGATTACCGTTAGTGCTGTCATCGCGCCAATCATCACCACTTCGCCGTGCGCAAAATTGATGAGCTGGATGATGCCGTAAACCATGGTGTAGCCGAGGGCGACCACGGCGTAAACGCAACCGAGGGTGAGGCCATTGACCAGTTGTTGAATCAGAGTGTCCATGCGTGGCGATGTTACAGGAGAGCGGCGAACGGAGAAGCGAAATTACGCGGTGGCCAGCGTGCAGGCTAGAACCAAAAACAAAAACGGCACCCAGTCGTGTGGACTGGATGCCGTCTGTACTTGACGCGTTGTTATTTCTTCGGCGCTTCGGCGGGAGCCGTTGCTGGCGCGGTGGCGGGTGCAGCAGGTGCCACATAAGCCGTGGCAACACCCGCTTTGATGATCGACACAGGCGCAATCTTTCCACCGGCCATTTTGAAAATGGTGATCTCCGCGTCTTTGCGATCACCCTTGGCATCGAACTCTACCTTGCCCGTGGCACCGGCGAAGCTCACGTTGAAAATTTCCGGGCCGAATTTAGCGGGATCAACGGAGTCGGCTTTTTTCATGGCTTCAATAACGGCCAGGGTGGCATCGTAGAAGTACGGTGCGTACTGCTTCACTTCTTGGTACTTGGCGTTGAAAGCGGTCGTGAATTCCTTGGTGGCGGCATCCGATGGCAAGCCCGCTTGCGAACAAACCAAGCCGTTGGCGGCGTCGCCAGCAAATTTATGCATCTCGTTGGTACACGCGCCATCGCCGAACACAAATATCGCCTTAACGCCGCTTTCACGCGCTTGCTTAATCAACGGTCCGCCGGTCTGATCCATGCCGCCGTAAAAAATCACGTCAGGATTCATCGCTTTGGCTTTCGTCAGCAACGCACGGAAATCGGTTTCGGTGTCGGTGGTTTGTGCTTTGCCGACAATCGCGACTTTCGCGCCCTTGAGCGTCTTTTCGACTTCCTTGGCCAAGCCTTCGCCGTAGGCAGTCTTGTCGTCAATCAGCACGACTTTCTTGGCCTTCAGTTCACTCGCGATGTAGGCGGCAACAGCAGGGCCTTGCTGGTCATCACGGCCAACGGTACGAAACACGTTCTTCAAGCCGCGCTCGGTCAACGTTGGGTTGGTGGCTGAACCGGAAATCATCGGAATCGGTGGCGTCGCCTTAGCGAACACTTCGGAAGACGGGATCGACACACCCGAATTCAAATGCCCAATCACCGCTGCAACCTTCGCATCCACCAGCTTGTTCGCGACCGTGGTGCCGACCTTCGCGTCACCTTGATCGTCTTCCGACACCATCACAAATTTCACCAGCTTGCCACCGATTTTGAGTTTCTTCTCGTTGGCCTGCGCCAGAGCAAGTTCGACGCCACGCTCGTTGTCTTTGCCCAAATGCGGCGTCTTGACCGTTAACGGGCCAGCATGGCCGATCTTCACGGTGATGGCGTCTTCAACAACTGCTTTCGGGGCTTCTTTTTTCGCCTCTTCTTTGCCGCAACCAACCAGACCTGCCGCAAGCATGGCGGCGAACACGAGTTTGTATGACGTTTTCATGCGTACATCTCCAGTGGAAAATGATTCGTGAGTTAGAACGTAAATGAGGACTTGTAAACTTTTGATAATCACGAATTATGCGGAGGCGCGTTTAGCGTTGTCAATCGAATATCGCGCGGCCGGTTCGACCACTCCAAAAACAAAAAAGCCAGCAAGAAGCTGGCTTTTTTGCGCTAAACCATCAAATTACTTGCCCTTCAGCGCAAGAATCTCTTTAACGATTTTCTTCATTTCGTCGTCGGTGACAGCGGCGTTTGCGGGCATCGGGATCGGGCCCCACACGCCCGTGCTGCCTTCTTTGATCTTTTTCGACAGATACGCTTCAGCGTCTTTTTGTGCGGCGTATTTGGTGGCAACGTCTTTGTACGCAGGGCCGACTAGCTTTTTCTCAACTTGGTGACAGCCGGTGCAGGAATGCTTGGCGAACGCTTCGTCGAGCGCGTAGGCGTTGGTGAAGATGCTGGCACTGGCGACAGCGGCCAAGGCGACGAGAGATTTCTTGAAATTGCGATTCATGGCGACTCCGAAGGGGGAAGGGGATACGTGAACTATTTTACCAAACGCTGAGCCGGGCGATCTGGTTGACCAAATCGGGCGCGCCCTGATGCGACGGGGGCGCAGATTCGGCATAATGTGGCATACGAATTTTCACTAGGAGCCACTATGCCGTTAGCCATTCTTGCCGTAATTGGCGTCGCATTGAAATTCTTCGAGATCGGCCCGGTGGGCCGACTTTCGTGGTGGTGGGTGCTGGCACCGTTTGTCTTGCTGTTTGTGTGGTGGGAAATCATTGCGCCCGCCATCGGCTGGAACAAGCGCGATGCGGAACTGAAGATGCAGGCCGACGCGAAGTCGGCCGAAGACTGGAAGAAAAAACAGCGCGGGTTTTAGCCGTTTGTGGCAAAACGAGTGCGCGGGGCCGAGACGTTTTCAATCAGTTGTTAGCGTATCGCCACCAACGTTTCCTCAATCGCCATCCCAATCGACTGCAACCGCTTGTCCTGATTGGTTTCGCCGATCACCATCAGCCCGACCGGGCCGTCGCCATGGCGGTGGCAGGGCGATGACCAGCAAGGTCGATCCAGCACATTGAACGGCGCGCAGTTACGCAGCAATAGACTATTGTTGCGAATGAATGCTTCCTCGCTCGAATTCATTTCCATCAAGGTCGGCGCGAGTATTGGCACCGTCGGCGCGAGCAGCGCATCAAAGCGCGCGGTGGTGCGATTCGCCGATCCGATCAGGCGCTGGCGCAACAAAATCAGGTCGTAATAATCCGCAGCGGTCATGTTCGCACCCAGCATCAGGCGCTTGTACACACGCGGGTCAAATTTTTCTGGATGTTGTGCGAGGCGTTGGCGGTGCAGCGCGTACGCTTCCACCGCCGAAAAATTTGCCTTGGTGCTGCCGTGCGCTTCTTCCGTCAGCTCGGCGAACACGAATTCTTCAATCACCGCGCCGTGCTGCGACAGCACCGACAATACTTGCGAAAACGCCGATGCCACTTCGCTATCAAGACCATCGAGCAGCACGGTAGTCGGCACACCCAACCGCAAGCCCTTCAACGCCATCGGCTGCCGTGGTGTGGCAACCTCGCCTGCCATGATCGCATCGAGCGCAATACAACACGCCGCCGAGTTGCCGAGTGGGCCGATGGAATCGCGCGTGGTCGAGAGTGGAAACGCGCCATCGAGCGGCACGCGCGCCTGCGTCGGTTTGAAGCCGGTGATGCCACACAACGCTGCCGGGATGCGCACCGAGCCGCCGGTATCAGAGCCGATCGTGGCATAGGCCATGGCGTCGGTCACGCTGACCGCGCCGCCGGAAGTCGAGCCGCCGGGAATGCGTTTGGTGATGCGGTCCCAGGGGTTCAGCGGCGTGCCGTAATGTGCATTGATGCCGTGTCCACCATAGGCAAATTCGGTCATGTTGGTACGGCCAATGAGCACCGCACCCGCGGCGCGTAGGCGGGCAATCACCGTCGCATCCTGCTTCGCGGCGGGCGCATCGGCGAGGATCACCGAGCCTGCGCGCGTGACATCACCCTGCGCGTCGAACAAATCCTTGATCGAAATCGGAATGCCCGCCAGCGGGGAGGGCACCACGCCGTGCGTGCGCAACGCGTCACTGGCGAGCGCGGCCGAAAGTGCCGAGTGCCGATACACCTTCACGAACGCACGCGCGCCTTCGCCGTTGGTGTCCGCGATGCGCGCGAGACACTCCTCGGTAAGCCGCATGGAAGTCGTATGGCCCAGTGCCAGATCTTGTGCGAGGGTGGCGAGTGTTTTCATCGGGCTAACCCGCTTCGAAAATTTCTGGCTCCGTGACTACCGGAAAATTCACCGAATTCGCGATGAAGCAATTTGCGTGCGCTTTGACATGAATGTTGTTGGCATCAGCAAGGTTTGTACCCTTGGCCACCTTCACACGCGGATGCAGTGTCACCGACTGCATCGACATTTTTCCCGGCACGCCCACCGCGCCACCGATCCCCAGCGCACCTGTTGCACGATCTTCGTAGGCCAAAATCGTTAATTGCTTTTTTGCCGCAATCGCAAGAAAGGTCAGCATGTGGCATTGCGCCAGCGACATCAGCAGCAATTCTTCCGGGTTATAGCGGCTGTCATCACCGCCGAAGGTGGCTGGGGACGCCGCATCCACTTCGTGTTTGTCACCCGCGCGCAAGCGGCTATTGCGCGAAAAATTGGCGGCGGGCAACATCGCTTGCGTTGCGTCCGCCGGATAGGTGAGGGTAATTTCAAACGTGTGTGCATCCGCCATGATTTTCTCCAAACGTTACAACAGTGCTTGCACCTGATGCGATGCGACTGTCACGCCACGGACAAACTTCTCGTGATTGGCCTCGATGCGGCGCGGCTCGTAAACATAATTAACCATCATGCCAAGCGACTGCCTGAGACCCTTGTCGGAATCATCGGCGGCCCAATTCAGCCGTTCCAGTTTGGCACCGTTATTCAAATGAAAGCGCGCGACCGGCTCGCTCGAGGTACCCGATGCCTCGCCCATGCCGGTCAGATACGCCGCCGCGAGGCAGGTCAGCGGCTTTTGTAGCGCGTTGATATTGGCCTGGCGCGCGCGCAGTTCCGCCGCCCCGGCACCGAGGTATTCGCCGAGATTCGCTGCGGTCACGGCGCGTATTGCTGCGTTCAATTTTTCGCTGGGTCGAGTGGCGATACCATCGAATTTGTTCGCGATATGCAGCTTCAGCCAATCGCGAAAACCGGGAATCGGGGACAGCGTACAAAATTCGTTCACGCGCGGAAATTCCTGCGAGAGCTGATCGACCACTTGCTTGATTAAGAAATTGCCCAGCGACACGCCGCGCAGCCCCGATTGGCAGTTGCTGATTGAATAAAACACAGCGGTTTTAAATTGATCGGAACTGCCCACTACAGTCTCGGTATCAATCAGCGGGCCGATGCGTGCGGCCATGCTATCGATTAATGCTACCTCAACAAAAATCAGCGGCTCATCGCGCATGGCGGGATGAAAAAACGCGAAACAGCGGCGATCCGATTGCAGGCGGCGGCGCAGATCATTCCAGCCGCGCACCTCGTGAACGGCTTCGTGCTGAATCACCTTTTCTAGCAGCACGGCCGGCGAATTCCAATCCACCCGCACCATCTGCAAAAAGCCGGGGTTAAACCACGACGACAGCAAGTGGCAAAAATCCGCATCGACCTGGCGCAATTCATTGTCTTTGCGCAACAGATCGAGCAGTTTCTCGCGCATGGTCACGATCACACGCGTTCCGCCGGGTGCGCGGTTGAGTCGGCGCAACAACTCCTGACGCGGCGGCTCGGTCACCTGCGTGAGTGTTTCCAGGTGGGTAGACGATGGCTCGCGTGCATAGGCTTCGGCGGCGGCGAGAATACGCGCCGGGTCAGGAGCGAATTCGCGTTTCAGGAGGTTGAAAAATTGCAAGCGCTGAGCCGGATCTAGCGCCGCGTACAGCTCCAGCGTTTGTTTAGCGCGCGTGGCACCCGATGCTTCACCCTCCTCAGACAGTAGCTTGCGGCAGGCCACCGTGAGATGCCGGATGGCGGCACCGTGACCCGCGAGCTGCGCGGCCTTTCGTTTCAAATTGTCGAGCAACATTTCACATGCTTTCGGATATGCAGGTTATGCGAGTTAGGTACTTAGCCACTTAATAAGCGGCTGCCATTGCGCCAAATCCTGCGCCACGGTGGACGGTGGCATATCAAAAATGGTCTTGCCCTCAAATGCGGCAGTGACGTAGTTTTGCGTATCGCGCAGGTGGGTGAGAACAGGCAAATCAATTGGTGCCAAAAATTCATCGAGCTTCTCGGCCGCGCGGGTGCGAGCATCTACGCGCATGCCCACGATGGCAACAAACGCCTTGCCCTTGCGCACGGCTTTTTCGGACGCGAGTTCGTGCAAAAAATTGCGCGATGCCGCAAGATCAAAGCTGGACGGCACAATCGGCACGATTACTTTCTCGACGCGCTTCAAAAGATCGCTCAATTTATCGCCGTGCAACCCCGCCGGTGAATCAAGTACCAGCGAACCATTACCAGTTTTGTGACGCGCCGTATCCAAGCGCGTGATGGTCGGCAAATGTGCCGGGCGCATCGACAGCCAATGCAACGCCGATTTTTGTCGATCAAGATCCCAGAGAAAAACTTCTTCGCCCATCGCGGCAAGGTAGCCTGCGAGATTGGTCGAGAGAGTGGTCTTGCCTGCGCCGCCTTTAGCATTTGCGATGAGAATGGTTTTCATGGTCGCCGTCGAGTGGTGTTTTTGTCGTGACCATCACGTTAACAGATTCGCGGCGCGTGACTACGGCATGGCGTTAGCGGTTACCTTGTGCAAAAACCACACAATCGACGGGCGTTTCCGACCTCTTTACTCTCGAAGTGCCCGTTAAATCTTTGGTGTTACCGGCGCGGCTCGCTTATTCCTCTGCATCAACAGCCAACCAACCGCCACCACGCAAATGACCAAAAACGGCACCGCCGTCCAATGCAGCGTCGCCCAGCCCGCGCGATTGATCAACACGCCAGACGCAAACGAAGAGGTGGCCGTGGTGCAAAACACCAGCAAGTCATGCGTGCCTTGCACCTTGGCTTTTTCGTTGGGCTGGTAGGTTTCGGTGAGCAGCGTCGAGCCGCCGACGTACATGAAATTCCAGCCCACGCCGAGCAGCACCAACGCCCACCAGAAGTTCGCAATTTCCAATCCCGCGAACGCGACCGCGACACAACAAAACATCAGCGCGATGCCGACCGCGATGACCTGCAACACGCCGAAGCGTGTAATCAGCGAGCCAGTCACGAACGACGGCGCAAACATCGCGATCACGTGCGCCGCGATCACGCTCGCCGCCGCGCCATATGGATGCCCGCAAAAACTCATCGCCAGCGGCGTGGCCGTCATCAGCAAATTCATCACGCCAAAACCGATGCCGCTGGCTAACACCGCGACGATGAACGCGGGCTGCGCAGCGATCTCTTTGAGCGCGCGTGGTGGTGCGGTCGCCGCACTTGCTGGCAGTTTGGGAATCGACAACTGCGTCAACACCAGCATCGTCAGCAGCGAAAAGCCCACCAGCGAAGCGTATGAGGCTAGAAATTCTGGCTGTGTGAGCGCGCGCGTCCACGTTGAGAGTGCCGGCCCGATCAAGCCGCCGACGAGGCCACCGGCCACCACCAGTGAAATCGCACGCGGACGAAACGCGGGCTCGGCGGCATCGGCCGCCGCGAAGCGATAGAAGCCACCGAATGCGCCATACGCACCCAATACAAACGTGCCAAAACACAGCAGCCAAAAACTCGATAACCAAATCGCTAACGTGGCGATCAGCGCGCCAACTACGCCGAATAAAGTGCCGATTTGAAAGCCGGTGCGTCGCCCTACTTTTTGCATCAGCAGCGACGCAGGCATGGTCGCCAACGCCGAGCCGATGATCTGCGTGGTCACCGTCATCGTCGCCAATGTTTTCGACGGTGCCAACAAATAACCCGCGAGGCCATTGATGGCGATGAGCGTGACGTTGTTGGTGAACAGCAGCGCTTGGCAGGTGGAAAGGAGGGCGATGTTTTTATGGGTGGGGGTCATGGGTGCGCTGCGATGGTGGGGTGGTTGCGAGTCTAGCGGGAATGGGGGTGGTTGGTTGCGGGGTGCATTTGACCATGGGTGCGCCGCTCAATGCTCCGTCATCCCGGCGCCGGCCGGGACCCAGTCCCGTCCACAACCAGTCCGCAGGAATCACTTATGTTTTCTTGTGAAAATACTCACCACGCTTTCAAGTCAGAGGAACCGCGGACTGGGTTCCGGCCTGCGCCGGAATGACGGCCAATGTGTGGCCCGAGCCTCTGTTGCGAACTCTCAAGCCCCGCGCCAGTCCTTGCTCTTCAGCCCATTCACTTCCCCACCACCTCCACCACCACCTCACCACAACTCACCGCATACCGCTGAAATTGTTCCGGCGTGCGCGGTGGTTTTTGCGTACTCACATCGTGCAACTCACCGGTAAATTGAATGCGATATTTGCCGGGCTTGGTGAACGCGTAGACCCTGGCAAGGTCAACTGTGCGGCTGCGTTTCGCGAGGCCGTTGATACGCAGGTATTCGTCGGCACCGGGTGCGCCGCGTTTGACCATTGGGCCTGCGTAATTGACTTCGCCTTGTGGCCCGGTCACGTTCAAGAAAATACCGAGAAATCCTTCCAACGGCGTGTTCCGCATTTGCACATGCACCGGGTGCATCGCGCGATTGCGCAATTCAAATTTCAGCGGCACCGGCTCGCCCAAGTGCACACGCGCGGGCGCGCGTATGGTGCAGGTGAGGGCGATTTCACTGTTCGGTACGGCGTTGATTTCAGCCATCGGCATTCCACACGCGGCTGCGCCGATCACAGAGTAAAAGTTTCGGTGCAGCCGCGAGTTCATAGCAAATCATTCATGGCAACAGCGGCGTATTCTCTGCAAAGTACTCGTGGCTATCGGCATTGAAGCGCGCCTGCGCGGGGTTAGAAATCGCCAATGCCTTCGCGGCTGTTTGACCATACGCGTAATCACTGGTGCCCGCGACCACGTTGAAGTGCGACATCTCATGAATGATCGTGCCGCCCTTGGAATCGGTGCCGGTCAATGGTGCTGTCCAAAACGCGCGGCACAAAAAAATCTGATACGGCTTGGTCGGAAAGACATAGGCGTAATACGACTTATTGCACTTGCAATCGAATACGAGTGGCTGGGTATCGAGGGCGCTCTTGATGTTAGTGAAATGGCCTTTGACTTCGTTCCAGTTGGCCGATGAAAAAGTGCCGAACCACGTGGTGTAGCGGCTGGTGGCGGCGGGCGTGCCGTTCAAATAGCTCACCGAGCCGTTCGTCATCGTTTGTGCCGCACCGACCGCGCTGGCGATGGTGTTTTCTTCGGCGACGCTACAACGTCCAGAGAACGACACCGACTTGGTGAGGGCAGTACTGCCAGTGGCGATGTCGAGCAGCGCACTGCGACGACCGGCAAGATAGGCGCTGGTCTCGTTGGAAAACACGGTTGCCACACCCTCGTCGGCATCCATTGGCACGCCACGCTTGAGTTGCGCCTGCGCAGCCGCGCGACCAAACATTTGTGCCGATGCGGCGCCATATCGAATCGCATATACGCCGGATTCGGTGAGGTCATACAGCTCGGACAAATCAGCGCTGCGGCTAATGCTCTCGCCTGGTGCCAAGGTAATCATGTCGTGCACGGTGGGTGCCGGGCGTTTGATGATCGGGCCGAGGTACGCGACCGCTTCGCCATTGCGCGTCAGCAAAAATAAATCACCCTCAGGCTCGCCGTCAGGCATAAACCATCTCACCACGCTGAGCGGTGTGTCGCCGGTGTTGGTAAAGGCGAGATCGACAACGACTTGGCCGTCACTGACGGTGGTGCGATCCGACATCGCCACACTGACAGCAAGCGCGTTGGCGCGGTGATTGGGCAATGCAAATGCGAACAGCGAGGCGCAGGCAAGGATGACGGCAAGCAAGATGCGAGTAAACATGGCAAACCCCTTGTGGTGGTCGATGAAAAAAGCAACATGGGTGTCCGCACATTGTGGGTGCTGACGCGTACAGTATCAGCATTGCGACTTCACACTGTCAATGCAAATGAAGACATTTTCCGCCCTGTCGCTGAGCAACGACGAGCGCCACCACGCGGTGCTCAAGTTTTGGTTTTGCGAGCGCGATGATCTCGCCACCTACGGCCAGCGCCACGCCAAGTGGTTCAAGAAAAGTGATGCGTTCGACGAAGAAATTCGCCAGCAGTTTTTGCCGCTCTATGGGGACGCCGCAGAGGGCCGCTTGGCGCATTGGTACGTTACCCCCGATAGTTGTCTGGCACTGATCGTGTTGCTCGATCAATTTCCGCGCAACCTGTTTCGCGCCAGCGCACGCGCGTTCGCGACCGACACATCGGCGCGACACGCCGCCCGTCACGCGCTCACCCACAGCTTTGACCGGCACATGATGCCGGTAGAGCGGCAGTTCATTTACTTACCAATGGAACACAGCGAATCGCTACGCGATCAGGAGCGTTGCGTGCAGCTGATGCGCGACCTATCGGCGTTTCCGGAGACGTCTGGCCTGCACGAATGGGCGGAAAAACATCACGCCATCATCGCGCGCTTTGGCCGTTTTCCGCATCGCAATGCGGCGCTCGGGCGCGTGAGCACGGCCGAAGAAATCGCGTTTATGCAGGAACCAAATTCTAGTTTTTAAGCGTCCGCGTGGGCACGCTGCGCTTTGCCCACCCTACCGATTTGTTTAGGTGTCCGGTAGGTCGGGTTGCGAAGCTACCTGACCTCTCCTTCACTTCAACGCCTGAATTTTTTCCACCTTCGCCGCATACAGCGCTTGCTGCTTGCGCGTGGTGCTGGTGTCGTAGGCAATCACGAAATGTCGGAGCGCTGTTGCGGCATCACCCAGCGCCATGTACGCCGACGCGAGCCCGCTATGGAAATCGGCGTTATACGGCTGGCGGCGCACTTCCCGCGCGAATAGCCCGCGAGCGAGTTGGTAATTCTTTTCCTGCATTGCAATCTGCGCCAAATCGTAAAAGTGATACGGCGGGTACGGTTGTTTGCGTGCCAGCATTTCGCCCAGTTGTTGCGCCTCCGCCGTGCGCCCCTGATCCTGCAACACCAGTCGCAAATTTGACATCGCCTGCACGTGGCCACTGTCGCGCGCAAGCACGTAACGCAGCACCGTTTCTGCCGCCGCTGTGTCGCCATGCCGCCGGTAAATCACGCCAAGCGTGTTGTAGGCCGCCAGAAATTTCGCGTCGCGCAAAATCGCTTCGCGTGCCCACCAGTACGCGTCGTTCACCCGTCCCGCCGCCAGCGTCTCGGCCGCACGATTGTTCATATACATCGCCATCACCGTCGTCTCGTCAATCGGAAAACCGCGCGTCACATCGGCGGCGGCCAGCGGCAAAAAGTCGATGATGAGCGTTGGTGCCAGTGAGAGGCGCGGCAACGGATCGTCGTAATAACGACCGAGCATCAGATTGACGTGGCCGCTGGTGAGAAACAGATCGCCCGCACGCATCCAATCCTCATCCGTCAACACCGATTGATAGCGCACCGACAGACCAACCGCCTTCGCCAGCGTGCCGGTCATGATGACCAACGAAAGACAATTGCCACGCCGCACCGCAAACGCCTCAGCGGCGGTGCGTGTGATTGCAGCATCGTATTCAAGTTGTAGTTGCCGCTTGCTGTACAGCGCCTCATAAAGCCCGCGCGCTTTGCCAAACTTGCGCAATTGATCCGCGATTTCGTGATTTACATATTGCGTCATTGCGGGGCTGATGGCGAACACGGCATCGGCGTTGATAGGCACCGATGGCGCGGTAAACAAATCATCGCGCAACATCGTCTCTACCCGTGCAGCGGAGGGCGCGGTGGCGCAGGCGGAGAGTGCAAGTGCGAGCGCAAGTGCCAGCAAAAATCCCATGAAAATTTTCATCAGCGTCTCCTTTGGCCGCGAGGGCGGCGCGACGCAAATCACGAAATGCTAATTCAGTATCGGCTTCGGGAAACGTGGGGTCAAGCGGCTGGCTTGGCGATGAAAATGGCGGGCGAATGCGCGCGGGTGCATCGGTAGAAGATGGCTGAAGATGCTCGTGGGTACTGGTGTTTCAACCGATACGCCGGGGGCATTACACCACCTGAAACAACTCCGTCAGCCCGCAGCCAAACACCGTCAGCATCCCTTCGATCACATCCTTGTTGAGATGTTTCGCATCGCCATCAACCACGCGGATGAGCTGCGGTACCGAGATCGCGACGCCAATGGCGGCGAGGCTGCGTTGCAACGCTGACACCGAACGCACCCCGCGATCTGCCATGACGCTGCGCGCACGCAAGATCAAGCGTCGTGCGGGGCTAGTGGCTTTGGGTGGGCGCGTGGCGCGCACAGGACGCACTGGGCGCGCAATATTTTTGCTACTGGCTTTAGTGGCACGAGCAGCGGCGCTAGTCGCGTCGTTAGCAGCGGCACCAGTACGTGGCGCACGCGCAGGCTTTATCGGCTTAGCGGCATGGTTTGCATTGTTTGCATGGTTCATGGAATCGATCCTCACATTATCGATAGCCACATCTTAGCAAAAACAACCAATTTATGAAAGAAAAAATACTTAAAGGAAAAATAATTGCATAAAACGGTTGACAGCGTCCTGGCCATCGAATATGATTCGGCTATGTTTACCGCAACCAAATCATCGATGAACCCCAGCCGACGCGTGCAGAACGCCAACGCGATCACCAACGCCAACGTCGCGCGACCGCTGCATGCGCTCACGTTGTGGTGCGCGCCATCGCCGCGCATGGTCGGGTTTACGCGCAAACACACTGATGGCAGCGATGCGCATCAATATTCCGGGCGGCTCTTGAACTGACGACACGGTCAAGCTAAGGCCAACAATTTTCCAAACCCGGAATCTCGCAAGAGTTCCGGGTTTTTTGGTTTTTGGTGTTCTGTTTTTGATGTTTTGTTTTTGATGTTTTGTTTTTGGTCGTGAGTCACGCAAATGGCTCGCAACAAAAGGTTCAACAAATGAAGAATTTTTTAGCAGCAGTGTTTCGAGTCGAGAGCAGCATCGGTAAATCGTGTATCGAGCCTGCGCGCACGGTGCGCGTGCGGCAGACCGCGAGCAATGCGTTTCGGTATGACGAGTGCCGCCGTTATGGCTTGCCGCCGCGGATCGCGAATGCGTATGTGCGATTTGCCGATAACGCGAAGTTGGTTGCGCAACAACGCTGCTTGTAATCAGTAGCCTCGCTGGCGGAATTGGCATACGCACCAGTTTTAGAAACTGGCATCTCCGGGTTCGAGTCCCGGGTGAGGCACCAAGAGTTGCCTCCCTCTCCCGATGGCGGGAGAGGGAGCGAGGGTCGGTCAGATCATTGGCCGGATTTTTTTGTTACTACACCGACCCGTCTTCCGCGGGAATCATCGGATCGCTCTTTGCAATCTACATGGCAATAAACAGTTTCAATTCTCGCTTTAGCGTAGCGGTTACGCATTCCGTTTGGGGCGGAAACCACGCTGGTTCGAATCCAGCAGGCGAGACCAGTATCTCCGTAGCTCAATAGGATCAGAGCGCAAGCCTACGGAGCTTGATGGTGGCGGCTCGAGTCCGTCCGGGGGTGCCAACTTCAACGCGGGCAACCAGGCTGGACCTCACACCGGCCTCCTGTTGGCTTAACAACAGGGCGTTGAAATTGGCCAGTACGCAAGAAATTTGCGTTGCAGCAAACGGCAACTTCGCGAGTTGTGCGCGACTCGCTTTGCGAAGAATTCGGGTTGCCGCCTGAGCGTTGTGGTTGCACAACGAGGCAGGTTCGATGACCAGCGGCGGGTGTTTCGCAACACCTTGCCGTTGTCAAAAAGTTTTCCGTAGCAGCAGTAGTAGTTGAAGCAAAAAAATACAACGGTGATGATGGTGTAGTGACAGCACGTCGCGCTGTGAACGCGACAGCGTCGGTTTGATTCCGACCATCACCCCAAATTCGGCTGGTAGCTCAGCGGGAAGAGCATCGGGCTTTTAACCCGAAGCGCGTCGGTTCGAGACCGACTCAGCCGACCAAATTTTATGAAAAAATTTCGTGCGCAAACCATCGCGTGCAAACCAAATTCGTTGCGGAACGCATCGGCAGCGGTTGAGGTTTCGGGAACTAACCACCCCGGCCTCACTGGTGCGCTGATCCTGAAAATCGGATCAACGTATACCGCCGTGCGCGAACCAATGGGTATGTGCGAACTAGCTCAGTGGTAGAGCCCAGATCGAAAGATCTGTAGGCATGGGTTCGAGTCCCATGTTCGCGACACTTCCATAGCTCAACTGGTAGAGCAATCGACTATTAATCGATCTGTAGCGGGTTCGACTCCCGCTGGGAAACTTGTCCTCACGGACGCAAACGTAGTACCCGGGCTCATCCCCGTGGGTTTGCAGCACATCGCAAGCACCACGACTCACTCCTGCTTGTGCGCTGATGGCGCGCATGCGAGAGGCAGTTCCAGCCGCGTGCGAACGCGTTGCCTCATGTGCAAGTCGGCATGGGTGCAATGCCAAGACACGCAGCGCGACTCCACTCCCGCGTGCGCAATACAGTTGCCCGCATGGCGTCGGTGGGATGAGCCCAACCGATTTTTTCAACGCGTGTTGGTGGTTGTCGCAGCACGCTGGTCGCGGACTTCCCGCAAAATTGACAACCAGAAAAGACTAACCATGTTCAAAAAAATCTATGTAAAAAAAGACGAGCGCGCCTTGCTGTTTAAGCGCGGGGATTTCGTCCGCGTGTTGAGTGCGGGCGAGCACCAATTTTTCGATCCACTAAAACGGATCACGGTCGAAGTATTTCCGTTGTCGAAACCGCTGTTCGAACACCGCGCGGCCGAGTTCATCTTGAAAGATCAGCCTGACGTCGCGGCACGCGAATTTCACATCGTCGCACTCGGGGCGAGTGAAGTGGGCTTGCGCTACGAGCACGGTGTGTTGGTGGAAGTATTGTCACCGAACACGCGCCGCTTGTACTTCAAAGGCTATATCGACTTGAAGTTCGAGACGATCAACATCACTGAGGATTTCGCCGTGAAGCCTGCATTGCTGCCGCAGATTTTTGTAGCACGCGGCAAGGTCGCGGGTGCCGATGGCGTGTTCAGTGTGTTGGTACCCGAGCACAGCGTGGCAATGTTGTTCGTCGATGGCAAAGTGACTCAATTGCTGAAGCCCGGTTTTTCGGCGTTCTTCAGGTACAGCCGCGAGTTACGCGCTGAACTGGTTGATCTTCGTTTGCAGGTGCTCGATGTCGCCGGTCAGGAAATTCTGACGCGTGACAAAGTGACCCTGCGCGTGAACTTGACTGCCGGTTATCGCATCAGCGATGCGTTGCTCGCGTTTGCCAAGCAAGCAAAGCCCGTTGATTACCTCTACAAAGAGTTGCAATTCGCACTGCGCGCCGTGGTCGGTACCCGCACGCTTGATGAATTGCTCGAAAACAAACACGTCATTGACGATGTGGTGAACGAGCAAATCAAACGGCGCGTGGTCGGTTACGGCATCGAAGTCGAATCGGTCGGCGTGAAAGACATCATCTTGCCGGGTGACATGAAAACGTTGCTGGCGAAAGTGGTTGAAGCTGAAAAAGTCGCACAGGCCAACGTAATCCGCCGTCGTGAAGAAACGGCTGCCACGCGCTCGCTATTGAACACCGCGAAAGTGATGGAAGATAGCCCGATTGCGTTGCGACTGAAAGAGCTGGAAACCCTCGAAAAAGTCACCGAAAAAATCGACAAGATTTCCGTGTTTGGCGGCTTGGATGGCTTGTTGAAGGACTTGGTGAAAATTCGTTAGTTCACAACGACACGCGGCGCATCGTCAACGTCGCCGCGAGCGGGTTTTGGTAGGTCAGGTTGCGAAGCTACCTGACACGAACGTTACCAAGCGCGACAGTCTCATTGGGTTGCAAACAGCAAACTCCGAGCAAATCATTTTGCTCAGCAGCAGAAACACAAACCAAGAAGCACCAGCCGCTCACGCGGCTGGTGTATTCTTTTGTCCATTTTGTTAAGGAGCATCCACCACGCAACCAAACTCATAACCACAACTCATTCATATTGAAGTCGTCATGCTGCGTGTTGCGTTGCAAAAACGTCGGTGCATGTTTCACCGCCTGAAAACAAAACCGCTTCGGCAACTCTGTGTACAGCGACTTCGGCGGCGCCCAATTAACGTTCATATTTTTCAGCACCGTCCCTGACTCCCACGTGTGATAAAAAATCTGCCGAATCCCCAGCGGTTCGCGGATCAACCAAATCGCCGCCAGCAACATCGCTTCCTGCCAATCGCGTGCATGCGGTTCCACATGATTGCCGACATACCGGCACACCTGCTCGGCCGAGCCGTGCAAGTCCCATCGTGAAAACGCATGCTTCTTGTTACATTGCGAACACGGATGCAGACTGCGTTCTGCACGCGTAGCCACAGTGCGTGCCTCGCGAATCCAATCAGATTGAATTTCTTCAATCAATGCTTCACCGCGCTGCAAATCCAAATCAATCCGCGCCCACGCCAAGGTGTTGCGATTGCGCGCCACCGGATGACCGCCGTATTCAAACGGCGGCTCCCCGCGCCTTGGTTTAACCAAGCGACGATAAACAGCATCGTGTGCCGCGTCAAAATTCAGCTGTAACACCAGATTGATTCCCGACCGCGAAACCTGCGTTGCCCGCTCGCCAGACGTGCCCCACGATCCGATGCTAAGCCAATAACGGCGGGCATCTTCACCATGGTCATGCCGTTCAAACTACGTCGCATCCAACGGCTTCAACCCATGCGGCGCAAGCACTTTCCCTACATTCGGTTTGTCCAACAACGGTGCGAACGACGAGCGCTTCAAGGTGCGCGCGTTCACGTCGGCGTCTTTGCGCAACTGTGGTGTCGCCACCGCCCACTGCAATAAATTCATCGCGTATCGATCCCGGTAATAGTCAAAGGTGTGTCCACCTCCAATGCCCCGATGCGCGAGGATCGCGCGCGCATCGTGCCATTCGTTTTGGTTCATATCGTTCCATTAAATTTAGTGTGCCGCCCTCGCTCGTGGCGCGGTGCGGCCATTGCGGCTGTGGGTCACACAGCAGCGCTTGTGCGCGTCGGGCGTTCGTGCCCGATGGCGCTTCGCGGTTGGTGGCAATCATGGTTTTTCTCCGTAATAAAAAATGTTCATGTCCATCTCGTGTGAGTTTGTAATCGGAAAACAAAAAGCCCCTGACAGAATCCTGCCAGGGGCTTTGAACGGGTCAGTCACGAATCAAACCGATTCGCGCCAACGGCCTGGCTTGGGTGCGCGGTAACGACCAACGCAATGCCCAAGCCTATGCAAGGACGGTTGCGTCAGTGGTTAATCTCCACGGTGTGCTTGATGTGTCGTTTGTCCGGCATGTTCGGCTTTCAGAAATTTTTCGCGCGAGGTACCTGCGCGAAAGGAAGCGGAGTTTACGCGCCTGGTGGTTAGTGTCAAGTAAATTTAGCCCGCGCAAAACGCGTTCAACTTTTTGCCCTGAGCGCCATGAAAATACTCGGCGTTCAAGCCGCTAACCAGTAGGCTGAGTTCAGCGGACGCGTAGCCGCCCGCTGCCATGCCGGGTGAGCGGTGCGATCAATTTTCAGCTTTGGCAGCACATGCAGCAGGAAGCGGCGCACCAACTCGGCCCCGGCCATCTTCACGCAACGCTTGCCGCCATGCGCATCAGCCCGCACCCTGAGCGTTATCTGGCTGTCATCGAGGCCCACGATGCGCTCGTTTGAGATCGCTGTGCGATGCGTATAACGCGCCAGATACGACAGTACCTGTGCCGGGCCACCGATCGGCGTCTTCGCATACACCACCCAGTCATGCTGGTAGAGTTGCTTCTGGCGTCGGTTCCAGTCCTCGGTTGATCCGTCCGGGTCACGCGGCAAGGCATGGTGCTGGTGGGCCGCGGTGAGTGCGGCCATGAACTTGCCGCGAAACACCGCCGACAAGGCGTGTACCGGAAACAGAAACGTGGGCGTCCGGCGCGGTGCCTGCCACTGCCCGTCAACGGTCAACGCCCCGCATGCCATTACGACATGCACATGCAGGTGGCGCCGGAGATCCTGCGTCCAGGTATGCAGCAGCAGACTGAACGCGGGTGTGCCGCCCAGCCATGTTTGATTGGCCGCAAACGCGTTGAGCGTTTCTGCCGTGTCGGCGAACAGCGTATCGATCACCCAGCGCGGATGCGCGCTATACAGTGCGTTCAGTGCGTGCGGTAAGGTGAATACCAGATGCGCATACGGTACCGGCAGCACCTCGCCAAGCCTGGCCTGCAACCACGCCTCTTTGGCGCGCGTGCCGCATTGCGGGCAGTGGCGGTTGCGACAGGAGTGATAGACGGCATGGCGGTAGCGGCAGGCATCACGCTGCATCCGGTGACCACCCAGCGCCGCCGTGCGACAGGCAACAATGGCGCGCCACGCCTTCGCCTCGGGCGTCGATAGGGTGTGCTGTGCCAGGTAGGC
>JAYTVA010000060.1:0-22933 GCA_043744255.1 Burkholderiales bacterium | reverse complement strand
TTTTCGCTCGACTGAACGAGGAAGGTCGAGACCTTCCGAGAGAAGAGAGCGGAAAAGCGCATGTCCAGCGGCTCGTTATCGAGCGTGCAGGCCCGACGGAAGTTGAAAGTACAAAATGAAATCGAAGTCACCGAACACTTTCGCTGGGAAAGCCGCGACAGAACGGGGCCGACCCGTGAAATATGCAGGCTAGTCACTTTCTTTTGCTTCGCCAAAAGAAAGTAACTTGCCGCCGGGCAACCCCCGGCTACATGGCACATCACCAAATTTCCCACGTCAAGAAATAATTCCAAAACCCCTTGACAAACAAAACCATATAACCAATTATATCGACATGAACCCTCACTACACCAAAGCCATCCCCGATTCTTGGCGCAACACTGCCAAGGTCTTCATCGCTCTCGGCGACGAGCACCGCCAGCGCATTCTCCTCACTTTCGAGGCCAACGAACGTCTAAACGTCGGCCAGATCGTCGAGGTCTCAACACTATCCCGCTCGGCCGTGTCGCATCACCTCAAAATCCTCCGTGAAGCCGGTGTACTCGCGAGTGAAAAGGTCGGTAAGGAAGTGTATTTTTGGGTGAACAAGAAGTCGATTAAACAGTCGTTGCAGGCAGTGCAGGACTATCTGAAAACGCTGTAAAAAATTTCTTCAACATAACCATATACCTAGATATTTCGTTTTATAAATCAGCAGCAACAAAAAAGGCCCACCATGAAACGTCGTGATTTTCTTGCTGCTACTGCGTTGTGTTGCATCGCCGATATGGCGAAGGCGTTGCCCATTTCGATGGGCGAGGGTAGTAACTTGTTCAATCAATGCAAATCCGGCCTACCCGAGCCACTACGCGATCACGAATTGCTGAAGGCAGCATGGGATGGACTCGATCCACGCCAAGTGTGGGATATGCATGCCCATTTGCTGGGCGATGGCAAATCGGGGAGCGGTTGCTGGATCAGCCCGAAGATGAAATCCATTCTGTATCCGAGTCAATTTTTGCAGCGCAAGTTTTTTGAAAACGCGGCATGTGCGTCTGAGGACGATGGTGGACTCGATGACAGCTATCTTGCGCGGCTGGCGTATTTGGTGGACGAGTTGCCACCGGGTGCGGGGATGTTTTTGCTCGCGTTTGATTACACGCATTTGGCAAATGGCTCGAAAGCCACGTCCAGCGCGGCGTTTCACGTACCGGATCGCTACGCCTTGAGTATCGCGAAGCGTTTTCCGGGTCGCTTTCGCGCGGTCGCGTCCGTACATCCGTATCGTGCCGATGCGCTCGACGCGTTGGCCTACGCGAAGCGCGAAGGCGCGATGGCGGTGAAGTGGTTGCCCTCCGCGATGGGGATTGATCCGGCCTCGCCGCAGTGCGACAAATTCTATGAAGCGCTAGTGACGCACCAACTGCCATTGATTACCCATGCCGGCCAAGAGCGAGCGGTGAAGGGCGCGCATGAGCAACATTTTGGTAATCCACTGCGTTTGCGGCGCGCGCTCGATCATGGCGTGACGGTGATCGTCGCGCATTGCGCGAGCCTGGGGCAGGATCGCGATCTCGATAAAGGCAAGCGTGGTCCGTATGTCGATTGCTTCGAGTTGTTTTCACGCCTGATGGACGATCCGCGTTACGAACGGAATCTGCGCGCTGATATTTCCGCCACACCGCAAACCAATCGTGCGCCATTGCTTGAAAAAATCATTGCGCGCGAGCATTGGCACGCGCGATTGCTGAATGGCACTGACTATCCATTGCCCGGAGTGATGCCGCTGTTTTCGGTCGATGGCATTGTCGAGCGCGGTTGGCTGAAATCCAGTGAGGGAGCGGTGATCAAGCAGATTCGCGAATACAATCCTTTGCTATTCGACTTCGTGTTGAAACGAAGCATCCGCATCAATGGCAAGCGGCTGGGCAATACCGTGTTTGAAACAGCACGCCACTTCGCGCCGATTGGCATCTAACACTTCAGGAAACCGCATGTCCAACGAGCCAAATTCAAGCGCCGCTAACATCGACGGCGAGCCGGTCACGCAAAGCCAATTTCAGTTGCTCACGCAGCGCCGTTTCGCGCCATTTTTCTGGACGCAATTTCTCGGTGCGGGCAACGACAACGTCTTCAAATTCGCGTTCACCGTGCTCGCGACCTATCACGCCGCTGAGTGGGGCGGGCTTGATCCGAAGGTGGCCGGGCCGTTGATTGGTGGCTTGTTCATCTTACCGTTCGTGTTGTTCTCCGCGACGGCAGGACAGCTTGCCGACAAATACGAAAAGGGCATGCTCACGCGTCTGGTAAAAAATCTCGAAGTCGGTTTCATGCTCGTCATTGGTGCCGGCTTTGTGTTGAAGCTGACGTCACTATTGTTCTTCGGTGTGTTTCTCATGGGCTGTCATTCGACGCTGTTTGGGCCAGTGAAATTTGCCTACCTGCCGCAGCATCTGAACGATGGCGAACTCACCGGTGGCAATGGTCTGGTTGAGATGGGCACGTTCACGGCAATCCTGCTCGGCACCATGCTCGGCGGTGCGCTGGTCGCAATCCCTGGCATGGGGCCGAGTTATGTGGCGGCGGTGTCGTTTGTGGTGGCAATTCTTGGCCGCGTGACGGCGGGGATGATCCCGCTTTCGCCCCCGCCGGTTCCGGACCTGAAAGTGAATTGGAATCCCGTCACCGAGACTTGGGCGAACCTCAAGATCGCGCATAAGAATCGCACTGTGTTTCATTCGCTCATCGGCAATTCGTGGCTGTGGTTTTTTGGTTCGATCTTTTTGACCTCGTTCACTGGCTTCGCGAAAGAAACGCTCGGTGGCAACGAGCAGGTGGTGACCTTATTGCTCGCATTGTTTTCTATCGGCATCGGCCTCGGCTGCGTGATGTGCGAAAAGATGTCTGGACATCAAGTCGAGGTCGGGCTGGTGCCGTTTGGTGCCATTGGCATGACCGTGTTCGCAGTCGATCTCTATTTTGCGTCACGTGGCCTGAAGCCCGGTACCACCTTGATTGGCGTCGGCGAATTCATCAAAGCTTGGCAGCACTGGCGCGTGATGGCGGACTTATTTTTGCTCGCCATGTTTGCCGGATTTTTTAGCGTACCGCTGTATGCGTTGATGCAATCGCGGTCGGAAAAAGAATATCGCGCGCGCATCATTGCCGCCAACAACATCTTGAACGCGCTGTTCATGGTGGTGGCGTCGATCATGGCGGCGCTACTACTGAAAGCGGGGCTTACGCTGCCGCAATTGTTCCTCGTCGTTGGCATCATGAATGCGGCGGTCGCGCTCTACATTTTCCTGCTGATCCCTGAATTCCTGATGCGCTTCCTGATCTGGATGCTCATCCATACGTTTTATCGCGTTGATAAAAAAGGCCTCGAAAATATTCCCAATGAAGGTGCCTGTGTGCTGGTCTGCAATCACATTAGCTTCGTCGATGCGTTGGTCATTGGCGGCTGCATTCAGCGCCCCGTGCGGTTCGTGATGGACTTCCGTATTTTCAAAATCCCAGTGTTGAATTTCGTGTTCCGCACGGCCGGCACGATCCCGATTGCCTCCGCCAAAGAAGACCCGGCAATGCTAGAACGCGCCTATGAAAAAATCGATGCGTATCTTGCCGCCGGTGAACTCGTATGCATCTTCCCTGAAGGCCGCATCACCGAAACGGGCGAACTGAACCCATTCAAAAAAGGCATCTCGCGCATCATCGAGCGCCGCCCGGTGCCGGTGATCCCGATGGCGCTGCAAGGCCTGTGGGGCAGCTTTTTCTCGCGTTGGGGCGGCACGGCGATGCGCTACCCGCGCGGCGTGTTTTCCAACATCGCGTTGGTGATTGATAAAGCGTGGCCACCACAAACGGTGACGCCGGATGACTTGCAAGCGAAGGTGTTGGCGTTGCGTGGGGAGTGGAAGTAGTTGTCGTCCGTCTCAACAAACAAGGAAAAAATTCATGTGGATTTTCGGCGCGTTATTCGGCCTGGTCTTGGGCGGTATCGTGGGCGGTATTGCGGGCGCGATCACCGGTGTTGTACTGGGTGCCGTCGGCGGCATGCTGATGGCCAACAGTGACGGCGATCAGAAATCGGCGGCGACCGGATCGGATCTCGATAGCAAGTTGGCGCACATCTATAAGTCGCTCGCCGATATTCACTGGCGGCTGGAGAAAATCGAGAAGGCGCAAGTGCTTGGAGCTTCACCGATGCAGCGTGGTGCAGATGCCGGGGTGGTGTCAGAAACCGAACATGCGCGTGCTGCCACAACCGAAGCGGCGCGCGCGATTCCGCCGTTGGCACCCGCAGCGGCCATGCCTGATCTCGCGAAAATTGCGGATGAACTTGAGCAGCAGACCGCCCGGCCACCAATGGCAAAACCTGCCACTGCGCCACTGAGTCAAAAAGAAATCATCGCCGAATCTGTTGCCGCACTGGAAAAATTGGTGGGCGGACTGACGCCATCACCGCCGCTCGCGACCACCGAGGCTCCACCGGTTGTCGCAGCAAAGGTGACCACGGCTCCCGCGCCAGCACCGAGAGCCACGCCGCCTCGTCCGCCGACTCCTCCGGTGCCTTCTATCCCCGAAGTCGAACCCGAACCCAATTTCATCGAACGCCTTTTCACCGGCAACATCATCGCCAAGCTCGGTGTGTTGTTGCTGTTCATTGGCGTGGGCTTCGGCTTGAAGCTCGCCTACGAGCACGGCATGTTCCCGGTGTGGCTGCGCTTGTTGATGGTGGCGGCTGGGGCGGGTGCGATGCTGGTGATCGGCAAGCGTCTGCTGGAAAAAAACCGGCTCTACGCGCTGATCCTGATGGGTGGCGGTATGGGCTTGTTGTACGTCGATACGTTCTTCGCGCTGAAAAATTTCGCGCTGATTTCACCGGCGGTCGGGTTCGCGCTGTTCTTCCTGCTTGGCATCGCCATGATCTGGATGGCGGTGAAACTGGACGCAAAAGTGATGGCGGTGATCGGCATCACTGGCGCATTCATGTCGCCGATTTTGGCGTCCACCGGCACGGGTAGTCATGTGTTGTTGTTCTCGTACTACCTGATGTTGAATCTGGTGATCTTCGGCGTGAGCTGGTTCAAATCGTGGCGTTCGTTGAACCTCACCGGTTTCATTTTCACCTTCGCCATCGCGCTCTTCTGGGGGTCATCGCACTACCAGCCCGCGTTTTTCTCGACCGTGGAACCGTTCCTGATCGCGTTCTTCGCACTCTACGTGGCGATTCCGATTTTGTTTGCGCACCGCCAGCCGCCTGAGCTACGTGGCTTTGTCGATGGCACCTTGATTTTCGGCACACCGCTGTCGGCGGCGATGATGCAATCCGCCCTCACGCGCGGCATGGGCGACCACATTCTGGCGTGGAGTGCCGCCGGTGTGGCGCTGGTGTACGCCGCACTCGCGTTCAGTTTATGGAAGCGGCAAAGCATGCGCGTGCTCGCTGAAGCACATCTCGCACTAGCGATTGTGTTCGGCACCGTGGCACCGTATTTCGCGTTCGATGCAACGCCGACGTTTGCCTTCTGGGCGCTCGAAGGTGCAGCGATTGTATGGTTAGGATGTCGCCAAGATCGCCTATTGGCGCGGTGTTTCGGCCTGTTTGTCGCAATCGGCGCAGCGTTTTATTTTTGGTGGCACATCAGTGGTACACCGTCTAATCCATGGTTCAACAGCGTCACAGTGGGCTGTGCATTGATCGCGGCGTCCGCGTGGTTTACCGCGTGGCTGCTGCGACGCTTCGCTAACGTGTTGCGTGCGTGGGAGCAGCCAGTTGAAGCAGCGATGACTGCGTGGGGTTGCGCGTGGTGGCTCGCGGGCGGGCTATATGCGATTTCTCACGATGCAGAATTCGGCGGTCTCATGAGCGCCGCAGCCGCGATGAAAATTCTCGTGTTCGCGAGCGCCAGTTTTCTTGCGTGGGAAATGGCGGGTGCCCGTTTGCAGTGGCCGAATTTGCGGCGCGCCAACTTGGCACACTTGCCGGTCATGGTGGGGTCAACGTTGTTGGCGGCGATGGCGCACACACAATTTTTGTCGCAAGGTCTCACGCATCCGCTCGCAGGATTGGGCGCGTTCGCGTGGCCGCTCACGTTTGCGATTTACTTCTTTGTACTGCATTGTCAGCGCCGCGATGAAGTCATTCGCGGCACGATTCGTTATGGCTTGGGCTGGGCGGTCATGCTCATCATCGTGTCATGGGAAGCCGGATGGCGCTACCAGCAACATCAGTTCGCGTGGGTAGGCGTGATTGCGCTCGCCGGTTTTGTTGCAGCGATTCTGCGCTATCAACTTCGTGAACGCGAGCCATTGGCAAACGGCGCACTAGCGACCCCCGTATCGTCATGGGTGCTCGCGTGGTCAGGTGCAGTGTGGTTCGCCGCCGCTCACGGCTACTGTCATTTGCATTTTGCGTCGGCCGATCGGATGCTCGCGATGCTCGGCTTTGCCACGTTCACCGCCGCCGCGCTGGGCGTGACGGGCACGCTGTTGCGCTGGGTGCAGATGCAGCGCGCGACCTTGGTGCTGCCAGTCGCGATGGTGGTCAGTGCTTTGTGGTTGTGGGCGCACCACAGTCATCCGGCAGCGGGCTGGGGAGCGCTGGTGTGGCCAGTAGCGTTAGGCGTGTGGCTGTACGTTCTGTGGCGGCAGGAACGCGATGGGGTGGCACTGTGGGCGGATGCGCAGGCGCTGATCGCGTTCTGGCTCGCGACGTTACTGATCGCGTGGGAACTGCATTGGCAGTGCGTGCATCGCGACCTCTCGTGGGCGTGGCAATACGCCGCCATCGGCGCGGTAATCGCCGCCGCATTCGGTACGGTGGTTGCCGCCATCCGCTCCGCGCGTTGGCCGGTGGCAGGCCGCGAGGCACTGTTCAAACAACTTGCCGTCGTGCCGCTGCTGTTTGCGGCTGCGCTATGGACACTCGCCGCGAATACATCGGCGGATGGCAATGCCGCGCCGCTGCCGTATTTGCCATTACTTAATCCACTCGATCTCGCCCAACTTGCATTGTTCGCCGCCGCGTACTTTGCAATTCGCGATCTTGATGCGCCAAAAGCAGCCCCAGTGTTGTGGATGTTGATGGCGGGTGCGGCTTTCTTGTGGATGAACGGGGTGCTGCTGCGTACCATGCACCACTGGGCCGGCGTGCCGTTTGAATTTTCAGCGCTGCTGAATTCGGTGGCGGTACAGGCGGCGATTTCATTGTTATGGACTTCCACGGCGTTAGTGATGATGGTGGCGGCGGGAAAACGCACGAGCCGCAAATTGTGGATTGCGGGCTTCGTACTGATCCTCATCGTGGTCGCGAAGTTGCTGATCAACGATATGCAGAACTCGAATAGCGTTGCGCGGGTAGTTGCGGTTATCGGCGTGTCAGTATTGTTGCTGCTGACTGATTATCTGGCACCCTATCCACGCAAAGCAGCGAAAGTTGCGACATAACATGGACATCGCCGCACGCACCGTCGAGGTGTTGACGCGTCACGCAGTCGCGGGACAACGTGTCGCGTTGGCGTTATCGGGCGGCATTGATTCGATAGTGCTGCTCGATATTGTCAGTAGGCATCATACTGCAAACCCGTCGTGGTTATTGGTGTTTCAGGCGGTTCATGTCAATCACGGCATTAGCCCCAACGCAAACAAATGGGTGGAATTTTGCGTGGCAGAATGCGCGAAACGCAGTGTGCCGATTACGGTGGAAGTGGTCGATGTGGATCGCGCATCTGGTACCGGATTAGAAGCCGCTGCACGTGAAGCCCGCTACGTAGCGTTGATGAAAAGTGACGCCGCATTCATCCTCACTGCGCAACATCAGGACGATCAAGCCGAGACCGTGTTGCAGCAAATGCTGCGGGGTACGGGATTGAATGGCCTCGCTGGCATGGGCGAAGCGCGGGTGTTGCGCGTAGGACAAACACTGCTGCGACCGATGTTGAATTTCACGCGCGCCGAGATCGAAACTTACGCGGCGACGCATCGTCTGCACTGGGTCGAAGACGAATCAAACGCAGATACGGCGTACACGCGAAATTTTTTACGACATGAGTTGCTGCCGGTGATCGCAGCGCGTTTTCCGCATTACGCAGATTCGCTTGCACGCATCGCCCGACATGCGAGTGAGAGTGCCGAACTCAATGAAGCGCTCGCGAAAATTGATTTGTGTTGGGACGGGGTGGATGCGCATGCGGATGCCTTGGATGCGCTGCCGCTGACGCGGCAAGTCAACGCGCTGTATCACTGGCTACGCTGGAAACATGCGGAACCACCATCACGCCTGCAACTCGAAGCTTGGGCCGAGCAAATTTTTCGTGTTGCACCCGAGAGTAAGCCGCACCAGGCGGGCGGGCATGGTGTGTTGATTTTGCGGCGGAGAAATTTGTTGGTGTTGAAATAGCATCGTCCGCTCCACCGTGCTGGCTGCGCGCTCGGTAAACTACTTGACTGCCAACGCCACAATCACCGACTCCACCCGTGTTCTCCCTCTTCGAAAAATTAGTCCACCCATATCCCGACGGTGCTCCCACGCCGCCGCCCAAAGGTTTCGCCGCGTTCATGTGGGCGTGTACGCGCGGCTTGCGGCCTTACATCGTCGCGATGACTTGCCTCACCGCCACCATTGGCGTTCTCGAAGCGATGTTATTCAGCATGCTCGGTCACGTCGTCGATGTGCTCAGTAAGCTCACCGCGAGTACGCTGTGGACTGAGCAACGCTCAACCTTACTCTTGCTCGCCGGTATTCTTGCCGCGAGCCCGATCCTGATTGCGTTTCAGGCGATGTTCAAGCATCAGGCCATGCAAGGTAACTTCCCCATGCTGCTACGATGGAATTTTCATCGCTTGATGCTCGGCCAAAGCATGAGTTTTTACCAAGATGAATTCGCCGGGCGTGTGGCGGCGAAGGTGATGCAGACGGCGCTGGCGGTGCGCGATGTGTGGATGATCCTGGCCGACATCATGGTGTTCGTGCTGATCTATTTTGTCACCATGGTGACGGTGGTCGGCGTATTCGATCTGTGGCTGCTACTGCCGTTTTTAGGCTGGATGGCGCTCTACATCTGCGCACTGATTTTTTTCGTGCCGCGCTTAGGAAAGATCGCGCAAGCGCAGGCCGATGCCCGTTCTCTGATGACCGGGCGCATCACTGACGCCTACACCAACATCGCCACGGTCAAACTGTTCTCCCACGCGGATCGCGAGGCGAGGTACGCGAAGAGCGCTATGCAAGAATTCATGCACACCGTGTACACGCAGTGGCGCTTGATCTCGACCTTCGAAATCGTCAACCAGATATTGAGTGTGTTGCTCATTACCAGCACCGCCGGTGCCACGCTGTGGCTGTGGTCGCGCGGGCAGGTCGGTGTCGGCGCGGTCGCGGCAGCCACGGCGATGGCACTGCGCCTCAATGGCATTTCGCATTGGATCATGTGGGAATTTGCATCGCTGTTTGAACACATTGGCACTGTGCGCGATGGCATGACCACGCTCTCGCGGCCACACGCCGTCAACGATCACGCTGATGCAGCGCCGATCAAGGTCACGCGCGGCGAAATTGAATTTCAGGACGTGAACTTTGCCTACGGTGCCAAGGTCGGCACCAGCAAACGCGTGATCGAAAAGCTCTCGCTGAAAATTCGCCCCGGCGAAAAAATTGGTTTGGTCGGTCGCTCCGGCGCGGGCAAATCCACCATCGTTAATTTGCTGCTGCGTTTCTACGACGTCGAATCGGGTCGTATCTTGATCGACGGGCAAGACATTGCGCACGCCACGCAAAATTCGCTGCGCGCACAGGTCGGCATGGTCACGCAGGACACGTCACTGCTGCATCGTGCTGTGCGCGACAATATTTTGTATGGCCGCCCCGATGCAACCGACGAAGACATGATTCATGCCGCCACCCGCGCCGAAGCGCATGAATTCATTCAAACGCTGACCGACCCCAAAGGCCGACGCGGGTACGACGCACATGTGGGCGAGCGCGGCGTAAAACTATCCGGCGGCCAGCGCCAACGCATCGCCATCGCGCGCGTCATGCTTAAAGATGCGCCGATATTGTTGCTTGATGAGGCCACCAGCGCGCTCGATTCCGAAGTCGAAGCCGCGATTCAACAAAGTCTCTACCGCCTAATGGAAGGCAAAACCGTGGTCGCCATCGCGCACCGGCTATCGACCATCGCCGCCATGGATCGTTTGATCGTGCTCGACAAGGGCCGCGTAGTGGAGGATGGCGACCATCGTAGTTTGCTTGCGCAAGGTGGCCTCTACGCGCGGCTGTGGGAACATCAGAGCGGTGGGTTCTTGGCGGAGGAGTTGGATGAGGAGGAGTTGGTGCGGGTGGCTGTGGCAGCGAAGTGAGCTGTCATTCCGAGCTGCTGTTGCGAGGAATCTGCTGTAGGCGGTGGTGGTTTGACGAAGCAGCAGATTCCTCGCAAAAGCGGCTCGGAATGACCGTGAATTATTGAGCGCTTCCCACCTCGCGACGGGCACAATGACGAACGAAGCTGCCCAACGCGCGCTAAAATCATTGCATCCCCACCATCAGGAATTCCCATGTTTGCTGATAACGACGAAGGAACCGGCATCGCTCTCGCAGTCGCACTCGGCGTTGCCGCAGCGCTCGTGTTTGGCGTGGTGATTTACGCAATCAACAACGCCGCACGTAAGCCCAGCGCCAACGCTGAATCCAGCGCCGCATCCATCCGCCCACTCGCCCTCGGCACTCTCGCGTTCGCCGTCGCCAACGGCAAATTAACGCTCACTGGTACCGCCCCCGACGATGCCCGCAAGACCCGTCTCGCCAATCAGGCCGCGCTGCTATTCGGCAGCGACAACGTTATCAACAACATCACAATCGACCCTGCGGATACCGGGCGCGGCTGGAAAGGCAAGAGTCTTGACTTGATGACCAAGCTGTATGGCCTCGGCGATTTCAGCTTGAACCTCGATGGCAAATCCGACACCATCAATTTCAAAGGTGCCGCCGCCAGTGACGCCGCGAAAGCAGAGTTGATGACGTGGCTAAATACGTTCTTCAAAGATGGGGCCAAGGTGCATGTCGATATCGACATCAATCCTGCACTCGCGAATACGGGTACGCACAGCGCCAACGTAATGTTCAACGAAAACATCGAATTCGCCAGCGGCGGCGCGGAACTTCCCGAGGCCGCGAAGGCGCGCCTCAACCTCATCGCAAATGTGTTGCGCGACGACGCTCGCAAACTCAACATCGTCGGCCACACTGATAGTCAGGGCAATGCGGACGCCAATCGTGCGCTATCCATCAAGCGAGCGGAATCGGTGAAGGCATTCTTGGTGGCAAATGGCGTTGCAGATGCGAATCTTGTCGCCAGCGGCGTTGGACAAGAGCAACCGGTTGCCGATAACGCGACCACCGAAGGACGGCAGAAGAATCGGCGGATCGCGTTTTTGCAGTGAACGCCAGTCTGTGCCCAAACAACGCTGACATCGTGCCGACAAGAATTATCGCGACTAACAATTCAAGGTAGCGCATCACGCCAAACTCTTGCCAATTCGCGGCGACGAAAAAATGACGCCTGAGGTGGGCGCGGCGAGGCCCTCACGATGGCGGAGCCGCCGAAAAAATGCCGCGATGCCGTCCGATCAGCGCGCGCACCCTCGATTGGATGCGCGACGCTGTCGGTGCCGGGTAGACGCTAATGGCGGTCCGTGCTGGCGCGAAGTTTATGACCGGTTTGAACCCGTGCGTAGCCCGCTCAACGCTCAACACCGAACCCTCAACCCCCACCCACCATGCTAAAATCTCATGTTTTCATCAAGTTACCGGAGATTCTTCAAATGGCAGTCGAACGCACTTTTTCTATTATCAAACCCGATGCAGTAGCCAAGAATGTCATCGGCCAGATTTATTCCCGTTTTGAGAAGGCAGGTCTGAAGGTCATCGCCGCGCGCATGATTCACCTTTCACGCGCCGAAGCCGAAGGGTTTTACGCCGTGCACAAAGCCCGTCCGTTTTTCAACGACCTCGTCACGTTCATGATCTCGGGCCCCGTGATGGCGCAGGTGCTTGAAGGCGAGAGCGCGATTTTGAAGCATCGCGATTTGATGGGTGCGACTGATCCGAAAAAAGCCGCGCCGGGCACGATCCGCGCGGACTTTGCGGATTCGATTGACGCTAACGCCGTGCACGGTTCCGACGCTGTTGACACTGCTGCTGTTGAAATCGCGTATTTTTTCCCCGCCATGAGCGTGTACTCTCGCTAAGCGGTCGTAATAAAGGGGGCGCAGCCCTGCGTCCCCGGTCGTAGCAGGAGCACATTTTGGCCGTCCCCCAACACGCAAAAACGAGTTTGCCGAATCTCTTGGGAATGACGCTTCCCGAGATGACTTCGTTTTTTGCCGAGCTGGGCGAGAAGCCCTTCCGCGCTAAGCAGGTGTTTCGCTGGATTCATCATTTTGGCGCTGACAATTTTGACGCGATGACTGATCTCGCCAAATCGCTGCGCGAAAAATTGCCGAGCGTGGCGACCATCACGCCGCCGCTGTTGATGACCGCGCAAGAATCCAAAGATGGCACCCGCAAATGGTTGCTTGATGTCGGCACCGGCAACGGCATCGAAGTTGTATTTATCCCCGAAGATGATCGCGGCACCTTGTGTGTGTCGAGTCAAATCGGCTGCGCGCTCGATTGCACGTTTTGCGCCACTGGCAAACAAGGTTTCAATCGCAACCTCACCACCGCCGAAATCATCGGCCAATTATGGTGGGCGAATAAGGCGATGGGTCGTAACCCGAAAGACGAGCGCATCGTCAGCAATGTGGTGATGATGGGCATGGGCGAGCCGCTGGCGAATTTCGATAGCGTGACCAATGCCATGGACATCATGCTTGATGACCACGCCTATGGCCTCTCGCGTCGCCGCGTCACGCTCTCCACTTCAGGCATCGTGCCGAATCTGCTTCGCTTGAAGGCTCGTTGCCCAGTGGCACTCGCGGTGTCGCTGCATGCGCCCAACGACAAGCTGCGCGATGTGCTGGTGCCGATCAACCAAAAATATCCGCTTGCCGAATTGCTCGCGGCGATCAAGGATTATCTCGAAGCTGCGCCGCGTGATTTTGTTACGTTTGAGTATGTGATGCTCGACAACGTGAACGACAGCGTGCAGCACGCGCAGGAGTTGGTGCGGTTAGTAAAAGATGTGCCGTGCAAATTCAATCTGATCCCGTGGAATCCGTTTGCGCAGGCCAATTACCAACGCTCCAGTAACAACGCGATTCATCGCTTTCGCGATGTGTTGCAAAATGCAGGGTACGTGGTCACCGTGCGCAAAACGCGGGGCGATGACATTGACGCCGCCTGTGGTCAGCTCGCCGGGCAAGTCGTCGATAAATCAAACCGAAAATTGATCGCGTTGAAAGCGATCGCCGCATAGTGCCCTCAGGAGAATATTCCATGAAACTTTGTCTACGAGTAGCGGTGCTACTGCTGGTTGCGGGCTGCACCACGCAGAGCACGGTGGAGACCAAGTTGCCCGACCAAGCGGCCAAAAGTGACGCGCTGTATCGCGCGCAAATTCACACCCAGCGCGCTGCTGAGTACTACCAACTAGGCAGATTTCCGGTTGCCCTTGAGGCGGCCAAGCAGGCGGTGGCGGCACTCCCGACGCATGCACCGGCGTACAACATGCTCGGCATTGTGCAAATGGAATTGGGTCAGGACAACGAGGCGCGCGCCGCGTATGAACAGGCACTGAAAATCTCGCCCGGGGACTCCGAAACGCTCAACAACTACGGCTGGTTCGTGTGCCGCCAAGACCCTAAATCGGCGATGCAGTATTTTGTCACTGCGCTCAAAAATCCGGTCTATGCCACCCCCGAACGCGCGCTCTACAACCAGGCCGTGTGTGCCCGCAAGATGGGTGACAATGCCCTCGCGGAAGCGAGCTTGCGCGAGACGCTGCGCCGCAATCCGCAGTTTTCACCGGCGATGCTGCAGCTCGCCGAAATGCAATTCTCGCGTGGCGAAGTCAAGGCCGCCGAAGCGATGCTCGCGCGGCACAACGAAATGGTGTCGCAGCCCAGTTTGGAAGCGCTGTGGTTAGGCGTGCGGGTAGCGCGCACGTTGCGCGACAAGACTGCTGAGGGCAGCTACATCCAGCAACTCAATCGTCGCTTCCCGGACGCCAAGGAAACACGCTTGGCGATGGAACGGAACCAGTAACGAACGCTCGAATGAAGATGGTGACCAGCACATGACAGATTCAGATTCCAGCGATCCAAATCAAACAAGCGCGCAACCCAGCACGACGGCAGCCACGCCAGGTTCGTTGTTGCGTGCGGCGCGCGAAGCAGCGGGCTTATCGGTGGGCGATGTATCCACGCGCCTACGCATGGGTGTGCGGCAGATCGATGCGCTGGAGCGCGGCGACTATGCGGCGCTGCCCACCGGCACGTTTCTGCGCGGGATGGTGCGCAATTACGCGAAGGCAGTGAACGCCAACGCCGATACCGCGATTCGACTGCTTGAAGACACGCACAGCAATGCAGCCGTGAGCCTCAAGGACGCGAAAATCGTGGTGCCCACGCACAACATCAAGCTCAACCGAGGGCCGAGTGAACCGGCGCCCTCGAAGACCAAATGGGCGGTGGGCGCAATTGTTTTTGCGCTGCTGGCCGGCGCGTTTTGGTACTGGTGGCAATACATCCGCCCGAACCTTGATAGCGGCGGGCGTGCGCCGCAAGCTGCCGAAAAAGCGGTGGTGGTTGAGCCGCCGAAGGCGGTGCCAGCCGCGATTGTGCCGACGACTTCAGCTCCGGTAACTCCGGCGCTCGCGCCGCTGGCGACGGCACCCACGCAAACGCAGCCCCTTCCCCCAGGGCAATCCGCTGCGAAGCAATCCGAGACAACACAATTTAACGCAACGCAATCCAACGCAACGCAATTTAATGCAGCGCAAACGACCGCCAACACGGCAGCTACCGTCGCGTTACCGCCAACCTTGGCCGAGTCCTCGTCGTCGAGCCCGGTGGCAGAATCGATCACCTTGAAAGCCGCACCGACCGCCCCGACACGCCCGGAGGGCAGCGCCGTGCTGGGTTTTACCTTCGCCGGTGATTCGTGGATTGAGGTGGTCGATGGACGCGGTCGCGCCATCATTTCGCGCAAGTTTCAGGCCGGTGACGCGGAAGAAGTCGTGGGCCGCGCGCCGTTTTCCATCGTCGTCGGCAATGCGCCAAAAGTGCGCATGGCCTACAACGGCAAGGAATTCGATTTACAGCCGCACACCAAAACTTCTGTTGCCCGCTTGACGTTGAAGTAGCCACTCAAGTAACTCCAACCATTTCTGTCATGTTCAACATCACCCCCCGTCGCAAATCACGCCAAGTCAAAGTCGGTCACGTACTGATCGGCGGCGATGCACCAATCATGGTGCAGTCGATGACCAACACCGATACTGAAGACATTGCCGCTACCGTTGCGCAAGTCGCTGCACTCGCGCGAGCCGGTTCCGAGACGGTTCGCATCACCGTCAATACGTTGGCCGCCGCACGTGCCGTGCCTGCGATCCGCACGCAACTCGATGCGATGGGCGTGAACGTGCCGCTAATCGGCGATTTTCATTTCAACGGTCATAAGCTGTTGACCGAAGTGCCAGAATGCGCGAAGGCGCTGGCGAAACTGCGCATCAATCCCGGCAACGTCGGCCAAGGTTCCAAGCGTGACGATCAATTCGGCGCGATGATTCAAGCGGCAATTAAGTTCGACAAACCCGTGCGCATCGGCGTCAACTGGGGCTCGCTGGACCCCGAGTTAATCGCACGCATGATGGACGAAAACGCCAAGCTCGCCGCACCCAAAGATGCTGACGAAGTGATGCGTGAGGCGTTGATCGTGTCAGCACTCGAGAGTGCGGCAAAAGCCGAAGAACTGGGACTGGCAGGCGACAAAATTTGTCTGTCGTGCAAGGTAAGTTCGGTGCAAGATTTGATCGCGGTTTATCGTGATCTCGCCAAGCGTTGCGACTATCCCTTGCATCTTGGTCTTACCGAAGCGGGTATGGGTTCAAAAGGCATCGTTGCCTCAACTGCTGCGCTGGCTGTGCTTCTTCAGGAAGGTATCGGCGACACCATCCGTATTTCCTTGACCCCAGAACCGAACGGCGACCGCACCAAAGAAGTCATCGTCGCGCAAGAAATTTTGCAGACCATGGGCTTACGTGCATTCACGCCGATGGTTGCCGCCTGCCCCGGTTGTGGCCGCACCACCAGCACCTATTTTCAGGAACTTGCGGAAAGCATCCAATCGTATCTGCGCAATCAAATGCCAGTGTGGAAAGCGAAATTCCCCGGTGTTGAAGACATGCACGTCGCGGTCATGGGCTGCGTGGTCAATGGCCCCGGTGAATCCAAACTCGCCAATATCGGTATCTCACTGCCGGGCTCGGGTGAGCGTCCGGTCGCACCGGTGTACATCGACGGCGAAAAAGCAGTGACGCTAAAGGGCGACAAGATCGCCGAAGAATTTCAAGCGCTGGTCGATGACTACGTGATGAAAAACTACGCGCCCGGTGGCGAAGGGCCCAAGCATCGCACGCGTAAAAAAGAAATTCCAATCAAGGTGGTCGCGTAATTTTTGCAGACTGTGTGCGGTTGTTCACTGCGTAGCCGCAGCGAATAGTGGATGCTCGCCAGTCTCACGTTCAATCTCATCGGAACCAACACCATGATCTCCAGTGTCCTCCGCACAACATTCATCGCTGCCGTCATCATCGCGTCACTCAACGGTTGTGACAAAGCCAAAGAAGTCGCTGGCAACGCGCTCGACGCGAGCCGTAGCGTTTCTACCGGCAAAGGCGGCAGCATCGTCAGTGGTAGCGCCGGGCCGCAGGGTGCCGAAGGTGAGGCCAAACAAATGGTCAAGTGTGAAGCGCCGATTGCGATGGTCGCGGTGGTAGAAAATCCACGCGGCTATGGCTACGCCACCAGTGGGCGCTTCCCCAATTTGCCTGAGTCACCCGTGCCGCTGATACGGCTGATGTTGCAGCAGACCGGCTGCTTTCGCGTCGTGGATCGCTTCATGGGGCTTGATGCCACGCGTCGTGAAATTGATTTGCAAAACGAAGGCCTCACGCGCGCCGACACCACCGTGAAACCAAAAGGCAAAGTCTACGAATCGCAATACGCCATCACGCCCAACTTGGTGTTCTCGGAAAAAAATGCCGGCACCGCCATCGGCGGCGTCGTCAGCCACATTCCGAAAGTCGGCCAGTACGCTGGCGCGCTGTCCGGTATCAAATTCACCGAAGCGCAAGTCACCATGTTCGTCACCGACAACCAAACCACCGAGCAAGTCATCGCCGCCGAAGGCAGCGCGCGCGCCACCGATATTGGTCTCGGCGGATTGATGATCGGTAAGCTCGGCGGCGCAGGCGGCTTGGGCTGGGGCAACACCAATGAAGGTAAAGTTGTGGCCGCAGCGATGCTCGACGCAGTCAACAAAGTCGCCAAGCAAGCGCAGCTATTGGTAGCGAAGGAATTGCCGCCAGCGGTGGCGACTAAGAAAAAATAAAGACGCGTTGCACTTCAGGGTTGAATCCGCCTGCTCATTGGTGGCGAGCTGCGTGAGCTTAGTCCATTTCTAGATCAACAATGTTTGAATCACCCTCATCCCAACCCTTTTCCCTCAGGAGAAGGGCTTTCGCAGCGATTGTTCACCGTTGAAATTTTCGCCACCGCCTGATTCGGAGCACCGAAGGCTCCTTCTCCTGAGGGAGAAGGCGGGGGATGAGGGTTTTCAGGCGGCGACTTCGGCCCTGCAGGCGGGAGCCTGTGGTTACTTGCTGGTGTTTCGCCACTATTGATTTGCAAATGGAATTGGGTTGACGAGCTGCGCGAGCGCAGGGGGTCACTCGTCCCCACCACGCTTCTCAAAATGAAACAGCTGAAACGTGGTCATGTTGCCTTTGGTTTGCACCGACACGCCGTATTGATTCGTACGTGTGCCTGCTTTGAACAGTTTGCCGTCGCGCAGCCCTGATTTGGTCATCTGCAGATCGTCGCAGGTCAACACGTTATATGCCGCTCGTTCGCTGCGCGCAGTTTTCCGTTTGCTGGCCGCATCGCTGCAATCGAGCACCTCGCCGTGTTGCGCGAGTGCGGCACGGTAGAACGCTTCGACTTTCTCTGCGCTGTCGGGCGTTTTGAGTTTCATCGCAACGAGCTTGAAGCCGAACGAATGAATCCATAGATTCAGATTGACTCCACCATCGTCATCACCGGCTTCGCGCTCAAGCGTGGCACCTTGGTACAACGGTAGGCCGGTTTCCTCGACGCGTGGTTTGCCACTCACTTCAATACCTGCCGAAAAGTGTTTGGGTGTGGCTGCGGCCTTCGCGTCCCCGGCCATGGCCGCCGGGACGTAGAGTGCGGTCACAGCGAAAACAATGATTGCGTAGCTTGGGTGCAGTTTCATATGAGCTCCTCGTGGCTGCCGTGTGATGGTGCGATGAGGCACTGTAGGTCGTGCATATCTGAGACGCGAGCGGAGCACGATGGATTGCAGGGCGCATGGGATGAATTGCAATACGTGGCGCGGACTCGATGACTCGTTACCCGATCAAGCGCGGTAACATGCGTGACCTTCACGCGCACTGCCGTACCTGCACTGGCGCAACACACCACAGCAAAGAACACAAAAATGGAATGGCTTCTCATCTTGCCCGTCGCCTTGTTCGCGGGCACTGTCGGCGGCGTAGTCGGCTTCGGCTCTGGCGTCATCATGGTGCCGATTCTGGCGTTGACGTTTGGCGCGAAAGCCGCTGTGCCAATCATGGCGATTGCTGGGCTGATGGCGAACCTTTCGCGCGCAGCGATGTGGTGGCGCGAAGTCGATTGGCGCGCGACCGGCGTTTACTGCGCGACCGCCGTGCCAGCCGCCGTACTCGGTGCCAATACGTTTTTGCAACTCAATGTCCACGCCGTTGAATTCGCACTCGGACTATTCTTGTTGCTGGTGATTCCGTTTCGCTATTGGATGCGCCGCGTTGATCTCAAAATCAAGCTGTGGCAGCTCGCGTTTGTCGGTGCGGCCATCGGTTTTCTCACCGGCATCGTCGCCTCCACCGGCCCAATCAACGCGCCGTTTTTCTTAGCGTATGGCTTAACCAAAGGTGCTTACCTCGCCACCGAAGCAATGGGCTCGGCCGCAGTTGCGCTCACTAAAATTTCCGTGTTTGGATTGTTCGGCGCAATGTCGCAAGAGAATGTTTTGCGCGGCCTCGCCGTCGGCAGCGGCCTCATGTGCGGCTCATATCTCGCCAAAGGGATTGTGCAGCGCATGAAGCCCGCCGATTTTCATTTGGTGATGGACGTGGTGATATTGGTGGCGGGGGTGGCGATGATGGTGACTTCTATGCGCGAGATGTGATGGGTACGAAACCAAATAAATGGATTGCGGTGTTGTTGGGGTTGTTTGCGGCACCGCTGAACATGTTGTATGTCGCAAAGCCGTGGCTTGCATTGGTGTGCGTCGCCCTATTGTTGGCAACGGTTTTCGCCGCGTTTATCTTGGGCGGCGATGCGTGGGCAATCGTGGGGCTTACGCAAGTTCTTGGCGCCGTCACGTTTGCTTTTCTCGCCTACCGCTTTGCGACGCGCTATGACGGCAGCCGCCCGCGCCCTGCTTACTCGCGCTGGTATGGTTTGCTTTGCGCTGCAGGCGCATATCTAGCCATCATTTTCGTCACCCGCGCATTTTTCTACGAACCGTTTCGCATCCCGTCGGGAAGCATGGAGCCGACTCTGCCGGTTGGTAGTCTCGTGGTGGTGAAAAGCCGGGCTATGGAAATTACGGATCGTATGGCTTCAATCTGATTCGCGCGAAGATGACTGCTGCACTGGCGCGGGGCGACGTAATCGTATTCGAGTACCCACAGAACCGCGAGAGAAATTACGTGATGCGTTTGATCGGTCTGCCCGGCGACAGCGTTGCATACAAAGATAAATCGCTAGCGATCAACGACAAACCGCTTCTGCACCAACTGCTCACTGATCCATTGCCCGAACATCTACGAGAATGGCGCGACCTCAAGCAATATCGTGAGGTGCTCGACAACGCTGAATATGTCACCTTGATCCGCGATTTTTCTCCGCCACTGCTGGAGTCAGCCGTACGGGATTTTCCCAATCGCGACAAATGCATTCACAGCGCTGATGGCTTTGTCTGTCAGGTTCCCGCCGGACATTTTTTCGTGATGGGTGATCATCGCGACAACAGCGAGGACAGTCGTTACTGGGGGTTCGTGCCTGCGGTTGCCATTGTTGGCCCGGTAGTGAAAGTGTTGAAGCCCTAGCAGCGCGAGCACCCATGTCAGGTAGCTGCGCAACCTGACCTACCAAGTCCGAGACCCACTCAAATCGTTGTCATTCCGACAGAGCGCGAAGCGCGGCGAGGAATCTCATCCGCCTACAATCGGCGCTGCATGATTGAGATTCGCGCAGTTGCCGTGAAACCGAGGCGAGTCGACGGCGTGTAATCAGGTTAAACGCCTCAAAACCCCCGTGGATACTGGCCTTCCAGCCATTCTCTACAACGAAATTGCCGTCCGTCCCGCTATCCGGCAAGCAACGCCACCGCCTCAATTTCAATCTTAAAACCATAGTGCAACAGCGGCACCGGCACCACCGCACGCGTTGGCGTATGTGCGCCAATCCATGCGGCGTAGAGCGTATTGAATTGCGGCCACAGCGCAATATCGGTCACGTACACGCGCACGCTCACCAGCCGTCCACTGTCCACGCCTGCTGACGCAAGTACGGCATCAATGTTGTGCAGCACTTGCAACACCTGCGCCTCAAAACTTGCGTTGCTGAGTTTTTCGCCGGCCGCGTTGATCGGCAGTTGGCCGGCGATGAATAACATTCCGTTGGCGATGACGCCATGCGCATAGTGCCCGCCGGGTTTTGCCATGGCAGCGGGATTGAGGATTTCAATTTTGTTCATGTTCACCACCCATAAAATCGCGGCCACGTTTCGATGCGGCCACCGCTATTGCCATCGTGAATCACGTTGTATTCAGGAAATTGCGCGCCAGTGGCGCAGGCATGATTGGGCAAAATACGCAGCAGGGTGCCAATGGGAAAACGTGCCAGTGCATTACCTGTATTGCCAACCGAAATAATGCCGTGCTCCTGATTGGCCGACGAGAATCGTAGGCCGTCAATTGGCACGCCTTGGCTGTCGCACACCATGCCATAGCCGCAATCGACCGCTTGCTTCTCGGTACCGCGATCCCGACTCATCGCCATCCAGCCTGCATCGACGATCAGCCAACCCTTGTCCGGTTGATGGCCGATGACTGAGGTCAGCACACTAAGCGCAATGTTATCGGTGCTGCATACACCCACGCCGGCCATCACCAAATCGAAAAACACATACACGCCAGCACGCACCTCAGTCACGCCAGCGAGATCGGTTGCCGACAACGCGGTGGGCGTGGAGCCAACACTGACGACCGGGCAGGCGAACCCCGCTGCCCGCAGTCGCGTGGCGGCATGCACGCATAGGTCGCGTTCCTGATTGGCTTTTTCCAGTAATGCGGCGGGCGTGGTGCAATCGTACGAGCTGCCCGCGTGAGTCATCACGCCGAGTAGTTCGCATTTTCCCTCATGCAGAATCCGCGCAATGTCGTGCAAGCGATCCTCATCGGGCTTCACACCGGAGCGACGGCCATCGGTGTCGATTTCGATCAACACTTGAAACTGCTGCCCAGATGTACGTGCCTTCAGCGCGAGCGCGCTCGCGGCCTCAATCGAATCGACCAAAACTTGCAACGCACAACCGCGCGCCATCAACGCGGCGGCATGTTCAATCTTGTTCGGCGCGATGCAGACGGCGTAGAGAATGTCGGTAAATCCGCCAGCGAAAAATTGTTCGGCCTCTTTCAATGTCGAGACGGTGATACCAATTGCACCGGCATCGCGCTGACGGGTCGCGACCGCAAGCGATTTACTCGTCTTCACATGCGGTCGGAATTTTATACCGAGTGCATTCATGCGCGACTGCATGCGTGTGATGTTGGCGGTCATGCGTGTACCGTCGATGATGGCCGCAGGTGTCTCGATCTCGGATAAGTTCATTTTTGAATTCAGATATTTGTGCTGTCGTTATTCGGCTACAGATAAAAAAGTTGTTTGAACTTCGACATCATGGTCGAGTCGTATCGCAAGTATGAAGCTTCGGCTTCGCACGAAATTTCTTTCACGTTTATTGGAGGGTCACCATGTAAGACATGTTTTGAAACCTTGGTAAACACAACGAGTGCCGTTGCAGCAACACTGAAAAATGCACGGAAAAACAATCGCTCGCCGTCAAGTGTTTTTGGCTTCACAAAGGCGCATAAACATTTCATTCTTCCAAGGAGTTTTAGCATGAATAGATTTAATCGTATTTCCAAGATGGTCATGGCATCTGCCGGTGTCGCTGTACTGTACGGTGGTGTGGCATTCGCGCAGGCACCGATGCAGGATGCGCCTTCGCCCGCCTCTACACCTACCGCACCGGCGGCGGCAAACGGACCGGACGTCGCGGGCTACATGCTCACCGATGCCACCAAAGAGGTTTGCAAAGATCGCTACCCGAAAGTGGCAGACAAAATTGAGGGGTCATGGAAACGCACGTCGGCGGAATCACCCGCCAATGTGCGCGAGCAAGCGAACTCGCCAGACTACAAATCCGCGCTTGCGGCGAGAGTCAAAGAGTTGAAGGCCGGTGATCCTGCGCAGATCAAAGCAGTATGCGAAAGCATGAGCAAGTAGTGACCGCGCAATGCGTCAGTGGTTTGCCGAAAAAAGAGCCTCGCGGTGCGAGGCTCTTTTTTATGTGCGCCCAGCATGGGCGCACTCTTGGAGGTGCAAGTCCTCCCGTAAGCTGACCACAGCGAACGAAGTGAAGCGCAACTGCGGAAGGGTG
>JAYTVA010000059.1:0-23117 GCA_043744255.1 Burkholderiales bacterium | reverse complement strand
GCACCGAACGGCATCGGCTTTACCGGGCATGTCAATGATGTCGATACCGGGCTGGTGTACATGCAGCAGCGGTATTACGATCCGGTGGCGGGGAGGTTTTTGTCGCTGGATCAGAAGTTCACGGATGCGGCGAGTGGCGGCAACTTCAATCGCTACTACTACGCGAACAACAACCCGTTCCGATATACAGATCCGGATGGACGAGAAACCACAGGCGAGTTTATCGATCGAAAGGCTACCGAGGCGGCCACGGAAGGTAGTCACACGCGAACATATGCGTGGGCGCTAGCCAGCGCGTCTTGGGGCGTGTTTGGTGCGGAGTCCGTTAGCCGGGTCGCTGATCAGGGAAGTGCGGCGAGCACAACGGACAAGGTCGTTGCTGGCATTGCGGTCGCGAGTGCCGCTCTTGGTGCTGTCGGTAAGGTGGCGGGGGCCGTCGCAAGCAAAATTGAAGCGGCGAAGGAAGCAACCACTGTAATTGGCCGGGTTAAAGACCTCGAAAACCTAGCCGCTGGCGAGAAATCATTACTGGATCGTTTGCCTAACTTGGGCAATCCGAAAGCGAATTGGGCACAGAACTCAGGAGTGCTCCGTGAAGAGATGGGGCGCGGGTTGCCGATTCGGGATGCATCGCCTGGCGATATTAAAGGCCAGTTTCTAAACGCCGAACGAAATTTGCTAGAGAGTCGGGGATGGAAATTCGATACTCAAACCAATTTTTGGAACCCACCGAAATGACGACCGCTGATATGGATGGTGGCGTTTCTGGGCAAGGGAGGGCTGATCTCAATTTTGCCAATATAGCCAAAGAGGAGTTTGCATTTCTTCGTGATCTTGGCTTTGCAATCATTGAGTCCTTGCCGACGATTGTGCGTTATCGAAAGGGTGACATTCAGGTTGATGTTTATCAAGAGCCGTACTCGTATGAAATCGGCCTTGGGATTACTTGGCTGGATGCTCGCTATGAATTGCCAGATTTTATTGCTGTTGCTGACTCTGAGGCAGCAAAAATTTTTTACACACCTATGGCTTCTACACGAGAAGGTGTGGTTGAAAGCCTTACGCGACTATCGGAGCTAGCAAAACGCTATTGCGGGCAAGCTCTGCAAGGTGATGGAGAATTTTTTACAGAGGTTGCGGCAAAACATAAATTTTTGATGGAAAAATACTGGCTCGAAATGAACGCAAGGCAATTACGACCACAAGCGCATGAGGCATTCCGGTTAGGTAAGTATCGGGAAGCCGCTGAACTTTACAAACAGATACAGCCTTTGTTGAGTCCTGCAGAGCTTAAAAAGTCGGCTATTGCTGAAGAGCGCAGTAAAGGACGGTAATCAAAGCGGAAATATTTTGCGAGAAAAAATTTGCGCTTAATTTTTATCACGTTTTCGAAAGACCAAAAAAGCGCTACCCGCAAGAAGTGAAACTCAGGTGGTTTCAATTTCTAACCGCATCAATGTTTGCATTCCCAGTTTGGACCATCACTACAGCGTTGAAAGGGGTAAGCAATGAAGCAAAATATATTTGAGTTGTGTTCCATGAAATGCATTAAGCGCGTAAGCGCGGCAATCCTCATGGCGGGCGGATGTGGGGCGTCGCTAAGCGCGGTAGCGGTCGAGCGATCACTCGTCGCTCTGCCGACTGGCTGGCAACTGCAAAACTACATCGCGGTTCCGCCTAGTCAGCCAAATAGTGTGGTTTTCGTGTTCTTCACTGGCCATCTCGCCGCGTGCGGACAAAACAGAGGGCAGCTGCAAATGGCCGCGATCGCGCCGCCCGCAGATCACCGACTCTTCTACAACACCGTCGTGACTGGTAAAGCAACAAAAGTGCCCATATTCGTCTTTTATGATGATGTGACGTGCAATATTTCGTCGTTCGGGTTCGCTGCGCAATAGAGCGCCGCGCCGCTTCGCATTACTGAAATTACAGCAAAACCTCGGCATTTGCCACCAAAGGTATTGGCCGCGCCATGGATTCAATGATCAACCAAACGAAAGGAATTACGAATATGTTAAAGCTTTCCAACATCCTGACCATGCTTTTAGTTTTGACCGGTTCCGCTGCGTGTGTACGCGCCAATGCGGCCTCCGGCACCAGTAAGATTGCTACTATTATTGTTACTGAGGGAAGTGCATTCATTTATGCCGCAACACCACTCACCGATTGGGCGGCTTGTGCGACGTATGGTGTCACGGTAAATCGTGTGGCAATTGATACCTCTACAGCGCAGGGTCGCGCCATGCTCAATGCCGCGCAACTGGCTCTCGCAATGAAACTACCAGTCGGCTTCGTAGGTCGAAAAAATATTGGGGTATTCCCTCCGGCAGCTATGTGTAGTGTTGGGAGTACTGACGAGACGCTTTTTTACCTCGCCATTGCCAACCCATGAAAACAGTATTTGGCGGGAGTCGCAACGGACATCGACTGGCGGATTTGAAGGGAAACTTCAGACACTGTTATTACCAAACCAACGCCCACCACTGCCCCAAACACCGCGCCAATCCTTGATCTCCAGCCACTAATCCAGTACCACAATCAACCAACGCTCATCAACTTGTCACTTCGCACCACACATCATTACCTCACCGCCTTCGTGCTCTTCATTAAGCTCAACGCGCACGGTATTGCATACGCCTTCTCGCCCGCCTCGTATGCGCACGATGCACACACGCTGCAAGCAGTCGTGTTGGTAGGCGGGAATCAAGAGGGCAAGCTGATTTGATTTTCAACGCAGAGCCACAGCGCCAAATCTTCCTACAAACGACTTTGTTTTTTCACTAAACAACACACACCGCACCACCCGCATCAAACCCGGAGCCACAACATGAAATTTGTTCCCACTCTCGCCACCGCCCTCGGATTTGCCTCAGCTTTGTTGACGGCGAGCCTGTTTGCGCAAAACAGCATCTACGCCGAGCAAGGTAAGCTGATTCGTGCGAGCGAATCCGTCGCCACGCTCGGGCCGGATTTGTTTGGCGATCAGGCGAACCTCTACATGGGCGCGCTCGCCTTTCAGCAGACCGACGTGTCCCTCCCCGGTAACAACGCGCTTCCCGTGCGCGTAGGGCGTACCTTCAAGGCGCACCGGGGAATACTGAACGGTCAAATGGTCGGGTCGCAACTCGGCATGTTTGAAGATTGGGATTTGGATATTCCGCATCTTCATGGGATTTTCCACTCGCCGAACACTACATCGAGCGGTTGGCAAACGCTGTCCGGAACCGCCCCGTTCGGCCCTACGAACTCGCGTTGCACCGAGTTTGGCCCGCCACTGGATGTGATCGATGCGAACGGTGCTGGCTGGAGCGCGACCGAGTACTGGAATGGCACTTTTCTCAGCGTACCGGGGAGTGGCGATCAGGAGATCATGGTTCGTACCGCGCAAAATTCGCTGTCACCGACCAATGCGGCGTACCCGCTGGTGACCAAGTCCAATTGGGCATTCCGGTGCATTCCCCTAGCCGTGGGAACCGGTGAAGGGTTTCTCGCGGTCGCGCCCGATGGCACAGAGTATAAGTTTGATACCTTGGTATTCCGCAAACACCCTAGCATTACCAAGTCGTCAGCTGCACCAGCGGCCGCCGCCAACCCGCAGAACGTGCCGAGCGCGTTCGTTGCAACTGCCGCTGCCGTAAACACGTATATCTTGACCCGTAATGAGGTCTGGATAACGCCATCGACTGTTACTGACCGATTTGGCAATTCGGTGACGTATGCCTACGATGCGATCGATCCATGGAAAGTGAAGTCGATCACGAGCAGCGATGGTCGGGCGCTCACTTTCGCGTATTCATTAGACCCAGCAGCGCTGCGACGTGTTACATCGGTCACAGACGGCACGCGCACCTGGAGTTATGGATATTCAGGCGCGCTTGATTTATCAACGCTTTCGACGGTCACGCTGCCCGACAATTCCAACTGGGGGTTCAAGCTTGGAGCATTAAAACAATCCGCAGTTGTCCACACGATACGGCCGGCCTGCAATCAGCCGGGCGTACTTAACGTCACGCCACTAATCGCAAACATGACACATCCGTCAGGGGCCTCGGGTAGCTTCACGGTAACGCCGACCCCGCATGGGCGATCGTTGGTGGACCTGCAGTGCATTGGTGGCTCTCTTGGTGGAACCGATGGCTCGTATGCGTATCACAACATTTACTTCGACACATATTCGTTAACCAACAAAACGATCAGTGGCCCCGGCTTGCCAAGCATGACTTGGACATACGCCTGGGGGCCAGCCAACGCCAGCTTTACGAGTGGCTATCTGAATATTCCCGCAAGCGCATGCGTCGCAGCCAGTAACTGCCCGATCACCAAAACCGTCACCGTGACTGACCCGCGTGGCGATATGACGCGGTACACGTTCGGCAACCAGTATTTTGTCAATGAGGGTCAATTGTTGCAGGTGGACTCGGGTTGGAACGGGGCGAGTGCCTTGCGCACAACCAAGATGCGGTATCGCGCGCCGCTGTCACTTATTGGACCGGCGGCACCCTATCCGCCCCAAGCGGGTCTAAGCCAACAACCGCGCGGCGACGGCGAAATGGCCAGCACCTACGCCCCCGAGGACCAACGCATCATCACGCAGCAGGCTGTAGATTTTAAATGGGAAGCTGCCGCAGGCGCGGCTGGCTTTGATTTTTTTGCCCGCCCGATCAGCGTCACTCGGTCCAGTGCATTGGGCAGCCGCACTGAAAAGACCACCTACGAAGACAACACCGCAAAGTGGGTGCTCGGCCAAGTCAAGAGTATGACGGAGACCAACACGAACAAAGTGATGGTTGAAAACGGCTATAACGCGACCACCGCAAATCTGGAGACCGTGAAACATTTCGGACGGACTGAACAGATGATGGCCTGGAACGCCGATGGCACGCTGCTGACGCGTACGGATGGTCAGGGCCAAACAACAACATTCAACAATTACAAGCGTGGCCTTGCGCAGAGCGCAACCTACGCGGATGCGAAATCCGAAAGTGCTGTGGTGAACAATATCGGCAACATCGATTCGGTCACCGATCCCTTGGGCAATATTACGAGTTACGACTACGACGCGATGGGGCGGCTGCGCTTGATCACGCGCCCGACCGGCGATACGGCGGCATGGAACACAACCACTTTGACATTCCAAGCCGTGGCGGGCGACGAGTACGGAATCGCATCCGGCCACTGGCGGCAGACGGTGACCACGGGCAATGCGACCACGATCCAGTATTTCGATGGCTTGTGGCGGCCATTGCTGACGCGCACCTACGACGCGGCCAGCGAGGCAACCACAGCGCGTATGGTACGGCGCGATTTTGAGTTCACTGGCCGCGCCACGTTTGAATCCTACCCGCAACGCAGCATTGCCTCGGTCACGAGCGCGGTCGTTGGCACGACATCCTCCTACGATGCCTTGGGGCGCTTGCAGCAAAAGCAGGCAAGCAGCGAATTGGGCACGTTAACCACCAGCTATGATTACCTTGGTGATTTCCAGAAACGGATGACAGATGCACGCAGAAACCTGACAACAACAAGCTATCAGGCCTTCGACGAACCGAGCGAAGGCGCACCAACATCGATTTCTGCGCCAGAAGGTGTGACGGTGGCGATTTTGCGGGACGTATTTGGCAAGGCAAAAAGCATCACGCGCTCAGGGCCGGGTGCGAGCGCAACGCGCAGTTATGTGTACGACGACTTCGAGCGCCTGTGCAAAACCATTGAGCCGGAAGTGGGTGCGACCATTCAGGACTACGATGGGGCCAACAACGTGAGTTGGCGCGCGATTGCCGCGACGCTAACGTCTCCCGCCTGTGACCGTAGCAGCGTGACAGCTACGAGTAAAACCAGCTTTATCTATGACCCACGAAATCGTTTGCTTACCTCAACATTCGGTGACGGCAGCCCGTCGATCGTACGCACTTATCACGGTGATGGTTTGCCCGATACCATAACATCGGCTGACTCAACGTGGACTTACAGCTACAACAAGCGTCGGTTATTAACGAAGGAGAAGGTGGTGATTGGGGTGCCGTAGAGTATTGAGGAGTAAGCGGCGTGAGAGTAAAATCAAAAGTGAGTATTGATAGACCATTTTTTTCAGCGAAGTGAATTGGCAGAATTGACGAGGTTCGGGGCGCCTGCTGTTTACGAAAAGCAAATTGACTCTCTGGGAAAAACAATTCAGTACGCCCAGACGACATACGATTCGGCAAGAAACATTTTCCATGTGAATGACAAAACCGGCGTAGTGGGGTGATTCGTGGGGAAACCTCAGGGTCTAGCCCGATTAAGGTCAGCGCAGAGTTGCGCGCTAGGCGCTAGTCGTATGTCGAATTAGACCAACAACATCCCCTGCCCCCGCCGCTCCCGTCCCATCAGCCACGCCATCGCCGGTCCCGCCAGCGCGACCACAACACACACCGGCACCAGCACCCAAGCCCATTGCCAACTCGAAATCAGCGCGAGGGCGAGACCCGACCAGCCCATCGCGCTCATGGTTTCCATCAGTGTGGCGAGTAGCTCGCTTTTGCTGCGCGTCTTCATGTCTTTGCGATTGGCTTTGCGTGGGTACCAGACCTGGAGCAGACCAGCACTCAGTGTGCAGCCCGCGATGCAAATGACGAAGACCAATGCGTGCAGTGGGCGATTGACGATTAAAAACACCAGCATCGGCGACACCAGCAGCCAGACGGGCATCACCGCCGCGAGCGCTTTGAGGCGACGAATGTGCGGCACGCTCACCGGCGCGCTGCCGATCAATTCGGGCGCGTCCTCTGCCGCGACCGTCAACCACGCGAGGCTGCCCGCGAGCGAGCCGGCGATGAGTACCACCCCGGGCATGACGTAAGCCGTGTCAATGCCGTCACGAAACACCACAAAGACCAGCGGCATCATGTACAGCACTTGCAGCAAGGTCTGCGCGATGAGGCTGGGATCGCGAAAAATCAGCCGCCATTCTTTGACCAAAACATTGCGCAGCAAACTCGCGCGAAAATAGCGGCTACGTTGGTCAGCGGCGATTGGTGTGCCGCGCTGTGCAGCGCTGCCGGTGACAGACTCCTGCGTGCCGGACAAAAAGCGTTTGTAGGTGAGTTGCATGACCAGCGCAAAGGTGCCTAGCCCCACGATGACAACAATGACCAATGGAACGGTTTCACCGAGCATCGCGCGAAACGGCAGCCACAGCACGCTATCGGGACCAAGGACGCCGTCAGCTTGCATGTTTTGCTTGAACCAATTCGCCAATTCCGTGCGGCGCGCTCTGGGCAAAATAGACTGAATTTGCGAGCCAAGAAAGAAAATTGCGCCGATCAGGGCACCGAGCAATTGTGCCGCCACGCGCGCCCGCCGCGCGCCCAAGAACCGCACCAGTGTTAGGGTTGCGAGCATTCCAAGGGAGGTGACGCAAAGCCCAATCGACAACAGCGCCGGATAAATCGCCGCCAAACGGAACTGCCCCATCAGCACGCCCACGTGCGCAAATGGCGTGATGAACAAGAAGTAAAACGCAATCACCCCTACCGCGATGCCCAGCCCACGAACTGTCAACACCGTGCGCGCGCTGAGTGGTGAGGACAGCAACAAATCCAAATCGCCGCGATCAAATAGCGCGTTTACCGATAGCATGATCGCTTGCGACAACATGAGTGACATGACAAGCCACAAGATCATGCCGAAGAGGAGCGTGATCTGCGGTGGTAGCGCGACAATTTTCGCACTCACGAGCAGTGCATACGCCGCAGCGTGTACCGCAAGCCACACCGCGCCGCCAAGCGCCAACATGAACCAGAGTCGTGCGCCATCGAAACCGCGCCACGTCAGCCGCAGTTCATGCCGCAACAGCCATGGCCATGATGCAGGCTTTAACTTTAACTGCAGCTTCATGCGGCGGCCGTTACGCCATTCGCGGTCAACTCCAAAAACACATCCTCCAACGTGGCCCCCGACGCGCGTGAGGCTGCCATCGCACGTAATTCATCCAAGCTGCCCTGGGCAATGATTTTGCCCTTTTGAATGATGCTGATGCGTTCGGCAAGCCGCTCGGCCATCTCCAGAATATGTGTGGTGAGCACAATCGTGCCACCTTGGCGAACGCGCTCAATCAGCAGGTCCTTAACCTGGCGCGCAGCGGCGGCGTCGAGACCCGTCAACGGCTCATCGAGAATCATCACCTGTGGATCGTGAATCAGCGCGCCTGCCAACGCGAGTTTTTGCCGCATGCCGCGCGAGAAGCCTTCGATCAATTCGTTGGTGTTGTTCCAAAGATCAAGCCACTTCAAATATTCTTCGGCGCGCGTGCCTGCCACGTCGGGTGCGACTGACCAGAGCCCAGCGACGAATTCCAAATATTCGAGCGGCTTTAATTTGCCGTAGAGCATCGGATCATCGGGCAAAAACGCCAGCACGCGTTTGGCTTCGGTGCCATCAGTCGCGACGTTGTGGCCGAGGATGGTGGCGGTGCCCGCATCGGCTTTCAGTAGCCCCGCGACGATGCGTAGCGTGGTGGTTTTGCCCGCGCCGTTGGGTCCCAGCAGCGCGTGAAACTCGCCTTGCGGGATGGTGAGAGCGAGGTGATCGACAGCGAGCTTGCCGCCGAAGCTCTTGGTGAGGCCTTGAATTTCCAGTGCTGCGTGCGGTATAGAGGTCATGCCAGTTCGTTGTAGTAAGAGTAGCTATCGGTCAAACACAAGCCGCGTCGCCACTCAACGGGTTTATCGCCATAGGTAAAGGCGATGCGATCCACGCACAATAGAGGTGTGCCTTTCGCGACTTGCAGCGTTTTGGCGGTAAATGCATCGGCCGGCACCGCGCGCAGCCGCTCCTCGGCACGAATCATTCTTAGGCCGTACGCGGTCTCATAAAAACTATAGATCGAACCTTTTGATTCTTTGATTTTTTCGATGGTGAGGCCGGGGAATAGTACCGCCGACAATATGATTTCATCAAGCACCATCGGCCGGCCGGAGAACACCAGCACACGATGCACCGTGATGACGGCCGAGCCCGGTTTTATCGCCAAGGCGCGCGCTGATTCGGCATCGGCCTTGCCGCGTTTCACGCCGAGAAAAATGCTGGATGGATAAAGTTTTTCGCCAGTGTCCGGAATCAATCGCAAGAACCGGTATTGATGATTTGGCTCAGTGAAGGTAGCGACGAAGGTACCTTTGCCTTGCCGACGAATGAGAATGTTTTCGGAGGCAAGCGCGTCGATGGCCTTGCGTACCGTGCCCTGGCTAACGCGATAGCGCGCAGCAAGCTCGATCTCGGAGGGAATCGCCTCGCCCGGCTTCCATTCGCCTGCAACCAGACTTTGCGTAATCAGAATTTTGATCTGATCGTAGAGGGGACGAAAACTGGGGCCGAGCGAGGCAACGGTGGGCATTTATCTACAAATCCGAAAGAATTTTTAGCGCTTTCGCACACGCGCTTGTGGGCATGATGCTAGCACACGACCTAGGTGGAACCAGCATATCCTATGTCTTATATAAGATATAAGTCTCATTGACTTTATGCTGCACTGCACCGTAAAATCATTGCAGCAATTGAACAGTACCTTTTAGGCTAGCCATGACCCCTTTTCTACGCCCTCGCCGTTCGATGCTTTACGTGCCTGGCTGCTTCCAGCGCTTTTTGAATAAAGCACGTACGCTGCGTGTCGATTCGGTCATTTTTGACCTCGGCGATTCTGTGCTGGTTGAGAACAAAGAATCATCGCGCAAGCAAGTCGTGGAAGCGATCTTGACCGGCGGCTACGGACGTCGCGAGCGTATCGTGCGCGTCAATGATCTGGATTCCCCATGGGGTCACGATGACGTAAAAGCGGTCGCCGATATTGGTGCGGACGCGATCCTATTTCCGAATATCGAAAGCCGCGCCGATGTACACGAGGCGCTGGCCGCACTCGATGCTGCCGGTGGCAGCGATATGCCGATCATGGTGGCAATCGAAAGCCCGCTGGCCGTGTTGCGCGCGGAAGAAATTGCCTCGGCCTCAGACCGTATCGCCTGCCTTGTCATGGCAACCAGCGATCTCATCACGCAACTCCACGGTCGCAAAACGCCGGATCGTATTCCGTTGCACTACTCGCTTTCACATGTGTTGCTGGTCGGACGCGCGTACAAGCGCGCGGTGGTTGATGGCATCAGCATCGACATCAAGGATATGCACTCGTTCGAAATGGCCTGCCGGCTTACACGCGATTTGGGCTTCGACGGCAAGTCACTGGTGCACCCGAATCAACTTGCCTATTGCAACGACGCATTCACGCCTAAGGGTACCGAAATTTCCAACGCGCATGAAGTGATCGAGGCGCTCGAGCAAGCGCATCGTGAAGGCCGCAGTACCATCATGCATAACGGCCGCCTAGTAGAACAGCACCACGTCGCCGCAGCTAAACGCTTGTTGGCACTGTCGGAAATGATAAAAGAACTCGAATCGGCTTGATGTAGCACACCTCACTATGCGACCCAGCGACGGCTATTTTTTTGAGCACTACCGCGTTGGACAAAAATTTGTCCATGCCACGCCACGTACGATCACGCAGGGCGATGTCTCGCTGTATCAAGCGCTGACTGGTAGTCGTAACCCGTTGCATTGCAGCCAGCCATTCGCGCAGGCGCTGGGTTACCCGGCAATGCCGGTCGATGATCTGCTGGTGTTTCACATTGCGTTCGGCAAGACGGTGCCGGATATTTCGTACAATGCGGTGGCGAACCTCGGCTATGCCGACTGTCGCTTCGAGAAGCCCGTGTTTATTGGCGATACGCTGCGTGCCGAAACTGAAATCCTTGGGCTACAGCAAAATTCCAGCGGCAAAACCGGTGTGGTGTATGTACGCTCGAATGCATATAACCAACGGGACAATCTCGTGCTGTCCTGGGCGCGTTGGGTGATGGTGCACAAGCGGTCACAGGTGATGACCGGCGGCGATGCGACCCTCCCACGCGGCACCACAGCGTTTCCCAACAGCGTCGGCAAAAAAAGTATCTCGCTCCCGAGATTTGCCAGGGTCACCTCGAACGAAGCGATCAGTGCTGCTACTGGGAGCGAAATTTTTTGGGATGACGTGGCGGCGTTGGACTCTGTGATCGCGCATTCCGGCGGCATCACCATCGACGAATCCGACCATACGCTAGCCACCAAACTCTATCAAAACACGGCGCGCGTGCACTTCGATTTGCATCACATGAAGGATTCTCGTTTTGGTCAGCGGCTGGTCTATGGCGGCCACGTCATTTCGCTGTGCCGGGCATTGGCATACGACGGTCTCGAAAACGCATTGACTATTGCCGCGATTAATAGTGGGACGCACCACTACCCGACCTTCGCGGGCGACACCATTTACGCCAGTTCAAAGCCTATCGCAAAGTGGGCGATGGGCGCGGACTTTGGGGCGATTCGTCTCGTGCTTTCGGGCTACAAAAACGTCGATCCCCGTAAGCCAGAATTTGCATCTGCCACCGACGACGCAAAAGTGTTGTCGCTCGATTACACCGTCATCATGCCGCGCCGAAAGGGCACACAATGAGTCAAAGCGTTCACCCATCCGTCGCACTGTTTGCCGGCGAGAAACCGTTTCCGATTATTTCCAGCTGCGAACATTTTGCGGGCAGTGAAAAGCTGATCGGCAAAGCGCTCGATCTGCAAGACAAGCTCGGCCCCGTGTTCGACATCACTTGCGATTGCGAGGACGGCGCACAGGCCGGCCAAGAGCAAGCACACGCCGAAATGATCGTGCGCATGCTCAACAGCCCGGCCAACAAATACAAGATGGCCGGTGCGCGCATTCATGATTTTTCACACCCGCACTGGAAGACCGACATCGACATTCTCGTTGGCGGTGCAGGCAAAGTATTGCGCTACATCACGATTCCGAAATCAACTTCGTTTGAAGACGCGGAAATGATGATCGCGCACATTCATCGCGCTGGATTGAAGGCCAACATTGGTCGCGAAGTCCCTGTGCATGTATTGATCGAAACTCATGGCGCGCTGCGCGATATTCAGCGCATCGCGACGCTACCGAGTGTTGAGGTACTGGATTTTGGCTTGATGGATTTTGTTTCAGCACATCACGGCGCGGTTCCGGCGTCTGCCATGCGCTCCCCCGGCCAGTTTGAGCACAAGCTATTGGCGCGCGCCAAAGCTGAAGTAGTTGCCGCAGCGCTGGCCAATGGTGTCGTGCCCGCCCACAACGTATGTCTAGATTTGAAGAATGCAGACGTGGTAAAGGCGGATGCGACGCGCGCCCGCAACGAATTCGGATTCCTGCGTATGTGGTCGATTTATCCTGCGCAGATTTTGCCGATCGTTGAGGCGATGCAACCTGATTTGTCCGAGGTTGAAGATGCGGCAAATATTCTGCTTGCTGCCCAAGCCGCCGACTGGGGGCCGATTCAGTACAAAGGCGAATTGCATGATCGCGCGACCTATCGCTACTTTTGGGAGTTGCTGCAAAAGGCGAAGGTGACGCAAGTTACAATTTCTGAGGCGGCGTTGAAGGCGTTTTTTTAGGCCGATTGTCACCGTCTCCCCGGCGCCCCGAATGGGGTCTCCATCGAAAGGCCGCGGTCTAATATCGCTATTCAATCGCGTTGCAAAAATTAGGCTCCGGCCTACGCCGGGGAGACAGTATCAACCTTCACTCCATCGCGATTTTCTCAATTTGATTTCACTGGAAACCCAAAGATGACCATGACCCCCGGCGCAAAATTCCGCCAAGCTGTCAAAGATGAATCCCCTCTGCAAGTCGTCGGCGCAATCAACGCCTACGCGGCACGCATGGCCGAGCAATCGGGATTCAAGGCGCTGTACATTTCTGGCGGCGGCGTCGCAGCCAATTCGCTCGGCATGCCAGACCTCGGCATTAGTACTATGGAGGACGTGCTCACCGACGCACGCCGCATCACCGAGGTCACGAGCGCGCCGGTGATGGTTGATATTGATACCGGCTGGGGCGGCGCATTCAACATCGCCCGCACCATTCGTAGCTTCACCAAAGCGGGTGTGGCAGCGGTACACATGGAAGATCAAGTCGGCACCAAGCGCTGTGGACATCGCCCTGGCAAAGAAGTGGTAACGACCGCAGAGATGGTGGATCGCATCAAAGCCGCCGTGGATGCAAAAACCGATGCGAGTTTTGTCTTGATGGCACGCACTGATGCGCTCGCCGCCGAGGGGCTCAACGCCGCGATTGATCGTGCTTGCGCCTACGTCGAAGCGGGTGCTGATATGATTTTTCCGGAAGCCATTACCGAGCTTGGCATGTACAAGCAATTTCGCGCCGCCGTTAAAGTACCAATCCTCGCCAACCTGACTGAGTTTGGTTCGACCCCGTTTTTTACGCTTGAAGAATTGCGTTCGGCCGATGTGGACATCGCGCTGTATTGCTGTGGCGCATATCGCGCAATGAATGCAGCGGCGCTCAATTTTTACAAGACGCTGCGCAAAGAAGGCACGCAGAAAAATGTCGTGCCGAACATGCAATCGCGCGCCGAGCTTTACGATTACCTTAACTATCACTCGTATGAACAAAAGCTGGATGCCTTGTTCGCATCGAAAAAATAATGCCCGATGTTCCTACCCTGTTGCTTCGTACTTTCGGCGCGCCAGTCGAGCTGCGCACGCCAAGGATATTGCTGCGCCAGTGGAAAGATGGCGACCTTGATAAATGGATTGAGATGAACGCCGATCCTGAGGTCAGAAAGTTTTATCCCAAGGTCAACACGCCCGAAGTATCGCTCGATGAAGCCACGCGCATGCGCGCGCACATTACACAACGCGGCTGGGGTCTGTGGGCGGTCGAAGTACCGGGCACCGCGCCGTTCGTGGGCATGGTCGGCCTTAACCTACCCGCGTATGAAGCTGCCTGGCAACCCGCTGTGGAAATTGGTTGGCGGCTAGCGCCTGAATTCTGGCAGCGGGGATATGCGACCGAGGCCGCAAGCGCTGCGCTACATTTTGCGTTTACGTCGTTGGAATTACCGCAAGTGATTGCACTCTCAGTTGCGCCGAATACACCATCACATAAGGTGATGGAGCGGCTGGGGATGACGCGTGACCCCAGTGCTGATTTCGATCATCCGCGCGTGCCGCCGGAGTGGCCGTTGAAGCGGCATTTTGTGCATCGGATTTCGCGGGAAACATGGCAACGCGCATCGGAAGAGCATCGACGATAGGAAAAACATTCACACGGTCTTCCCGGCCTCCGCCGGGAAGACAGCGAAATTTAAGCGTATCCCTTTATCGTTACGGTTCAGAAATCAACTACATCATCAATAGTCTTAGGAGCATCTCGTGAGCGAAACCATCCCCACCACTGGCCCGAAACCCAAAAAATCCGTTGCGCTTTCCGGCGTCGTAGCGGGTAACACCGCGCTTTGCACCGTCGGTCTGACCGGCAATGATTTGCACTATCGCGGCTACGATATTTTGGAATTCGCCGACGTTTGTGAGTTTGAAGAAATTGCGCATTTGTTGGTGCACGGCAAGTTGCCGAACGCGAATGAGTTGAAGGCCTACAAGCTGAAACTCAAGTCCCTGCGCGGTATTCCAGTGGCAGTGCAAGATGTATTGGAGTCGCTCCCAGCCGCTGCACACCCGATGGATGTGTTGCGCACCGCAGGCTCCGCGCTCGGTTGCACGCTCCCGGAAAAGGACGACCACAACCTGCAAGGCGCACGCGATATTGCGGATCGTCTCATGGCTTCATTCGGCTCAATGCTCTTGTACTGGTATCACTTCGCGGTGAACGGCAAACGCATTGATGTCGAAACCGATGATGACTCCATCGGCGGCCACTTCCTGCATTTGCTGCACGGCACGCCGCCAAGTGCCACGTGGGTGCGCGCAATGCACACCTCACTGATTTTGTACGCGGAGCATGAGTTCAACGCCTCTACGTTCACTGCACGCGTGATCGCCGGCACCGGTTCGGACATGCACTCCTCCATCGCCGGTGCGATTGGCGCGCTGCGTGGCCCGAAGCACGGTGGTGCCAATGAAGCCGCTTTTGAAATTCAATCGCGCTACGACAACCCCGATGAAGCCGAAGTCGACATTGTCAAACGTGTGTCGGAAAAACAAGTCGTGATCGGCTTTGGCCATCCCGTGTATACCATCTCTGATCCACGCAATGTGGTCATCAAAGAAGTTGCGCGCCGACTCTCCAAAGAGACCGGCAACATGAAATTATTCGACATCGCCGACCGCTTGGAAGCCGTCATGCTGCGCGAGAAAAAGATGTTCCCGAACCTCGATTGGTTCAGCGCTGTTAGCTACCACATGATGGGCGTGCCGACGTCGATGTTCACGCCGCTGTTCGTGGTCAGCCGCACCTCGGGCTGGGCAGCACACGTCATCGAGCAACGCATCGACGGCAAAATTATTCGTCCGAGTGCCAATTATGTGGGGCCGGATGATTTGAAGTTTGTGCCGATCAAGGATCGTAAATAAGCGCAGCAGAATTCATCGGAAGGCGCAGCAGAATTTACCGCCGACCCCAAATCCGTCACTAGAGTTTCCAAGCCACCAGATAGAGAGAGCCAACCATGTCCGCCCACATCTCCAACGTCCGCCCTAAACCCGACAAAGTCCTCGTCGATATCGTCGATTACGTCACCAAATACCAAATCAAATCTGCCGAAGCTTACGAGACCGCGCGCTACTGCTTGATGGATACGCTCGGTTGCGGCTTTGAGGCGCTGGAGTATCCCGCCTGCACGAAATTGCTCGGGCCAGTGGTTCCCGGTACGGTGGTGCCCAATGGTGCAAAAGTGCCGGGCACGCAGTTTCAACTCGACCCGATTCAGGCAGCGTTCAACATCGGCGCGATGATTCGCTGGCTTGATTTTAATGACACGTGGTTGGCCGCTGAGTGGGGTCATCCTTCCGATAACCTCGGCGGTATTTTGGCCACCGCCGATTGGCTCTCGCGCAACGCGCTCGCGAACGGCAAGAAACCGTTGACCGTGAAAGACGTGTTGACCGGCATGATTAAGGCGCACGAGATTCAGGGCTGTATCGCGCTGGAAAATTCATTCAACAAAGTCGGGCTCGATCACGTGGTGTTGGTCAAAGTTGCCTCCACGGCCGTTGTTGCCGAAATGATGGGCCTCAGCAAAGACGAAATTTTGAATGCGGTGTCGCTCGCGTGGGTGGATGGGCAATCGCTACGCACCTATCGCCACTCGCCCAACACCGGTTCACGCAAGTCGTGGGCGGCAGGTGACGCGACCTCGCGCGCGGTGCGTCTGGCGCTGATCGCCAAGACGGGTGAGATGGGTTACCCCGGCGTGCTGTCGGCGAAAACTTGGGGCTTTTACGACGTGTTGTTCAAGGGTAATGAATTCAAGTTCCAGCGCCCCTATGGCTCGTATGTCATGGAGCAGGTGCTGTTCAAGATTTCGTTCCCAGCCGAGTTTCATTCGCAGACGGCGGTGGAAGCGGCAATGACGATTCACGGTGAGATGAAAAAACTCGGCAAGACCGAAAAGGACATCAAGAAAATCACCATTCGTACCCACGAAGCGTGTATTCGCATCATCGACAAAAAAGGCCCCCTCAACAACCCGGCTGACCGCGATCACTGCGTGCAGTACATGGTGGCGGTGCCGATCATTTTCGGCCGTTTGGTTGCGTCGGATTACGAAGACAACGTTGCGTCGGATAAGCGCATTGACGTGCTGCGCGACAAAATCGTTTGTGTCGAAGACAAGAGCTTCACCAAGGATTATCACGATCCAGCGAAGCGCTCAATCGCCAACGCGCTCACGGTGGAATTCACTGACGGCAAGAAAATGAAAGAAATCGTCGTTGAGTACCCCATCGGTCACAAACGCCGCCGCAAAGAAGGCATGCCCGTGTTGGTCGCGAAATTCAAGACCAACCTCGCCCGCCAATTTCCCCCTAAGCAGGCTGCGGCAATCATGGCGTTGTGCACGGACGCGAAGAAGTTGGCGGCCACCCCTGTCAACGAATTTGTGGATATGATGGTTATATAGCCATTTGATTCTAGGAGTTCGTGTGAAAACCAAAGCCGTTATTGTCGCAATCGCCCTACTCGCTTCCGCTGGTGCAGCGGCAGCGCAAAGCCCGCCGAAAATGAAGGCTGGCCTGTGGGAGAGCACGACCAAGAGCGATCAGCCAAACCCGGCTGGTCGTGGCACGGGCCCAACGCTGATGTGCATTGACGATTCGGTCTGGGAACAGATGATGAAATTCAGTCAAGGCATGATGCAGGGCATGTGTCAGAAGAACGAGTCTGCGGTCAATGGCAATAAAGTGACCGCGAACATGGAGTGCAACTTGGGCGTGACCACGATGCGCTCAAGCTCCGTGACCACGTTTACCAACGACACCAGTTATCACACCGAGTCAAAAGCGACGTTTGATCCGCCGATGTTTGGCAACAAAGGTACCAGCAGCACGGTCGATGCGAAACACATCGGCGCGTGCAAGCCGGGCATGAAGCCGGGCGATGTCACCACTGGTGGGCAGACGGTCAATATCCTTGATCTGAGCCGCGCCGCTGCGGGGCAGCGCAAGTAGTTTGCGTCATCCCGTCGCTACCAAAACGGCACGAATTTCGTGCCGTTTTTTTTCGTGCTGGTTTTTGTGTTGCCGCCCGTGGCGATCCGAGTGCCACCCGCCAAGAAGTATGCATTTTTCATACATACTTCTTGATTCAGACAGAAATTGCGCGCACAATAAACGCCTACCCGCACTGGAGCCGCGCATGGAAGCCACCGTCGCCGAACGAGGCCAAATCACTCTGCCCAAGGAAGCGCGCGACGCGTTGGGGCTCACCAAGGGCACCAAGCTCATCGTCAATATTGAACATGGCCGCATCATTTTGCGAAAAAATGTGCATGACGCCGTCAGCCGAGTCCGTGGTCGCTTTACGCTGCCGGATGGGATGACCACCGATGACGCCATGCGTGACCTGCGCGGTCGCGCGCCCCACGATCCGGTGGAGCCATGATAGCGATCGACACCTCGGTCATGATTGACGTGCTCACCAATGACCCCGTATTTGGCGCTGCGTCCACCTCCAAGCTAGAAAGCGCGCTCGAGCGCGACGATGTTGTGATCTGCGACGTGGTGTTGGCCGAGTTGGCAACCAAAGTCGAGCCGGTCGATGATTTGCTCGATAGCCTTGCTGAACTAGGCGTGAATTTCTCTGCGGTTTCCGAGCAAGCGGCGCTGCGTGCTGGCGTCATGCAAAAACGTTTTCGTGACCGTGGCGGAAAGCGGACTGACCGCGTCGTCTCGGATTTCTTAGTGGGCGCGCACGCGCTCCTTCATTGCAACGCACTGGTGACGCGCGACGCCGGATTCCATCGCGACTATTTCAAAGGCCTAAAAATCATTAACCCCGCCGCGTGACACCCCGTCCCGCCACTTTCCGCAAAGGAATTTCCATGCACAACCTCCACAACACCCTGCAAGAATTCAAAACCACATCGGGAAAATCCGGCAAATATTATTCGTTGCCGGAATTGGCAAAAGTATTTCCGAATGTGAAACGTCTGCCTGTTTCTATCCGCATCGTGCTCGAGAGCGTGTTGCGCAATTGCGACGGCAAAAAAGTCTCAGAAGAACACATCAAGCAGCTCGCCAATTGGAAGCCAAACGCGGATCGCGCCGATGAAATTCCGTTTGTGCTGGCGCGCATTGTGTTGCAGGATTTCACCGGCGTGCCTCTGTTGGCCGACCTTGCCGCCATGCGCGGTGTTGCCAAAAGCATGGGCAAGAATCCGAAAATCATCGAGCCGCTGGTGCCCGTTGATCTGGTCGTGGATCATTCGGTGCAGGTGGATAGCTACGGCAGCAAAGATTCACTCGACATCAACATGAAGCTCGAATTTCAGCGCAACGAAGAGCGCTATCAGTTCATGAAATGGGGCATGCAAGCGTTCGACACGTTCAAAGTCGTGCCACCCGGCATCGGCATCGTGCATCAGGTCAATCTCGAATATCTTGCACGCGGCGTGCATCAAAAAGACGGTGTGTATTATCCCGATACGCTCGTGGGTACCGATTCGCACACCACGATGATTAACGGTATCGGCGTGGTCGGCTGGGGTGTGGGTGGCATCGAGGCTGAGGCCGGGATGCTGGGTCAGCCCGTTTATTTCCTGACGCCCGATGTGGTTGGCGTGAATCTCACCGGCAAGCTGCGCGAAGGCGTGACCGCCACCGACCTCGTGCTGGTCGTGACCGAATTGTTGCGCAAGGCCAAAGTTGTCGGCAAGTTTGTTGAGTTTTTTGGCGAAGGCACGGCCTCGCTCGCGGTGCCTGACCGCGCCACGATTGCCAACATGGCACCTGAATACGGCGCAACAATGGGCTTCTTCCCGGTCGATGACGCGACCATGGATTACATGAAGTCCACTGGCCGCACCACCGAAGAATTGGAAGCCTTGCAGGCGTATTTCAAGGCACAGGGCATGTATGGCGTCTCCAACAAGGGGGACCTCGATTACTCACAGGTCGTTGAACTCGACATCTCGACCGTGACGACATCGTTGGCCGGCCCAAAGCGTCCGCAAGACCGTATCCTCCTTGGCAACATGAAGTCGCAATTCACGTCGCTATTCTCCAAGCCCGCCGCTGAGAACGGCTTCAGCAAAAAGCCAGAAGATTTGGCGAAGCGCTTCAAGACCAAAGACGGCGTTGAGCTTGGCTCTGGAGACATCTTGATCGCCGCAATCACCTCGTGCACGAACACGTCAAACCCCGGCGTGTTGCTCGCGGCGGGGTTGCTCGCTAAGAAGGCTGTTGAAAAAGGCCTGAAGGTGCAGCCGCATATCAAGACCTCATTGGCACCTGGTTCGCGTGTTGTCACTGAATATCTGACGCGCGCCGGGCTGTTGCCGTACCTCGAACAACTTGGCTTTTACCTCGCAGGCTACGGTTGCACGACCTGTATCGGCAACGCAGGTGACTTGCGCCCGGAATTCAACGAATCTATCGTCGGCAACGATCTCGTTTGCGCGGCAGTGCTTTCTGGCAACCGAAATTTTGAGGCGCGCATTCACCAAAACATGCGCGCGAATTTCTTGGCCTCGCCGCCACTGGTGGTGGCGTACGCAATTGCCGGCACTGTCTTGCGCGATTTGGAAACTGAGCCGGTTGGTCAAGGTGCGAATGGCCCGGTATTTTTGAAAGACATCTGGCCGACGAGTGCGGAAATCGCAGCGGTGATGAGCTTCGCAAAAGACCCGGCCACTTTTCAACGGCTGTATTCGAATCTGGGCGCGGACAATCCATTGTGGCAAAACATCAAGGGCACCAAGGGTCAAGTCTACGATTGGCCAGCCTCGACCTACATCGCCGAGCCGCCATTCTTCGGCAGCAACTTCGGCATGAGTGCGGGCACCGCAAAAGACATCAAGGGCGCACGCGCGCTCGGCATCTTCGGCGACTCCGTGACCACCGATCACATTTCGCCCGCAGGCTCGATCAAGGACACCTCCCCGGCTGGCAAATTCTTGATCGGCAACCAGGTGATGAAGGCCGACTTCAACAGCTACGGCGCAAGGCGCGGCAATCATGAAGTCATGATGCGCGGCACCTTCGCTAACGTGCGGATCAAGAACTTTATGCTGCCAACCAATGCGGATGGTTCGCGCGTCGAAGGTGGCGTGACCCTGTTCCAACCTTCCGGCACCGAAATGCCGATCTATGACGCTGCAATGAAATACATCGACGCATCGACGCCCACGATGCTGTTCGGCGGTGAGGAATACGGTACCGGCTCGTCGCGCGACTGGGCGGCGAAAGGCACACAGTTGCTCGGTGTGAAGGCCGTGGTCGCGCGCAGCTTCGAGCGCATCCATCGCTCCAACCTCGTTGGCATGGGCGTGTTGGCTTGTCAGTTCAAGGGTAGCGATTCGGTGGAGTCACTCGGCATCAAGGGTGATGAAGAGTTCGACATTGTTGGTGTGGCGGGCGGCATCAAGCCGCAGATGGATGTCACGTTGGTCATCAAGCGCAAAGACGGCAGCAAGAAAGAAGTCACCGTGCTGTTGCGAATCGACACGCCGATTGAAGTTGATTACTACTTGCACGGCGGCATCTTGCCGTATGTGTTGCGCGAGTTGATTGGTAAAGCGGCGTAACTAGTTGTTCCTCGGTGCACGCCGGGGAACAACTTTTTTGGGCGTTAAGAAAGCCGGGCATTGCCCGGCTTTCTTATATTTGCGATGAAAATGGGCAGCGCAAAAAACACTAGTAGCCTGAAATGACCGTGGATATTGGCGTTTCAGAGGGTGTCCTGAATTTTGTGTAAGTTGAATTTTTGCTAGGCTTCGCCGCAACCACCAAGGAGCCAGCATGAGCAGCAAGAAATCATCATCCGCATTACCCGCACTATCGCCCATCCATCAGCAACTCGTTGCGCAACTCGTCGCAGGCTACCAGAAACCCGCTGACATCATCGGCGAACACGGCCTACTCAAACAGATCACCAAGGCCGTCTTCGAAACAGCTCTCCAAGCCGAAATGGCCATCCACCTCGGCCACGACAAGCATGCCGCTATCGGCAACAGCAGCGGCAACGTCCGCAACGGCCAATCGGTCAAGACCGTCACCGGCGACATTGGCGAAATCGACATCACCATGCCCCGTGACCGCGACGCCAGCTTCACCCCGCAACTCATCCCCAAGCACCAACGCCGCTTTCCCGGCATCGACGACCGCATTCTCTCTATCTAATTCCATTTCCACATCATTAATGTAACAATAATAGCATCTCAATCAAACAGAGGTGCGAAATGGGCAGACCAGCTCTTGGTGCAGACGTACTGGAAATGGCGCAGGAGATGATTCGGCGTGCGCAGACGATAGATGAGCTACGACAGGCGCAGGCCGTTGTTCTACCGCTCGCCTATGGCTTGAGCCTGCAACAAACTGCCGAGGCCATTGGCCAATCAGTCACGTGGACGTCGCGACTGCGCAATCGGTTTTTAGCCGGCGAAACTGTTGGCGATGGACAGCGCCCGCGCCCTGGTGGGCGGCGACGGCAGAACATGAGCGTGGCGCGTGAGCGAGAAATCTTGGCTCCCTTCATGGCGCGCGCCAGCGCGGGCGGCATTTTGGTCGTGCCGCAGATCAAGGCGGAGATGGAGACGGCACTTGGCCGCCCGATGGCGCTATCGTCGGTGTACAACTTGCTGCATCGGCATGGTTGGCGCAAGCTGGCACCAGACAAGCACCACCCGCAAAGCGACCCCGCTGCGCAGGAGGCGTGGAAAAAAACTCCCCAAAACGCTCGCCAAGCTGAGCGCCGAGGCGGGTGCCGCGCCCGTCAAGCTTATGTTTCAGGACGAAGCGCGCTTTGGTCGCATCAGCGATGTGCGCCGTTGCTGGGCACCGTTTCCGGTACGGCCACTATGTCAAGCCATGCTGACGCACGAATACACGTACGCTTACGGTGCCGTGGATGTGGTCACCGGCGAGCTTGATTCGCTGATCCTGCCGTCTGTCAATACGGATTGCACGCAGCAATTTCTGGACGAGGTTGCTGCTCGCCACGCCAACCGCCTCATTATTATGGTGCTCGATGGTGCTGGCTGGCATCGTAGCGCGGCGCTCAGGGTGCCGTCGAACATGCGTCTGTTGCCCCTACCGCCCTATGCGCCTGAACTCAACCCGGTTGAGCACCTCTGGGACGAGCTGCGCGAAAAGCACTTTCACAACAAAGTTTTTGCGTCAATGGATGCGCTGGAAAATCAGCTGATGACTGGCTTGGTTGCGCTTGAACAGGATCACGCACGCGTGAAGTCCATCGTCGCTTGGGAATGGATTATTGACGCACTAATGAAATAGAAATGGAATAAGCCCCGAAGGAAGTCCCCTTGGGGGACACGACGAATGCCATTGAGAGCGTGAACCTCAGTCTGCGTAAACCGAGTAAGAACCGCGCGTCGTTTCTGTCGGATGAGGCGGCGATCAAGCTGCTGTATCTGGGCTTACGCAATATCGCCCAGCGCTGGACGATGCCGATCCAGAATTGGAAACTGGCTTGGGGTCTACCATTGAATTTGTGGATGACACCCGTCAAAAGGAAGCGTAGCATTTCTGATTGACGGGGGTGTGGCTCATGGGGTCCGTGGTTTGGCAAC
>JAYTVA010000058.1:0-81154 GCA_043744255.1 Burkholderiales bacterium | reverse complement strand
GGACGGGTTCAAATCCCCTATCGCCCAAACACACACCACCGTCTCGCAGGCGGTTCAGTCCAACATGGTTTATCTGCCGCGAATGATGTCATCGCTTTGTGCGAGTGCTGCGGCGCGGCGGATAAACGCTGATTGTTAGGTCGCTAAGGACAGTTCATGGCATCTCGATCTAAGACACGGCTAGCTGCGGCCATGTGGTTTGCTGGCATGCTAGGCGTTGCTGTCGTCGCTATTCTTGTCGTGCCAACGCTCGTTGGCGGCCGCCCTCTGCCCATGCCTGTCTGGGCGCTTTCTGCAATCAGCCTTGTTCAAGGTGCAGTTTTTCTCGCGCTAACCGTTTGGGCAGGCATGGTGTGCGCCCCAAAGGTCGGGCTGCGTGCACCGGGCTTTGAAGCATTTGCCGTTTCTTCGCCCGTCGCAACTGCGCTTCGCCCACAACTTGCGCCGGGACTCCTTGGTGGTTTAGCCGGTGGCGCGCTTTTAGTCGTGCTTTCTTACTTCCCACCTCCTGAGTTGGCTGCAGCAGCGGCGACATTTTCTTTTCCACTTTCAGCGCGGCTACTCTATGGCGGGATCACCGAGGAAATAATGCTGCGCTGGGGCCTCATGTCCGTAGTGCTTTGGCTACTGTGGCGCTTCATACACCGATCACACACCTTGCCATCCATATCGCTTGTCTGGGTCGCCATCGTCAGTGCCGCAGTACTCTTTGGTCTTGGTCATTTGCCGGCAGCCAATTCCATGGCTGGGAACCTGACCTTCCATGTCGTCGCGTTTGTCATGGGTGGCAATGTAGTTTTTGGCATCCTTGCAGGCTGGCTATTTTGGCGCTACGGCTTGGAGGCGGCTATGCTTGCACACGCTATCGCACACCTTGCGGCGTACGTCGCGGCAGCGGTCTAACGAATAAGGTTAGATCGTGCGAAGCCACGATCTGAACCGTTTGTTGGACGAGCCCGGTCAGTGAGGGCCAGTTGGTATGCGCCGCACAGAAAATATCTTTTTAGAGTAGCTCCGGATCGAAGGCGCACTGGACGCATGGACGCGGGAACGGGCGGGTGACGGGGCCGTGCTCGCGGGGAATTGCTGATTCAGCCGTTCATTGACGTATTGCGCGCCAATATGGGACGCACCTATCTCTCAGCTTGTGGGCACTGACGTCCCGGCACCTGCCGTGATGTGCTGCCGTCACACCGTCACGGAACTCCCGCGACGACAATGTGCGCTGGCATAACCGCGGCGGGTGCAGATCGAATCCGCGTTTTCACGATCATCATCGCCGCCCCGCAGCACGTGCACAGAATTGGTGGTCGCTCCTTGAGCCAACCGGTCGCCCGACTGGGAACGAATTTCAGCAGCACGTGCAACAACGCGATGAGGCGCTTACAGTTCGGGTGCAGAAAGCCGAAGTTGCGGGCGCGCCGGAACCCCTTTGGCAGCACATGCTGTAGTACCAGCCACAGGAACTGCGCGCCGGGAACCGTCCGACTCTCCATCTTTCCCGACTTCGCGTGTCGATAACGAAAGCGCACCTGGCCATCTTCACAGGCGAGAATATCTTTCTCACGGATGACGCCCCGGTAGAGGTAGTGGACGGGCTTCATCGTTCTAACCGTCCCGCTTCGCCTCAGTGTGATTGTCTTCTTTGCCGCGTTTGTTTACTTGCTGAACGCCCCTCAGCAACTGCTCCTCTTTGGCGGAACTGACCTCGCGTTTGCCCTGTGGACTTTGGCGGCTCTGCGAAGCACGAAGTAGTTGGCCACGCGGAGAACATAATGGTGTCTGACTATTTACTCGCCGCGTCGGTCGCGCCTTCACTCCAACGGTAGCCCTCACCGTTATCCATCGTCATCCCTCACCGCCGCGAGAAACCTCATGTCCAAGCTTCGTGTAGAAAGTTTCACCATCTCACTCGACGGATTCGGCGCTGGGACAGACCAGGACATCAACAACCCGCTCGGCGTGGGCGGCACCTCGCTTCATGGCTGGGCCATGTCCACGCGCACGTTCCAGAAGAACGTGTTCGGTAGCGATGGCGGAGCAACGGGCGCTGATGATGACTTTGCCGCGCGCGGCTTTCAAAACATCGGCGCTTGGATTCTCGGCAGGAACATGTTCGGGCCAGCTCGCGGACCGTGGCCCGATGAGAGCTGGCGCGGGTGGTGGGGCGAGAATCCGGTCTATCACGTCCCCGTGTTTGTGCTGACCCACCACGCACGCGCACCGCTGGTGATGGAGGGCGGAACGACTTTCCACTTCGTGACAGAAGGCATTGCCGCCGCCTTGGCGCTTGCTCGCGAAGCGGCTGCGGACAAGGATGTTCGTGTTGGTGGCGGCGTAAACGTGATCCAACAGTATCTTCGCCAACGCCTGATCGACGAGATGCACGTCGCTATTTCGCCAGTCTTACTTGGCGCGGGTGAACGGCTGTTTGAAGGCGTAAACCTTCCTGCTTTGGGCTACGCTTGCACCCGATGCGAGACCACGCCACTTGCCACGCATGTGGTTGTTACTCGACAGTGATTGCGGTGATGCCCAATCCGTCGCGCGATCCGATCCGCGCTGGAATGCCACTTCGCCCGTGCGGCGCTACGCTTCATCATCCGCCTCGCGAGCCAAGCGCCACGCCTGCGCGGGCGACCCCAACTTAAACATCGTGCGTCACCATTAGCGGTCTGCTTTCTTCAAAAATATCGACGCCGACCCGTTTGCGCCTCGCGCCCGAACCTTTTGCCTCAACAACTGTAGTACGATCACGCCCGTATGTATCGAAGTTTCCAAAAACGTTCAGGAGATGAATTCATCATGAAAATGCGTCCACTCACAAAGGCCCTGCTGCTGGCTTTTCCATCTAGTTTGGCAATCGGCGCGGCGACTATTGCCAGCGCCCAGCAAGTACCGCCGCCCGCTAAGCCAGCCACCGAGCAGCCGGCCAAGGCGGGCACGCAAGTGGTTGATCGCGTGATCGTGACGGCGACGAAGCGCGAGACGACCGTGCAGGATGTGCCGTTCTCGATCAACGCGCAGACTGAAGAGGACATCCGGCGATCCGGCGCGGTGACGCTTGAAGATTTGTCGCGCAATGTCGCTGGCCTCGCCATTCAAAATCTTGGCCCCGGACAAAGCCAAGTGTCGATTCGCGGCGTGTCGTCTGGGCAGATTGTTCGTGACCAGCCCGGCGTGAAGGAACAAGTGGGCGTGTATCTCGACGAGACGGCGATTTCGCTGTCGTTGTTCACACCCGACCTCGATTTGTTTGACTTGAAGCGCGTGGAGACGTTGCGCGGGCCCCAAGGCACGCTGTACGGCTCTGGCAATATTGGCGGCACGATTCGCTATATCACCAACGAGGCGAAGCTGAAGGTGAGCGAAGGCACCATTGAAACCACCCTGAACAAGATTTCCGACGGCGGTACTGGCGGCGGCGTGAAGGCGGCGTTGAACGTGCCGATGGGCGATACCGCAGCGATGCGCGTGGTCGGTTATTACACGAAATTTGGCGGCTGGATCGACGCACTCGGCCCCGGCGGCGGCAAGGATGTGAATAGCGGCGAGCGTACCGGTGGCCGGTTGAGCTTCACGCTCCAGCCGACGCGCGACGTGACGATTACGCCGCGTCTGCTCTCGCAGAAAGTGACGGCTGACGGCTTCAACCGCCAAGAAGCATTCAACCTGTATGCCAACCGATTCACCACCACGGTACCGGCAGTCACGCTTCAAGATCGTCAGCAATACTTGCTGCTGCGCGAGAAGTTTGAAGATAAAACAACCATCGCGGATACGACCGTCAAAGTCGGCTTCGATGGTTTTGACCTGACCTCCGTGAGCACCTATACGGATCGCAGCATTTTGGTGAGCCGCGATGCTAGCGCGTTGACCGGTTCGGTGTCGGTTGACCTCGGCTTTCCAACAGCCGGCGTGCTGTTACCTTCACGCCTTAACGACACCACCGACCTCAAAGGTTTCACGCAGGAATTTCGCTTGAGTTCGAAGGGCAAGGGTCCGCTGCAATGGCTGGTCGGTGCGTACTACTCCGATACCGACCGCAAGTACGCACAGCGCCTGCCGACCCCCGGCTACGATGCGTTTACCAACGCGCGTTTCGGCGCGGGCACGACGACGGCGGTGGCCAATGGCTTCCCGCTAAATTCGCCCTACAACGCGGACCTTCCTTACAATTTGAAACAGACCGCGCTGTTCGGCGAACTCAGCTATGAATTGAGCAAGGAACTGACAGCCACCGCTGGCGCGCGCTACTACGATTACAAAGAAGAGCGCTCGTTTAGGTCGGGCGGTTTGTTCTCGGATGGCAACAACAATTTCGACAAAACGAAATCGGACGGCTACAACCCACGCGTGCTGGTTGCGTACAAGGCATCGGATAGCCTGACCTTCAACGCGCAGGCGTCGAAAGGTTTCCGCTTGGGCGGCGTCAATGATCCGCTGAACGTGCCACTGTGTACGGCGCAAGACCGCGCTATCTTTGGTGGCTATCAGCGCTTCAGCGATGAATCGCTGTGGAACTACGAGGTCGGCGTGAAGATGCAGCAGCAGGGGCTGAGCTTCAACGCGGCCGCGTTCCATACGCAGATGAAAGATCTGCAAGTCACGCTCGACGCGGGATCTTGCTCGTCGCGCGTGGTGTTCAATGTCCCTAAGGCACACTCAAGCGGGATCGAGCTTGAGATGACGGCGCGGCCGGTCGCGGGGCTTGAACTAGGTCTTGCTGGCTCGCTGGTAAATTCAGTGTTTGACTCGACCGTCAAGGATGGTACCGGCGCCGTGCTCGGTGGCATTCGCGAAGGCAACCGCCTGCCGTCGGTACCGAAGGTGCAGTTCACCGCCAGCGTCACCTACAACTTCGGCCTAGCTGGGCGCGATGCCTATGTCACGGCCTCGGCGCAGCACGTGGGTAGCCGCTTCACGCAACCGTCGGATCAAGAAAAAAATCCACGCACGTTCACGCATGGGCTGGCGTTCCTAGGTGCCCCGGCAACGGCGTCAACCACGCTCAACCTCGAACTGCCGAAATACAACCAAGTGAACCTGAGCGCGGGCGTGGACTTCGAACGTGGATTGTCGACTGTCTTGTACATCAACAACCTGACCGATGAGAAAGCGCTGTTGTCGTTCGACCGGGAACGTGGCGGCCGCGCACGGCTCGGATTCGCCACCAACCAACCGCGCACCGTTGGCGTGACGTTGCGTAAGACGTTCTGAGTTGGCGTTGTTCAAGAGCGCCGCGAGCTTTGGCTTGCGGCGTTTTTTTTTGCGGTTCTAATTCACGCGTGCGGCGACTTGGCCGAAGCGTTTTAGCGGTGAGGTGTAGCAAGTAGGATGGGTGGAGCAAAGCGATACCCGTCATTTCATGGGAGTTTGATGGGTATCGCTTTGCCCCACCCATCCTACAAACGACGCAATGCGTACCGCGGAGGCTACATGCACTACTTCATCAATGATCTGGGAATCGAATTAGATGTCATTCTTTCCACCACCCAAGCAAATGCCGCTTGGCTACCTATTGGCACCCGTGGATGCCGATGGCCGTGCCATTCATGCAGGTGAACTTGCGACCATGCTCACCATCCCTCGATGGCACACCCATGATCTACCGCTCGATGAGGTGGCTAAGCTGGAGGCATGCGAAGGCAAGAAGATGAGAATTTTTGAAATTGACGCCTATGGCTATGTGTGGTTGGGCGATGACGGTCCATGGTTCTCTCTGCAACCGACCGAGATCGCAGTGCTCGGCGCATTGTCCGATGCCATCTAACAAGTTCGACTCCTCTGACTTCGCGGTTGAGCCGGCGATTTCAGCTAATTCCATTTCCAGATCAATAGTGGCGGAACACTTGTCACTAATCGTAGATTCTTTCTTGGACTGCGGAAGTCTCACGCTGAAAACCCTCATCCCCCGCCTTCTCCCTCGGGAGAAGGAGCCTTTGGTGCTCCGCATGAGACGGTAGTGAATGTTTCGGCAGTGACCAACGGCTGCGAAAGCCCTTCTCCCAAAGGGAAACGTTTGCGATGAAGTTGATTCGGGCAGCATCGATCCGGAAATGGAATGACGCGACGAAGCTTCCCATCTAGGCAATGAAGAAGTGTTTCCTTAGGGTTGCGCGCTGTGCAAGACCGCACTAGAATTTGCTTCATGGGGATGTAGCTCAGCTGGGAGAGCGTCGCGTTCGCAATGCGAAGGTCGAGAGTTCGATCCTCTTCATCTCCACCAAAAATGAACGAGGCCACAGCTCTATCGTGGCCTCGTTTATTTTTAGTGCCCCGTGAGGATCGCACTCTCGACCGATAGGGTGAGTGTGGACTTAAAACAGTCCAGTGGACTGTTTTATGCCTCACGAACGGGCTGGCGTCCCACGCCAGCCCACGAGAGTTCGAGGCTTTTCATTTTTGGCGCTACCCCACCTCAATGTAGATGCCGATGCTCCATATCCGGATAGTGCGGGTGCGCGTGCACCAGCCGCATATGCTGATGCAAATGCGCATGCGGCTCCGCGCCATCCCATGCGACGTCGTGCGCATGCTGGTGATGCAAGTCGTGCGAGTGCGCATGCGCATGCAGCACGGGTTCGTGTTCGTGCGCATGTACGTGCCGCTCCGTGAGGTGCAAAAACACGCCACAGGCCATCAACGCCGCGCTGAGCCAAAACAATACACCCGGCGTTTCATGCAACAGCGTCATCGATACCACCACACCAACAATGGTCGCCGTTGAAAAGTAGGCACCAGTTCTCGCCGTTCCCAAACTGCGCAGCGCCAGCACAAATAACACGAGGCTCAACCCATACCCGACGAAGCCTACTGAAGCGGCGGCGAGTCCATTGGCAACAGTGGGAGTCACAAATCCGAGTGACCAAGCCAACGTCAGATTCACGCCGCCCGCCACCAACCCCTTGATGGCCGCGATCAATAGCGCGTCGTTGGCCGCGACCTTGCGCGTCAGATTATTGTCGATGGCCCAGACCAAACATGCCAGTGCAATCAGGATTACACCACTGGAAATTTGCGCGCCACCCGACCACGTCAACATCACGCTTGCCACCACGATGCACACCATCCCTGCAACGATGCGCGCGTCGCGGTTTTCGCGGAACACCGTCCACGCAATCACGGCCGTCAATACGCTTTCCAAATTCAACAACAACGAAGCCGTCGAGCCGGTCGTCGAAGCAATGCCGTAGGTGAGCAGAAGTGGGGCGATGATGCCCCCGCACAGCACTGCCGCCGCGAGCCACGCCGCATCGTGCCTGGCAATGCGCACTGGCAGCGCGGGCTCGGCGCTCAGCACGCGGCGCAAGACCATCAAGCAACAGAGGCCAACACCCGAACCTGCGTACAACAGCCCCGCGAGCCACACCGGGTGTACGTCTGCAACCAAGTAGCGCGCGAGCGGTGTACTGGCACCAAATAATGCAGCGGCACCCAGCGCATAGAGAACGCCGCGATGCACGTTCACGATGCAGCTCAATTAACTCCCGCGAATCTTCAGCACCTTGTCGAGTTCGCGCGCGAGTTGCGCGAAGTGAAGGCGCGTCGGCGAATCGGTGGCGCGGCGCTCGGCGACCAGTAAATCACGTTTCAAGTCTTTCATACCTTGCATGGCGGCTGGGCGCAGATCCATGGTCAGCTCAGTGAGCTGCGATGAGACGAACATACCAAAGCTACGAAAGCGTTGCACTTCGCCGGAAAAAACTTTGAGATGTTCGACGTATTCGCGTTGCAATTCGCGGCGATAAATATCGACCTTCGGACTCGTCTGTGCGGCTTCACGAAAGACACTTTTTTGGATGGTGGTGAGATAGCCCATCGCGTTCATCCCCGTGCCCAGGCGCAGCGACTCGGCATCTTCGAGCACGCGAAAACGCACTGGTTGCAGCATGTCTTCGAGGATACGTTTTTGCGCATTGACCACTGGGCCGGCGACGTCGATTGCGCTGATGCGGTTGAGGATGCTGGCGTCGGTCAACCATGTTGGCGTGGCCAGCGCGTCATCCAGCAGGTAGCGAATCGCTGCACGTTGTTCTTCGGGCGAGGTGCGACTGAAGGTGTCGCCACCGCGTCCGCCGAGATAGCGCGTTTCGCGTACGCCGCCAATCAATTTCACCACCGAGCCGAGGTAGCGCGAGCGCTGATTAATGAGCTGAAAATACATGCTTTCTAATTGCTGATAATCCTCGCCAAGCCGCGTGGTTGCTGGGATTAGCCGTCCCGCCGCGCGCTCCAGCGAGGCCACCGATAGCTTGGTGGCTTCGATCCGTTCCTTGCCAATGTTTTCGGTTTGCACTTCTGGGTCGAGGAACGCCGCGAAGTCCTCACCGCCGAATTGCAGCAACGGATTATCGAGCTGGCGAGCCGCCATTTGATCGAGTTCCGCGCGCTCTTCCTCAGCGGATTTTTTGCCGAGTGATTTGTAGCCCCACTCGATGGCGAACTTGTCGTAAGGCCCGATCTTGGGGACAAAATTGAATACCCCGTCGCCCGGTTGCGCCACCGAGTTGTAGCGCCCGTACGACATCACCGATGCGGTGGTGCCGTTCAGCGCGGTGAAGACGGGATCGCGCAAATCTTTGATCGCGTACGCGGTGGCCGCGCGATGGTTATGCCGTAAGCCCAGCGTGTGGCCGACCTCATGCGTGGCGACATTGCGCACCAGCTCAGCAATGATGGTATCGCTCAATGGCAGTTTATCGACGCGGGTATCAGCGGCACCGGCCTGCGCGAAGTAGGCACGCTCTAGACCTGCCAATAACTCGTGCCAAAAAATTACGTGCGCAGAAATGATTTCACCGGAGCGCGGGTCGTGCAAATGCGGGCCCATCGCGTTGTTGATCGGTAGCGCCACCCAACGAATGACGGAGTGGCGAGCATCTTCGGCGTCCCAATTAGGGTCTTCGCTTTTCGTCGGTGCCAGCTTGGCCTGAATGGCGTTTTTGAACCCCGCCGCTTCAAACACCGGTTTCCAGTCCTCGATGCCGGCGATCAAGTGATTGCGCCATTTTTCTGGTACTTCGGATGCGATGTAAAAAATAATCGGCTTCACAACTTCCGATACAGGCGCAGCAGGATCTTTTTTCTCCAGACGAAAACGGGTGATGTATTCGCGCACCCGCGTGCCGGTGCGCTCGCCACCGAATTCCAGAAACGGCTCGGTGAAATAGCCGACGCGGTCATCGGCAAAGCGGCCTTGCATCGGCTGTTCCGGCAACAACGCGAGGCTGTAGTGCAACACCGCACTCTTGCTGGGGTTGCGCGCCACGGTGGGCATCGCCGGCTGGCCGGGCGCACCCATTTGCGGCGTCGGAAAGGTCGCGAAGGTCAGCAGCGCACGCGCTTCGATGTTGCCAGCGAATACCTTCACCTGCGCAATTAGGCTGCGCGTCGGATCAACACCGCCGAATCCGGACGGCCCCAGATTGCGTGCGTCGATCAAATCGCCGGAGGTGGTTTGCAACAGGCGCGAAACTTCAATGACCGGCCATTTTTCTTTGCTCGCGGGCCGGGTTTCTTTTGGCTCCGACTTTGTTTCAATTTTCGTATCGGGCTTGGCGTAAGTCTTTGCTTCTACCTTGGCGTCTGTCTTGGTGGCAATGTTCGCAGCGACTATTTCTTTCGCGCGCTGTTCGATTGCGTCTTTTTTTAGCGTTCCAACTAAATCGGGTTTCTCCGCTGCCGCAATCACCAGCGCGCCTGCTACGGGTTTCTCATCCTTGGCGAGTTTGTCTTTCTCGGCTTCGGCTTTTTCGATTTTCTCCTTTTCGATTTTTTCTTTATCCGATTTTTCTTTTTCCAACGCGCGCTTTTCATCCACGCGCAACTCAAGCGAACGCTCGCTGCCCTCGGCCTCGACCGGGAACGCCATCACAATCGGCGCCAGATCGACTGCGTCGGCGGCCGCCTTGAGATCATTCAGTCCGCGATTGCGATACGACACCGAGCGCATCAGAATACGGTTATCGACCCGCTCAAAGCGCACCACCCGATAGCCGAGCGGCAAGCCGTTAAAGCCACTACCGGCGCTGGCCTCGGACATTTCCACCGACCAAAGCAAATCGCGACCCAATAATTTTTCCGGAATCTCGAAATAGTGGCGCTCTTTGACCTTGTGATACAGCATCATGCCGCGCGAAGTTTTCGCGTCTTTGTTGATGACGTCATCGTATTTGCGCGGCTCGCCCGGCGTAAATGGCGATGCGCCGCCGGTGGCCGCCGAGACGGCCGCGGCGGCAATCGCTGATGCAGCCGAAGGTGTAGCAGAGGCTCCAGACACCGGCGCCTTCGGTGTCACCACCGCAACCGGTGCCACCGTGGTACACGAGGTCACCAACGCAGTAACCACGCTGGCAGCAATGAGGGAATTGATTCGTTTCATGAGAGGCACCGTTTGCAGTTTCGCCGTATTGCTTTTGTGATTCATTGTACTGCGGTCAGGCTCGGTTGGAAGCCTACTCGCCGCCATGAATTTTCACAGCGGTAGGTAAATTCAATTGGCTTTTCAGTAACTTATGCCGTATAGTTCGTTTTGTGCAATGCAGCATTTCTAGCATTTCTGTTTTGCCGATGTTCATCGTCCCCGCCCTCGCTGTTCACCCGATCCCCTCTTCGGATCAATCCTGAATCGCAAAATGGTTGGCGCCGATGCTGGCGCGCTGACGGATTCAATCCTCATAGCGTATTTATGCCGTTTCCGATTACGGGCGGTGCGCCTTTTTGCGATTTGCGGAATGATCCGCGCCTTACCGCACGTCCATCGGAATGGGCGCGCCGGGATGATTTAACATGACGATGAAATTCGAAACGCTTGGCCTGTCCAAGCCCCTGCTGGAAGCCATTGCGCTCACCGGCTACACCACCCCAACCGCCGTGCAAGCGCAGGCCGTACCCGAGGCGCTCGCTGGCCGCGATCTGTTGGTGTCCTCACAAACCGGTAGCGGCAAGACCGCCGCCTTTATGTTGCCCGCATTACAGGCACTCTCCGAGCCCGCCAAAGTAGCCGGACGTGGTGTGCGCGTGCTGGTGCTCACGCCTACGCGCGAACTGGCGATGCAAGTCACCAAGGCCGCCGAAACCTATGGCCGCAACCTCAAGCGCATCAAGACAGTATCTATCGTCGGCGGCATGCCCTACCCCGTACAAAACCGTTTGCTGAAAGCCGGTGCCGATATTTTGGTGGCAACGCCAGGCCGCTTACTCGATCAAATGCAATCCGGCCGCGTCGATTTGTCGCGCCTCGAAATGCTGGTACTCGACGAAGCTGATCGGATGCTCGACATGGGTTTCAAGGACGACCTCGAAGCCATCGTCAAACAAACCCCAGAAGCACGCCAAACGCTGTTGTTCTCGGCCACCATCGAAGACGGCATTGCTCACCTCGCGCGCGGCATGCTGAAAAGCCCCGTCCGTATTGATGTTTCCGGCCAAAAGGCGAAACACGAAAACATCGAACAGCGTTTGCATTTTGCCGACGACATGGCGCACAAGAATCGTTTGCTCGATCATTTGTTGCGCGATACCGAAGTCTTGCAAGCCATCGTGTTCACCTCCACCAAGCGTGCAGCCGATGATCTCGCCAGCGATTTGCATTCGCAAGGTTTCTCTGCTGCCGCGCTGCATGGCGACATGAAGCAATCTGCTCGTACCCGTACCCTCACCGCGCTACGTAAAGGTGGCTTGCGCGTGTTGGTTGCGACCGACGTGGCCGCGCGTGGTATCGACGTGCAAGGCATCTCGCACGTCATTAACTACGACTTGCCACGCCAGGCTGAAGATTATGTGCACCGCATTGGCCGCACGGGTCGCGCCGGTAAAAACGGCATCGCGATTTCGTTTGCCAATGTGCGCGAACAGTTTCAGGTGCGCACCATCGAGCGTTTTACTTCGCAGCCGATTCCAGTGAGCGTGATTCCCGGCCTCGAGCCGAAGCAACGCGTGTTCGACAAAAAACCTGGCGGCGCACCGAAGAAATTTGGTTCCAAGCCAAGCGGTAATGGTAATGGCCGCAGCACGCCGGGTAGCTGGGCAAAGCCTGCCAGCGCCTACGCCGGCAAGAAACCTGCTGGTGGCGGATTTGCCGGACGCGCTGCACCGGACGGACAAAAACGCAGCTTCGACGACAAGAAAACATTTCGTCGCGCCGACGCGTAAATCTCTATCCGTGCTTGCCTGATCCTACGGCAGCACGCGATAGCCGATCCAGCACCGCCTCCCACGGTACCGTGGCAGGCGGTGTTTCTACGAGAATGACCGCGGTTGCTGCCGCATCGAGCGTGCGCAGATTTGCATACAGGCTCTGAGCGTAACCCACCGCATCGGTCCCGGCATTCACCCACATCATCGGGCGCGCATTGCGCACGCCAACGCCAATCGGCGATGGCTTCAATTTTGGTTTCGACGACAGCGCTAACACCGCCACCCGCTGGCCAGCGTTCAGCACACGATCCACTTCCGTGACCAATGCCCCCGTTGGCACCAACTTCAGCGGCGTCATCGGTGCGTAGTGCGCGGCCAGTGCGCCAGAGACACGCGGCGTGTGCGCAGCATCGTCTTCACGCGTACGCGGCAGCGCGCCGATCACCGCCGCAATTTGTTCACGCGTGATCGCGCCCGGACGCAGCAACACCGGCGTCGCGCGCGATAAATCAAGGATCGTCGATTCAATCCCAACGCCGCAGGCACCACCATCGAGCAGCGTGATGCTGCGCCCGATCTGGTTGCCGAATTCGTCGCGCACATGCTGAGCAGTGGTCGGCGAAACATGGCCAAAACGATTGGCCGAAGGGGCTGCCACCGCGCCGCTGCCGATTTTGGCAAACGCGATCAGCAAGGCCTGCGCAATCGGATGCGATGGGCACCGAATGCCGACAGTATCCTGCCCACCCGTGACCGACAGCGGGACACGTTTTGATTTGCGCAGAATTAACGTGAGCGGGCCGGGCCAGAAATGTTCGGTCAGCTTGATCGCGGCAGACGGCACGGTCACGGTAAATTTGCGGAGTGCCGCCGAGCTGGCGACATGGACGATGAGCGGATGATCGCTAGGCCGCCCCTTCGCAGCAAAAATGCGCGCGACCGCTGCGTCATTTAGTGCATCCGCACCGAGCCCATATACGGTCTCGGTCGGTAGCGCAACCAGCTCGCCGCGCATCAGCGCCATGGCCGCGTGTTCAATTTCAGCAGGGGTGGCGAAGGTCATGCCGACATTTTGCCTTAAGCTGGACAATGCGGCGGCACATTACAATGGCGCGATGCCCACTTCTTCTCACCTTGCCGTCGCTATTGTCGTCTACCAACCCGACCTCACGTGGCTTGAAACGACGCTGACCTCATTAGCAAAATCCTTGGCCGTCGCTGGTCAGTCAGGCGTCATCGCCAAGGTGGATGTGGTGTTAATGGATAACGAAGCGGGCAGCGCAACATCGCCACATCAGCCGATGGTGATCGGCGCATTCGCTGACCTGCCATTGGTGCACACGCAGGTGGTAGCGGGGCACGGCAATGTCGGCTTTGGTGCGGCGAACAATCTCGCGTTTGCGGCGATTGATGACTGTGATTATTGGTTGGTGCTGAATCCGGATGTGCGTATGGATGGCGAGGCCATTCGCGCCGGCATCGCGCATCTCGATGCAAATCGTGAATGCGTAATCGTGACACCCTGTGCAACTGATTCTGCTGGTGCGCCGCAATATCTGGCGCGACGCTATCCGTCGTTCGCTACCCTTGCTCTGCGTGGCTTCGCGCCTGCGCTCATACGGCGCTGGTTTGATGGGTACTTATCAAAGTATGAATTTCGTGGCGCGGGCGATCCGGCATTCGACCGCGATTTGCACGGTGCCGCGTCCGCAAGTGGTTGCTTCATGCTGATGCGCGGCGAGGACTTTCGTGGCGTGGGCGGCTTCGATGCGAAATTTTTTCTTTATTTCGAAGACAATGATCTCAGCGTACGACTACGCGCCCGTGGCGAAATTACGCGCCTCGCTGCATGCAAAATCATTCATGGCGGTGGCGGCGCGGCGAAGAAGGGTGCGCGGCACATCGGGTTGTTCGTCAAATCCGGCCTGCGCTTTTTTGGCAAGCACGGCTGGCAGCTATGGTGAGACGACGGCCTGCAGAAATTCCGCTAACGCACGCGTAGGGGCCGGATCATCAAAAATCGTGTGGCGGTTGTCGAGAATGCGTGCGCGCATGGCGTTACGATATTCAGTCTCGGTGCCGAGCCGATGCGCGATGCGCAGATAATCCTCGGCATCACTCGCGATCAATTCGTTCAAGCCCAGCATGGATAGCATCGCCGCCGATTGTCGGCCACGCATGAATTCGCCAGGCAGGGTCACCATCGGCAGACCCATCGCCAGGGCGTCAAGCGAGGTATTGCCACCCGACCAGTAGAGCGTATCAATCATCACATCGCAAAGTTGATTCACGCGCTTGAATTCGTCGTGACTGAGATTCGGCAACAGTTTCACGCGCCCCTCTGGTGCCAAGCCCGCTGCGGCGAACGCGCGCTGCAAGCGTTCAATAAAAATCTGCGTCCAGCTTGGATAGTGGGTGGTGAATAGCACCAGCACACTATTCGCATCGGCCTTGAGTAGTCGCGTAATCAGTTGGTCGTTGTCGGGATGAATCTTGAACAGTGATTGCGGCAACAGATACAGCGTCTTGTTCTCGGGTAGCTGAAAGTCGGCGCGTTGCTTTTTGCTGGCCTCGATATTTTCAATCACTGGCAGCGGATAGCGCGTACCCAGCCCCGGCAGCAGATGCAATTTTTCGTTGTAGTGTTGCGCCGCATTTGCCGGCTCCATCGCTGCACACGACAGGTAGTAGTCAATGTTCGCGTGACCCGATGTAACCGGATGGCCCCAACCGCAAACTTGCACCGGTGCCAGCCGTAGCGCGGCCAGCGCGTAGAGCTTTGGCTCCATGCCCAGTTCCGGGTAGACCAGCACATCCAGGTTCGCATCCTTGACGGCAGCCGCCAGTTTTTCAAATGCCATATCTTGCTGCGTGAACTCGTCCGCACGCGCGCGAATTTTTTCAGTGAGCGCATCGGCACGCAGGTTGGTGTAGTTCACAACGACCTCAAAATGCTCACGCGGCAAGTCCGTGACCCAGCTTGCAAAGTAATGTCCCGCCGTCGAAATATGAAACAGGCGACTGACAAAACCGACCCGAACGCGGCGTGGCGCTTGGTCTGTTGGCAAATGCGTGGCGGCAATCGGCGCAAAAAATTGCGGCAGGTACGGCTGTAAAACAGCGGCAACGAAGGCGGCGTAGCCACGCTGCAAGGCAGTGTCATCGCGACCTTGGTAGGCGAGAAAAAAATTGCTGGTTTGAATGTCGCGCACCACGTCATTCTTCGCGGCATTGGCAAACGTGTTGGCGTGTGCGAGCAGATCGGTGACCCCCTTGGTGAACGCGTCGCGCGACCCATCAACCGCAGCGGCGTCGGCATAGATGCCCGGAACGGAGAGCGCCAAGCGCAATGCTGCCTCAAGCTGGGTCGGTTGTGCCGCCAACACTTCGCGCCACAAGGCACGCGCTTGCTCGTACTGGCCGTTCACCCAAAGGATTTCAGCAAACAGCGTCTTCGCATCCACGCGCTGCGGTGCCAGCGCGAGCGCACGTTGCAACGCATCGCCCGCTGCATCCACCCGCTGCTCGCGGCGATGAAATTTTGCCAGTTGCATCCACGCATCAACCATGCGCGGATCACGTTGCAGCGCGCGTTGCAAGGCGGCCAGCGCGTCATCGTTGCGCCCGAGGCTGAACGCGCTGACACCACACATATAGTGCGCATAGGCGTAGTCGGGCTGCAAGCGGCTGGCGTGACTGGCGGCGGCAAACGCTGGTTCATAGCGATCCAGTTTCATCAGCGTCGCGGCCAAGTTGGCATACGCGCGTGCATAGTCAGGCTTGACCACGATGGCGCGTTCAAAGGCGGCAATCGACTCATCGTATCGCTGACGATCCGCAAGCAAGATGCCGAGATTGTTGATGCCTTGCGCGTAGGTCGGCTCAACTTTTGCGGACAGTTCCGCGTAGTGAAGCGCTGCATCGACGTCGCCTGCGTCTTGACAGATGTTGGCGGCCGTCAAACACACGCTGCCATCGACCGGGCCGATTTGGATGGCGCGTTCAATTGCCACGCGCGCATTCGGCAAATCGTTGTCGCGCACACAGGCATTCGCGAGCCACTGCCAAGTCGTGCGCGCAGCTCCAGGCAGTTTGCTGGCTTGCTCGAGTCGCTGGCGCGCGGCCAGATTTTGACCTTGCTGCAAGAGTTGTGCGGCCTCGGCCACTAGGCGCTGTTCGGCAGCACTCATGTGATTGAGTTGAGCGCGGCGCGCAGCGTCGCTACATCGTCTGCGCCAGTGATTCTGGGCGCAGATCGCTGCGATAGTCTGCTGCGCAGCGCGTCCCGCCAAATCGAGTCTTGCGCAAATCGAACGGCGAGACGCAGGTAATCTTTCGCGCTATCTGCCGCTAGTTCAGCGAGGTCACGACGGGCAAGAACCGCGTACGACATGCGTTCCGCAGCGGTGGCGCCTCGCATGCTGATGACCGGGCAGCCATTATCGAGTGCCTCGGAAGTTGTGATCGCGGTGCTGCACCCCAGCGTATCCAAGATTGCACCAATGCCTTGGAAACGCTTATCTGGCGGGGTGTTTGGCCAAGAGACGATGCGGCTAGCGCCGACTCCCGCCGCGCGCAGTACACGAACATAGGTGCGCAATTCAACATCATCGAATGCGGGTACGGCGAGTTTGCTATTCGGCACAGCGACGAGAACTTGTTGCCACAACGCAATCGCTGCGAGTGGAATTTCGTCGATACGTGCGCTGATTGCAAAGATGATGGGATGTGCACCGTCGGCCTCTGCGCGCGCTGCTTGAGTGCGCGCAATGGTCGGCAGCAGTGCCTGCAAACGCATTATCGCCCGCGTCGGCCCGCGCACTTTCCATTGCGGCAATGCAGTCCATTCGTCGAAGGCATCAAAGTCAATGTGCTGTGGCTCGTCATACACGCTCGCGAATGCGCCATTGGCGATGGCGAGTCGCGCGGGACATTGCGCGAGGATCGCGGGTGCTAGATGATGGCGATAGCCGACCCCATCGAACAGGACGTCAATGGCATCGGCGCGCACGCGTGCCGCCGCCGCCGCAGCGCTCATACCAGCGAGCGAGACCGTGGACGGGTGGCTTGCCTCGCTGGTTGGTCGATCCAGCAAATAGATTTGTGCTGAACAGCCGGCATTGGTAAATGCTGCTGCGAACGCATTCGTCAGTTGCAGGCGATGGTCATCAATACCGTTGCGCGTGTCGCCAGTCTCGATCAGCATGCCAATTCGCAGTGCGTCAGCGCGCGATGGCAGCGATGGCGCGGCAACGCCATGGAGTGCTTGCACGGCGGCGGCGTGGCGAAACTTTAACGCATCAACAAGCGCGTCTGACAGACCGACTGCGGTGCGCCGCCGCAGAATACGCGCGGCGGTTTCCTCAACCAAATGGTGATCGGGCTCGGCCACGAGCGCCTCGGCAACTTGCACGATCTCTGCGGACTCGCGCGCCAATTCACCTTCATAGCGCCATGCTTCGGCACGAGTGAGGCGTGCGGCGAGTGAGCGCGGAAATTCAGCGGCGAGTCGTTTGGCGAGACCAATCCACGCCTCGGTTTTGTGTTGCGCCTGGAGTGCTTCGGCGAGTCTGAGGTGTGCAAGCTCGTGCCGCGAATCAATTTCCACGGCCTTGCGTAGCAGCGGCTCTGCGCTGGCTGCCGCACCGCCTTCGAGCGCCAACAGCCCGGCGTTGTAATTGGCGCCGAGGTGGTTGGGTGCGAGCGACAAGACTTGGCCGTAACTTGCGAAGGCCTCCGCGACGCGACCAAGTTCGGCGAGCGCATTGGCTTGCAGCAGGCGCGCATCTACATTGGTCGGCGCACGGTTGACGACCGTCGTCGCGGCGTCGTGCGCCTCGGCAGTGCGTGCTAGGCGCAGGTACAAACGTGCTTGGGCGATTTGCAAATTGTCGTCGTTGGGCGATAACGCCAAGCTCATTTTCAATACTTGTGCGGCGTCACCATACGCACCCGCATCCATCAGCGCATCAGCTAAGGCGACCGCAACCGAGGGATCACTTGGCAAGGTGGCATGGGCCTTTGCGAGCAATTCTTGCTCGCGTACGCCGTCGTTATTGGACTTTGCGACGGCGGCGCGCAGTCTTAACAACGGCACATAGCCGGGTTGTTCGGCTTCGAGGGCGGCATATTGCATGTCGATTTGCCCGAGTTGATCCGACTGCTGCGCACGTTGGTGCGCGCGCACCGTCTCGGAAAATCGTTGGAAGAATTTTTTTGCGGAGAGCGATGAATTTTCCAGCGTTGATTCAGCAGCGATCGTGACGTACGCCAATTCAAGAGCGCGCGCGTGTGTGGCGACCTTGGCAAAGCTCGACCGTTCGCGCGCAGACTTGAAGCGCGTACGCATGGCCTGATGCCAATCACGATCACTCGCCATCCGCACCGCGCACGCGATGTATTCAGCTTCGGTTGTGCAAATCGTATCGGTGACGCCGAGATGCGTGAGTAGACTGACACCGACGCGCTCCGCATTGCGTTTGCCGGTAAGCGTGATGACCGGCACATCGCGGTCAAGCGCGGCCAGCGTGGTGTCACCGCCCGCATACGGAAACGTGTCGAGAACCGCGTCGATTAGGGCGTGGCGGGCACGTTGCCCACCGACACTCGTATGTGAAGCGATAAAGCGCAGGCGTGAAGGATCGATACCCGCGGCCGAGGTGGCGCGACGAATGCTGGGCTCATCGTCGGAAGTGAGCGGAGAAAAGGCGAGTACCGCGTTGGGCGCTGCTTGCAAAATTTTTGCCCAAGTGACAACGCAACGTGCCGAGAGCTTGAGTACGTTAACGAACGTCCCGAACACAAATTCGCCTTCGCGACGTTGGCCCATGTAGTGACGCTCCTCCTCAGCGGACGATTCGACGTGCGCAAAAGGAAATAGGCAGCTATCAAGATAGAACGGCTTTTCGATCTGAAACTCAGCAGCCTCTGGCGGATCGGCGAGCCGATCTGTGAGTTTGTAGTCCACCGCCGATAGACCGAGGCTGCCGTGGTAGCCGAGGTGCGTGACGATTTTGCGCGCGGGTCGGTGCGCGTAGATGATTGGGCGTCCGCCCATGGTTTGTCCGGCGAGATCGACCAGTACATCGAGATCGAATTCAGCGATGGCGCGCGCGGCGTCGAGATCGGTCATGTTGCTGGCGTCAACAAAGGCATCCGATAACTTCTTGAATTCCTCGGTCGTCGCGTCGAGATAGCGGGATTCAGCAGTGGAGATGAGATGAATCGAGAATCGCTCGCGGTCGTGTGCGCGCAACACGTCGAGCATGATTTGACCCATCACGTGCCGACGAAAATCGGCCGAAACATAGCCCACACGAATTTTCTGACCAGCGCTGCGGCGTGGCAACGGCGCAATTGGCAACGGGTGCGTCGCAGCAACCGCCGCATCGAAGCGCTGGTAGCAACGCAGCAGTGAGGCGCCATCGACATCGAAATATTGAATCATGCCGAGGATCGGAATGAGTTGTTCGGGCCTCGGATCCGGAAACGGCCAGTCGATGGCGAGTTTGAGATAGGCGGCTTCGCGCACGCGATCACCGAGAAAACGCGACTGTGCGAGACCCGCCGCCGTGAGCAGCGGCGATTGGCCGAGTGCTGCTTCCCAATCTATGAACGCCTGCACGGCGTCCTCTTGACGCTTCAACGCGAGAAGCGCGCGGTATAAGGCGTCCCAAGCATTATCGTCTTTTGGATTGGCAGCGACGGCGAGCCTCAGCGACTCAGTAGAATCGGTGAAGCGACCGCGCGATTGCTGCACGATGGCGATGTTGTAGCGCGCCTGCGCGAGGGACGGGTCGATGGCAATGGCTCGTTGGTAAGCGGTGATCGCTTGGTCATCGCGCTTGAGTGCTTGCAGCACGATGCCGAGGTTGTTCCAGCCCTGTGCGAGTTGCGGATTGAATTGCACAGCGCGCTCGTACGCGACGCGCGCATCATCTATGCGTTTGAGCTCTTGAAACACGAGGCCGAGGTTGTAGTACGAGGGCCAATGGTCAGCGACTTGCCGGACGATGTTGATGTAGGCTTGCGCGGCTTCTAGTGGCTTGCCCGCGCGTTGCAGTGCGAGTGCGTGTTGACTGAGGTCGTCGAGGGTCGTAGGTTGGCTCATGGCGCGCCGCCGCCGGTGGTTTCCCAGCGATGTTGCAGGCGAACGAAACCGTGTTCACGCGAATTGCCGGTGACAGTAAATTCTTCTTGCAAGGTATCGAAGAGGCGCAAGCCGAATTCGTCGAGAGTGTGCGCGCGAAAGTGATAGCGACCCGGCAGCAAGATGACGTCTGGCAACACGAAGCGAAATGCGAATTGCTTGGCGGCGACGCGGTTGGCGATGAATCCGCTATCGTTGGAAAAACCACCGTAAACCGGCGTGCCATCGACGCGCACGACGCCGACGCTGACCACCGTCGGCACGTCCTCGGGCGAGTAGAAGGTACCCGACAGGGTGATGGTATCGCCCATTTGAAACGTGATTTGCGCAGCGTGCGCAGAATTTTCGACAGCGATTTTTTCGAGCCGTGGATGGACGCCGTGGGGAATCCGAGCCTCGTCATGCTGTTTTTGCGCGGTGTTTTTTTGCTCGTGGTAGGCCAAGTAGGCTTGCGTCACGGTGAATGCGTCGCCCTGCATTTCGGCACGACCATGGTGAATCCAGATGGCCTTCGCGCACAACGTTTGGATGTGATACATGCTATGCGAACAGAGGATGAGCGTGCCGCCATTGTTGCGATACGCTTCCATCCAGCGCATGCATTTTTTCTGGAAGGATTCGTCGCCGACCGCGAGCACTTCGTCGGTAACGAGAATATCGGGCGAGAGTGCAGTTGCGATAGCAAAGCCCAAGCGCACCACCATGCCCGAGGAATAGGTCTTGATGGGCTGGTCGAGGTGCTCACCGATGTCGGCGAACGCGAGAATTTCATCAAGGTGTTGATTGGTTTCGGCACGCGTCCAGCCCATCAGCGACGCCGAGAGAAATACGTTTTCGCGCCCGGAGTACTCGGGGTGAAAGCCAGTGCCAAGTTCGAGCAACGCGGCGACGCGACCGTTGACATGACATGCGCCCGAAGTCGGTTTGACGACGCCGGCGATGATTTTCATCAGCGTCGATTTGCCCGCGCCGTTTTCACCGATGATGCCCCACGATTCGCCCGCCTTCACCTCAAAGCTAATGTCCTGCAACGCAGTGAAATGGCTGTGAACGGCCTTGCCTGCGAGCAATTCGTAAAGCGTGCGAAGGCGGCCGCCACTTGATTGCAGGCGCGGATAGTTTTTGCCGACGTGGTTGACGGTGAGCAATGTGTCGGTGGGAATCGGCGGTATGGGCATTGCGTGAGCTTACTGGATTGAGGCGAGAAGGGCGCCAGAACCGGGAGTGATTCCATGGAAGACTGCGCGCTGCAAATTATATTCTGCGGAGCCGCAGTCGAGCCGTGCTTACAGGAAGTCTTCGAAGTGCGGAGAGAGGCGCTTAAAGACGGCGTAGCCGATGGCGAGCGTGACGAGCGCAATGATCGGGATGATGAGGTCAGCGGTTTGCCAGCCATCGTTATTGAACAATTGCTGACGAATTCGCGTGATCATGATCGCGAGCGGGTTCCAGCTCATCCAGTCGCGATACGGTTGGGGGATGATCGACAGCGGGTACATAACCGGTGTCAGAAATTGCAGCATGGCGAGCGCGGGATTCATCGCTTGCTCGACGTCCCGCATCAGCGTTTGCAAACCGGCGAACAGGAGTGCTAGGCCCAAGGTGAAGATGAACAGGGATAGCAATGTTGGGAGCGCTGCCAACACGCCAGTGAGCGAGATTCCCCCATACAAATATGCAAGCCCCGCTAAGACCACGATATAGCCTGCGAAATGTAGCGCTGCCGCACTGGCCAGCGAGGCCAAGACTAGAACCGCGTGGGGAAATGCGACTTTGCGCACCAGACTGGCGTTCGCGTGAATCGCGCCCATCCCGCGCATCAGCCCGTCGGAGAAAATCATCCACGGCCAAAGCGCGCTGGCGACGAACAGGAGGTAGTTGGGCGCGTCCAACGCCTGCGCGCCAGGCTTGAGAATGTTGCCGAACACGAAGGCGTAGATCAACAACATCGTGATCGGCCCGATCCACGCCCACGCGAGCCCCATCACGCTGCCGCTGTAGCGGGTGCGGATTTCGCGGAGGGTGAAGGTGTGAAGGAGGTCGAGGGTCTGGCGGGACATCGTTTTCCAACGTTCAGACACGGCTACATGCAACGGCAAAGTCTCTATTGCAGGAGGGGCGTTACCGAACCGCCACCGCAAGATGGCAGTGGGGCGCGCGGGGATACTTCCACGCCGCCCATTGCTAATTTCCAGTCGCTATTTTGCCGGAGCAGCTGATTTGCGCGGCGGCGCCTTAATCGTTTCCGGTTGCACGAAGTTGGCCTCGACCTTGTCTGGAAGGATGGGCCTCAGTGCGTCCAGCGCAACGGTGTTTAGCTTGATGCTAGGATCTTCTTTGATCCGCAGCAAATGCACTTCGTATGCTGCTTTGAGATAGGTGTTGCGCGCTTCGATAAGTAACTGCGGCTTCATTTCCTCAAAGCTGAATTTTTTTTCTGGTTGCATCTCCAACAAATAGAGAATGTGAAACCCGTACTTGGTTTCAACCGGCTGACTGGTTTCGCCTAGTTTGAGACGCGTTAGCGCATCTGCAAAGGTGGTCTCAAAATTACGCGCCTCCAGTAGTGCTAACGAGCCGCCGTTGTCGGTCACAGTAGGGTCGTCGGAGTATTCTTTGGCCAACGCTTCAAGATCGTCGCCGCGCAACACTTTTGCGCGTACTTCCATTGCCTTGGCTTTTGCGGCGGCCTTATCCCGATTGGCGGTCGAAATTAGCGTTTGCCACGTCTTGTACATCGCGGGGCGCGTGGATTTTTTGGGATCGGTGAGATAGAGTTCGCGAGCGGAAGAATTGAAATCTTTCAGTCCAGTTTCCCGGAGGATTTGATCACCGCGGTGCTTGGCGAGTAGACGTTCGGTCTGTAGGCGAATCTCGTCCTTTACTTTCGGGTTCTGGTCGAGTTTGTTTTGCACAGCTTCGCCCGCCAACACGCGATTTAGCAGCATGTTTTCGAGCATGCCAGCGATCCGGCCGCGACTGAGAAGGAATTCAAAGCGATCCGCTTCAGGGATACGCATTAATTCTGCGTCCAAATCTGCTTTGGTGATTTTGACGGTAGCGCTGGAAACGAGCACTGTGTCTGGCTCGACTGCAGCCCGCACGGACGCGCATGCCACTAACAACATCGCGAGCAACAACGTAAAGAGATTTTTCATAAAAAAATTGGAGCGGGTGGTCTCCCACCCGCTCCAGCTACTTCCTGTGCGAATTAATAGATTTGAAGAAGGCCGCCACAAAGACCACCGCCTAGCGCTAAGCAAGCGTCCGTATTGGGGCTCGTTAGCGCACTCTGTACCCTGATGTTCATGTAGTAGGTTACGCCGGGTTGTAATTTACACTGATATGGACTTGCGGAGGCGCCAGCGGTGATGGTGTAGTAGATCGAAGCGGTGTACCCGGAAACGAAGCACCCATCACGACCAACCTTCGTGGTGTCAAAATCGCACGGCGTCGTGGAAACTGATACGAACGCTGGCGCTGGTTTGGTTTGGCCACCCAAGTCGTAGTCGATGGAGCTGCTGCCGGAGGCCGGTGCCACAAATGCCCAAGTCATGGCTTCACCTGGTGCGAGTAAGAGCGTGTCCGCCGTGCCTTTGTAAGTATTGAAGTCAATATTGTGCCACCACAAACGCTGGATAGGCGGGGTTGCAGTTGCGCAATTATGCGCAGGCAAACGCGCGAGATCGACCGCGAAGGCATTTAGGCCCGCGCCGGAGAGGCCTGTATGAAATGGCGCGTTTAGGCCAGCGTTCTGTTTGGAAGTACTAGGAATCAGGACGCCTTCGACTGAGTATACCCCCGCGCTGCCGCCCACCGACTTGAGTGGGTAGCCAAACTGCGCGCTGGTTACGCCACCTGCGCTGACGGTCACGAGAGGAGTGGATCCTGGGGTGAGAGTGGACGGGATGGTGACGCTAATGGTTGTAGCGGTCGTGGTGCCAACCGTTGCGACCGTGCCGCCAAAAGATACGGTGGAGCCCGCGCCAAAATTCACGCCGGTGATGGTGACCGTATCGCCAGGTGCGGCTGATGAAGGCAAAATCGAGCTAATGCTAGGAATCGGGACGGCCGCGGTGACGGTAAATGATTGGGCTGACGTTGCGGCGGGTGGATTGGCGGTTGTTACGGAAACAACACCAGTACCGGTCGTGGTTGATGCCACTGTAGCCGACAGGGAGGTGCCGGTCGCGCTGATGCCACTAGCGGCAACGCCATTTATGGTGACTCCGCTGACGGAACACAGGTTAGTGCCGGTGACGGTGACGACGGTGCCTGGTGCGCCGGAGAGTGGCGCAATTGAGGAAATCGTTGGTGCGCCGGTACATGCGGTCGCAACTCCTAGGCACGCGCCCGGGATCGTTACGGTCGTTCCCGATGCACTCACGGTTGAAGTCCAGGTGCCGGTACAGGTGGTAGACGCGTTGGTGCTTGCGTTGGTGACGGTGATGTTTTGTGCGGCTGCGCCAAAACTCAGACCAAGCAGCGAAAAAACACAAATAAAAATCGTGGACAAATTTCGATTGATTCTCAACATGGGTCGATCCTCGTAGTGGGTTAGGGGCAATGGTTGAGCGAAATTGCTCTATATGTTTTTATTTGGTGTCGCGATTATACGCGTCGAGTCTGAATGCAGACGTGAACTCTGGTGTCACGGGGACACAAAAAAGGGAGCCGGAGCTCCCTTTTTTGTTTTAGCAAAACGCTAATCCTTGAATCTACCGCTTACTGGATGTTACGCGTGTATTTGGCTGGTGAAGCGAAGCCATATTGCGAAATAACACCAGCGCGGTTGAAGTTCGAGAACGATGCGCTGATAACTGGCAAGCCGAAATGGACACCAGGAGTCGCAACCGCAGCTGCGCCACCGCTGTACACAAACGCAGCGCCAGCCGGCGGTGCAATGCTAGGCGCAACCGGGACTGCGCCATTCGCAAATGCGATTTGCATCCAACCGTTTGGACCTTGCGTCGTCGGCAAGCCTGGGGTGGTTCTGCTACCCGGAGTTGTCGTTGCGCCATTCACGAAAGCAAAGATTGATGGTGCCAAGCCTGACGTGTTGATGGAGCCCAACAAGCTAGACGTGGTGAAAGGAATAACCGTGGCTTCCCAGCAAACATTGGAACCAACAATTGTTTGACCTGGTGGCAGTGGCGACGGCAGGATGACTGACGTTGGTCCGCCGATGGTGCCTTCTTCACGGTTGTACACCGCTGGAGAATAACCATCACACGAGCCTGGGCCTGGCATCAGGAAGTTGCTGTTGAATGGGGCAGTAGCAGCGCCCGTACCGACGTTTACGAAGTAGCGCTTGGTTGGGAATGTCAACACCCAATCCGTCTTGGAGGCGGTATTAGCGTCCAACACGAACTCGTTCAACACGGTATTGCGCATGATTGCTGCAGAGAACGCAAGCGTTCCAGGCGTAGCTGCGCTTACCGTACCGAGCCAATTGGTGCTTACGACACCCGTAACACCGCTACCTGAACCACCAGCACCAACGAATACATTGGAGACTGGGGGGCTTGCCAATCCCAAGCTTGGAGCCAAGCTACCGGTTTGGCTGTAGCGAACTACGTCGGACCAAGCGTCAAGTGCGGTTGCATCGAGAGTGTAGTTAGCACCGGTTTCAGCAGCCAACACTAGCTCACGTCCAAACAGACCGCCCGAAGGTGGGGAGAGGTACGTGCCGGGCAGATAGACAAAACCGCTGCCGCTGTTGATGTCATAGCTATCAAGCGCGGGGCAATTAGCAGGAACGCCAGTAGCACCATGCTTTGCATAGCCGGTCAGCAAGGTGCTGGTGACCACTGCCATTTCGATAACTTCCATGTAGCCTTCGCGGGTACGATCCAGCTCAGCTGGGCCGCCATCCTGGAAAGTGCCGGAAAACTGGAAATTCTTAAAGCCCGCGCCCGTGCTATCAGGACGCGTAAACAAATCGCTAGGCGTCACGCACGAATTGTCATTGGTGATGAGCTTTGCACCGTCCGCCGTCGGCACAACTACGCCAGTCCAGATGTCGGCCGGGGAAAGCCACAAGTTAAAGTCCAATACCTCGCGGCTGTTACGGCCTTCAAGGAAACGCACTTTGACGAGTTTTGTCTGGTTCGTCGAGTTGACGACAGACATGGCGGTGTTGTACGCCGCAGCACCGGCAGAGCGCGCTGTGTAATACGGGTAAATCAACACTTGACCCAGACCATCTGGATTCAGGTGAACAGCGTCCGCGGTCCCGGCAGCACCAAGTGCTCCCAAGCCTGCCAACACCGCTGCATGCAAAGACTTCTTTTTGAACGTATTCATTTTTTAAGGTACTCCTTTAGAGAAAGTGATCACTTTTTAGAAGCTACAACACTACAAGTTTATACCAGCAAAAACTATTTTTCAAACTTTTTCCGTTTCTTCGCCCACACTTTTCGGGTGCGGGTACTAACCACGATACACAAACCACCACTTGCCTTCATCCAAAATCCACAGTTCCGGGAATACTTGACTGGTTGGAACATTCAGCACCGTGTAGTCAAGAAACACCATCACTTCACACAACTCTGCCTTGCATTTGGCCTCTTTCACCACCACCTTTTTGATGTGGCTCGTATTAATTCGCAACCGATAATCTTTCGCCTGCATTTTCAATCGACCAGCCGGGCTGATGTACTCGTAGGCTTTATTGACATCACCTGCCATGAGCGCATCCCAACGCTCCTGCGCCCGCACCACGAGACCCTGCTCCACCTTGGCCATCGAAGACGACTCACCTGACGCCGCATCAGGCACTTTTGTCGCACATGCAGTCAACAGGATGCTCAAAAAAACAGCGGTCGCCAACCTTGCAAAAAATCTAAATTCCACGTTGAATCCGCTCTGTCTAATCGAAAGTTAAAGTAGATTCTAACCTAATGCGCTTTCCGTAGGGTAGAGAATTCTAGCGACATCGTCAATTCCGCACGCAGCTTTTTATTGAAGTGTTTCATTTTTACAACACTCGCCAAATTTGTCGGTCCGCTATGGTCGCTGTGGCGCTGTCGCGTTTGTTTTTACGTCGGCTTTCGTTGCGGGGAACACATCGCGCAGCGAAGGCAACTTCTTTCTCAACTCCTCCACGGCGGCGCGCGAGTCCTCGGGGTTGCTGATCACCACGGGCGTAATGAGAATGACCAACTCGCTGCGATTTCTCGAGAACGATTGCGTACCAAACAGTCCACCGATGATCGGAATTTTTGACAGCAGGGGCAAACCTTGGGAACCTGAGTTGCTGTCGTTTTGTATCAGTCCCGCGAGCACCATGGTTTCGCCCGAAGCCACGTTCACAACGGTTCTCGCCTTTCGGGTAGAAATATTTGGGTTCGTCCCGCCGCCGGGCGCAGGGGTACTGATTTCCTGATTGATCTCCAACGTGACTCTACCGCCAGCATTGATTCGCGGCGTAACTTCAAGAATTACGCCGGTGCTGATGTACTGACGCGACGTCTGTGTGACCCCGCCACTGCCGGTGGTCGTACCTGTATCCACCGATATCTGATTACCAACATTGATCGATGCTTTCTCGTTATCAAGTACCGTGACGTTTGGCGTTGAAAGCGTCTGCGATTTTCCATCTTCACCGAGCGCCTGCAGCACGGCACGGACGTCGCCTGCGACCACATCAATGAGCTGGAGACCCGGTGCCGTAGCGATTTGCGAGCGCGAATCGGTGTTCGCCGGGAGGGTTGGTGTACGCGGCAGCACCGAACCAGAATTGCGCAGTGCCCCGACCACTCCTGGTCGCGACTTCACAAACCATTCAATGCCAAATTTGAGGTTATCGGTGAGTGCGACTTCTGCTACCAGCACCTCAACTTTTACCTGTCGCCGCGGGACGTCGAGTTGTTTCAAGGCAATCTGAATGGTTTCGTAGTCCGACGGTGACGCGAGAATCACCAACGCGTTATTGTCGTTGTCGGCAATGATGCGCACATCCTTCGAGACGCCCACGCCTGCGCTGGTAAAAGCAGTTGCCGCTGCCGCAGGCTGCGCAGCTGGCTGAGCTGACTGTCCTTGCGCAAACGGCGTAGCGATCTGCGCCGGACGCTGTCCGGGAGCGAGCGCAGGAGCCGACGTGCTGCCTTGTCGATTGCCGTAAACATCACTCAACAGCTGCGCGAGTTTATCCGCTTTACCGTGCTGAACTGGGTACACATTTAATCGCAGACCCCCGCTAACCCCGCCACCCTTGTCGAGCCTCTCGATCCAGCGCCTCGCTTCCTCGAGATATCGCGGTTGCGTAGTCACCACCAGCAAACCATTCATGCGCTCGATGGGAATGATGCGAACAATGCCCGCCAACGGACTCTGTGCCGCACCACCAAATATGCGATCCAGATCACCGGCAAGCGCTTTGACGTCCGTGGACATCGGAAACAATCCCACCGAAAATCCGCGCAAGAAATCGACATCAAAAAGATCGACGATGTCGAGCAAATGTTTGAGCTCGCGCTGGGTCCCGGACAAAATTAGCAGGCCGCGAATATCGTCTGTCCTGATCGACGATGCGGGATCGGACGCATACGGCTCAAGAATGCGCTTCATGTCGGTCGTGCCAACAAATTTCAGTTGGACAATCTGCACTGAATAGCCATTTGGCAGCGCCGTGGCTGGTGTCACGACTTGCGGGGTCGTAGAGCCACGAATCCCCAACGCGGCGGGCATGATTTTGTAAATGCCTTCCTCTCGAACCATTACTTGCCCGTTTTGCCGCAACAGCATTTCCAAAATCGGAATCAGGTCCTTGCGCGATACGGCCCGAGAAAAACGAATCGTTGCCGTGCCCGTGGTGCTTGGGTGAATCGTAAATGACTCACGCATATAGTCGCCCATGATCGTCTGGACGATCGCGCGTAAGTCCGTCGCCTCAAACTGGAGGTTAAATTCTTCGGGGCCGGGCGCGGCGGGCGCGGGCGGTGGGGTGCGTTTGACCATCTCGCCGGTGCCAGAAAACATTTTGGGTTCGGCAATTTCGGCGGCGATTGCGGGTGGACTTCCGGGCTGCGGTGGCTTAATACCGACCGGGATGGAAACCGGCGGCGTCGCCGCAGGCGGCGGGGCGATTGTTGCCAAGGGGGTTTCGGCGGTTTTCTCTAATACCCCATCTGGCGTCACTGCGCTCGGGTCTGCGTCACGTTGGCTAATTGGCGACAGTACCGAACACGCCGACAATGCCGAGAGCACCACGACCAGCGAATAGCGCGTGTGGCCGAGCAATTTCATTCGCGCCGCGTCGGCGTGTGACCGGATGTTGGCCGGTTCGCAAACAACCGCACCGCCTTGGCGCGGCTGCGGCACATTGGGAAATGTTTTTGAGGCTGTCATGTATCCGCTTTCTTAAGCGCGCTACTGAGGAAGATTCTGAAAACGCCGACGCCTGAGCGCGGTGCTATTTGGATCGTTGGTTTGGGGCTGCGCACTAGTAGCGGGCGGAAGCGGTATTGCAGAGCCAGAATTGGTCGGCGGAAACGGCATGGCGACGCTCCCCGGTGCGGGCGGAACCGGGCCAGCGGTTGACCCCGGTGGCAAGGGCACCGGCATCTGTCCCATGCCGGCACCAAACGGCCCGCCGGGGCCAAAAACATTCGGCTGAGGGCCCGGCGAAATTGCGGGCTGACCCGGTGCCATGGGCTGCGGTACAGCACCCATTACCGGCAGCCCAGACACTGGCTGTCCCGCCGGCGGTGCGACTTGCGCAACCAACGTTGACTTCGCCGTACTCAACGATAGCGTCTCCGTATCATTACCCAACTTCAGCACCACGCTCGTCGGATCCACCGATGAGACCATCACTGCCTGGGTTCCCACCGGATCCACCATGGTGCCCTTTACCGCGCGCAGCGTTCTACCGGTTTTCACATCAACCAAAAACGCCGTACTCGATTCCGCATTTACGGATGTTCCCGTCAAGCGATACTTACCTTTTTCCATTGCCGGTCCGGCCGCCACAACGGGAGCGGCAGGCGGATTCGGGCGGCGTGCTTGCGTAAACAGTGGGCGCTCTACGGTCTCTTTAAACGTTGGATCAAGAGGCGGCAACGCGAAGTTCGGGAAAATCGCGATCTCATCGGCCTTGCGTCCCGCGCCATCAAATTTTGGTGCGCCTGGTGTGAGGTAGCGCGCCCAACCTGTTTCCCAACCGATCACCGCGACCACGCCTGCGATGGAGCACGCGATCAGCGCCGTCAAGCCATAGCGTTGCAAAAATAGTGCCAGACTCGTCTTCATGCTTTAGCTCCCGTCGGCTTGGCAGGTGTCGCCGCAGGCGGTGCGGCTATCGCGGGTGCCGGTTCAGCAACGGTCAGCGGCGCGAATGCAGACACATCGAACGTCACAAAATGCTCCTGCTCTGGCGCACCCGCTGGCGGCTTGTAGCCAAAACCGGACTGCGAGCGGACGGTCAGATTATCGACAAAAATGTACGGTTCCTTGGTCTCCAGCGCGTACAAGGTATTGCGCAAATTGGGCACGTTGATCGACAGTTGAAAAGATGCCATCACTTGCCGGTAGCCGTCGGCGTCTTTGTGCGGCGGCGTGTTCACCGTTTGCACGCGACCACCGTTCTGCTCAACAACCGCCTTCACCAAATCTTGCAATTCAGCGCCCGCGAGAGCCGGTGTGCTCCCTTTGAAAAAGTATTTCTTGACCTCTTTGCCCTTCAGCACCTCGACCGCCTCCAGCAATTTCGGGCGGGTCGCATTCTGCGCCGTTTGCCCCCTGAGCTGGCGCGTCATGCCGAACAAAGTGTCGTCATAGTGCCGATGGCCCACCCACGCCAGCGCGGCGACCGCCGCGATCGGCAACAGCACCAGCAACAGCAGCAACACAATGGCAAGTACGCGCCGACTCTTTGGGGCTAAGCGCTGAGAGAACGCGCTCATGGCTTTTCCTTGATCGGCGGCTGGATGGTTGGTGCGGCGTTGGGTGCGATGCTGGGCGCGATGTTGGGTTGCGTGGTTGGTGCGGCGGGCGACAACATCACGGGTGCGTTTGGAATGGTTGCCGGAGTCGGCACCGGCATGCCATTGTTGGGCGAGACCATTGGCCCATTACCGGGGCCACCAAGCAGCGGCAACTGCAACCCAGGACGTGGTACGGGAGGCGGCGAAGATGTCGGCACGACCACTTTCGCAGGCGGCGCGGCGGGCACAATTCTGGGCGCAGCGGGGGGTGGTGAAGTGGGCGTTGGATTCGCGGCCGCCGATGGTGGTGCAGCAAGCGGCTTTGAAATCGCACCGCCGGTCGGTGGTACCGGCGCAGCATTTACAACAGGCGTCACTACCGCAACGGGCGCTGTGTTGGTGCCGCCCGCAGGTGGCGCTGGGGCAGCCGCTACGGGTACGATCACCGCCGCATCCGGCAAGATCTTCTCCGGCAAGGGTCGCGGTTTAACTTCGCTCGCAAGCGTAAAAAATTCGATATTCGGCCGGCTCCCTTGACGCGACTGTTGGCGCTGCACAGTGCCGTGCAAAAAAGCGGTTTGCTCAAGACTCTCGATCACTTTCGATACCGACGTGGCTTCACCCGTAAGTTGCAACTCACGTGTTTTCGGTAGCGTCTTCAGCTCGAAACTCTGAATCCAAGTCGTGTCTGGAGAAATTTTCGTGATCTCATCGAGCAACATCACGGCCGGGTAGTGCGCATGCTTCTTGCCGACAATGAAGTTGTACTCGTTTGCCAGCCGCGTGTATTCATCCGATACGCGTTGCGTGACCTTAAAGTCTGCTCCCGCTTTTGCCGACAGCGGGATCAACTCTTTCACTTGCTCACGCTTCTGCCAAATCGGCAGCACCACAGCCGCGAGTGCGAGCAACACGCCGCCAGCAATCAGTGCCACATTGAGCCGCTGCATCGCGCTCCAGCGACGCGTCGGCTCGGCACTCTTGGGCAGTAATTCAATGGGGGCTGCAGCACCGGTAACTTCGTCGGACACGACAATGCTATGCACCGAGACACCCGCCGCGCGCAACTGGCTCAAGGCGGGCTCTAACGCCACACGTGGAATCGCGGCGAGAATGACATTGATGCGTTCACGCACCGGGTCGCGCGTGACGATGCGGGTACCGTAGTACACCTGATCGCGGGTAAACGGCGTGTGCCGATCCATCTCGAAGCCGACCACATCGAGCAGATTCTCTTCCGTCGCAATCGGCAGCGAAATTTTCTTGCGCAGCACGTCACCACTCGGCACGACGATGCGCACTTCGCGTCCGCAGCGCTTGACCAACTCTTCAACCGCGACGCGCGACGACAGCGGGTTCGCTGGATCAATCGGCACGCGCTTGAGCTCTTGCAAAGTGGCACCGCTCGCCTTTACGTGCACCAGTGCGTTTTGGTCGATGGCGATGTCGGCAAGTGAGGCATCACCCGCGAACGCCATCGCCAACCGCTTCGGCACGAGCGCGCTAAGGTCGCCGGTCCACCAACTCCAAAAAGCCGAGATCCGGCGATTGACGCTCACCAGCATCGGCACGGATGACGTGGAGATGGCCATCAGTGCGCCCTAAATTTTCACAGCGGGCAATGCACCCGCCGCGCTTGTTTCGCTGCCCGGCTGGCCTTCTTGCCAACGCAAGAACACCACTGGCCGCCTCGGGTTTGCGGCGCGCAATGACACCGCGTCGCGCACATACACCGTGCCATCGTCAAGAGTTGCGGTGGCATGAATGCCGACCACGAAACCGGAGCCCCCGGCCTGGAACGCCTGTGCGGGCGGGAACGGCTGTACGAATGCTTTCGCGGCACGCGCCTGTTCACGCGTCAGCAAATACGCGTCAACCAGCGCATCGGTCGCACCCGGCACAGCGCGCAGCACGTCGCGCGAAGCGATTTGCGAATTGATGCCGGGCTGTCGGGAGAAAGTCGTAATCAAGGGTTCAAGACGCTGGTAAAGGTCGGGGGTCATGCCCAACACAAGTTTTAGTTCTTCGATGGTTTGAAACGGCGCGTTGGCCGGTTTGTATTTGCGTCCCGCCGCTGTGTATTCCGCCTCTTCCGCACCGTGCAAACGCTTGAGGTTATCCGGATCGCGCCAATCGGCCATCGCATCGACTACCGCGGCAGCTTTTTCATCGTCCAGTCCCTGCGAAGTCAACAAACTACGCAAAAGCTGATCGGACGCCGAGTTAACGTCGATTTTAGCAGACTCGTCCGTCAGACTGATGTTAACGGTCGCATCCTGATAGCGCCACTCATGCGGCACACCATCGGCCTGCCAGCGTTCCGTGATATTGGGCGGCTTGTAAAGCTCGAACACAGCGCGGTGTACTGCCGCTTCTGCTGCGGCTTCGGCGCGCGCGCGCGCTAGAGCGTTGGTCACCACCTTGGTATCGGTGCGCATCGCATACAAAAACGAGGTGGCAATCACCGTCAGCAAGGTGACGATCCACAGCACAATCACCAGTGCCACGCCGTGGGATTTATTCATCCCACTCACGCGCGCCTCGGCCCGCATTGGCGCGAGAAGCCGGTGTCAAAACACCCGGCCTCTTCACCCACGCGCAGGCTAATGATCATTGGCGGAATATCGCGTCCGTGATCGAGTTTAACGGTCAATCGAATCAATTGCGGTAACCTAAGTGGGTTCTTCCATTCGCTGCTCCAAGTCGGCTCAGCGAGATCGTTTTCGCCACCGAAGTAGGCGATGTCCAGTTCCTTCACCCGCTCGATCAAGCGCACGGGTTTGGTGTCGGTTAAATCTGACCAATCTTTTGCAAACTGGTCAAAGCGATCTCGTTTGATAAACAAAGAGGTGAAGCGTTCCCCATTTTTTTCGTCCGAGGCCAGCCAGATGTGCCCCCATTGCAAGCCGCCATCGCCGGGAGCCGCGCCGATATTGAGCGCGGTGACAAAGCGGATGTCCTGCTTGCCGCCGTCGAACGCTATTTTGGATTCGGGAATGCCGCGCCAGCGCACCGGAAAAACTTGCCCCAATTCGCGCCGTAAAAAACTATCGACCACACGCAGATGCGCCGATTCGGTGATGCGCGCGTCACCCGTGTCCCACGCACGCAAGGCAAAATTCAGCGTCGCGTAAATCAGCGCCATCATCATCGCCAATAGCGCGAGGCCGAGCAGCAATTCGATCAGCGTGAAGCCGCGATTTTTCCGCCACATCATGGCGTCTGCCTCGCGCCGACTTGCAATTTCGAAATCGTCACCGAACGTGAACGGCGATCATCATTGGCGAATGACACGGTGCTGGTGACTTCAAACAAACGCACAAACAATTGCTGCTCAAAATTCTGCGTCGCTGCGTCCGTGGTGGGCTCCACATAAGGCTTCACGTCCACTTGCCACGAAAACGTATCGTCAAAGCTGCCGCTGGTGCTACCCTCTTTCAGCGCTGCTTCCACGCCCGCCGCCGCGAGGCGCGACTCCGCCAACATGCTGGCCTTGGCGTAACGATCCGCCACCGCCGCGCCATTCAAGCTGGTCGAAAAAATTTGCATCAACACCGTCATCGCTAGCGCCAACAACACGAACGCAACCAGAATCTCCAACAATGAGAAACCACGGGCGTTTCGGGGCATTTTTGCCGCAATCGGCAGGCGGGGATTAGGCTTTGCCATCTTAAATCTTACCAACTTCTGCTTCATCGATGGTCACGCGGCCCGTCAGCCAATCCACGTCGATGAGATACGCACGACCACCTGCGCCCACCGTGACACGACCGCCGTTAGACGAGCCGTCGGCAAAGAAACGAATTGTGCCGGTCGTCTCAGAAATCAAATCATCCTGCGCGGTATACAGCTTCAATTCGACTTCCGGATGCAGCTTGTGCACATTGGCATCGCCACCAATCGTGAACTCTCGATTGGCTAAATCGAGCGTGAGGAACGCGGGTTTGCGCGAATAGATGGCGTTGTCGCGCGCGAGCTTCAGGCCACCGGCGACTTGGCGCGCGTTCGATTTCAGCTCCGCCCCGGAAACGCCGTTGAAAAAAAATTTGGGCAGCAACGTGTAAGTGAGTCCGATGATCGTGATGACGATCAAAATCTCAAGCAACGTGAACCCTTGCGCGCGGGCTTTCATGGAAGACGCGTGGGATTACTCCCAGGACTTGATGTCCTTGGCGGTGCCTTCGCCGCCATCTTTGCCATCGGCACCGAGCGAGATCATTTCATAGCCGCGATTAGCTTCGCCGGGCGAACGGTAGACGAGATCGTTGTTCCACGGGTCTTTGATCGACTCTTCGTTGCGCGCATACGGCCCGTTCCACTTTGCGGCACCCGATGGATTTTGAATCAACGCCTTCAAGCCTTCCTGCGTAGTCGGATATTTGCCCAAGTCCAATTTATAAAGATCGAGGGCACCACCCAGCTCAGAAATCCGCGTCTTGGCCAAGCTCGCCTTGGCCCGATCACCGCCGCCGAAAATTCGGTTCGCCGCAAAGCCAACGATCAACGCAATGATCGTTGCCACGATCAAAATTTCGATGATCGTGAAACCCTTCGACTTCGTCATCGCGGTGCGCGTTGCCATTTTTTTATTCATAAAATTCCCGTCGTTAAATCGGAATATCCATCAAATCAAACATCGCCACCAGAATCGACATGATGATGCCGCCGATCAACAGTGCCAGACCAATAATCATCACCGGCTGCAACAATGCCATCGCGCGTTTGATCGCAGTCGCCACTTCGCGGTCGTACACATCCGCGACTTGAAACAGCATCTCATCGAGCTTGCCGGTCTCTTCGCCCACCGCGATCATTTGCACCGCGAGTTTAGGGAAGACATTGGTTTCGATCATTGGTTTCGACATGCCGCGACCTTCTTTCAAATCGCGCGAAATGGCATCGACCGCGTTGCGAAATACTGCGTTACCGAGCGTGTCTTTCAAGATCGACAACCCGGTCAGTAGCGGCACGCCGTTTTGCAACAGTGTGCCGAGCGAACGAGAAAACCTCGCCATCTCAATGCGCGCAATGATGCCGCCGGTCAAGCGCCATTTCAGCAGCCGCGCATCCCACGCCGCACGCGACACCGGGTTGGTCCACGAGCGGCTCAGTAGCCACAGCGCGAGCAACAGCCCGGCGAGAATAATCGGCCAATTGGCGCGTAAAAACGTGCCCGTGTTCAACACAATGGCGGTCGCCAACGGCAGCGCCTTGCCGGATTGATCGAAAATTTGTTTGAACTGCGGCACCACAAAAATCACCAGCACCGATACCGACAACACCGACACCACAATCAAAATCATTGGGTAAATCAGCGCCGACACCACACTGTCTTTTAACTCCTTGGCCCGCTCCATGTGCTCAGCCAAGCGGCTCAACACTACGCCAAGCGCGCCGCCGACTTCACCCGCCTTCACCATGTTGATGTAAAAGCGCGAGAACACATCGCGATGTTGATCGAGCGCTTTTGATAGCGAAGCACCGCCGCGCACTTCATTGCGCAACTCACCAAGCAGCGCGGCGACACCTTCGCGTTCGGCCAAATTGATGAGCACTTCAAAGCTGCGATCCAACGGCAAACCGGCACGCAATAGCGTCGCTAATTCGCGTGTCATGTTGCCGAGATCTTCCTGCGAAATCTTGCGGCGCGTGAATAACGACGCGGCCTTTGGCGCTGCCTGCCCAACCTGCGCACCATCGGCCGCCGACACTTCAGCGGCACGAATAGGAATCAGCCCCATGCCCTGCAAACGCTCGACAACGGCGTTGCGCGTATCAGCGTCCATCACGCCTTCGTTGACTTCGCCGCCGGGGGAGACAGCCTTATATTGAAACAGCGCCATGCTTAATCTTCACGTGTAACGCGTAGCACTTCATCGAGCGTGGTCACACCATTGACCGCTTTGCGCAAACCGTTTTCATACATCGTCTCCATGCCATCGGCAATCGCGGCATCGCGCAATTCGCCGGAAGTGGCATGACGCATGACGAGGCTGCGTACCTTGTCGGTCATCGGCATCACTTCCATGATGCACGAGCGGCCGAAATAACCGGTGTGGCCGCAATACTCGCAGCCCTTGGCGCGATACAACGTGACCCGCTCGGCTTTACTGAATCGGCGCAAGCCAAGTTGCGAGACCACTTCATCGACTGGCTGATAAGTTTCTTTGCAATGGCTGCACAACACGCGCACCAAACGTTGCGCTTGAATGCCGATCACGGTGGAGGTCAGCAGATAATCATCGACGCCCATATCGAGCAAGCGGTTGATCGACGCGGCGGCATCGTTGGTGTGCAAGGTGCTCAACACCAAGTGGCCGGTGAGCGCGGATTGCACCGCGATTTGCGCGGTCTCCAGATCGCGAATCTCACCGATCATGATGACGTCCGGATCTTGGCGAACGATGGAGCGCAAGGCGTTGGCGAAGGTGAGTTGAATCTGCGGCTTGACCTGAATCTGATTGATGCCCGCCATCTGATATTCGACTGGATCTTCTACAGTCAAAATTTTAACGTCGGGCTGATTGAGCCGATCCAGCGCGGTGTAGAGCGTGGTGGTTTTGCCAGAGCCAGTCGGGCCAGTGACCAAAATAATGCCGTGCGGTTGTCCCAAAATTTCGGTGAAGACTTTCAGATTGCCTTCATCAAAACCAAGCTTGTCAAAATCAAGCGCGACGCCACCTTTGTCGAGAATACGCATCACCACCGATTCGCCGTGCATGGTCGGCACGGTGGAAACCCGCAGATCAATTTCTTTGCCCTGTACGCGCAGTTTTATGCGGCCATCCTGCGGCAAACGGCGCTCGGCGATGTCGAGATTCGCCATGATTTTGATGCGCGAAATCACGGCAGCAGATAAGCGACGCGGCGGCGATTCAGTTTCGTGCAGCACGCCGTCAACCCGATAGCGCACGATCAAACGATTCTCAAACGGCTCGACGTGAATGTCCGACGCGCGCCGTTCCAGCGCGTGATTGATCACGAGGTTGACCAGACGAATCACCGGCGCTTCGGAAGCGAGGTCTTTCAAATGCTCGATGTCACCGAATTCCTGCTCTTCATCACGCGTCGAAATGTCATCGACAATCTGTCCCATCGACGATTTGCCGCTGCCATACAAACGCTCGTAGGCGGCTTCAAAATCGTTGAGTGCCATGAGACGCGGGACGATGCGTTTTTTGCTCGCGGTAGCGAATGCTTTCAAGGTAAACGCATCGGCGGGGTCGATCATGCCGAGCGTGACTTCTTCCTCGGTTTCAGCGAGCGGAATCGCGCCGGCTTCGCGAATAAAACGCGGTGACACGGCCTCTTCCAAAATCGGTAATTCAGGGAACTCGGTCGGCTCGACGATTTGCCAACCGTGCTGTTGCGCTAACGCTTCCGCAAGTTCGCGCCCGGACACCATGCCGAGCCGGGTCAATACGGAACCCAATTTTTCGTTGCTGCCGGTTTCTTGACGCGCGATTTCTTGCGCCTTGAGCGCACGGTCGAGGTTTGCAACATCGAGCTTGCCGCGCGAGAGCAGGATCGTGCCGAGCTTGTCCGGCAACGGATTTACCGATGTGTCCAATGCGTTGTCCAATACAGCGTTCACCGAAACGTCCTTTTTGTTTTTTTGACTCAATAACTTAGGCAACAATTATAGCGCGCACCCATCGACCGAGTGGGAAGCCGCGTCCGCCATTGGTTTTGCGCGGATCGGTAGGAGGGTTGGCGCGCAGAAAGGTTCAACGCGAGGTTCCGCGCAAGGTTCCACGCGCCGACAAAAACGCCGCATTGTTGCGTCGATTCAAGGTTCGCGCGGTAAAAGTTCGCGCAAATGCTCACGATACGACGCAAAAAAGTTGCATTTTTGTTGTTGACGCCTCTACCCCATGCGGGTCTAACATGCTGATCTGCTATTGCGTTGATTTCGACTGACTTGGCTGCGTTATTGTTTGGGGGATTCATGTCTACCAAATCGTTACTCGCGCTGGCAGTAATTGCCCTCGCGCTGCTGATGTTTTTTTGCATCAAGACGCACTTGCCGATGTTGGCGAGCCCGATCGCGGCTCCATCAGCAGTTGCCACGCCTGCGTCCTTAAGTGCCACGATTCGCGACGGACGAGTAGCGGTGGGCGGCGTAATGCCCGATGTCACCACGCGCGACGCCACACTCGCCGCCGCGCGCAAATTGTTCGGCGATAGCAAAGTCACTGACGCCACCACCATCGGCAGCAACGTGGCGGCACCACGCTGGCTCGCAACGCTTCCGGCGCTGATGGCGAGCGGAAAAACGCTGGGCAATGGCGAGCTTCGCATTGAGGACGCGAGCATTACCGTGACGGGTGAAGTGGCGAGCGCTGCCGACAAAACTGCGCGCATCGCTGAGGTCACCGCCGCCGCGGGCATTGGCGCGAAGGTGATGGATCGACTGACTGTTGCCGCGCCAAGTGCGCCATCCGCACCACTACAAACCCAGCTCAACAACGCGATGCTAAATCGCATCATCGAATTCGAAACTGGCAGTGCCGTGTTGACCGCGAAGGGCACGGCGATTCTTGATGGCGTAGCACCGATCATCAAACAATCTCCACCAGCGCAGATCGAGATCGCCGGTCATACCGATTCGCGCGGGGCGGCGGATGCGAACCAACAACTGAGTCGGGCGCGCGCGAATGCGGTGCGTGAATATTTGGTGGCGCGTGGTGTTGAGGCGGCGCGACTGAAGGCGAGCGGCTACGGCGCGGCGCGACCGGTTGCCGACAATACCACCCGCGACGGGCAGCAGAAAAATCGCCGCATTGAATTTTCCGTCACGAAATAGACGGAGCTAATTGGAGTAATTACCATGAGTGCAATCATTGGACAAATGTTGCTGTGCCTGCTGATCGCGGCGTTGATTGGCGCGGTAATTGGCTGGTTGTTGAAAACAATTTTCGGTGGCAACGCGGTTGCGATCCGCGAACAGGATTGGCGCGCAAAGTTACTGGGCCGCGATCAGGATTTGGTGAAAGCGCGCGGCGAGGTCAATGAACATCTATCCGACCTCGAACGCACGCGCAAAGACTTGAGCGGTGAAAAAGAAAAGGTGGCGGCGCTACATGGCAATGTGAGTCAACACGAGCAGCGCCTCGGGCTCCTGTCGCGCGAATTGCAAGACAAGGCGAGCGCGCTGGACACGAGCGAAAAAGGTCTCGCCGCCGCGCGCGCTCAACTGACCACGACCGTCGCCGAGCGCGATGCACTTTCGAGCCGGATGCATTTGCTGGAGACCGACCACAAAACGTTGCTGCCCAAATTCAACACGCTCACCGCAAATCACCAAGTCGCCACCACACGTTTTGCCACGCTGGAATCAACCCACCAAGCCCTGTCCGAAAAATGGTCGGCACTGGACCAAGAGCGCGGCATATTGCGCCAACAGTTCGCCGATGCCGAATCCGCACGCAATGCCAAAACACAAGACGTAGCGCGGCTTTCCACTGAGTTGGATGCGTTGAAACAGCAACTCGTAACGGCGAAAGCCGAGAGCGCCGACTTCAATATCAAACTCAAACTCGCAGACGCATTGCGCGTACAACTTGATGATGCGAATCACAAACTACAAGAGCGCGAACAACAATTGCGCAGCGCGCGTGATGAGCAACAGAAAACGAAATCCGAACTTGACGCTGCGCATCAACAAGCCGCGAATCTCAAGACGACCGTTGCCACCCACGAATCGAGCCTGGGTGCGCATGCCAGCAAGATGTCGTTGCTGCAAGGTGAAGCTGATAGCAAGACGAATGCGCACGCACAACTGACGACCGCGATTGACGCGTTACGGCAAACGCTGCAAAGCCGCGACGACAAGATTCAGAGCCTTGAGGACACGCTCGCCGCGAATACGTCTACGCACCAAGCAGCGCAACGTGGACTGGATACCGAAACCGCCAAGCTGCGGCTGCAACTCAGTGACGCACATACAGCGGCGCAGCATCGCGACAACAATTTCCGGAGCCTCGAAGCTGATCTCGCCGCGCGCGCGTCTGCACATAACGCGCTCGAGGCGGACGCTTCTGCGTTGCGCGCGCAGCTGGCGTTACTCGCCGTGCGTGATGCAGAGATTCGCGATGCCGATGCGCGGCAACAAGCGGCGCTGCGAATCAAGGAGTCGGAAATCGTCGCTTTGCGCACCCGCACGGAGGAATTGGTGACGCTGCGTTCGCAATACAACGAAGCCAATGTCCGCGTCCGTGATGGCAGCGCACGGCATGCGCAAGAAGTACAGGCGCGGGATGTGGAAATTGCACAACGCATCGCGCGGATTCGCGAACTGGAAGCACAATTAGCGGCGAAACCCGCGCCGATATTGGCTCGCGAGCCAGTTACGGCTGCGACTGTGGTTTCGACCGCGATGCCAAGCAAACGTGGCGAGCGCGATGACTTGAAAAAAATCTTCGGCATCGGCCCGGTGTTGGAACAGCTACTCAACAAACTCGGCGTGTTCCATTACCGCGATATTGCCACTTGGAAACCGGCGGACATCAAGCGCGTTGATGCGCTATTGGAAAATTTTCACGGGCGGATCGAGCGCGATCACTGGATTGCTGGCGCGAAGGAAGAACATTTTAAGAAGTATCAGGAAAGAATTTGACGGCGCGGTCAGATGCCAAAGCGAAGCACACCGCGCTCTACCCTCAGCGATGCGCACACACGAGCACACACGATGCATGCCGCCAACACGTTGTCATGCTGAGCGGCATTTCGCAAAGCATCTCATCCACACAAATTTCAGGCGATCCGCTAATGGCGGCAGCGGTGTCAGGTAGCTTCGCAACCTGACCTACTGGCGGTAATATCTTGACCCAACCTCAATCCGGAATCGTCACCACGCTATTGCTAAACGTGATCTGATCCGCGGTCGCTGGCGTCAGGCTAATCGGCGGCACGTTGCCGGCCGTAATCGCTGGCGCTGCCCCCGGCGCGCCACCACGCGGCGTGGTGCGCACCACTTGGCTGGGTGGCAATGCTGTGTTGTTCTTGAGATTGTTCCAAACCATATCCATCGCTTGATTGAAGTAGCGATGCAACGGCACGAAGCGCGTGTCGTAGCCCGCCAATGCCGCATTGCCGATGAAGGCGTCGAAGTGTTGTGCGTTGGTAACTTCGATGTAGCTCAGTTTTGATTTTGTGCCCTCGACGAGTTGGTTCGCGCCGTAGTACGGACGCGAGGAAAATCCTACCGGGATCAGCGCATCCGCGCGACCGTGGACGATGATAGCGGGCTTGCCTTGCAGGTTGGCGGTGCGCTGCACTTCACCGATGCCAGTTTTGATTTTGGTGGCGTTGTCATCCGTACCGGTGAAAAGATTGCGCAGGCAGCGCGCACCATCGACGTTGAAATCGCGCAGGTTGGTCGAAGGGGACGTGGATGCGCCATCGAGAATCGCGCCGCCGACACTGGCGTTGTTGATGATATTGATGCCGGACATCGGTGGGATGCCGTTGCCGGTGGCGAAGATGCGCGGCAGAACGGCGGCGGCAGGAATGATGGCGCCAGCCGCGTCAGTGGCTGCGAAGCTGAAGTCACAGACATTGTCGCGAACGCCGAAACGACCGTAGGCGTTGGCGTATGTGACGGCAATCGCCGGTGTGGCAAATGCGTAATGTGAGGCGTGCAACAGCGTGGATTCGGGTTGCCAGCCGTAGCTCACCAGGGCCGCGAGTGCTTCATTGGCTTGCGTGGCAGCGGTGGTGGCGGTGAGAATGCCTGCCGCTTTCAGGCCCGCGCAACGGTTGGTAGCGAGTGCCGTATTCACAAACGCCGCCGCCGGCGCGCCCGCTGCATTTGCCGACAAGGCGGCACACGGTTGCATCAAGTTCGCGAAACTAAAATAATCGTAAAGCGATTTCGCGCCGCCCGCAGTAGATACGGTGCCGCGTCGCACCGTGAGCGCGCTATTAGCGGCAATCTGCACGCTAGGCTCGGCCACGGCAAGGCCGTCGATCAAGCCTTTGGTATCTTGCTCCAACGCCGCCAGTGCCGCACCCGCGCCATTTGAGACACTGGAGGCAATCACGATGGTGTTTTCAGGGCGCACCACCGCGACGGTGAAGCCGCCGGGCGATTTTTCGCCGATCTGTTCGTTGATGGTGAAGAACGCGTATTCAATCGCGGCCAAGGTGTCGCGACCCCAGTTGCGTTCCGGATTGCGCTGCGAGTGTGCGTGCTTCACCGCGACGCGATTGGCGAACGCGGCATTGAAGGTGGTGAGATCCGCAGCAAGAATATTGGCGTTGAAGTTGGCGGTGGCCGCGGCTGCGGTCGCGGTGGCACGTTGACCATTGATAACGCTAACGGTATCGGCACCGAGATCATGCACGCCGAGTCCCGTGCCTTTGTCGCTGTAGGCGACTGCGCAGCCACGCTTCAAGCCCCATTCACCGGCGGTGGCGATGGCGCCGTAGACATTGCGTGAGCCGCTCGATACGGCGGCAACAATGCACGGGCTATCCTTGTTGAACGAAGTAGGAATCTGCACCATGATCGTGACGTTTTGCAGGCCGCTGCCGTCATCGGCGTACGCCAAATATTCACTGCCCGCGATCTTGCCGTCGCCGGTGGTGACGGCGCCAGTGGCGTCAACGTTTGGTCCGTAGAGCGTGCCGAAACCGCCGTTGGCCGTGGTATCGACCAGCGCGCGGTAGTTGTTATAAATCGCGAGGCGGCGCAGCTCAGCCGGCGTCGGCTGGGTCGGGTCAACTTGCGTAGGCGCGGTTGCCGATTGCAGGCCAGCTTTGCCGAGCCCGGCCGTCAACAGGTCGTCAGCAACGCCATCGTAGTTAATCCGATTGATCGCAGTTAGCCCGATCGCCGGACGAAAATTTTGCACAAACTTTGGATTCTCACCGCAGGCCGCTAACAGCGTACTGGCGAGCAACGCCATGATGATGGCAGGCGTGGACGCGCGACGGGGCTGACGAACAATTTTCATGGCGTTCTTTCGGGAATGGATCGAGACACTACAACACTTCATGATTGGCGGCATCTTCCAGCACAAAGTGCCGCAAAACTCCCGCCAATAAACAACGATCGCAAATCAGCTCAACGCCGCTAACGCTGCGTCATAGTTGGGTTCCTGCTTGATTTCCGGCACCAGCTCAGCGTGCAGCACATTGTCATTTTCATCGAGCACCACCACCGCGCGCGAAGTGAGTCCGCGCAACGGGCCATTGGCGATGTTGACGCCGTATTGCTCATGAAACGATTTTTCGCGGAAAGTCGATAACGGAATCACGTTCTCCAATCCCTCGGCACCGCAGAAACGCCCCATCGCGAATGGCAGATCAGCCGCCACCACCAGCACCACGGTGTTCTTCAGCGATGAGGCTTTTTCGTTAAACACGCGCGTTGATTTTGCGCAGGTTGGCGTGTCGAGGCTCGGCACGATGTTGAGCACCTTGCGTTTGCCCGCATAGGCCGAGAGCTCGACATCGCTCAAGTCTTTGGCGGTGAGTTTGAAGGCCGGCGCTTGGTCGCCTTTGGCGAGAAATTTTCCGGTGACGCTGATAGGGTTGCCTGCTAGGGTGACGTTGGCCATGTGAGTTTCCTTTGAGGTGAACTTGCTTAGCGATAAAACGGCAAAAATTCGTAACCAGATGCTGCCGTCGTTGGGGGAATTTCGATATTGAGGTTGATCGCCAAATCCGCATTGGCGGCGATGCTATCGTCGGCAGTCATGGCGCGACCCAAGTAATCTGCAGGCTCCAGAATACGACTGATCAGCACCTGATTGGTATTGCTGGTGAGGCGCAATTCTACCGATGGTAAGTCCTGCCGCTCGGTACTGCGATTGGCGAGGGTGGCCGAGGCAATCATGTTGCCAGGTTTGCCCGGCGTCTCGACTAACTCAGTACCGGCAACGTGAATCGCGCCCGCATCCCGCCCCCAGAAAACTTTGCAACCGATCACACCGCAGGCAGTCGCGAACGCCGGACGAAATTGCGGATAGGTCTGCACGATCCCGCTGCGAAATTGATAGGCGACGAGCGTGAGTAACACCAGCGCCATCACGACACTCAGCGGCGTCCACCAACGCGACGGACGTTTGAGTTCCTGCGCATATCGAGGCATCAACGGGCTACCAGTGGCCTTCGGCACATCGGTGAAAATCAGCGGCGATTCGGTGGGTAGCGCGGCAATTTTCTTGATGTCGAGCGCGGGCTCGATTCGTAGTTCGACCGGCAACGGTGCTTCTGAAAATGGCGGCGGCGCAGGCGTATCTGTATGGTCGGCATCGGTCGCGTGCACCGAGCCTAGCGTGTCGATCACACTGGCAAGTTCGGCGGGGACTTCGGGCTCATTGGCGCGAAATACAGGGGGCAGTGGTGTCTCAGCATCGAACGCGGTGGCGGCAGCTGATGTCTCGGGCGCAAATTCGGGCTCAGAGACAAACTCGACCTGAAGTTCGTCCGCAGCTTGCGCTGCGCTAGCCTCTCCTACGCCCGCGCCTGCTACGCTAGCACCTGCTACGCGCGCCCCTGCCAAGCTCGCAACCACGACCTCGTCTTCTTTGCGCTGCAACGATTCAAACGCGTTAAACACATGGCGGCAACGCCCGCACATGACGCGTCCCTGCCGCACGTTGAGGTGCTCAGGCAAGACTTTGAATTGCGCGGCGCAGTTGGGGCAGGTGGTCAGCAGCATGCGTTGATTTTAGCTGACGCGGCACTCACTTACGTTCACCAGCGATTAGCGACCAGCCTTCGTCGCGTTTCCAGACGGCGAGGTCAAACCACGGCGCGTAGATGGCGATGATGTCGTTGGCTTGTTCATCAAGAATCCCTGCCATCGCGAGTTGTCCGCCGGATTTCGTGTGGCCGGCAAGTAATGGTGCCAACACCTTCAAGGGATTGGCGAGAATGTTGGCGACGGTGATGTCGGCAACGAAATCGAGGATGGTGTCAGTGGTTGAAAAGCCACTATCCACGCCGTTTTGCACGGCGTTGTAGCGCGCGGTGTCGATGGCTTGCGCGTCAATGTCCACGCCGACCGTTGTTGCCGCACCGAGTTTCTTCGCGGCGATGGCGAGGATGCCAGAACCGGTGCCGTAGTCGAGCATCGTTGGTTTGTTTGCGGCATTGAGATGCGCTTCGAGCCACTGCAAACAGAGCCGTGTGGTCGGGTGACTGCCGGTACCAAATGCCGCGCCGGGATCGAGCGAAATGTTGATCGAATGCGCGTCCGGTGGTGAGTGCCATGTTGGCACGATCCAGATGTGATCCGAAATTTTAATCGGCTGAAATTGATCGCGATTTTGTTTCACCCAGTCGATGTCTTCGACCTCGGTGACAGCGAAGACCGGTAGCACAAACCCCAGCATTGACGCGGCGTTTCGGGCAATTGTCGCTGCGTCCTCATCTGCAGGAAATAGCGCAGTCAACTTCGGTTGATTCCACATACCGGTGGTCGCACCGGGTTCACCGAAGATCGGTTTTTCTTGCGCGGTTCCTTCGTCAGCATCTTCCACGTTGACCGAAACCGCGCCTGCTTCGAGCAGCGCGTCGCCGAAGGCATCAGCGTGCTGCTCGGCCAGCGTGACCGTAATAGAAATCAACGGCACTAGCGCGGCAGCTCGGAGGAACCCATCAAATACGCATCGACCGAGCGCGCGCATTGGCGGCCTTCGCGAATCGCCCAGACCACCAGCGATTGACCACGGCGCATGTCGCCTGCCGCGAATACTTTCGGGTTGGCCGTTTGGTACGCGCCCTCGCCTTCAGTGGCAGCTTTGACGTTGCTGCGCGCATCTTTTTCCACGCCGAGCGCACCAAATTGTTCGAGCAGGCCTTGTTGCACGGGGCCGAGAAATCCCATTGCGAGCAGCACCAAGTCCGCCTTCATTTCGAATTCGGAGCCGGGCACTTCCTGCATGTTGCCGTCTTTCCATTCGACGCGTGCAGCAACCAACTTTTCCACCTTGCCGTTTTTACCGATGAATTTTTTCGTCGCCACCGACCAGTCGCGATCACAGCCTTCTTCGTGCGACGACGAGGTACGCAACTTCACTGGCCAGTACGGCCACACCAGTGGTTTATTTTCACTTTCGGGCGGCTGCGGCAGCAACTCAAACTGCGCGATTGACGCGGCACCATGACGATTCGAGGTGCCCACGCAATCGCTACCAGTATCACCGCCGCCAATCACTACGACGTGCTTGGCGGTCGCCATGATTTGGTTAGCGACTTTATCGCCCGCCACAATTTTATTTTGCGAGGGCAAAAAATCCATCGCGAAATGAATGCCGTTCAACTCGCGTCCCGGCACCGGCAAATCGCGCGGCCATTCCGCGCCCCCACTCAATACTACTGCGTCGAAGTCTTCGAGCAACACGCTCGCGGGCGTCGAGTTTGCCAAACCCGCGCCGATATTTTGGCTGACACGAAATTGCACGCCCTCGGCCTGCATCTGTGCAACCCGGCGATCAATGTGCGATTTTTCCATCTTGAAATCGGGAATACCATAGCGCAACAGTCCACCGATGCGATCCGCTTTTTCGAACACGAGCACATCGTGACCAACGCGTGCGAGTTGCTGTGCTGCCGCGAGACCTGCGGGGCCGGAGCCGACCACGGCGACACGTTTGCCGGTTTTCTTGACCGATGGCTGCGGCGTGACCCAACCCATCTCCCAACCTTTGTCGATGATCGCGTGTTCAATCGACTTGATGCCGACCGCATCGTTGTTGATGGTCAGCGTACACGCAGCTTCGCACGGCGCTGGGCAGACACGACCGGTGAACTCGGGAAAGTTATTCGTCGAGTGCAAAGTATCGAGCGCCTCTTGCCAATTTTGGCGAAACACGAGGTCGTTGAAATCAGGAATGATGTTGTTGACCGGGCAGCCGTTTTGGCAAAACGGAATGCCGCAATCCATGCAACGCGCACCCTGAATTTTCGCTTCGGCATCGGTCAAATGCAGCGTAAATTCCTGATAATTTTTGACGCGCTGTGCGGGTGGCGTCGAGGCCTCAGACAGACGTTGATACTCTAAAAATCCGGTGGCTTTACCCATCTTACGCTGCCTCTTTCTGTTTTGCGTTGGCTTTTTTTGCCGCCGCTTTTGCCACCATCTCGCCCAATGCACGGCGATATTCGGTTGGCATAACTTTCACGAACTTCGGCAACCACACGCTCCAGTTGGCGAGGATCGTTTTCGCGCGTTCGCTGCCGGTGTGTTTGGCGTGGTTGTCGATCAACGAACGTAGCAACATGGTGTCGGCCTGCCCGAGATGCGAGGTGGGGCTTGGCACTTCAGAGAGCGCTTCAAGTTCGACCATCGCCATGTTGCAGCGCTTGGCGAACAGGCCATCTTCATCGAGCACATACGCCACGCCGCCCGACATGCCCGCGCCGAAGTTGCGACCCGTTACGCCCAACACCACGACGGTGCCGCCAGTCATGTATTCGCAACTATGGTCGCCCGTGCCTTCCACGACCGCTGACGCGCCCGAGTTACGCACGCAAAAGCGCTCACCAGCGACGCCACGGAAATACGATTCACCAGCAATCGCACCGTACATGACGGTGTTACCGACGATGATATTTTCCAGCGGATTGCCGCGGAACGCCGCATGGGGCTTGACGATCACGCGACCACCACTCAAGCCTTTGCCGACGTAATCATTGGCTTGGCCAGTGAGTTCCAAGGTGATGCCATGCGCCAAGAACGCGCCGAAACTTTGCCCGGCGGTACCGGCGAGGTTGATGTGGATGGTGTCATCAGGCAAGCCAACATGTGCATAGTGCTTGGCGACTTCACCGGACAACATCGCGCCGACGGTGCGGTTGGCATTGCGAATGGTGTCGTCGATCACCACACGCTTCTTGCTTTCCAGCGCGGGCTGGGCAAGTGCGATCAGTTTGTTGTCGAGCGCACCGTCGAGACCGTGATCCTGCGTTTCGCAGTGATGGCGCGCGACTTCGGCGGGCATCTGCGGTTGATAGAAAATTTTCGCGAAGTCGAGACCCTTGAGTTTCCAGTGCTGAATGCCCTTTTGCATATCGAGCAAATCGGCACGGCCAACCAATTCATTGAACGTGCGCGCGCCCATTTCGGCCATCAACTCGCGCAATTCTTCAGCAACGAAGAAGAAATAATTTACGACGTGTTCTGGCTGGCCGGTGAATTTTTGCCGCAGCACCGGGTCTTGCGTGGCGACGCCGACCGGGCAGGTATTGAGGTGACACTTGCGCATCATGATGCAGCCCTCAACGACCAATGGCGCGGTGGCAAACCCGAATTCATCGGCTCCCAACAACGCTCCGACCAACACGTCGCGACCGGTCTTCAACTGACCATCGACTTGCACCGCAATCCGGCCACGCAGACGATTCATCACCAGCGTTTGCTGGGTCTCTGCTAAGCCCAATTCCCACGGCGTGCCCGCGTGTTTCACCGACGAAATCGGCGAGGCACCGGTACCGCCGTCGTGACCAGCGATGGTGACGTGATCGGCCTTGGCTTTGGCGACACCGGCGGCGATGGTACCCACGCCCACTTCGGAAACGAGCTTCACCGAAATCGACGCGCTTGAATTACAGTTTTTCAAATCGTGAATCAGTTGCGCCAAGTCTTCGATGGAATAAATATCGTGGTGCGGCGGCGGCGAAATCAATTCGACACCGGGTGTTGCGTAACGCAGCGCGCCGATGTATTCCGATACTTTGTGGCCGGGCAACTGGCCGCCCTCACCGGGCTTGGCACCTTGCGCCATCTTGATCTGGATTTGATCGGCCGAATTCAAGTATTCCGCCGTGACACCGAAACGCGCCGAGGCAACCTGTTTGATGCGTGAACGCATCGAGTCACCAACCTTCAACGGAATATCGGCAACCACCGCATCACCGAGGCGGGTCTTCATGGTCTCGCCGGTTTTGGTGATCGCGATAAAGCGTTTCGGATCTTCGCCGCCCTCGCCCGTGTTCGATTTGCCGCCGATGCGATTCATCGCAACGGCAAGCGTGGCGTGGGCTTCGGTGGAAATTGAGCCCAGTGACATGGCACCGGTGGCAAAGCGTTTGACGATGTCTTTGGCGGATTCCACTTCGGCCAATGGCACCGCAGCACCCAGCGATTTGATCTCGAACAGCCCACGCAAGGTCATGTGGCGCTTGGTCTGATCGTTGATGAGTTTCGCGTATTCCTTGTAGGTCGTATACGAATTTGTTTTGGTCGAATGCTGCAATTTGGCGATCGCATCCGGCGTCCACATATGCTCTTCACCGCGCGTGCGGTACGCATATTCGCCACCCGCATCGAGCTGCGTACGGAGAACCGGATCGTCGCTGAACGCCGCGCGGTGGGTGCGCATGGCTTCTTCGGCGATTTCAAAAATGCCGATACCTTCGATGTTCGATGCAGTGCCGGTGAAATGTTTGCCGATGAATTCGCTCGACAGACCGACCGCCTCAAAAATTTGCGCGCCGCAGTAACTCTGGTAGGTCGAGATGCCCATCTTCGACATTACTTTCAGCAAACCTTTTGACACCGCCTTGATGTATTTTTTCTCAGCTTCTTTGGCGTCGTAGTCACCCATATAGGCGTGCATATGATGCAAGGTTTCGAGCGCGAGGTACGGGTGAACTGCTGCCGCGCCATAGCCACCCAACAACGCAAAGTGATGCACTTCGCGCACCGAGCCGGTTTCAACGACCAGACCCGTAGAGGTGCGCAAGCCCTTGCGCACGAGATGTTGATGAATCGCACCGACGGCCAGCAACGCCGGAATCGCAACGTTCTCGGCATCAACATTGCGGTCGGTGACGATGAGCAGATTGAAGCCGTTGTGAATTGCATCTTCAGCGTGCGCACAGATCGACGCGACTGCCGCTTCGATCCCTTCCGTACCCCATGAAGCCGGATAAGTGATATTGAGTTCGTGGCTACGAAAATAACCGCCAGTAAACATTTCGATATGGCGAATTTTTTCCATATCGTCGGCGGTCAGCACCGGCTGCGGAACTTCCAACCATTTGCCCGGATCGGTGTGATGAATGTCCAACAGATTCGGACGCGGGCCGATGGTGATGCCGGTAGACATGACCAGCTCTTCGCGGATCGGGTCAATCGGCGGGTTGGTCACTTGCGCGAATAATTGCTTGAAGTAGTGATACAAGTTGCGTGGTTTGTTCGACATCACCGCCAGCGGCGAATCGTTGCCCATCGAGCCAGTCGCCTCGATGCCATTGGTGGCCATCGGTGCCATGATGACCTTCAAATCTTCCTGTGTGTAGCCGAACGCCTGTTGACGTTCCAGCAACGGCACTTTCGATTTCTCGGCGGGTGCGGGTTCGGGCAACTCGTCTAAACGAATTCGCGCCTGTGCAACCCATTCGCGATACGGCTTGGCGGTGGCGAGTTCGCGCTTCAATTCCGCGTCGTCAATGATCTTGCCTTTTTCAATATCGACCAAGAACATCTTGCCCGGTTGCAAACGCCATTTTTTGACGATTTTTTCTTCGGGGATATCGAGGACACCGGCTTCGGATGCGAGCACCACGAGGTCATCATCGGTCAACAAATAACGCGCCGGGCGCAAACCATTACGATCCAGCGTCGCACCGATCTGCCGACCATCGGTGAACGCCATCGCGGCCGGGCCGTCCCACGCTTCCATCAAGGTAGCGTGATATTCATAAAACGCGCGCCGGTCTTCGTCCATCAGCTTGTGACCACTCCACGCCTCGGGAATCATCATCATCATCGCGTGCGCGAGCGGATAGCCGCCCATCACCAGCATTTCGAGGCAGTTGTCGAACGAGGCCGAATCAGATTGGCCGTCATAAATCAGCGGCCAGATTTTGTCTAGGTCGGCACCCAGCACAGGGGATGCAATCGCCTGTTGACGTGCGCGAATCCAATTCACGTTACCGCGCAGCGTGTTGATCTCGCCGTTGTGCGCGACCATACGAAACGGGTGCGCGAGATCCCACGTTGGAAAAGTGTTGGTAGAAAAACGCTGATGCACGAGCGCTAACGCGGTGGTGAGCGTGGGGTCTTGCAGATCGGTGAAATAGTGGCCAACTTGATCGGCCAGCAACATGCCTTTGTAGACGATGGTGCGCGTGGAAAACGACGGCACATAAAACTCTTTGCCATGACGCAAATTCAGCGCTTGAATCGCATGGCCGCTGCGCTTGCGGATAATGAACAACTTGCGTTCCAGATCATCCTGCGACATGGCACTCGAACCACGCGCAACGAATACTTGGCGAATCAGCGGCTCGACCGCAATGGTCGCTGCCGAGAGGCCGTGATTGTTGGTCGGCACATCGCGCCAGCCGAGCAAAATTTGCCCTTCACCATGGATGGCGCGTTCAATTTCCTGCTCGCAGGCCGTACGTGAAGCTGGCTCACGCGGCAGAAACACCATGCCGACGCCATACGACCCCAGCGCCGGTAAAGTCATGCCCTGCGCACCGCACACGCGACGCAAATGTTGATCGGGCACTTGAATCAAAATCCCCGCGCCGTCGCCCAACAATGGGTCATAACCGGTCGCGCCGCGATGACTCAAGTTATCGAGAATCTTTAAGCCCTGCTCGACAATCGCATGCGATTTCTTCCCTTTAATATGCGTGACAAACCCGACGCCGCAGGCATCGTGTTCATTGGCGGGATCGTACAGGCCTTGCGCGGCAGGGGTGGCAGAGTGAGACATGGCGAATCTCCAAAACGACAGCAACATCAGGGTAATTGACGGCACAAAATGGCGCTACGTCAAAGACGAGCGCCAACGAGACGGTTTAATGCCGGAGTGGTCGGGACGTAGGGTAATACGGGGAGTTTAAGTTTCTCGACGAAGATAACGCTCGATCAAGCGTTCCAACACGCTGATACCAAAAGACTATTCCGGAATGTATCGATGATAACGCCGGAATTTGCGCGGTGCAACAAAATCGTGAAGTTGACAATGGCGTGCCGTGCCGGGTTGCGATTAACACGCTAAAATTTACATCACACCGCGAAAAATCTGGCGTTTCACGGGGCATTCCGCAACGTTTTCTCACACAAAAGCGCTTGCATCCAACTGCAAGTTGCGCTTTAATAAAGTCAGGTAACATACTAATTCTTAAGCAAACTCGCTTAATCTTAACTTGTGCGTGTTTGACATTCGATTTGCACGCGTAACCAGCTACCCGATAGCTGACAATGAGAGGGCACCGCCGTGACGACCAATAATTATTTGACTAAGGCTCAACTCTGGGCACGACGTGGTGGCGCAGCCATTTGTCTTGCGGGCGCTTCGGCGCTGTTGGGGTCTTGTGGAGGTGGGGGGGTCGCCTCTGACACGGGCATCCAGGTGGGAACGTTGGCGTTGTTGCCGGCGAGTGGTTCACTATTTGCGAATGTACCGTTCACATTCACGGTTGCTGGCGGTCGGAAGCCGTACTTCCTGACGTCGAGCGAGCAGACGCTCGTCCCGCTCAACTACACGTTGGAGGGCAACACCTTCGTCGTGGTTCCAAACAATCCAGGTGTCGTAGACCCCGTGACCGATCCCAACATCGTCCCTTCGCGCTCTATCCGCTTCACGGTACGCGATGCTGCGGGGACAACCATTACCACCGGTGACACAAGCTTTAGCGTCGTGCAAAACTTTATTCTCGGTTACAACCTGAGTATTTCGGCGCTGTTTGGTTGTGGGGTCGATGATGCCGGCAAGCCGCTGGCGACCGAGGCGTGCGTCGGCTCAGAGTCCGAGATCAACCTGCGCCCCACCACGGCGGGTGTGTTGTACCGGAATCGCCCGCTGCGCCTCTCAATCAACTACGGACAATTTCTGTTCATTGACAAGAACAGCTCACCGCCAAATCAGGCAGTCTCGTCGCTCACGCTCACCACTAGTGGCTCGACGGTTCCCGGAGGCACTGAGGCTGGCAGTCTAAAGGCATTCTTGCGACCGCTTGACACCGCGCGCACCCAGTACGCAGGGTTGCGCATTACCGACGTTCAGTCGGGTGTCTATCGGGATGTAGATTTTGTGATTGTGAACAATCCGTTGCCTTCAGCACCCATTCCTCCGCTGGTGGTTCTTCCTGGCGCGCTGGGGCCGCTCCCAGGGCGGGATAACGTGACTTGCGGTACGGGGCAAATCAATGCACGTATCTCAGGCGGTACGCCACCCTATTCGGTCACCGTATCGCCCTCGCTTGCGTTTACGGTAACCGCCACGCCGACTACCGTATTCCAAAATGCAGGTGTCACCACGATCAGCGTCGGTCCATCCGCGCCACCGAACTGTATTGCTGATCCGAATGCGGTGACGATTCGGGACGCCAGCGGCCAGGCTGCCACGTTCGGCGTGACCACAACGGTCGGTACGATTGCGCCAAACCAGCCACTATCGGTGATCCCGACTTCGATCGCGTGTTTGGCGAACGGCGATTCGACCCCGCTCGGTATTATTGGCGGCAATACTCTGAAAATTATCAACTCGCGCATTCCCGCTCTGGCGTCAGTCGCACCCTCCAGCCTGACTGGCGCGTCTGGGACCGCCACCATCAAGGCAGAAGGGTCGGTCGTCTCGCCCGCGACTGTTGGCGTCGTAGTCAGCGACGGCACGAATGAACAAGTCATCCAAGTAACACGGCAGTGCACCTGCACGCCCGGAGCCCCGTGTATATCTGGGCTCGTTAATGGCACTTGCGTCGCTGATGGTGCGACTCTGTCTTTCACGGTCACCGGTGGGGCAGATCCAAAGACAGTCACATCCGCCAACCCAAGCAGACTAACGGTTGCACCCGCGAGCATTACCGGCGCAGGCACGGTGGTACTGACCGCAGCAGGTGCAATCTCGCCCGCCACACCAGCTACCAGCACACCCGTTGACGTGACGGTGTCTAATAGCGCCGGCACGCAAACCTTCACCATTGTCCGAAAACTAGTTTGTCCATAATGCGATCGACTCAGGCTTGAAAAACGGGCACCTTCGGTGCCCGTTTTTTATTGGCAATACTGCTCAACCATCGACCACGCCACATCGAGAAGCACCGCACGTGAACCCGTCATTTGAGACCTTGGCCACCGCGAGCGCCATCTCGTGCGGCGCGCTGCTGTTTGTCCTGCTCCGTTCTCCTTTGGCGCGCACGATCCTAGATCACCCCAACCGCGCCAACGCGATGCACGTGCACGCGACGCCGCGCATTGGCGGCCTCGCCCTCGTAATCACCGTCGCCGCCGCACTCCTGTTCATCTCAGGATGGCGAGCGCTGGCACCATCACTGGCCACCGCCGCAACGCTCGCCGCAATTTCAGTCATCGATGACCGAGCAGGCTTAAGCGCCGCACTACGCATCGCGGCTCACTTTGCCGGAGCGACTCTGTTGGTTTTGCTCTGGGTGCAAAATTTCGCATTGACGACGCCGCTTTCACTGCTTGGCGTCGGCGTATTGATCCTCGCCGTCACGTGGATGACCAACCTCTACAACTTCATGGACGGTGCGGATGGACTGGCGGGCGGGATGGCGGTGATTGGCTTTGGTGCGTACGCGATTGCGGCGAGTCAAAGCCTAGCGGGCGACGCCGTCGCACTCGCCAGCATGTCTTCAATCATCGCGGGGGCTGCGCTGGGCTTTTTGTGTTTCAACTTTCCCCCAGCGAAAGTTTTTATGGGCGATGCGGGCTCGATCCCGCTTGGCTTTCTCGCTGCCGCGTTCGGCGTGCATGGCGTGTTATCCAGCGTCTGGCCTTGGTGGTTTCCGCTGCTGACGTTTTCGCCATTTATCGTGGATGCGACGGTCACGCTGTGCAAACGGATCGTGCGTCTCGAAAAAATTTGGGAAGCGCATCGAACACACTACTATCACCGCCTCATCTTGAACGGTTGGAACCATCGCCGTACGGCGCTGGTCTACTATTTGTTGATGCTGCTGTGCGCGGGCTCTGCACTGTATGCGCGAACCCACGCACTCGGGCTAGAAACGCTAGGGTTCTGGGTGGTAACATATGGCTTGCTCTTGGCGACATTAGAGTGGCGCTTCACGCGGAATAACAAAAACAGCTAGGAAGGCCTCCAAGCCAATATGACAAGTTTCTCAATCAATGAACGCGCGGTGCTCGCGTTTTTTCATGATGTCGTGATGGTTGTACTTTCTTGGACAACCGCACTCGCACTGTTTGCTAACGTCTCCAGCACTCTGCCCCTCAGTGCAACCCTCTCTGCACTTTGGCCGCTGCTCGCGGTTGCGCTGCCGGTACACGCCGTGGTCTCAGCCGTATTTGGCATGTATCAAGGGCTGTGGCGCTACGCCAGCCTACCCGACGTGCAGCGCATTGTCGCCAGCGTGATCGCGGGCTCTACCGCCGTTGCGTTGACGCTGTGGGTTGGCAACGCAGGTGATGGGCTGTCGGCGGCGCACTTTATCGTACAAGCGCTGATGTTGATTGTGCTGATGGCCGGCAGTCGCATCACTTACCGTTCGTGGGCCGAATGGCGGCTCTATGGCAAGGCGGGTGAGCAGGGCACCCCGGTGGTGATTCTGGGCGCAGGCGATGCGGCGGTGAGTCTCATCAAAGAGCTTTCGCGCAGCACCGAATGGCGCGTCGTTGGCCTGCTTGACGACGATCCGAACAAGCGTCACCGCATGCTGCATGGTGCCCGGGTGCTCGGCGCAATTGACGAATTGCCGCGCGTTTCTCGCACCCTCAAAGTCAAGCACGCGATCATTGCCATGCCCTCAGTCACGTACCCCGTGCGGCGGCGTATTGTCGAGATCTGCAACAAGGCGCGCGTGTCGGTGTTGACCGTTCCCAAATTCAACGGCATCGCGGTCAGCTCACGCGCCAATGGCAAAGTGCAGCCACCAAAAATTCGCCGGGTGGCGGTAGAAGATTTGATGAAGCGCGAACCGGTGGTACTGGACGACGCGGGTCTGCACGATCTCATCACCGGCAAAGTCATCTTGGTGACCGGTGCTGGCGGCTCAATCGGCTCAGAGCTGTGTCGGCAAATTGCCACCTACCAGCCGTCGCTGTTGGTGTTATTCGAACAAAGCGAATTTGGGCTCTACAAGATTGAGCAATCGCTCCGCGATGAGTTTGAGAATCTGCCCATTGCCTCTGTGATCGGTGACATCAAAAACGCAAAACGCGTGGGCAGCACCATGCATCAATACGCGCCCTCCCTCGTTTTCCACGCTGCTGCCTACAAGCACGTGCCGCTGATGGAAGAAACCAATGCGTGGGAAGCCGTGCAGAACAACGTGCTCGGCACACTCCTCGTAGCGCAAGCCGCTATCGAGCATGGCGTAAAAAAATTCGTGTTCATCTCCACCGACAAAGCCGTAAACCCAACCAACGTCATGGGCGCGACCAAGCGCCTTGCCGAGATGGTGTGCCAAGCGTTGCAACAGACCGGCGAAACACGGTTTGAAATGGTGCGCTTCGGCAATGTGTTGGGCAGCGCAGGTAGTGTGATTCCGCGCTTTCAGGAGCAAATCGACCACGGTGGCCCGGTGACGGTCACTCACCCGGACATGGTGCGCTACTTCATGTCGATCCCAGAGGCCTCGCAACTCGTATTGCAGGCAGGCACCATGGGTTTAGGTGGCGAGGTATTTGTGCTCGACATGGGCGAGCCAGTGAAGATTGTGGACCTCGCGCACGACATGATTCGCTTATCCGAGCAGACTGATGACGATATCAAAGTCATCTACACGGGCTTGCGTCCCGGTGAAAAATTGTTTGAAGAATTACTCACCGACGACGAGCACACGCGGCCAACACCGCACCCAAAATTGCGCATCGCCAAAGCACGCGAAGTCGCTCCCGGCTTCATCGACAGTATGTCGCAATGGCTGGGGCAGGATCGCTTGCCGGAAGATTCCGACGTGCGGCGCGAGCTGAAGCGCTGGGTGCCTGAGTACGTGGCGCAGGTGAAGCCGCGACTCAAATCGGTGACAGGTGGCAACGCAACACTGAGCGACAAGAAAAGCGCGTAACGGCGCAAAACTCAGTCGCGCGCAGGTCGGGTTGCGAAGCTACCCGACCTCACCGCTAAAAGTCAGGTAGCTGCGCAACCTGACTTACCATAGCAAGTCGTCACTGCTCAGCGAACACTGACTTTCAACATTGAAGTCGGGTAGCTTCGCAACCCGACCTACCAATTACGTTTCAGCAAACACCCGTCGATAACTCGTGTAATTCGCGATCATCAGCAGCGGCAACACGACGATGAAGCCGAGGCCAAGCGACAGAAAACTCAACATCATGAGCGCTGTCATGATCGCCGCAAACACCAGCATCGCGCTGAAGTTGCTGGCGAACGCATACACGCTCCAGCGGATCGCATGGGTCGGTGGCATTTGCTGAAACGCCAGCAACGGCGCGACGAACCAGAACAATCCCGTCGTTAGCGCATTAAGCGCCAAGCCTAAATAAATCAGCGGCATCATGCTCTGTAGCTCTTCGCTGCGCGCCCATTCTTGAATCGCTTTCGTGGCATCGGCCACTTCCATGTTGCCGACATCGGGCAAGTTGACGCGAAGGCCGAGTGCCAGCATCAGCAAAAACACCGCCAATTGAATCAGCAACAAAATACCGCCGATGGCAAGTAGCGCGCGACCATTGGCGCGCAGGCCGGCGAGCAAATGCGAGGAGCTTGGTCGTCCGCCGCCGAGTTGTTGGCTGCACGCAATCGCGAAGCCTGCGAAGAACGCCGTCTGCAACAACTTCGATGCGATCGGTCCAATCAGCGGCAGAAACAACGTGAGCACCAATGTGGCCACCATCCATGTCATCGCCAGCCCAATCCAGCCGAGCGGTTGCGCATGAAAAATTGCCAGCGCATCTTTGAGCCACAGCGCACCATCGCGAAAAGAAACGTCGTTGACGCGCATGCTAATTCAGCAATTCGCGGTTTGCGGCTTCGTGCGCAATATGAAATCGCAGCAGACGCTCGGTGAACGGATGATCCTTCGGGTGAGTCAACTCAGAATCGCGCGGGAAGTAGTTATATCCCAAGCGTCCCAACCACGTGCGCAACGCGGCTGCGCGCAACATCTGCGGCCATGCCTCGCGCTCGACTGGCATGAACGCGCGCACGCTGGCATAACCCGCCAGCAACGCCTTAGCGTGCGGCACCGATAGCCGCGCTTCGGGGTAGGCGTGAATATCCAGGCACCAATCGTTGACCGTGATCGCGACATCGAACATGAGGTGCTCTTCGCAGGCGAAATAAAAGTCGATCATCTGCGGCACATGCGTGTCGAGATGGTCGTCCCACAAAATATTGTCGCGAAACAAGTCGCCATGAATCACCCCGCGCGGCAAATCGAGCGCGTCGAATTTCGCTTGATGCCGAAGCTCGCTGTCGATCAACGCGCGCTCGGTCTCACCCAGATGCGGCTTCAAGGCAGTGGCGTAGCTGCGCCACCATGAAAGTCCGCGCCAGTTGCGCATCTTCAGGCCAAAGTCTTTGGTGGCCGCGTGCATGCGCGCGAGCGCGGCACCAACCGCACGGCAGTCGCCCAAACTTGGGTGCGCAATATCGCCGCCGCCCAAACGCGACACCAGCGCAGCCGGTTTGTCTTTCAGCGTGCGAATCACTTCGCCGCTCAACGTCGCCAGCGGCACGGCGCACGGCACCGCATTGCGACCCAGATGCGTCATCAGCCCCATATAAAAACCGAGGTCTTCGCGCGGAATTTTTTCGAAAATCGTGAGTACGTAACGACCCTCTGTGGTGGTGACAAAAAAATTCGAGTTCTCGACGCCTGCCGCGATATTTTGAAAATCAATGATGTCGCCAACGTTGTAGGGCGCGACAAACGCGCGTGCTTCATCAAGTGTGACCGGGGTAAATACGCTCATCGTGAAATTAGGTTGTTATTGTTGAATCGCCACTGAAGCTTTACCACTCCAGCAACACCCACATCGGCACGGCCATCTTCAGGTCAGGCCCATCGTGACGCACGAACGAGCCATCGCCTTTAGGATCCACCAAATAATACGACGGGCCTTTCGCGGGCGTGACTTTTGATTTGTAGTGCTTGCCTTTGAATCGAAACTCTTCGATGCGCTCGTCCCCCCGCTTGGTGACCGTCACCTTGGTATCGGGCGAGGTATCGAGTTTGGCGATCTCCTTGGCGGAATCCGCCTTGATTTCCGGCGGCGGCGGCACATCAGCCACCGGCTCTAGGCCCGCAGGTTTGGGTCGCGCAACACTTTGCGCCAGTGCCGGCAAAGTAAAAAACGCAACCAGCATCAACATTACAATTTTCTTCATAGCATCACCTCATGCGTCATCACGGGAAAGTTAGAGCGTCATTTCCAACGCGCGTTCATCGGCATTCGGCGTAAAACTACGATTCGCATAGTAGCTGAACAGCACATCGACCACTTCCTGCGGATCGTCCGTCACCACGAACAAATCGAGATCGCTCGCGCTGACCACGCCCTCGACCACCAGCGTGTTGCGAATCCAATCTACCAGTCCCGCCCAAAATTTCTTGCCGACCAGCACCACCGGGAAGCGGCGGATCTTGCCGGTCTGAATTAACGTGAGCGCTTCCGATAATTCATCGAGCGTACCAAAGCCACCCGGCATCACCACGTACGCGGCCGCGTGCTTCACAAACATGGTCTTGCGCGCAAAGAAGTGTTGGAACGACATGGAAATATCCTGATAGCCATTGCCGCCTTGTTCAAACGGCAGCACGATATTGAGTCCGATGCTCGGACTTTTACCGGCCAGCGCACCTTTGTTGGCGGCTTCCATGATGCCCGGCCCGCCACCCGACAACACGCTAAACCCCGCGTCAGATAAGCGTTTCGCGATATCTTCGGTCATTTTGTAGTACGGCGTGCCGACCTTCAAACGCGCGCTGCCGAAGATCGCCACGGCAGGTGTGATATTGGCCAGCTTCTCAGTGGCAGAAACCATTTCAGCGATAATGTTGAACATCCACCACGACTCGCGCGCGGCACCCAGCGACTGATGTTGTAGCTGCGGATCATCCCGCTTGGGAATTTTTACCGCCTGAGCTTTCACTTTTTGTTCCAATTTTCTTCTCCGATGAGCCAGCCAAACGACCTCGCGACCAATGAGCCCAAGCATCTTTTGCTGGTGGATATTTCGAGCTATTTTTATCGCGCGTTTCACGCGATGCCCGACTTGCGCAGCCCGGCGGGCGAACCGACCGGCGCGATCTACGGCGTGGCCAATATGCTCAAGCGCCTGCGCGAAGAACACAGCCATGATTATAGCGCCTGCGTGTTTGACCCCAAGGGCAAAACCTTCCGCGACGCCCTCTATCCGGAATACAAAGCCACCCGCACCTCGATGCCCGAAGACCTCGCCAAGCAACTCGTCCCACTACGCGAAACCATCGAAGCACTAGGCTGGGCGTGCGTGGTGGTCGATGGTGTCGAGGCCGATGACGTGATCGGCACCCTCGCACAACACGCCAGCGCACGCGGCGTGAAAACGATGGTCTCCACCGGCGACAAAGACTTGGCGCAGTTGGTCAACGAACAAGTCACGCTGGTCAACACCATGACCAACGAGCGGCTCGATATCGACGGCGTGAAAGTAAAGTTTGGCGTTCCGCCAGATCGCATCATCGACTACCTCGCGTTAATGGGCGACACGGTGGACAACGTGCCCGGCGTCGAAAAAGTCGGCCCGAAAACAGCAGCGAAATGGATTGCGGAATACGGCTCGCTCGATGGCGTGATGACCAATGCGGCGAACATCAAAGGCGTGGTCGGCGAGAATTTGCGCAAGGCACTCGAGTGGTTGCCGACCGGGCGCACGCTGGTGACGGTGAAGTGCGATGTGTCGCTGCCATTGGCGTTTGATGCACTGTCGTATCAGCCTGCCGACACCGCAAAGCTCGATGCGCTGTATGAAAAATTCGGCTTTAAGGGTATGCGCGCGGCGTTGCACAAGAATTCCCCTCTCCCGTCCACGGGAGAGGGTGCCGAAGGCGGGAGAGGGCAGTCCAACGTCATTGCCCAAGCCAACAAAGACGCCACCGCAACCCGCTGGTCATCCGGCGAAGCCGCGCAAATCCAAACGCCGTTCATCAACACGCGCCACTACGAATGTATTTCCAATGAAGCGCAACTCGACGCGTTACTGATAAAAATCAACGCCGCCGCCCTCACCGCGCTCGACACCGAGACCACCTCGCTCGATCCAATGCTGGCGCAAATCGTCGGCCTCTCATTCGCCTGCGTCGCAGGCGAAGGCGCATACATCCCGCTCGCCCACATCTACCCCGGCGCACCCGATCAACTCGCACTCGATCATGTGCTGAAAAAACTCACGCCGTGGCTCACCGACGCCAGCAAACAAAAGCTCGGCCAAAACATCAAATACGATTTACATGTTTTTGCTAATCACGGCGTCGCCGTCGCGGGCTACGCGCACGACACCCTGCTGCAATCCTACGTGCTCGAATCGCATCAGCGGCACGACATGGAATCGCTTGCCACCCGCCACCTCAACGCCAAGACAATTGCGTATGAAGAAGTCGCGGGCAAAGGTGCCTCGCAAATCGGCTTCGATCAAGTCTCGGTGGAACGCGCCACCGAATATTCGTCGGAAGATTCCGACGTGACCTTGCAACTGCACGGCGCGCTGTATTCGCAAATTCAGAGCGATGAAAAACTAAAATTCATCTACGAAAAAATCGAGCTGCCCGCCACCCATGTTCTGCTGACCATGGAGCGTAACGGCGTATTGATTGACGGCGCGTTACTCGACAAACAATCTGGCGAACTCGGCCTAAAGATGATGGCGCTCGAAGCCAAGGCGCACGAGCTCGCGGGGCAACCGTTCAACCTCGGCTCACCTAAACAACTCGCGGAGATTTTGTTCGACAAACAAGGCATCAAGCCACTGAAAAAAACCCCCGGCGGCGCACCGAGTACGGATGAAGAAACGCTCAGCAAACTCGCCGAAGACTACCCGCTACCGAAGGTGCTTCTCGAACACCGCAGCATCTTCAAACTCAAAAGCACCTACACCGACAAACTGCCGCGCATGGTCAATGCGAAAACAGGGCGCGTGCACACCAACTACGCGCAGGCCGTCGCGGTCACAGGTCGGCTGTCCAGCACCGACCCGAATCTGCAAAACATCCCCGTGCGCACCGCCGAAGGCCGCCGCATCCGCGAAGCCTTCATTGCACCCAAAGGCAGCGTGATCCTCTCTGCCGACTACTCGCAAATCGAGCTACGCATCATGGCGCACCTCTCCGGCGACAAAGGGCTGATCGACGCGTTCCACAACAGCGAAGACATCCACCGCGCCACCGCCTCAGAAGTATTCGGCACCACGCGCGAAGCAGTCACCAGCGAACAACGCCGCTACGCCAAAGTCATCAACTTCGGCCTCATCTACGGCATGAGCGCCTTCGGCCTTGCCGCAAATTTAGGCATCGAGCGGAGTGCCGCCGCAAGCTACATCGACAAATACTTCGCCCGCTATCCGGGTGTCGCCGCCTACATGCAACGCACGCGCGCTGAGGCGCATGAGCGTGGGTATGTCGAAACGGTGTTTGGCCGACGCTTGTGGCTGCCCGATATTCGTTCCAGCAATCAGGGGCGCCGACAGGGGGCGGAGCGCGCCGCAATCAACGCGCCGATGCAAGGCACGGCGGCCGATTTAATCAAGCTCGCAATGAATGCGGTGCAGGGGTGGATCGAGGCTTCTGCGCTGGCAACGCGGATGGTCATGCAGGTGCATGATGAGCTGGTGTTGGAGGTGCCGGATGCGGAGTTGGAGTTGGTGAGGGCGGCGGTGCCGGGGTTGATGACGGGGGTGGCGAGGTTGGATGTGCCGTTGGTGGCGGAGCCGGGGGTGGGGGCTAATTGGGAGGGGGCGCATTGAGTCAGAATACTGTATATTAATACAGCTAAATAAACAAATTCTGCCGGGGATCATAAATGGCGACTGATCATCAGTTTGGCGGCAACTGGACCGACACCAAGCTCCAGTGCTTGGATAACTATCTTCGCAGTTATAGGGCCATCATGTCGAGCAACGAAAAGGCTAAGTATTTCAGGACTTGGTATGTCGATGCATTCGCCGGAACTGGCGAACGCGTAGACAAGGCTGACCGTGTTGCGAGGGCGAGCCTGTTCGATGATTTTTATGATGATGAAGAAACAGAGAGTTATAGACGCGGCAGCGTCGATATTGCGCTGTCATTGACAAGTCCTTTTGACAAGTATTTGCTGATTGAAAAATCCGCAAGTCGGCTGGCACAGCTACGAGATTTCTTATCGGCCAAACACCAGCGCCTGAAAGACCAGGTTAGTTGCATTGAGGGTGACGCAAATACAGTCTTGCTCGCTTGGATACGAGAAAGAGACTGGAGAAAAGATCGAGCCGTGGTTTTTCTTGATCCCTATGGCCTTCAAGTGGAGTGGAGCACCATTCAGGCGCTAGGCGCAACAGGTGGCGTCGACCTGTGGTACCTATTTCCAATCGGCATGGGACCAATGCGGATGATCCCCTCAAGCGGTTTCGTGCCCGAAGCGTGGGGTGATAAGCTTGATCGTCTGTTCGGAACACCCTCATGGCGAGAGCGTTTCTTCGTGCCGTCGTCGCAAACCAGTTTATTCACGAGTGAACCGCAGTTTGAGCGAGCCGTATCGGAAACAATTGTGAGTCAGTTTGTCAAAGAGCGATTGCGTAGTGCATTTCATTCGGTCGCTGATGGTATGGTTTTGCACAACTCTAAATCTAGTCCAATGTACCTATTATGTTTCGCCGCTTCGAATGCAAAAGGCGCGGGACCCGCGATGCGAATTGCGCGGAGCATCTTGGGTAAATGAATTTTGTGAAGGATAAGCTATGGCCACGATCTCGAATATTGAGTGGACGGAAATGACGTGGAACCCTGTGACGGGTTGTCGAAAGGTTTCCGCAGGCTGCAAGCACTGCTACGCAGAACGAATGGCGAACAGGCTCCAAGCTATGGGGGCACCACGATACACGGATGCCTTTGAACCCACGTTGCACGAAGACCTCGTTGACCTACCCAAAAAATGGAAAAAGTCGCGCGTAATATTTGTCAATTCGATGAGCGATCTGTTTCAAGAAGATGTCCCAACACCTTTCATAAAGCGGGTGTTTGAAACGATGGCTGAATGTCCACAGCACACGTTTCAAGTTTTGACCAAGCGGAGTAAGCGTCTTCGCACCATCGCACATAAATTGATCTGGCCGCCAAACGTATGGATGGGCGTGAGTGTTGAGGATGAGCGCGTTCTCTCGCGTATACATGACCTTTCTGAGATTCCTGCCGCAGTCAGATTTATTTCTTGCGAGCCGCTCATTGGGCCACTTCCTTTTCTTCCTCTCAAGGAGATGCATTGGGTGATCGTGGGGGGCGAGTCGGGACCGGGCGCAAGACCGATGAATCCAGACTGGGTTCACTCGATCCACCGCCAATGCAAGAAGGCCAAAGTTGCTTTTTTCTTTAAGCAATGGGGTGGGGTGCGAAAGGATCGAACTGGACGTGACCTAAATGGTCGCACTTACGATGAAATGCCAGCATCGAATTTCGGGGCGAGTAACGCTGGCGATTGAACCACTGGCACGTAGCACGTAGGGCGCAATAACCAACGGGCATTGCGCCGTATGTCTCAATGCTCAACGGGTAAGCAGCGGCACTGCCCAACCCCGTCGTATAACGCGAATGACAGCTGCGAGCGAGCGGATGAGATCCCGCGCCAGAAGCGGCTCAGAGCCTGCCCCGGCATTATTGAAGCCGGGGATGACAATATTTAGTTGCAGTAACCTCCAATAGTTGCTGCAACAATTCGCATACTCGCCGTGCGAAAGGCGGACAAATATGAAACGAATCTCTACTTCCAAAACGTCGCCAGCTTCTGACGAAGCACCAAAAATCACACAGGCCGATTTCGACCGCGCCGAATATCGCGTGGCGGGCAAGCGCGTGAGCAAAGCGGAATGGCAAGCGGCTGCGCAAAAGCAGCTTGGGAAGAAGCGGATCAGCATCATGCTGGACGCGGCGATCATTGCGCACTTCAAAACGGCGGCGGGTGAACGCGGCTATCAAACGCTTATCAATGACACGCTACGTCGCGCCGTTTCCGGTCAGGACTTAATCGGCGAAGTTCGTTACGCGATTCGGCAGGAGTTGGCGAGTTATCGGGTGAAGTAGATCGTAGGGCGCAATAACCAACGGGCATTGCGCCGAATGTTTCGCTGGGAATGTAGGCAAATGGCATTTGGCCAACATCGACATGCCTCCCAAGTTTTCAAGGATGAGACCCGTCGCCAGACGTGGCTCAGAGCCTGCCCCGGCATGATTGAAGCTGGGGATCACAAAAATTGTTGGCGTTAGCCCTCGATAGTTGCTGCAACAATTCTCATACTCGCCATACGAACGACTGACAAACATGAAACGAACCTCTACTTCCAAAACGTCGCCAGTTTCTGACGAAGCCCCAACCATCACACAGGCCGATGTCGACCACGGCAAGTATCGCGTGGTGGGTAAGCATGTGAACAAAGCGCAGCCTATCGAGCCACCGGGCTCAATTTCCGCCACGCACTACTCCATCATCACCCGCACCCAGCCACGTACGCTGTTGATAAACCACACTGACTGCGCACGCGACAGATCATCAACGTGCACGACACGCTCGATAATTTCCCCGCGTGCAATCAATTCGGCGCGCATCACACCCGGCAACAGGCCGCTCGCCAAACTCGGTGTGAGCCATTCGCCATCGATCTCCACTACCAGCGAGCCGTAGGTAAATTCGGTCAGCTCTTGTTGTTGATTCCAAAGCAGTACGTCGAAGGCGTTGGGGTGTTGTTGACGATGGGTGTCGTAGACGGTGCGGCGGGTGGTTTTGTGATGCAGCGCGCGTTCATGACGATGAACGGGCGTAGTGGCGAGGGCAATTTTGCGGGTGGTCGATGGCTCGAACGGCAATGGGGACGCGGGTTTTGACCATATTGGCATTTTTGCGTCGAGCGTTTCACTGGTGATGGTGATGCTACCCGCGCGCGTGACGAGCATGCGTACACGTCGCGTCTCGCCGGTGTGTAGGCGTGCGTGTTCGTGTAAGGCATTGCGGATTTTTTCTTCATGGATATCAAAGCCGAGTACCGACGCTGACGACATCAGACGTTGCACATGACGTTCGAGCCACGCGTATTCGCCTTTCGCCAAGCGTAGCGTTTCCAGTAACTCAAATCCATGCGATGCGTTTTGCATGAACGCGGCTTTGGCGAGGGCTTCGGCGTATTCGTCGCGTGTTTCGGAATCCCAGACGATGCCGCCACCCACCCCGCAGGTGGCCGCACCAGTTGCTGCGTGGATGACGATGGTGCGAATGGCGACGTTGAATACGCAGCTGCCATCGGGCGCGATGGTGCCGACCGCGCCGCAGTAGACGCCGCGCGGCGTGGTCTCTAGTTCCGCAATCACTTCGGAGGATTTTATTTTCGGCGCGCCGGTGATCGAGCCGCACGGAAACAGTGCTCTAAAAATATCGGCGATGGTCGTGCCGTCACGCGTTTCGGCCGTGACAGTGGAGGTCATTTGGTAGAGCGTGGGATAGGCTTCGAGCGTAAACAAATTCGGTACGGCGACAGTGCCGGATTTGGCAATGCGCGAGACATCGTTCCGCAGCAAATCAACGATCATTAAATTTTCGGCGCGGTTTTTGCTGGACGCCAAAAGTGTCGCCGCGAGTTCTTCATCTTCGTCGCGCCAGCGTTGCCAATCAGCGCTTTCTTTCGCTGGCGGCTCGCTGCGTTTGGCGGTGCCTTTCATCGGCCGTGTGCGCAGCGTGTGACCGTCCCACGAGAAAAATAACTCAGGCGACAACGAGAGAATGCGATGCGTGCCGATGTCGATGAACGCATTGAAGCGTCCATGCGAATCGCAGCGCAAATCTTCGTACCACGCATGTGCGCAACCCGAGAATTGGCTTTGCAAACGTAGTGTGTAGTTGGCTTGATAAATATCGCCGTTGCGAATGGATTCGCGAATGCTGGCGATAGATTTCGCGTAATCGGCCTGCGCCGTGTCGGGTTGCCACGGCGCGATGTTGTACATCTCCAACCCCGCGACCGGCGGCGTGTGGGTGACATTGGCGGGGCTGACGATAGCGAACCACAGCAACGGTAGACCATCGGTGCGCGCGATAGTTTTCAGCGCGGGATCGAATGCTGGTCCGGCTTCGTAGCTGATGAAACCGGCGGCGTAGTTGCCGCGCGCAGTTTCTTTCGCAACTTCTGCGAGTGCGGCGGCAACGTCGTCAATGCGATGCGCCGCGATCACGCGCTCAGGCGTGCCGAGCGTGAGCGCCGGTGCGCTGGCGGAGAAGGAGCGATTGAAGTTGAAAATCAGCACGGGGGTTGGGAGTAAATGGCTGAAACGTAGCGTGGATGCTAGGGTTTAGGAATGGCTAGTGTGCAAATGAACACGAAACTTTCTATTCATTAAACCCCAACGCCCGCCCCAACGCTGTCAACCCCGCAAACAAGACCACACTAAACACCATCGCCACTGGGATCGTCAGCAACGCTTGCGCCACCCCACCAAGGCCCAGCAGCGACACTAACCACCACGCCAATAAACTACCGGGCACCGCACACACCAGCACGGCGAGACCGCCAAAGATGTAGTGCCCCCAAGTGCGTATCGGGGGTAAATTTTTTTGCGATGGCTCAGGGGTTGTCATGTTGCGAGTGGTCCAAAGTGTGTTGAGCGAACGCGGCAAGCGCGTCGTATCAAGAGTGCCGACGGATGGTGCATCTTAACGCTTCAAGCGTTCCGTCACGCAAGCGAACGAGCGTGCGAACGTAGGTCGGGTTGCGCAGCTACCCGACATCGGCCGTGGCATACGATGAACATCACCGTAGCGCACAGCGATGCAAGCACCACACCCTACAAATTCGGTGCCAACCACCGCTCTGCCTTCGCCAAATCCCAACCTTTGCGCTTGGCGTAATCGACCAGTTGGTCGCGATCAATTTTGCCGACGGCGAAGTATTGCGATTGTGGGTGCGAGTAATAAAACCCCGACACCGCCGCCGTGGGCCACATCGCGTACGAATCGGTCAGAGTAATGTTTGCCCGTTTGCTGGCATCGAGCAATTCAAACATCGGCGCTTTTTCACTGTGCTCCGGACATGCCGGATAACCGGGTGCGGGGCGAATGCCGACGTATTTTTCGGCGATCAACTCGTCGCTGTTTAGCGATTCTGATTTTGCATAACCCCAATCATCGCGGCGCACTTTCGCGTGCAGATATTCAGCGAACGCTTCGGCGAATCGGTCAGCGAGCGCTTTCAACATGATCGCGCTGTAGTCATCGTTAGCGGCTTCGAAAGCTTTAGCGCGCTCGTCACAGCCGATGCCAGCGGTGACGGCGAAGGCACCGAGGTAGTCGGTATGATTACCCAACTTGGGCGCGATGAAATCTGCGAGGCTCTGATTCGCATTGCCCGCCGGTTTCTCATTCTGCTGACGCAAATGATGGAAGGTATGCAGCACCTTCGCGCGCGATGCGTCGGCATACACTTCCACCGAATCACCGACCGCATTGGCTGGCCAGAAACCATACACCGCGTTGGCCTGTAGCCATTTGCCTTTGATGATTTTGTCGAGCATCTTCTGCGCGTTCGCGAACACTTCACGCGCGGCGGCACCGACCGTGGCGTCGTCCAAGATCTGCGGATATTTGCCCCACAAATCCCACGTCTGGAAAAACGGGCTCCAGTCGATATGCGGCACCAAAGTTTCCAACGGAATATTTTTTAACTCCTTCACGCCAATGAAGCTGGGCTTCGGTGGCGTGTAGTTGCCCCAGTCGATCTTGGCCGCATTCGCGCGCGCCGCGTCCAGCGTCACCAGCTTCACGCCTTTTTTGTTGGCGTGTTGCTCGCGCACCTTGTCGTAATCCTCGCGCACCGATTGGACGTAACCGGTTTTCAATTCATCCGACAGCAAATTGCTACACACGCCGACCGCGCGCGAGGCATCCGGTACCCAAACTGTTGGGCCCTTGTAGTGCGGCTCGATCTTCACCGCCGTGTGCGTGCGCGAAGTGGTGGCACCGCCGATCAACAGCGGCATGGTGAAACCGAGGCGCTGCATTTCTTTGGCGACGTGCGCCATTTCTTCGAGCGAAGGCGTAATCAATCCAGACAGGCCGATGATGTCTACGTTTTCCTTCATCGCGGTATCGAGAATTTTTTCCGTGGACACCATCACGCCGAGGTCGATCACCTCGAAGTTATTGCATTGCATGACCACACCGACGATGTTTTTGCCGATGTCATGCACATCCCCTTTCACGGTGGCCATCAAAATTTTGCCCTTGGCTTTAGAATTTTCCGCACCGGACAAACGTTTTTCTTCCTCGATGAACGGCACCAGATGGGCCACTGCCTGCTTCATCACGCGCGCAGATTTCACTACCTGTGGCAAAAACATTTTGCCCGCGCCAAACAAATCGCCGACCACGTTCATGCCGTCCATCAGCGGGCCTTCGATCACGTTGATCGGGCGACCGCCATCGGCTTTGACTTTCAAACGGCACTCTTCGGTGTCGGTGATGATGAACTCGGTAATGCCCTTTACCAACGCATGCGTGAGACGTGCACCGACTGGATCGCCGCGCCAGGCAAGGTCTTCCACCAGATCCTTCTTTTTGCCTTTGAAGTTTTCGGCGAAGCTGACCAAGCGATCTGTGCAGTCTGGGCGACGATTAAAAATCACGTCTTCAACCAGTTCCAGCAATTCTTTTGGGATGTCGTCGTACACGCCAAGTTGCCCGGCGTTGACGATACCCATGGTCATGCCGACCTTGGCGGCGTGATACAAAAACGCGGTGTGAATCGCTTCACGCACCGGGTCATTGCCACGGAATGAGAACGAAATATTCGATACGCCGCCGCTCACCTTTGCATGCGGCAAATTTTTGCGAATCCACTCGGTCGCGTTGATGAAGTCCATACCGTAATTGGCGTGCTCCTCAATGCCGGTCGCAATCGCGAAAATGTTCGGATCGAAGATAATATCTTCCGGTGGGAAGCCGACTTCTTCCACCAAAATTTTGTATGAGCGCGCGCAGATTTCGGTCTTGCGCGCATAGGTGTCCGCTTGGCCTTTTTCATCGAACGCCATCACGATGATCGCGGCACCATAACGACGACACAGCTTGGCGCGCTCAATAAATTCCGGGATGCCTTCTTTCATCGAAATCGAATTGACCACCGACTTGCCCTGTACACATTTCAAGCCCGCTTCGATCACGCTCCATTTTGATGAATCGAGCATGATCGGCACGCGCGAAATGTCTGGCTCACTCGCAATCAAATTCAAAAATTTCACCATGGCCGCCTGCGAATCGAGCATCGCTTCGTCCATGTTGATGTCGATCATCTGCGCGCCGTTTTCCACTTGGCTGCGCGCGACCGCAAGTGCCTCGTTGTAGTCGCCATTCAAAATCAATTTCGCAAACGCGCGCGAACCCGTGACGTTAGTACGCTCACCGACGTTTACAAACAGCGACGTATCGCTAATGCTTTCCGCCTCCAAGCCCGAGAGGCGCAATTGTTTTTCAATCACCGGCGTCACGCGCGGCTTGTACGGCGCAACGATTTCGCCAATCGCCTTGATGTGCGCGGGTGTGGTGCCGCAACAGCCGCCAGTGATATTGAGCCAACCTGCCTCCGCCCATTCACGAATGTATGACGCGGTGTGCGGCGGCAACTCGTCGTAGCCGGTGGGTGCGAGCGGATTGGGCAGCCCAGCATTTGGGTGCGCGGACACACGACAATCGGCGATGCGCGCCAACTCTTCAATATGTGGGCGCAAATCTTTACCACCGAGCGCGCAGTTGAAGCCAATCGACAACGGGTTGGCGTGACGCACCGAGTTGTAGAACGCTTCCACTACCTGCCCCGACAGCGTGCGACCGGAGGCGTCGGTGATGGTGCCAGAAATCATGATCGGCAGACGCATGTCGCCGGTGATGCCGAGTGCCGAGAATTCTTCTTCAATCGCGAAGATCGCGGCCTTGGCGTTGAGCGTATCGAAGACGGTTTCGATCAACAAAATATCGGCGCCGCCTTCGATCAAACCGCGCGTCGCTTCACGATAGCCGTCTTTGACTTGATCGAAATTGACCGCACGAAAGCCAGGGTCATTTACGTCGGGCGAGATCGACAAGGTGCGTGTGAGGGGGCCCAACACACCCGCGACGAAGCGTGGTTTGTTGGGGGACTTTGCAGAGTAGCCATCGGCCACTTCCCGCGCCAGTCGGGCACCTTCACGGTTTAGCTCATACGCAAACTCTTCCAGATGGTAGTCCGCCATCGAGATGTTGGTGGAGTTAAACGTATTGGTTTCGAGGATGTCGGCACCGGCTTCGAGATACTGACTGTGAATTTCGCGGATCACTTGCGGACGCGTGAGTGTCAGCAAATCGTTATTGCCACGAAGATCCGATTTCCAGTCGGCAAAACGCTCGCCGCGATATTCGGCCTCGGTGAGTTTGTATTGCTGCACCATCGTGCCCATCGCGCCGTCGAGCAGCAATATCCGTTGCGCGAGCGCGTCGGTGAGCGCCTTGGTACGGGCGGGGCGGGTGGAAAGATGATTGATTGTTTGATCCATGTTTATTACTTTCTAGAATTACTTTTCATTTGCGACGTGGTCATTCTGAAGGCAGTCTTATCGTCTGAAGAATTTGGTGATACGAAGTGCGAATGCTGCTGTTTCTGCTGCCAGATCCTTCGCGTTGCTCAGGATGACAGATGGCGCGGGTAGGTCAGTTTGCGCAGCACCCTGACATCGGTGGTGAAAGTCAGGGTGCCGCGCAACCTGACCTACGACGTCGCATTTGTCTTCGCAATCCACCCATCAATCTTCGCCTCCAGCACCGACAACGGCAACGCGCCGTCGCTCAGCACCTGATCGTGAAAATCCTTCAAGCTGAATTTCGCGCCCAACTTCTGTGCAGAGCGTTGCCGCAATTCTTGAATTTTAAGCGCACCGACTTTATACGCCAACGCCTGCCCCGGCCACGCCATATAGCGCTCGGTGGCACGGCGCGCTTCGGCTTCCACCACGCCTTCGTTGTCCATCATGTATTTCATGGTCTGCTCACGGCTCCAGCCTTTGGTGTGCAAACCCGTGTCCGTGACCAGCCGCACCGCGCGCAATAACTCATCTTTCAAATGCCCCAATAGCGCATTTGGGTCTTCGTACAGACCCATCTCGCGTCCCAGAGTTTCGGCATACAACGCCCAGCCTTCGCCATACGCGGTGATCCAGCCGTGCTTACGAAATTTCGGTAGTGGTAATTCTTGTTGCAACGCGATGTGAAAGTGGTGACCGGGCTGACCCTCGTGCAAAAAAAGCGTGGTCATGCCCGTGGTCGGATATTTGCTGGCGTCTTCAATCACCGCGTAAAACACACCGGGGCGCGAGCCGTCTGCTGCGGGTTGTGAGTAATGATCGGAGGCGGTCGCGCGCGTCAGCTCGGGCTCCGGGCGAATATCTAGCGGCGCTTTTGGCATGCGACCAAATAGCGCGGGCAATTTCTCGGCGATTTTTCTGTTGAGCGCTGCGTAGCCATCCAGCACTTCCTTCTCGGTTTTGAACGGACGGAATTGCGCTTGGTTGTCGTGCCATTTCAAAAACTCGGTGGTGGTGCCTTCAAACTTATAGCCAACGCGAATTTTGTCCATCTCAGCACGAATCCGCGCCACCTCTTTCAAGCCCAGCGCGTGAATTTCGGCGGGCGGCGTGTTGGTGGTGGTGGAAAGCTCCACGCGAAACGCGTACCACGCGGCGCCATTCGGCAACGCGTCCACGCCCGCCGTGTCGCGCGTGTTCGGCAAGTATTCAGTTGCCAAAAATTGATGCAGTTTTGTTGCTGCCGGGATCAATTGTTTCTGCGCGGCCTCGCGATACGCGCGGGTGATGCGGGCGCGATCTTTTGCATTGATCGCCGCCGGAAAATTGCGCGTGGCGAGCGTGAATGTGCTCTTGTCCAAATCGGTGTCGGTCAATGCCTTAATGGCTGGAAGTCCGCTCAGAATAAGGGGTTTCGGCTGCACCACGCCGCGCTTGATGCCCTCGCGCATGTTGGTGATGGCTTGAGTGCCCCATGCCGGGAGCTTCGCCAAGCGCTTCAGATAGTCATCAAAATTTTTCGCGGTTTTCAGCGGCTGAATATTTTGCCCACTGCCCATCTGCGCCAATTCCACCGGCAGACCGCCGTACTGGTCGATGGGCAACAACTCGCCCGGATACTTCGCGCTCTCGATCTCATTGTCGATCTCGCGTTTCAACACCGCGAAAGTCAATTGGTCGGCCGGCGAAAGTTTTTTCTGATCGACTGATTGAAGCTCGCGCTGGACGCGTGCAAACACCGCTTGCTCGCGCTTAAGATGCGCGGGCGCGATGGTGATATTGAGCCGTCCCTCGAAGCGCGCCTCGCCCGTGATGCCCGAAGCCTCAAGCGGATTAAGATTCAACTTGTCTTCAAAGTAGCGCGCCGCGATGACCGCGAGACGTTGCGTGTTGGACGAGGAGGGCGATGGCGACGGCGCAGCAGTCACAGCCGTGGCAATCAAAAACGTGATCGTGATACGAATGAACGTGGCGAACATAGTCGCTCCCAATAAAAAACCTGTCAGCGCGTAGCGAGGCGACAGACAGGTTGATGATGACGTGCCTCTTTAGCCGCACTTATTGGGGCGACTGCTTGCTGCCCCGCGCCCGCAAGCTGATTAATCAAATCGGCGCAGGTATGATTTTACGCGGTTTTAGCGATTTTCCCTTGCAAACCGGGGTGTGAACATCTACGCCGCAACCAACTTTGCGTACTGCAATGCCAGCCATTTCGTTCCCTCGCCACGAAATTTCACTTGTACGCGCGCATCGGCGCCGCGACCTTCGATGTCCACCACCACGCCTTCACCAAATTTTGCATGCGTCACGTTTTGGCCAATGCTGAACGGCAGTGCATCGCGCTTCGTTTCAAAGCCGGCGCGCGAAGTATCCGGCGCGCCTTCGCGGCCATAGCTGGCGGCTTTGTCATCGGCCGCTGGCGTGTAGGATTGTTTGAAGCCGGTGTACGTACCGCCACCGCCGCTTCGATTGGAAGGCGAATCAAAAATGCTCGTTTGTCGCCCGGTCGAATAACCGCCATAAGCGGCTTGCTTTTCCGGTACCACAATCATCTTACAAAGCTCCGGCGGGATCTCATCGACAAACCGTGACGGCATCCCATAACGAATCTGCCCATGTAACATCCGGCTACCCGCGTACGAAAGATAAAGTCGCTGCCGCGCGCGCGTGACCGCGACGTACATGAGGCGACGTTCTTCCTCAACGCCATCGAGACTGTTGAGCGAATTTTCATGCGGGAACAATCCTTCTTCCAGCCCGCTCAAAAACACCGCGTGAAACTCCAAGCCCTTCGCCGAATGCACCGTCATCAATTGCAAGGCATCGTCAGCCGCACCGGCCTCGTGCTCGCCCGCTTCCAAACTCGCATGGGTAAGGAAGCCCACCAACGGCGTGTCGATTTCTTCGGTGGCCTCAAACGCTTCTTCAAACTGCGTGCACGCCGTCACCAACTCCGCCAAATTTTCCAGCCGATCCGCGCCCTCACGCTCGGCCGCGTAGTGCGCGCGCATGCCGCTACGTTCCAACGCCTCATCGACCAACTCCGGCAAGTTAATGGCGGAGGTTGACGCTTTCAGCCCCTCGACGATTTTCAAAAACGCGCCGACCGCGCTCGCCGCGCGACCGGCGATTTCACCCTTGGCGACCCCACTCGCCGCTGCCGCGTACATCGACATGTTGTCACGCTGCGCCAACGCTTGCACCTGCTCAATGGAGCGCGCGCCAATGCCGCGCGGCGGAAAATTCACCACGCGCGAGAACGCGCCATCGTCATCGGGATTGCCGGCGAGCCGCAAATACGCCATCGCGTGTTTGACTTCCAAGCGCTCAAAAAATCGCAGCCCGCCGTAAACGCGATAACCAATGCCTGCACGAAACAGCGCATGTTCCAGCACCCGCGATTGCGCGTTCGAGCGATACAACAACGCCATATCAGCCAGCGCCATGCCCTCGCGATTTAGCGCCTTCACTTCGTCGATCACGAATTCGGCTTCATCGTTATCGCTCGCAGCAGCGTACACGCGCAGCGCCTCACCCTTGCCCGACTCTGTCCACAAATTCTTGCCGAGTCGATCTTTGTTGCGCGAAATAATCGCGTTCGCTGCATCCAAAATCGCGCCATGCGAACGATAATTTTGTTCGAGTTTGATGAGATTGTTGCCGGCAAAGTCACGCTGGAAGTCGCGCATGTTGGCGGCTTCAGCACCTCGGAAGGCGTAGATCGAATTGTGGGTGACGATGCCGTTAGCAATGAAATTGTGGGTGCCCGCAATATCGAGGTCGTAGACAGTGCGCGTCCGCGCGCGATCAATTGCAATATCGACCACAAAATCAAGCGCGCCATCGCGACCTACCATCGCCATGCCCGCCCGCACATGCTGCGCCCGCACGAATGGCAGTGGCGTGCTGTGAATCCCAGCGCGCAGCTTGATCTGACCCCCAAGCACTTTCTGAATGCATTTAGCGGTGGCATGAACTGCCGCGAAATCAGCGCCGGAAGTTTCGTAGCGCCAAGAAGCGGATTTTTTTTTCGCTTCACGCACGCTGAGCCCCAACTTTTCAAGCGTACGCCGTCCGTCCACATCATTGCCCATCACCGTAATGCGGTGCTGCGAGGAAGCGCTGCGCCCGTCGCCACATAAGGTAATGTTGATATTGCGGCGATTGCTATTGCGCGACCTCGGCGCGTGGTGCGGCTCGTCATGGTCAAGGCCAACATCGCCCAGCAGTTTTTTGGCCGCTTTCTCGGTATCGATTTCTGCGAACACGCGCTTAATCCACGCCGCATCGTGCACTAGGCCGTTGACAGCCTTACCGTTGCGCGGCACAAACGGCAACGTGGGCAGCCCGTACCGTAGCGAAAGGATGATCTCGTCAGCGCGTGCCGCGTTCTCGCTGTTGTGCGTACTCACCACCCAGAGTGCGTCCGCGTGCTCTTGCACGGCGCGTTGCTTGAACCCAACAGCAGGCTTGACCTGCCCGCGCGCGTGCACCTGTGAGGTACCAAGTCGGTAGCCGATAGTGCGTTTGTACATCAGGTACGTGAAATACGTCTGCGGCGTCTCACCGAGCAGGTAGCCCGCAAAATGCGTGTGCTCAGGGGTGCTTTTGAGCACTGTGCCGCTGGCCAGCGTGATCGAAACCACCACAGTTGAACGCGTGCGCCGATGGGTTTTTTGCACAGTCGCCGACTTAAAACGCTTCGCCCCGAAGCACGACAAGACCGCCTCGCCTGTGCGGACGGCCTCAATGGCTTTGGTTGAGCCATCCGCCATGGTCACCTTGGTGCCCGCAACCAAACACTGATCGTCGTCTCCAACCCCAAACACCGCGTTGTCTTTGCCCGCCAGCAACTTGATCCATTTGTATTGCAGGCGATTGGTGTCCTGAAATTCATCGACGAGAATGAATTTGAAGCGCGCAGCGTAGTGTTCTAACAGCGGTGCATTCCGGCTCAGCAGTTCATAACAGCGCAGCAACAACTCCGCAAAATCGACCACGCCTTCACGATTGCATTGCACGTCATACGCGCGATACAGCTCGATCTGTTGGCGTGTGAAATCGTCGTTGGCCTCGACCGAATCGGCACGCAGGCCTTGCTCCTTGGCGTTGTTGATGAACCAGCCTAGCTCGCGCGGCTTAAATTTTTCGTCGTCGATGTTGAGCGTTTTCAATAGCCGCTTGATCGCCGATTGCTGATCGCCCGAATCCAAAATTTGAAACGTCTGCGGCAAATTCGCATCCCGATAATGCGCACGCAACATACGATTGCACAGCCCATGAAACGTGCCGACCCACATGCCGCGCGTGTTGATCGGCATCATCGCCGAGAGGCGCGTCAACATCTCACGCGCCGCTTTGTTGGTAAACGTCACCGCCAGCAAGCCCGACGGACTTACCTGTCCCGTTTGAATCAGATACGCGATGCGCGTGGTCAGTACGCGCGTTTTGCCGCTACCGGCACCGGCCAGCACCAGTGCCGATTGGCGACCTAGGGTGACGGCTTTTAGTTGTTCGGGGTTGAGGTTGTCGAACAGGCGGGGATCGGCGGAGCGCGGTGCGGATGAGGGGTGTGGCGAAAACAAATCTTGCATTGAGGGGCACCGGAAGACTGCGGAATGGCTGGCGGTAATTATAGGCGGTTCGGGTTGCGGCTCTCGGTTGTGGGAGCTGGAACGCGGGGTCAATTCAAACCGTGTCGCGCCCCTTAACCGCTGTCCGGCCACTCGCGGAAAACCAAATTTGGTAAGTGTGACTCAACGTTCACCGTTCCTGAACTGCGGTCAATGGCTTACACGCGATGCTGGAGGGTCATATTTCGCATTGAAATTTGAGAAATTTTCATAACGGTTTTTTACAGCCTCACCGTTAGGCCGCACTCTTGCCGCCTGCATGCAACGCCAAGATCGCCGCTATTGCGCGGTTTAGCGGCGTTGGCACGCCTTTGAGTTGACCCAGTTCCACCACGCCGCCCGCAAGCCAACGCACCTCAAGGCGATTGCCGCGCTCGAGATCGTGGTGCATCGACGAGGTCATGTCATAGGCGACCTCGTCCGCCAGTTTCAAACGCACTTCGGCATAGTCTTCGCTCAGATCGACCCCGTGCGCCCGCCCGACTGCCACCACCTCACGCATGACGTCGAGTAGGAGTGCGCGAGTTTGCGGGTGCTCGCGGATCGGACCAATTGGCTTGCGAATGGTCGTGGTGGTGCCGGAGAGCCCGACCAGGAAAACATACTTCTGCCAAATCTCGCGCAGGATGTTTTCGGAAAGTTCCGCGTTGATCCCACCGGCCAAGCAGGCCGCGAGAAAGGTCTCGCCGCGAGACGAGCGTGCGCCATCGAATTCCCCAAAAATCATCCTCTGCATCGGCCCCGTTTGGCGTATCACGCCGGGTCGGTCAATGGTCGTCGCCACATAGCCGACACCACCCATGATCTGCGACTCGTTATAAGCGGCCCGGAGGTAGCGGTCCTTCAGCACGCCGTTTTGAAACGAGATGATCGTTGTAGTTGGGCCGACGAGGGGGCGCATTTGTTCCAGCGCAGCGTCGGTATCCCATAATTTGACGCACAACATCACAACATCGGCGATGCCGATACTTCGTGGATCGTCAGTCACATTGACGTGCGGGAGGTGGATCGCAGTCGGCCCTTCTATGCGCAGCCCTTGGCTGCGCATAGCCTGAAGATGCGCGCCTCTGGCAATGAAGTGCACATCGGCACCGCCGTTGTACAAGCGGGCACCGAAGTAGCCCCCCAGTCCGCCTGAGCCCATGATCGCAATTCGCAAGGTTTACTCCTCTATCTGGCGCTAATAAAAAGCATGGATCGTAGCACTTGCCGTGATAACGCGGGATGTCCTGGGGCTCCGGCTGAGTGAGGGAGGGGTCAGGCGTCATTCGCGAGTCTTGAAATAGATATATTCGATGCATGGCTCTCCCTTGAATACGACTTCTTGTTCGGCGCGCTTGATGAAGCCCGTTCGGTCAAGGACGGCACTGGACGAAGTATTTCGGGCATCCGTGATCGCTCGCATTTGCGAAACAAAAGGGAAGACCAGTTCCGAGACAGCAAGGACTGCGCACGTTGCGTGACCCTGTCCGTGGAACGGCCGCGCCAGGGTGAAACCGAGTTCGACGGTGGAGCAATCGGGCTCGAGGTACAGACCTACGTCCCCGATCAGCTCGTCAGAGACCGCAGTGACCACGGCAAGCTGTATCCACTCTCCCGGAATCAGGCTGGTGGCGTTTGACATCGAGTCAATGAACTCCTGCGCTTCAGACTCGGTTTTCTCAGACCAGCTTTGGTAGGTGGCAAGCCCAGCATCCGAACGGTATGCTTGGAAGGCAGCCAGATCCGTCCTCTTCAAGAGTCGAAGCGCGGTCGCGCTGTGTCTTCTGGGAAGAGCAAGTGTGAACGGAGCCATGTTGTTACGGCAAACGTTGAAATTCCGCGAGTGACGCAGCCATCCGATGGAATGACAAGTTAAACCGGGGTGAACATGCGAACACTTAGGACCAATTCAAATTGAGTTTGCGATGCGACGTGGCGCAATCTCGCAGATACAAATTGATGAGACTTTGATACGGGATACCAGCGTCTTGCGATATTGACTTGAAATACCTTATTGATTCTTCATCAAGGCGAATGGTAATTTGCTTCTTCAGTTGGGCTGCGTACGGATTCTTTCTAGCAGCAGTAAAGTCGTATTCTTTGCGCATAGGGCACCTTTCAGGGGTAGGACTTCGATTCTTGAGCGCTTGCTTTTCGGGCCGAGATGATTCGAATGACATTGCCGTCACCGCGATAACAATGACAAACCAGCAGTAATCGCAATGCCCCACTCAAACCGAGGAGAACGAAACGGTCTTCATTCTCTGAGTGATCAGGGTCGTCAATCAATTTGGCTCGCTCGTCGACGAAAACCGACTTCGCCTCCTCAAAACTGACCCCGCGCTTTTTTGCGTTTGCTGTAGATTTGCGCGCGTCCCATTCAAAGCGCAGATTGCTCATGGACAAAAGATAACTACAACGTAGTTACAAATCAAGCAAGCCCTTGGCAGATCATCGAATGAGCAGGTTTAACGTAAATTTGAGGGACGCGTCACTTTTGGCGCGTCCCTCGCGAAGGCCATTTTGGGCCGATGTTGGAATGTTAGAACTGAACATCCCGCTAGAAATTGCAAGTGTTTTATCGCGCGAATTGCGTGTACGGCGAACACGACTTACCCACCGCGGCGTGCGTTCACGCTAGATTT
>JAYTVA010000057.1:0-23689 GCA_043744255.1 Burkholderiales bacterium | reverse complement strand
ACGGGTGGCCCGAGCATTTCCTCGGTCCATGCGGGATTATCGGGATCGGTGAATTTAACCGAGGTTTTCTTTGGCAACTTGGCGGTAGTAGCGTGCTTCATATTTTTTGGCCTTTCGCAAAGAGATCACGTGCGGTCCTTTATGGCGCTCCGTGTAAACCATCACAACGACTTCATCGTCCAGTATTCCGAAGCAGACGAGGCGCTCCTCACCGAAGTCTTCGCGCTTGTCCTCGCGGGTTACCGTGAAGCGATCCCAAATTGCGTCGCATCCAGCGAAGTCGAGTCCGTGATTTTTTATGTTCAGTTTACGTTTGGCTTCGTTCCAAGCGACCATGTTTTATTGTATAGACAGAATACGGATACGTCCAACGAAAATTAACGTTCGATTTGTAAATGCCGCTATTGCCATTACTCACATCCCGTCGAACATAGCTCCAACTTGTCGAATATAACCAAATAGGTTATATTCTGTCGATGGAGAAACCAACTCCCCATTGCAAACTGCCCTCTGTCAAAGCCTTCGTGACGGCTGGCAAAGTCCGTACAACCCATTCGGCTCGGTTTGGCGCTACCGCGTTGGGGCTGGAGCTTTCTGACATGCTGGATGTGGTGATGGCACTCACGCCAGCGGACTTCTACAAGAGCATGACCAACCATGCCGATCACACGGTATGGCAGGACGTGTACCGCCCAAGCACGCCGGCGGGCGACGTGTACCTGAAACTAACGGTCATTGACGACGTGCTGATCGTGTCCTTCAAGGAGCTATGAATATGAAATGCCCAGTTTGCAGCGCGGCTAAGCTGATCCATGACACCCGCGATCTGCCCTACACCTACAAGGGTGAAACCACGGTGATTCCGGCGGTGACGGCCGATTTTTGCCCGGCGTGCGATGAGTCGATTACCGATATGGCCGAGACCGAGCGCGTCATGCGCGAGATGCAGGCGTTCAACAAGCAAGTGAACTCGGCAATTGTTGATCCCAACTTCATTGTCAGCGTTCGCAAGAAGCTCGACCTTGGGCAGCGCGAGGCAGGCGAAATCTTCGGCGGCGGTGTCAATGCCTTCTCGCGCTACGAAAACGGCAAGACCAAGCCACCACTTGCGTTGGTGAAGCTGTTCAAGTTGCTGGATCGTCACCCCGATCTGCTGAGCGAGGTCAGGACTGGCTGACCTTCTCGAAACTCGCGGTTCCGAGCCGCTTTCCGTGCCCTCCACGCGCCCAAACAAAAAAACGCCCGACAATGTGGGCGTTTTTTTGCAAACAAGAACGGCTGGCATCACCCCGCAAAAAACTCCTTCACCTTATCCATAAACCCCTTCGCACGCGGGTTATGGCGATCGCCATCTTTCTTGTTGATTTCATCGAGCTCGCGTAGCAAATCTTTTTGCCGATCTGTGAGGCGCACCGGGGTTTCGACCACGACGTGACACATCAAGTCGCCGGCCGAGGTTTGCCGCACTGGACGGATGCCTTTGCCGCGCAACCGGAATACTTGCCCACTTTGTGTTTCGGCGGGAATTTTTAGATGCGCTTCGCCATCGAGGGTCGGGATGCCAATCTCGCCACCGAGTGCGGCGATGGTGAAACTGATCGGCATTTCGCAATGCAAATCGGCACCGTTGCGTTGAAAAACGCTGTGCGCTTTGAGTTGCACCACCACATATAAATCGCCCGGAGGTCCGCCATTGACGCCACTCTCGCCTTCACCAGCGAGGCGGATACGGTCGCCGTCATCGACGCCGGACGGGATTTTGACCGACAACGTTTTGTGGTTATTGACTTGCCCCACGCCGCTGCAAGTACGGCATGGATCAGGAATATATTTGCCGGTGCCGTGACACGTCGGGCAGGTTTGTTGCACCGAAAAAAAGCCTTGTGTGGTGCGCACTTGACCGACGCCGCCGCAGGTGTGACAGGTCTTCGCGCTAGTGCCCGCCTTAGCGCCGGAGCCATTGCAGACCGTGCATTTTTCTTTCGACGGGATACGAATTTTTGTTTCTGTGCCGCGCGCTGCTTGTTCGAGCGTGATTTCCAAGTTGTAGCGCAAATCAGCGCCGCGATACACCTGCGAGCCGCCACCGCGTCCGCGTCCGCCGCCAAAGATGTCGCCGAAGATGTCGCCGAACGCCTCGGAGAAACCGCCGAAGCCCGGCTCGCCACCGCCGCCCGCGTTCTGGCTGACACCCGCGTGGCCGTAAGCATCATAGGCGCGACGTTTTTCCGGTTGCGACAAGATCTCGTTGGCCTCGTTGATCTCTTTGAATTTCTCCTCTGCCGTTTTGTCATTCGGGTTGCGGTCCGGATGCAGCTTCATCGCGAGACGGCGATAGGCTTTCTTGATGTCTTCGTCAGATGCATCGCGGTTGAGGCCGAGGACTTCGTAGTAATCGCGTTTTTTAGCCATGTAGTCCGGTCTGCCTAAGTCAAATTCGTCGAAGTCGATGTCATTCTGAGCGCAGGGAAGAATCTGGTTGCATCAGCGCGGTGCCGAAAACAGCAGATCCTTCGTCGCAAAAACAAAACCGCTCCTCAGGATGACATGCTGAGGAGCGGGGCTTTACTTGCAAATTACTTCTTGTCTTTTACTTCAGTGAACTCGGCATCGACCACGTTGCCCATGTCCTTCTCCTTCGCAGCCTCCGCGCCGCCCGCGGGGCCGGGCCCAGAGCCGGTGCCGCCAGGTGCCGCACCACCAGCCGCCTGCGCTTTCGCCTGCATATCAGCATACATTTTCTCACCAAGTTTTTGCGCGCTAGCTTCTAGCGATTTGGTCTTAGCTTCAATCGTATCCTTGCTGGCGGACGCATCTTTCAATGCTTCTTCCAGTTCCTTAATCGACGCTTCAATCGCAGATTTTTCACCCGCATCCAGCTTGTCGCCGTACTCGGTCATCGACTTCTTGGTCGAGTGCACGAGGGCATCGCCGGTGTTGCGTGCGGTGACGAGTTCCAACACTTTTTTGTCGTCCTCGGCATTGGCTTCGGCGTCTTTCACCATGCGCTGAATTTCGTCTTCGCTCAAGCCGGAGTTGGCCTTGATGGTGATTTTGTTTTCCTTGCCGGTGGCTTTGTCTTTTGCCGAGACGTGCATGATGCCGTTCGCGTCGATGTCAAACGTCACTTCAATCTGCGGCATGCCGCGCGCTGACGGTGGAATACCTTCGAGATTGAATTGGCCGAGCGACTTATTGCCCGAGGCCATTTCGCGCTCGCCTTGCAGCACATGGATGGTCACGGCCGATTGATTGTCATCAGCGGTGGAAAAAGTCTGCGATGCCTTCGTCGGCACGGTGGTGTTTTTCTTGATGAGTTTGGTGGCAACGCCGCCGAGAGTTTCAATACCGAGTGACAGTGGGGTCACGTCGAGCAGCAACACGTCTTTCACGTCGCCCTTCAACACGCCGCCTTGAATCGCGGCACCGACGGCCACGGCTTCATCCGGGTTCACGTCCTTGCGTGGCTCGCGACCGAAAATCGCTTTCACTTTTTCTTGCACCTTCGGCATACGCGTCTGGCCGCCGACCAAAATCACGTCGGAGATGTCGGCGATTTTCACGCCAGAATCTTTGATCGCAATTTCGCAAGGCTTGATGGTGCGTTCGATCAACTCATCGACCAACGCTTCAAATTTGGCACGCGTGAGCTTGATCGCCATGTGTTTCGGGCCGTTCGCATCGGCCGTGATGTAGGGCAAATTTACTTCGGTTTGATTGGTCGATGACAACTCAATCTTGGCTTTTTCAGCGGCTTCTTTCAGACGCTGCAAGGCCAACACGTCCTTCTTCAAATCGACGCCCTGATCCTTCTTGAATTCGTCGCACAAATAGTCCATCAAGCGCTGGTCGAAATCTTCACCGCCGAGGAAGGTGTCGCCGTTGGTGCTTAATACTTCGAACTGGTGCTCGCCGTCGATCTCAGAAATCTCGATGATCGAAATATCAAACGTGCCGCCGCCCAAGTCATAGACGGCGATTTTGCGGTCGCCTTCTTTCTTGTCCATGCCAAACGCGAGTGCGGCAGCAGTTGGCTCGTTGATGATGCGTTTCACGTCCAGCCCCGCGATGCGGCCCGCGTCTTTGGTGGCTTGGCGTTGCGAATCGTTGAAGTACGCGGGCACAGTAATCACGGCCTCGGTGACTTCTTCGCCGAGGTAATCTTCAGCGGTTTTTTTCATCTTGCGCAGCACTTCGGATGACACTTGCGGCGGTGCCATTTTCTTGCCGCGCACTTCGACCCATGCGTCACCGTTGTCGTTTTTGACGATGGAGTAGGGCATCAAGTCGATGTCCTTTTGCACTTCTTTTTCTTCAAAGCGACGACCAATCAAACGCTTCACCGCGAACAGCGTGTTCTTGGCGTTGGTGACGGCCTGACGTTTGGCCGATGCGCCGACCACGATCTCGCCATCGTCCTGATAGGCAACCACGGATGGTGTGGTGCGCGCACCTTCCGAGTTTTCGATGACCTTCGGCACGCCGGCTTCCATGATCGACACGCAGCTATTGGTGGTACCCAAGTCAATTCCGATAATTTTTCCCATGATGCTTTCCTTCTTTAATTTTGTTGAAACGAAAATGTGTGAACTGACCTGTAGATGAAGTTATCCACAGCGATTTCAAGTGGCTTCAAGTGGAGCGGGCGCAGCCTTGGCTTTTGATACGGTGACCAGCGCCGGTCGCAACACGCGGTCATGTAGCGTGTAGCCTTTCTGCATCACGTTCAGCACCGTGTTCGGCTCGGTATCGCTTTCGAGTGCCGCGATGGACTGATGCTTGTTCGGATCGAATTTCGTGCCGACTGGATTGACCTCGACAATCGAAAATTTCTCGAACACGCTAGTGAGCTGGCGCGCGGTTAATTCCACGCCTTCCTTGAACGATTCGATAGAGGTATTCTCGACCACCAACGCGGCATCAAGGCTGTCCTTCACCATCAGCAACGAATCGGCCATTTTTTCCACGCCGAATTTTTGCGCCTTCAACACATCTTCAGCCGAACGGCGACGGATGTTATCGGTCTCGGCTTTGGCGCGCAGCCACTCGTCTTTGTGCTTTTCCGCGAGCGCCTCGGCGTCGGCCAGCTTGGCTTCGAGTGCCTCGGTGGGGGAGGGTGTTGGCGGGGCATCGGCGGCGGTTGTTGCGTCGGCAGCCGGGTTCAATGCGGACGTAACGTCAGCTACGGGTTGATTCGGTTCGGTACTCATCCCTGAATTTCCTGTGAAAACAAATATTTACAGGAAGCTGGGGCCACCCAAGGGGATTTCAAGCCCCTTTTTTAGACTTTTTGAAACTTTTTTGAAATTTTTATTTCTTGTTCGCAGGCTTGCCGTCCGGGATCACCCAACTGGTCAGCATCGTAATCACGCTAAACATGAGTGAACCGATGAGCGCCGCCATAAAGCTCGACACTTTGAAGCCCGTGACCAGCTCGGCCGACAGCCAAAACATCAACGCGTTGATGACAAAAATAAACAGCCCCAACGTCAGCACGGTCGCCGGAAACGTCAAAAAAATCAGCACCGGGCGGATGATCGCATTGACCAACCCCAGCACCAGCGCGGCGAGCAAGGCGGTGGTGATGTTGTCGATCTTCACCTCAGCATACAAATACGCGACCAGCATCAGCGCCAGCGCGTTCACCAACCATCGAATTAGGAGTCTCATGTCGTATGAATTCGTTAAAAACAGAGGGGCATAATACTGCTTTGCCGCCGCGAGTAAATAAAAAATCATGAGTGTTCACGCCAGCACACAACGAGTCTCCATCCCCGACCTGCGCGCCATGAAAGGCAAGGCGCGCATCGTCATGCTCACCGCCTACACCAAGCCCATGGCGCAATTGCTCGATCCGCACTGCGACGTACTGCTGGTTGGCGACTCACTCGGCATGGTCATCTACGGCCTGCCCAACACGCTCGCCGTCACCCTCGACACCATGATCGCCCACACCCAAGCCGTCATGCGCGGCGCAACGCACAGCGCGGTACTGCTCGACATGCCGTGGGGAACGTACCAAGAATCCAAAGAACAAGCCTATCGCAATTGCGCCCGCGCACTCGCCGAATCCGGCGCGCAAGGCTTGAAACTCGAAGGCGGTGCGGAGTTGGTCGATACCGTGGAATACCTTGTGGCGCGCGGCATTCCCGTCATGCCGCACATCGGATTGATGCCGCAACGGGTCAACGAAATGGGCGGCTTCAAAGCGCAGGGGCGTGAAGCCGATGCAGCAGCAAAATGGATCGCGATCGCAAAACGGTTTGAATCCGTCGGCGCGTTTGGCCTCTTGATCGAAGGCACCATCGAGCCCGTCGCCCGCGCGGTCACTGAAGCCATCACCATCCCCACCATCGGCATCGGTGCCTCGCCGGTATGCGATGGTCAGGTGCTGGTGACCGAAGATATTTTGGGATTGTTCCCTGACTTCACGCCGAAATTTGCCAAGCGGTATGCGGAGATGGGAACGGCCGTTTCAGAGGCGGCGGCGGCGTATGCGGGTGAGGTGAGGGCGGTGACGTTTCCTTCACTCGATCATTGTTTTGGGGTGAAGAAGTAAGACGACTTAATGGGCGACATGTTCCATAGCGTCGGTAATTACCAATAAATACCGAAAGTATGGAACAACGGCAACATGATTTCGACCGAACAAAAAATCAAGAAACTGCTGCGTCGCTTTGGCTCGATGCGTTCGCGCGAGTTGGTTGTTTCCGGCATCACGCGCAGCCAACTGTCACGCATGGTCGCGACCGGAGAATTAACGCGCGTGGCGCGTGGACTGTATGCCTTACCGGATTACCAAGGCGGTGAACAAAGCGCGCTGGTCACCGTGGCGCAACGCGCGCCGGGCGTGGTGTTTTGCTTGCTGACGGCGCTGCGCATTCATGAACTCACGACCCAAGCACCGTTCGAGGTATGGATCGCCATTGCTAACAAGTCGCATCCCCCACGAATGGATTACCCGCCCTTGCGTACCATGCGTTTCTCGGCATCAGCGTTATCGGCCGGCGTCGAAACGCGTCGGTTCGATGGGGTAGCTATACGCGTAACGAGTGTCGCCAAGACAGTCGCGGACTGCTTCAAATTTCGCAATAAGATCGGGTTGGACGTCGCGCTGGAAGCGCTGCGCGAAGCACGCCGCGCCAAGCGCGCAAGCGCTGACGAGTTGTGGCGCTATGCGCGCATCAACCGAGTAAGCAATGTAATGCGCCCTTATTTGGAGGCCGTCACTTGACTGCAAACCTCGCGGCGTCGATTCATGCGCGCTTACACAACCTAGCGAAAGATCGCGGCGAAACAATGAGCTAGGCGTCAAGCGCTTCAGATGCACCGTCGAACTAAAAACTCAACCCACCGCCCCCATCCCCTTCGCCCGCGCCAACGACGCCGCGTTCTCGCGCTCAGCCGCGACACGATCCCAACCATCCTTAATCCATCCACCAAGGTGCTCGCGCGCAATCTCGGTCAGTGCACCGACGTAGGCATCCGTGTCGTTGGCAATTGGCAAATAATTAAACGTTTTGCCGCCCGCGTGCAGAAAAGTTTCTTTGCCTTCGTCGGCGATTTCTTCGAGTGTTTCTAGGCAGTCGGCTGCGAAGCCGGGGCAGATGACGTCTATGCGTTGCGTGCCACCTTTGCCTAGCGCTTCCAATGTCTTATCGGTGTACGGCTGTAGCCATTCGGCTCTGCCGAAACGCGATTGGAAGGTGACGATGTAGTCGCCTTTTTTTACGCCTAGCGCTTCGGCGATGAGGCGTGCGGATTTGTGGCTTTCGCAGTGATACGGGTCGCCTTTGTCGAGGTGAAATTTTGGGACGCCGTGGAAGGTCATGAGCAATTTGTCGGTCGCGAAATTCGGGCGGCCGATTTTCATCCAGTGGGCGTTGACGTTGGTGGCGATGGCGTTGATGAACGCTGGGTGGTCGTGAAAATTTCGCACGAAGCGAATGCCGGGTACGTTACGGCGTTTCATCAATACTTGCGCGATCTTGTCGAAGGTCGAGCCGGTGGTGCTGGCGGCGTATTGCGGGTACATCGGCAACACTAAAACGTTGTCGCAATTGGCATCGCGAAGTTTGTCGAGACCCGCGTCAATGCTAGGGTTTCCGTAGCGCATCGCGGGTACCACCACCAGCGGACTTTTGGTGATTTCGCCCAAATACCCGCGCAACATTTGCGCTTGTCGCTCGGTGTACACGCGTAGTGGCGAGCCTTCTTTCATCCACACGGTTTGATATTTTTTGGCGCTCTTGGCGGGGCGCACGTTGAGGATGATGACGTTCAGAATCAGCCACCAGATCACGCGCGGAATTTCGACGATGCGTGGATCCCACAAAAATTCTTTGAGATATTTGCGGACGGACGATGTGGTCGGCTCGTCGGGCGTGCCGAGGTTGACCAGCAGGATGCCGGTTTTGCGTTGGGTGCCGTGGGCGCAGGAGGGTTCGGGGGTGTAGGCCATGATTGTCTAAGTTGTTTATTGGTGGCGAGTTTCGATGAAAAAGCATTGAAACACGCCGTAGAAATTGATGTTTGCTATGGTGGTAGCGTGGGGTTCGATACAACGCGTGGACGCTTTTCTTAATGTTGACTCAATGTTGACTCAACGCCACCGACATCAACTTCGCCGTCACATCCACAATCGGAATCACCCGCTCATACGCCATTCGCGTCGGTCCGATCACACCAACCGTGCCGACCACTTGCCCATCCACTTCATACGGCGCGGTGACGACCGAGAACTCATCTAACGGCACCAACGCCGATTCGCCGCCGATGAAAATTTTCACGCCTTCGGCACGTTGTGAGATATCGAGCAATTGCATGAGCTGCGTTTTTTGATCGAACACATCAAACAGCTTGCGGACAGAAACCATGTTGGCGGCGACATCATCGGAGTGCAGCAAATTGCGCTCGCCAGACATCACCACACCAGCGCCTTCCGTGCCTTTGCCGCGCGCGTCGACCATCGCCGACATCAGCGTAGAAATATCGTGATGCAATTGCGAAAGTTCAAACTGCACGCGCTCACGAATACGGTCAAACTCGTAACCCGCGTAATGGTGGTTGATGTAATTCGCGGCCTCCACCAACTGCGACGCGGTGAACGGTTTCTCGGTCAAGATGATGCGGTTTTGCACGTCGCCGTCGGTGGCGACGATGATGAGCAGCACGCGTTTTTCCGAGAGCTGCATGAACTCAGCATGCTTCAAGCCCACGCCTTGGCGACGCGGCGTCATCACCACGCCCGCGAAATGGGTGAGGTCCGAAAGCATTTGCGACGCAGCTGAAATCACCGAGCGCGGATCATCGGGGCGCAACTGGTCGCGAATCGCGTTGTGTTCCACCATTTCCAGCGGGCGAATTGTCAGCAGCGTATCGACGAATAGTCGATAGCCTTTCGGCGTCGGGATGCGCCCGGCGGACGTATGCGGGCTCGCGATGTAGCCCATCTCCTCGAGGTCCGCCATCACATTGCGAATCGATGCGGGCGACAACTCCATCCCGGAAAATTTCGACAGCGCGCGTGAGCCCACCGGCTGTCCATCCGCGATATGACGTTCAACGAGAAATTTCAACAGGGTTTGTGCGCGTTCTGAGAGCATGACGCATTGTATGTAAAACTCTGCATCAATGCCACGCGCTATCATTCGCGAAGAAGCTATGATGCTGCATCTCGTTATTGCACTCATCCTTGTCGTACTCCTCCCTGTCGCACTCCTCGTGATCCATGCCCAATCAATTCAAAAACGTCGCGATCATTGGTAAGCCTGACGGCACGCTGCTGGTCGAGCCGCTCACTGCCCTCTACAAACTCCTCAAAGCACGCGGCATTGCTGTGCGTACTGACGCGAACACGGCGCAGCACATGCCGACTGAGGCTGACGAAATTTTTGCGCAACCGGAATTGCTGCGTGGTGCCGACCTCGCGGTGGTCGTCGGTGGTGACGGCACCTTACTCGCGGTCTCGCGCGTGGCCGCCGCGAATCATGTGCCGGTGGTTGGTGTCAATCTGGGCACGCTGGGATTTTTGACCGACGTGCCTAAAGACGACATGGCGCTGCTGATTCCCGCCGTGCTCGACGGCCGTTATACCGAAGAAAAACGCCTCATGCTCGACGCCGAGGTGGTGCGTGGTAACCAAACAATTTTTGAAGCCGTCGCGCTCAACGACGTGGTGGTGAGTCGCGGCGCGATGGGCACCATGATCGAATTCGCGGTGATGGTCGACGGTGAATTCATCTACTCGCTGCGCGCCGATGGTCTCATCATCGCCACCCCCACCGGCTCGACTGCCTACGCGCTTTCTAGTGGCGGGCCGATTTTGCATCCCAACTTGGCCGCAATCACACTGGTACCGATCTCGCCGCACACGCTCTCGAATCGGCCGATTGCCATCAGCAGTTCTTCGGAAGTCCGCGTCAATATCATTCGCGGTACCAATGCGCGCGTTAATTTTGACGTGCAGTCGTTCTTTGATCCAGCCGGCGAAGACATGGTCGTGATTCGCGCTGATCCGAATCCGCTACGCCTGCTGCACCCTGATGGCTACTCGTACTTCGGCATGTTGCGCACCAAGCTGCACTGGAATGAGCGGACTTCGTAAGCAGATTGCCATAGAGGCAATGGATTAAATCTGGACTGTCATTCCGGGTCGCTGTTACGAGGAATCTGCTGGTGACGGTAATGAGGCCACGAAGAAGCAGATTCCTCGTAACGGCAACTCGGAATGACAAATAGTTGAAGTTTTTTCATCGCAAAAATGCTCCAAACCCCGCGTAGATATTGGCGTTTCACAAAGTAACTGCCACCACATATCGCCAACGAAAATTCAAATCCACACCACGCTCAACGCTAAACCCAAAAACCCATGCTCCGCTCCCTCACCATCCGCGACTTCGTGATCGTTGACTCACTCGAGCTTGATTTCGACGCAGGCTTTTCCGCGCTCACTGGTGAAACCGGCGCGGGCAAATCGATCATGATCGACGCGTTGTCACTTGCGCTTGGCGCGCGCTCCGAGGGCAACGTTGTCCGCGTCGGCCAAGCGAAGGCCGAGATCAATGCTGAATTCGCGTTGGCCGCATCGCCCGCTTCACGCCAATGGCTGGCTGAGAACGACCTCGCAGACGACGACGCCAACATCTGCATTTTCCGCCGCGTACTCGATGCCAACGGCCGCTCGAAATCGTTTATCAACGGCAGCTCCGTCACGCTCAGTCAGGCTCGTGATCTGGCCGCGCGCTTGATTGATATTCATGGTCAGCATGAACACCAAACGCTATTGAAACGCGACGCGCAATTGACGCTGCTTGATGATTTCGCTGGTAACGCCAACGTGCTGGAGGCCATCGGCAAGCAGTACGCCACTTGGGCGCAACTCGCATCCACCCGTGCTGCCCGGGAGGCCAATGAAGCCGCCATTGTTCGTGAGTTTGAAGACCTGACTTATCAAATCACCGAATTTGAAAAACTCAATTTTTCCGCCACGCGTTGGGAAGAAACACTCGCCGATCAACGCCGACTTGCGAACGCCGCCAGCCTCATTGCCAGCACTGAAGGCGCGATCAATTCGCTGGCCGAGAACGACGCCGCCGTGCTGACCCAGATCGACGATCTCGCAGCTGATTTACATCATGCGGCTGATACCGATCCTGCGTTGAAGGACGCCTGCCATTTGATCGATTCAGCGGGCGTGGAATTACGTGAAGCGGTGTCGGCTCTGCGCCACTACTTGCGTAAGCTCGACGTAGATCCGGCGCGGCTCGCCGGACTGGATCGCGATATTTCGGACGTGCAGGAAATCGCCCGCAAATTTCGCATTGAACCCAAGCGCATTCCGGAAATGCTGCAACAAAAACGCGACCGGCTCACCTCGCTCGGCGGTGGACAATCGCTGGATGCCTTGATCGAACAGGAAAAGTTGGCCGAAGCGGCCTACATGGAAACAGCCAAAAAGCTCACCCGCGCGCGCCAACTCGCCGCCAAGAAATTCGCCGCACAAGTCACGGATTCGCTGCAACAACTCGCCATGCCCGGCGGCAAATTCGCGGTGGAATTTTCGTCGCGCGAGGCCACGGCGAACGGTGTGGAAGCCTGCGAATTCCAAGTCGCCGCACATGAAGGGCAGCCGCTCGGCCCACTCGCCAAAATCGCCTCAGGCGGCGAATTGTCACGCGTCTCGCTCGCCATTCAAATGATGGCGTCGGCCAAAGGTGGTGTGGGTACGATGATTTTTGACGAGGTAGACGCGGGCATCGGCGGGCGCGTGGCCGAAGTGGTGGGGCGCTTGCTTCGTGCCCTCGGTGGCAATCATCAGGTGTTAGCGGTGACGCATTTGCCGCAGGTGGCGGTGTGCGCGGTCAATCAATTTCAAGTCGCAAAAGCGGCGCGCGATGGCGTGGTGGCAACTTCGATCACGCCCCTCACGTCGGCCAAACGCGTTGACGAAATCGCCCGCATGCTCGGTGGCATCACCATCACAGCGGCGACGAAAAAAGCCGCGCAAGAAATGCTCGAAAACGCGACGCGCGTCCGCTTAGCGAAGTAGCGGTCAGCCAAACAGCGAGCGCCACGCCGCCGAAACCGCGCGGCGTTCGTCGGCGAGTTCATTGGGTGTAATCCAGGTTTTTTCTTCGTTGTTATTGCGCGCGATGTGTTGCCGCTCGCGAAACGCCAGGTAGGCTTTGCCCACCTCCGCAGCCATATCACGCTCGATGATGCCAAGCTCTCCAGCGCGTGCCAACAGCGCGAAATTGCCGAGATTTTTCAGAAACTCCGGATGTTGATGGGCGTAGGCGAGGATCAGATATTGCACAATAAATTCCACATCAACAATGCCGCCGCGCGTGTGTTTTAGGTCGAGCGCGCCGGCGCGATCTTTTTTCTCGGCGCGCATTTTGTCGCGCATGGCGACGATTTCCAGCCGCAATTTTTCGCGGTCACGCGGACGTGACAGCACTTCATCACGGATCGCTTCGAACGGTGCTGCCAGCGCGTGGTCGCCTGCACACCAGCGCGCGCGCGTGAGCGCCTGATGCTCCCACGTCCATGCGCGATGCAGTTGATAGTTGCGAAACGCGGTGAGGCTCGTCACGAGCAAGCCGCTGTCGCCATCGGGGCGCAGGCGAATGTCGGTGTCGTAAAGTACACCGCCTGGCGTCATCGTTGTCAGCCAGCTGGCAAGGCGTTGCGCGAGTTTGCCGTAGCGGTCGGCGGCAATCGCCGAGGTGTCGTCGTAGATATAAACAAGATCGAGGTCGGAGGCGTAGCCGAGTTCCTTGCTGCCGAATTTGCCGTAGGCGATGATGGCAAATCCATCCGGGCTACCAGCGCCACCTACCGCCTGCCACGCGAGATCGAGCGCCGCCGCGAGCAACATTTCGGCGAGCAGCGTGAGTTCATCGGAAAGTGCCATGACGCCGAGACGGCCTTCAATGTCGGCGATGTTGAGCCGGAGAGTGATGACCTGTTTGGTGTGACGCAGAATTTCGTAGAGCCGCTCGGTGTCGCCCGCGTGCGACTCGCAGGCGGTGGCGAGCCGATGGCGCTCGATACGCCAGTCGATCACGCCATTCGCGCCACGTGACTGCGCCACCAACTCATCGAGCAGCACCGGATGCCGCCGCAGCAATTCAGCCGCCCACGCACTCTTGGCAGCAATGCGCGCAACGCGTTCCAGTACATCGGGAAACTCGGCCAGCAAGGCCAGATAGGTGACGCGTTTATCGACGGCATCGAGCAAATCAAACACGCGAAAAAATGTTTTTGCCGATTGATCCTCGGTAAGTGCGGCGCTTAACGCCATCGGGATCAAGGCTTCCAGCCGCGCGCGAATGTTGGTCGATAACGTGGCCGTGCGGGACGAGTTGACCCATGCCTCGATCCGCGCCGCGATGGCGTGCTGCGCTTCGGTGTCGATCACAAATTCCGCAAACACCCCGTGGATACTGGCGCTTAGGCTAGTTTCGGCTGAAGTGGCAGGGTTGGCGGGCGTTGCCGCCTTGGCAAATACGGCGTCAAATTCTGCCGTCACCAACTGCCGATGCGTATCGAGCGCTGTTTCTAACGTTCCCCAATCGGCAAAGTTCATCGCAACGGCAATGCGTGCCTGCTCATCCGTGCTCGTCGGGAGCGCTTGCGTTTGCGCGTCGTCCACATATTGCAGACGGTGTTCGAGGTTACGCAGAAATGTGTAAGCATCAGTGAGCCGCGCGACGCGGGCAGCATCGAGCAAACCCAGTGCGCCGATTTGCATGAGCGCCTCGCGCGTAGACGAAATCTGCAAACGCGTCTCGCGCCCACCGCGAATGAGCTGCTGCATTTGCACAATAAATTCCACCTCGCGAATGCCACCCGGCCCGACCTTGATGTCGTTGAGCCGATTGCGTTTGGTCGCCTCAGCGCGGATCTGCGCGTGCAGGTCACGCATTTCATCAATCGCCGCGTAGTCGTGATAGCGCCGATACACAAACGCGGTGACCTGCAACATGAGCGCATCGATGGTAGCCGGAGAGCCAGTAACGGCGCGGGCCTTCAGCCATGCATAGCGTTCCCACGGGCGCGCTTGCGTACGGAAATACTCGTCGAGCCCCGCCAAGCTGGTCACCAGCGCGCCACTTGCACCATATGGTCGCAGGCGCATATCGACGCGAAACACGAAGCCATCGGCGGTGACTTCATCGAGCGCGCGAATCACACCCTTGCCGACCTGGCTATGAAATTCGTGCCACGAACGCCCCGGCGCGGCTTGGCCATCCACCGCGTGAATGAAAATCAGGTCGATGTCAGAAGACACATTCAACTCGCGCGCGCCGAGCTTGCCCATACCCACGATGACCATGCAAGCACGAGGATCGACGGGCGTTTCCAAGGATATGCCGTATGCATCGGCAGCCAGTCGTTGGTGATATTCGAGGGCTTTTTCCAACGTAATGTCGGCCAGCGCAGAGATGGTCGTTACCACTTCATCGAGGTCGGCCAATCCATTAATGTCGCGATGAATGAGGCGCAGCATCACTCGCTGGCGCAGCTTCCGCAGCGCGTGATGCAACGAAACCGCGTCACCTGTTGTCTCTACAGGAGCAGCAAGACTGCGAACAAGGGCTGCATCAGTCTTGACGCCGCCACCCTGTCGCAAGTCGTCGATTAGCGACGTATCGGCAGTTGCGATACGTTCCGCGTAGCGTGAGGCGGCGAGGGTCTTGGCCACTGCGGCGTCGAAAGGAGTAGGGAAGGGGGTGGCGGTGGCGGCGGCGGTAGCTAGAGGCGTGGTCATCATAGAAGGCAGTAAAGTTACGAATATTCATGCATTGTCGTCCATCGCGCTAGCGAGACCGTTAAAATCATTAAAGCTGTCCCAGTAGATTCCCACCGGAAACCATCATCGCAAAACTTGTTCACCATGTCGCCCGCTTTACCGCTCGCTCGCTGTTTTGGCTGGTGATCGTGGTGGCGGTATTGTTTGCACTGGTGATGTTCTCGCTTCGCTATGCGGTCGGGCACATCGATGATTATCAGAGTGAGATCATCAGCCGGGTCGCGGAGGCGTCTGGGATGGACGTATCGGCCACTGCGATTCGTGGCGGCTGGGTCAGGGCTTCGCCGTTTGTTGAGATGGAAAATGTGCAGTTTGCCGAGCGCGCGGCCAAGGCCTCCGCCGAGCGTCCCGCAGGCACGCCTGCACTCAAGCTGCCCGGCATGCGCGTGTCGATTTCGTGGTGGTCGCTGCTGGCCGGGCAAATTCGATTCTCTGAGCTGGCGATGGACGGCCCGGAATTGGTGTTGTCGCGGCGCGCAGATGGACTGATCTACTTTGCCGGTCGAGCGATCAACGAGCCTGCGCAAACACCAGACGACGGCCAATTGCTGTCGTTTTTGCTTGAGCAACCGGGTGTGGAAATTCGCAATGCCTCGCTGGTATGGGAGGATGCACTCAATCCCGGAAAATCGCTTCGCTTCACTGACCTGGGGCTGATCATCAAACAGAGCGCGGGCACCCACCGGATCGGGCTGGTGGCTTCACCGCCGTTGGCGCTGGCCAGCAAACTGCAAGCGACTGGCGACCTCCGTCTTAGCAAAGCTGCTGATCGTTGGGATGTGGTTGGCCGCATCTACGGAAGTGTGACTGACGCTAACGTGCAGGAATTGCGTCTGCACGTCAGCGTGCCCACCAGTATGCAAACCGGCATTGGCAACCTGCGTACCTGGGTGGATGTCGATACCACCAAAGTGTCAGCCAGCAAGGACACCGCGGCCAGCGCCTTCGCGGCTTTCCAGCCGGTTCGCGCCATCACTACCGACGTCAATATCGCCAACGCCAGCGTGCTAATTGAGCCCGGCTTGCCGCCGCTGAATCTCGCCAAGCTGGCGGGGCGCATTGATTACAAGGCCGAGACCAGCGGATTTTCGGTCGGAAGTAAGGGGTTGGAACTGCGCACACGTGAAGGCGTCGTGTTGCCGCCGGCCGATTTTGCGTTGGCGCTGCACGATCAAGCGGATGCTGCCAAAGCGCGCGGCGAAGTCAAAGGCAACGGGATTGATTTGAAAGTGATGACATCGCTACTCGTCTACTTCCCGGTAGGCAAGGAGTTGCGTTCGATGCTGGCGCGGCTTAGTCCGCATGGCATGGTGCGTGATAGTACCTTCACCTGGACAGGCGATATCGGCCAGCCGCGTACCTACCAATTGAAAGCCAGTTTGAGCGACTTCGCGCTCAACGCACATGAGAAAACCCCAGGTGTGGCGGGCTTCTCAGGTGATATTGAGGGGGACAGCACGGGTGGCGTGTTCAAAATTGCCGCCAAGGATTTCACGTTCGATGCGCCGGAACAGTTCGCAGCACCACTCAGGTGGCAGCAATTCACCAGTGACGGAAAATGGAAAGTGAGCAACGATGCCATTGAAATCACGTTCGATAAATTGCTGGCCAGTAACGCCGATCTCGCGCTTGATCTTGCCGGTGGCTATTCACGCTATCGCGCTGGCGGCGCTAAAGCCAAGCAGGAGAAGGGGCCGGGTGCAATTGACCTGCGCGGCAAGATCACCCGTGCCAACGCAAAAGCGCTTGCCGACTACCTGCCCACCAGCGCCAAGTTGCACGACTACCTGAAGTTCGCCGTGCAGGGCGGCGAAATCACCTCGGCGGATTTACTGGTCAAGGGCGAGTTATTCGAGTTCCCGTTTCACGAGGGCAAGGGTGGTCAATTCAAGCTTGATGCCAACCTAAAAAACGTTGACCTTCTGTATAGCGAAGGCTGGCCGGCTGCCAATCAAATCAACGGTCAGATCAATCTGCAAAACACCAAGTTCAGCGCGACCCTCGACAGCGCACGCATCTTCAACGCCGCGCTGAAAAAGACCACACTCCTGATCGCCGACACCACGCGCCGCCCCAGCGTGCTTGGTATCACTGGCGAAGTCGATGCGCGTGCCGAGGATGTGACGCGCTATCTGCGTGAAAGCCCACTCATTAATAGCGTCGGTGGCTTTACCAAATTCGTCACGCTCGAGGGTCCCGGCAAACTCAATCTCGATCTCAACATTCCGCTCGGCACGTCTGAAGAAAAGGCTGCTGCCAAACTCGCGTTCGCGATGAAGGGCGACTACACCTTAACGCGCGGTAGTGCCAAGGTCGCGATCGGCAACGCGCCGCCGACGTTGCTCAGCAACCTGAGCGGCAATCTCACCTTCAGTGAATCCGGCGTGAAGAGCAACAGCGTGCAGGGCACCGCCTTCGGCCATCCGCTGACCGTCAACATCGTTTCGCAAGACAACGCCGTCATTACCGAATTCGCAGCGCGTGCCGATGTGACGCAGCTTCGCGATCTGCTGCCATTCAAGATGCCGCAGCAAATCACTGGCACCACGGACTTCCGTGGCCGCCTGGTGCCGAAGCCGAATGGCATGGATATCACCATTGATTCAACAATGGTTGGCATGACCTTTGGCCTGCCATACCCGCTCGCTAAACGCAGCGAAGAGCCGCGCCCATTACGCCTGTTGTATACAAATCCTGGGCAAACGTCTGAGCGTATTCGCGTCACGCTCGACGGTGCGGTGGCGGTTGATCGGCCGAAGGGTGAAGCGGAGACGCGGATTGAAGCGCGCTTTCAGCGGCGTGCGGATGGCAACGGCGGTATGCAAGGATTTGCGGGCGGCATCGCCACGGTTGGCGAGACCACCAACAGTGCGCCTATTCCAGAGGGAATGTGGATCGAAGGCGCGCTGCCGCGGTTCGATATGGATCAGTGGCGACGCGCGTTTGCGGAGGCCTACCCTGCCGCGACGGCTGCCGCGCCTGACGGTGACGGGAGCACCAAAAACGGCGAGTCGATCCTCGCGGGCTTTGACGCAAAACTGGGTGGCTTGATCGCGTATGGCAGACCGTTTAGCGCGATGACTTTACGTGGGCGGCATGGCGCTGAAGACTGGCGATTTGTTGTGGAGAGCGCCGAGGCCAACGGCGACTTCACTTGGCGCCCCGGCGCGTTTGAAGATCGCGGTGCGGTGCGCGCACGGCTGAAAAATCTCGTGCTCGCTGATGCCGCGAAAGAGACTCCACCCGCGGGGTCGTCTGCGGTGAGTAAGGACGCGGAGCTTCCCGCGCTCGATATTGTTGCTGACTCGTTCACGCTCAAGGATCGCTGGCTCGGCAAACTCGAGCTGCGTGCCACGCCGCAGGTAGATAATTGGAAAATCGACCAGTTGCTGATTACTAGCGGCCACGCCAAGCTGGAGATGGACGGCCTCTGGCAGCGCTACGGCGACCCAGCGCAAGCGCCTGCCGCAGACGCGCTTGCGCGCTCGCGTACGGTGATGAACGTGAAGCTGGAGAGTGGCAACCTGAATGCGTTCATGGGTCAGTTCGGTTTTGCTGAGCAGATTCGTGGTGGCAGCGGCAAGCTCAATGGGCGGCTGGCATGGCCAGGGCATAGCTACGATTTTGCAGTGGCGCGGCTGTCCGGCGAGTTCAAATTAGAGGCCAGCAACGGCGCGTTCACCAAGGTGGAAGCAGGTGCAGGCAAGTTGCTGGCGCTGATTAGTTTGCAGTCGTTGCCGCGTCGCTTCACGTTTGATTTTCGCGACGTGTTCTCAAATGGCTTCGCGTTTGATCGCATCGGCGGCGATGTGAAAATTACCAATGGCTTAATCACCACACAGAATTTCGAAATCTATGGCCCGTCGGCGGAAGTGAAAATGGCGGGTGATATTTCGCTGCCGACGGAACGTGCGAACCTGACCTTTACCGTGATCCCACGGCTCGACGAAACGGTGGCACTAGGTGCCGGGCTCGCCACGCTCAATCCGCTGGTTGGCCTTGCCGTGTTCGTCGGGCAAAAAGTCATCGGTAATCCGTTCGAAAAAATGTTCACCTTCAAGTACGCCGTCACCGGGCCATGGGATAATCCAGAGGTCGAACGGGTTGGCCGAGGCCCGGCGGTACCGCCTGAAACCCCAGCAAAGACGCCATCCTCGGAGGCAACACCGGTTGCCGCTACCGCCGCCAAATAATCGTGATTGTTACTAAAAATTCCCCGCCGGTTCCTGATGCGTTGTACGACGCGCAGCAGTCTACGCATAAGCTTTTTCGCATCGCCGCCGTGCAAATGGCGAGTGGGCCCAACGTCAAAGCGAATCTCGAAGAAGCCACGCGCCTGATTGCGCTGGCCGCGTCCACGGGCGCGCGTATCGTTGCGCTGCCAGAGTATTTCGCGATCATGGGTATGAAAGAAACCGACAAAATTGCCATCGCCGAAGACGAGGGCAGTGGGCAGATTCAGCACTGGATGTCCGAGATGGCGGCTGAGCATCGCATCTGGCTGATTGGCGGCTCGATTCCGCTGAGAGCCAGTGTGCCGCACAAGGTGCGCAATAGCTGCCTCGTGTATAACAAGCAGGGCGATCAGGTCGCGCGCTACGACAAAATTCACTTGTTCAATATGTCGATGGGCAAGGAGAATTTTTCCGAAGAACGCACCATCGAACCCGGCGATAAAGTGGTCGTGCTGGAAACGCCGTATGGCCGCATCGGCTTGTCGATTTGTTATGACCTGCGCTTTCCGGAGTTGTATCGCGCGATGGGTAATGTGGACATCATCGTCGTGCCATCCGCCTTTACTGCCACCACCGGCAAGGCGCACTGGGAACCGCTGATGCGTGCCCGGGCCATCGAAAATCTCGCCTATGTGCTGGCACCTGCGCAGGGCGGTTATCACGTCAATGGCCGCGAAACGCATGGCGACTCCATGATCGTTGATCCGTGGGGCGTGATTCTGGATCGTTTGCCGCGCGGCTCGGGCGTAGTCGTCGCCAGCGTGCAGCCACAATATGAAAAAACGATTCGGCAGAACTTGCCGGCGTTGTCGCATCGCACGATAAAAAACCTGTGAAAACTTACCTTGCCGCTACCCGCTTGAATTGCTGCGCTCGCATTGCCGAAATCTAGCCCGTTCCCCCGGCATACGGGGGAAGGAGCCAACCAGTACCGCATAATTGCGTTTGTCGTATTTTTTATGCTTGAGCTATCCAGAGACCCCCCATGCAAACCGCCAATTTCGACCTCGCGCGCAACACCCTCCTAGAACCCTACGGCCTCACCGAAGCGTCGATCGAATCCGTGTTCGGCGAGATCATGACGCGCGACGCTGATTACGCTGACCTCTACTTTCAATACTCGCGCTCCGAAGGCTGGAGCCTCGAAGAAGGCACCGTGAAATCGGGCAGCTTCAATATCGACCAAGGGGTTGGTGTACGCGTGGTGTCGGGCGAGAAAACCGCGTTCGCGTATTCAGACGACATCAGCTTGCCCGCATTGCGTGACGCCGCCGTCGCGACCCGCAGCATTGCGCGTGCAGGGGGCAACGGCATCGCCAAGCCAACGTCGCTCAAAACCGGCCGAGCGCTGTACACACCGAACGATCCAGTATCGAGTTTCTCCGACGCCGATAAGGTTCGCATCCTCGAACGCCTCGAACAATTCGCCCGCGCTATCGATCCCCGTGTAAAAGAAGTGATGGGGCGGCTTTCCGGCGAATATGAAGTAGTGATGGTCGCGCGCCACGACGGCGTGATGGCTGCTGATGTGCGCCCGCTCGTGCATGTTGGCCTCACCGTGATTGCGGAACAAAATGGTCGCCGCGAACAGGGTCACACCGGCGGCGGTGGTCGTTATGACTATCGTTATTTCACCGACGACGTGTTGCAAAAAATCGCTGCTGCGGGTGTGCGCGAAGCACTCATCAATCTCGACGCGCGCCCCGCACCGGCCGGGCAAATGTCGGTGGTATTGGGCGCGGGTTGGCCGGGTATTTTGTTGCACGAAGCCGTCGGCCATAGTCTCGAAGGCGATTTCAATCGCAAAGGCAGCTCGGTATTTTCCGGGCGCATCGGCGAGCGCATTGCGGCGGATGACGTGACCGTGATCGACGACGGCACGATCTCGGATCGGCGCGGCTCGCTCAATATCGACGACGAAGGCAATGTCACGCAGCGCAACGTGCTGATCGAAAACGGCGTGCTCAAAGGCTATATGCAAGATTCGCTCAACGCGCGCTTGATGAAAGTGCCGGTCACCGGCAACGCGCGCCGCGAATCGTACGCACATATCCCCATGCCGCGCATGACCAACACCTACATGCTCGCCGGCACGAAATCGAAAGAAGAAATTATTGCCTCAATGAAGCGCGGCTTGTACGCGTCGAATTTTGGCGGCGGGCAAGTCGATACCACCAGCGGAAAATTTGTGTTTTCAGCATCCGAAGCCTATATGGTGGAAAACGGAAAAATTCTCTACCCCGTGGTCGGCGCGACCTTGATCGGTAATGGTATCGAGTCGCTCAAAAACGTGACCATGATCGGCAACGACATGCAGCTCGACCCCGGCGTGGGCGTGTGCGGCAAGGAAGGACAGAGCGTGCCAGTGGGCGTGGGGCAGCCGACACTGCGTATTGAAGGCTTGACTGTTGGCGGCACGGGCTAGGGCGGTCAGCGGTGAGTGATGAGATCGAGCGTATTCCGTTAAGGTTTCCCGAACACTTTTCTTGGCACGCCGTTGCGGCGGTGATGGCCGAACGATTCGGTTGGCGCGGGCTGCGCGGTGCCGCCATGATCGCGGCGATGGTGGGCTACTTTGTGTGGAAAGGCTGCGCGTCGCCACTCTGCATGGTGATGTATGCCGTGGTGGGTACGGGTGCCGTCCTCGCGTTTGTGGTGCTGTGGGTCGCTAAAGAATCGCTCGACAAATTTATCACTGCCCATCGCAGCGAATCGTGGCTCACCGTGGACGATGCAGGGGTCGGCGGCGAATCCGGCGCGCAAAAATTTCACATTCCGTGGCAACAGTTTCGTCGTGTGCGCAACCGCAAAGATATGTGGCTGATGGAAACCCGGCAGGGCGGATGGCTGGTGGTGCCGACGCGCGATTTCACCGCGCGCGCATGGACGCTGTTTCGTACCCAAACCACTTCACCGGGCACAGTGCGAAAATGAAACCGAATTCAAGTGCACTTCGTAAATGACGATGAGCAGTCGCAAAAAGCGTAATATTTTTCCTCGACTGCGACTAATGACATCATCTGCCATGGAGTATTTATAGCTATGAACCGACGCTCATTTCTCACTCGTGCACTTACCCTCACACTCGCCACCGCTGGCGTCATCACCGTCCCCACGTTGGTGCGCGCCGGATCCGCTAAATCACCCAGCCCGGAGGTCGTCAAAATGGCTCTACAACAAGCAAACCAACCCGCCCCCAAAATCGACAAGCTCGAACTTAGCGACGCCGAATGGAAAAAGCGCCTCAGCGCGCCCGCCTACGACGTGCTACGCAAAGAAGGCACCGAGCGCCCCTTCACCAGCCCGTTCAACGACGAAAAACGCAAAGGCGTATTTCACTGCTCCGGCTGCGATCACCCCGTTTTCACCTCGGAAATGAAATTCGACAGCGGCACCGGCTGGCCAAGCTTCTACACCACGCTCCCCGGCGCATTCGAAAAAAGCCGCGACTTCAAAATGATCCTGCCGCGCACCGAATACCACTGCGCGAAATGCGGCGGGCACCATGGGCATGTGTTCACCGACGGGCCCGAGCCGACCAAGCAGCGTTGGTGCAATAACGGGGTTTCGTTGGTTTTTAGGGCGGCGTAGGGCGGGTGGGGGTGGTGGCTCGAACTTGGTCGAAGCTGGAGGCAGCGGGTTGAGTTGTCGCGCGCCAAGAATGCGGGTTATCGACAAACTCAACTTGAACGTTGGAAGGGCCGACAGCCCTGAAAAAGGCTAATTGTAAAAAATAGTCGCCAGCCCCGGAGCAGGCAATTGCGGGCAAAAAGGCGAGACGTGACCCTTGCCGCGCGTGACCGTGGTCGTGGGTGACCCAAACCCCTAGCCGCCGTGTCGCGGTAGGTATCCTCCACCAAGCTCAACGACAATATCAGTGGCTCGCGGTGTTGGGGCGCGCCGCAACGTGGCCAATGCATTCGGGCTCAAGCCAAGCGTTCCGGATGAACATTGCGCGGGCTTTCACCCTGACGCAACTCGTTGCTTCGCCCGCCCATGTTCACGGTTGCCCCCACAATACTTCCGCGATGTCAACAGTACATTCCAATCGAGGTATGAGTCTGAGTGAGGCGTTTTGAGTCTGAGATCAGGCTGCTTTTTTCGATCGGTTAAAAACGGTTTTGAAGAGAATCGT
>JAYTVA010000056.1:0-23727 GCA_043744255.1 Burkholderiales bacterium | reverse complement strand
ACGCCGGCTTGCGCCAACATGAACCCATCGCATCCAACCAGGTACCCTACATACACCGTACCCACCTTAATCGGTTGTCCAAATTTTTAAAGAGCGTTGCAAATCGAGTTGGTTGCGGGGGCAGGATTTGAACCTGCGACCTTCGGGTTATGAGCCCGACGAGCTGCCAGACTGCTCCACCCCGCGCCCGAAAAATCACGGCCACGAACCTACCGAATTGCGCTTCACAACAGTATTTCTACGAATCACGAAGAAGGTCAATTATGGCAGCTTTTAAATACTTGGTCAACAACTTCTGCGCTTTTTCGTTCAACATTGGGTAAAGTTGTCTGGTGTTTGGTGCCGAACTTTTTTGACATTGCGCGATCACTTCAGCAAAGGAATTCAACATGGATCAACTCGCTAGTATCGCCATCGCCGGTGGGCTTTCGTGGGCAAGCGGCCTGCGCCTATACATCGTGTTGTTTCTCGTCGGACTGACGGGACACTTCCACTGGTTTGGTTGGTCGCTGCCATCGTATCTACAAGTGCTCGGCCACCCGCTCGTGATCGCCGCGTCCGGCGTATTGGTGTTCATCGAAACCTTCGCCGACAAGATTCCGGGACTAGATTCTGTGTGGGATGCGATTCACACCTTCATTCGCATTCCTGCGGGTGCGCTGCTTGCGGCGGGCGTGATCGGCGAAGGCGACGGCGCGGCTTGGGCGGTCGTCGCAGGTCTGCTTGGTGGCACCATCACGGCGGGTACCCATTTCATGAAGGCGGGTAGCCGTGCGGCGATCAACACGTCGCCTGAGCCGGTGAGCAATTGGGTGGCGTCCGTCACCGAAGAAGCGGCGGTGATCGGTGGACTGTGGCTGGCGTTCACGCATCCCGTCGTGTTTTTGGGCGCGCTGATTTTATTTATTTTATTGGCGATTTGGCTGATACCGAAGCTGTGGCGCTTCATCAAATTTGTGGTGAAGCGCATCACCGATTTATTCTCAGGCACGCCCGCGCCCGCGAGTTAAGAAACGCTCCGCCGCTCGATCAGCGCCTGCGCCAGCGTGCCGCTATCGACATGCTCTAGCTCGCCGCCAACAGGCAGCCCACGCGCAATCCGTGTGACCTTGATACCCTGCTCGCCGAGCATCTCGCTCACGTAATGCGCGGTGGCTTCACCTTCGACGGTGAAGTTGGTGGCGAGAATGACTTCTTTAATAAGCCCGTCGCCCGCGCGCCGCAGCAGGCGATCCAGATGAATTTCTTTCGGGCCGATGCCATCGAGCGGTGACAGGCGACCCATCAACACAAAGTACATGCCGCGATAGGTTTGCGTCTGTTCCATCATCAGCAAATCGCCGGGCGTTTCGACCACGCAAAGAATGGTTTTGTCACGTTTCGCTGAAACGCAAATTTCGCAAATTTCTGCTTCGGTAAACGTGTTACACATGCCGCAATGCCGCACGCGCTCCACCGCCTTTTGCATCGCACTAGACAAGCGCATTGCGCCCTGCTGATCGCGCTGCAACAGGTGGTAAGCCATACGCTGCGCGGACTTTGGCCCCACGCCGGGCAAACAACGGAGCGCCTCGATCAGCGCATCAAGACTCGATGGCGGGCGCATCAAAAATTAAAACGGCAGCTTGAAGCCGGGCGGCATTTGCATGCCCTGCGAGAAGCCTGCCATTTTTTCGGATGACGTGGCTTGTGCCTTGCGCACGCCATCGTTCATCGCGGCCGCGATCAAATCTTCCAGCATTTCTTTGTCGTCCATCACGCTAGGATCAATCGACACGCGCTTCACGTCGGTGTGACAAGTCATCACCACTTTGACCATGCCGTCGCCCGATTGGCCTTCGACTTCGATCAACGCCAATTGATCTTGCGTCTTCTTCATGTTTTCTTGCATTTGCTGCGCCTGTTTCATCAGCGCGCCGAGTCCGCCTTTGGGGATCATGTCTGTGCTCCAAATAAAAGTTTAAGGATGTGCGGGGCGAATCGCGGCGCGGTCAATCTCGGCACCGAAATCCTGTTGAAGACTTCGTACAAACGGGTCGGCATCAATTGCGGCCTCGGCTTCCGCCTGCTGCTGCGAGCGCACGCGGGTTTCGTTCGCCGCGACCGTCACGCCTGCAACTTGGCCAATGGTGATGTTGAGACGCAAATTTTCACCAATGATCGGTTGCAACGCGGCTTTCAATTTGTCTTGGTACGGCTTCGCAGTCAGGTGCTTGTGTTGATCGGCGACGGTGAGTTCCAGCACGCCGCCCTGCCACGATTTGAATTCACATTGCTTTGCCAACATGCCGGCCATGCCGGAGAAATTTTGTTGTGTCACAAACGCGGGCCAGTCACCGGAAAAAGCGCTTGCTGCCGCGTTGTTGACCACCACAGCGCTGGCGGGCGATGCCTTGGCAACGCCCGTGGATACTGATGTTTTGGACTGCACTGCGGCAACATCCACGTGCGCTCCGGAAGCACCACGCTTGAACGCCAACATCCGCAGCATCGTCATCGTGAAGCCCGATTGCTCGTCCGGAGCCAACGCCAAATCACGACGACCGAGCAGCGCGATTTGATAAAAAAGTTGCACATCGTCTGTCGACAAACTCGCCGCTGTCGCGACAATTTGCGCGGCGTCGACACCTTCAACGGCATCCTCGCCCGCGCTTTGCACCAAGGCAATTTTCGCTAACACACCGGCCAACTCTTTCAGCGTCGAATCAAACGACACACTGCGCTCCGCAAGCGCGTTGATCTCGGCTAGCAACGCTTTCGCATCAGCATTCGCAAGATGCGCCAACATCGAAAACAAATACGTTTGATCGAGCATGCCCAACATCGTAGCAACCTGCGCGGCCTTCACTTCGCCCGCGCCATACGCAATCGCCTGATCGAGCAGTGACAGCGAATCGCGCGCACTGCCCTCGCCCGCACGGCCGAGCAAATCAAGCGCGGCCGTCTCAAACGGGATTTTCTCGACCTGCAAAATATTGGCGAGATGCGTCGCCAACAACGCAGGCGGCAAATTTTTTAGATTAAATTGCAGGCAGCGCGACAACACCGTGATCGGCAATTTTTGCGGGTCAGTCGTCGCCAAAATAAATTCCACATGCCCCGGCGGCTCTTCCAGCGTTTTCAACATTGCGTTGAACGCGGATTTAGACAGCATGTGCACTTCGTCGATGATGTAAACCTTGTACCGTCCCGAAACCGGCGCGTACTGTGCTGTTTCAAGCAATTCGCGCATTTCATCGACCTTGGTATTGGTGGCTGCATCGACTTCCAGCAAATCAACGAAGCGACCCGCGTCGATGTCCATGCACGCCGAACACACGCCGCACGGTTTGGAGGTGATGCCGCCGTTACCATCTGCACCGAGGCAGTTCAAGGCCTTCGCAAGAATGCGCGCCAGAGTGGTTTTGCCGACGCCGCGCGTACCAGTAAATAGATAAGCGTGATGAATGCGGCCACTATCCAACGCATTCGCCAACGCGCGTACCACATGCTCTTGCCCCACCACATCAACGAAGTTGCGGGGCCGCCATTTGCGCGCGAGGACTTGATGGGACATGGCGTAGAGACCGGGGGTCGGAGGTTTGGGCTCAGAGAGCCCGGGGCTGGGGGTCGGGGGACAGCACAGCTCTCGGTATGGAAGTGAGGAGCCAAAGTAAGCGCTGTACCCCTGACCCCATTCCCAGGATCCCCGACCCCCGAAAAAATAGAGTGGCGAGCCTGACCCTCGGCACTTCAACGATTTCGCTGTGGCTGCTTCGTTCCCGACCTGACCAGATTCACGAGCGTTGAATGCGAGGAGACCCGCCAGTTCCGATTTTACTTGAGTTCGCGGCTTAAATCGCGCAGGTTCGAAATCCAGCAAAAATATCGCGGCGATCCGGCGTGAAAAAATTTCGGTACTGGGGATATTTGATGCGCTCGTGGGTGGCAAACGAGCCGCCCTTCAATACTTGATGGCTGTGGAACCACGGCTCTGAATATTCCTCATAGACGCCACGCTTGAAGCCCGGGAACGGCGCAAACGGTGTCGCCGTCCATTCCCACACATCGCCGATGGACGCACGAATTTCGGGCGAGGCCGACACCGCCAACTCCCACTCCGCTTCTGTCGGTAACCTGCGCTGCGCCCAACGGCAATACGCTTCCGCTTCGAAAAAGCTGACGTGCATCGCTGCGAGATCGGGACTCGCAGCGCGATGAATATTCGTTGCCGTCGCCCGCCAAACATTGCCTGCCGCCGACCATAGCCGGGCGTCATCGTAAGCAGCACTCGATGCGAATTCATCAAATTCGAACGCCGAAACAGGTCGCGCAGAAATGGCGAATTCATCAACACGAAATTTTGTACGCGGCAATTCATTATCAAATGCAAAACTATGCGCATCCGCCTTGCCGAGCCACACATCCCGTGCCGAAATCACCATATCACGCGCTAACTCGCCGAGCTTTTTTCGCGGCGGCACAATCGCAGGCAGCGGCAATCCCAGCGCCACCAACGTCATCGCCAGCGCCTCCGCGTGCATGTCTTCATGCAGCACGACCAACTGAAATCGGCTCACATCATCGGCAGTTTGGAGCGCGGCAATCACGTTTTCCAGCGCTTCGCGTCCATACGCCTCGCACACTGCACGCGAAGGATACTCATTGCTCCAGCGCGCGCGATGCGCCACGCTACGCGAATCGAACAACTCGTCCGCACGCGCAAAGCAAGATGGCCGCGAAGTACCTGCGCGCAATGCAAAAAATTCCTGAAACCATGCGATATGCGCCAGCTCCCAGAGCGGCGGATTGATGGCCGAAAGGTAGGGCACCTCGCGCGGAATCCATAGCGCATCGTCGAGATCGCCATAGAGCGCCAGCGTATACTCGCGCTGTTTTCGTAGCGCCGCCGTGAGCGATATTACGTCGTTCAAAACCCCTGCATGCACAGCCTATCCCTTATCAAAAAATGATTGCGCGCCCACCTGTCATCCGGATCGTCACCCCAGCGCTTGCCGACGCGAATAATGGCAATTGGCGTACGGCGCAACGTTGGCAACGGATGTATGCGCCCGAATTCAAAACGATTGTACAAGGCGATTGGCAGCATGAAGAATGCGATGCACTTATCGCCTTGCACGCGCGCCGCAGCGCCGCCGCAATGCTGCGCTTTCGCGAGGCATTTCCGACCAAGCCATTGATCCTCACCCTCACTGGAACCGATCTCTATCGCGACCTAGAAACCTCTGAAGATGCCCGCCAATGCTTGCGTTTGGCCGATAGCCTGATTGTGCTGCAAGAAGACGCGATTCGATTTGTGCCACCCGAACACCGCCGCAAAACGCACGTTATTTTTCAATCGGCCGCGCCACTCAAACCTGCGACGAAGACGCGTGATCGTCTCAATGCCGTCATCGTCGGCCACCTGCGCCCAGAGAAAGATCCGGAAACTGTGTTCCGCGCGATTGAGCGTTTGCACGCGGAAACCGATATTCATTTTCTGCATATCGGCGCGCCGTTAGACGATGCCCTTGCCGCGCGCGCCGCATCGCTCGAATCTAAAAATTACCACTGGGCGGGCGCCCTCGCGCACGGCCTCACCCGTGCCGCGCTCAAGCGTGCGCATGTGCTGGTGCACGCAAGCGTGATGGAAGGCGGTGCTAACGTCATCGTCGAGGCCATCACCGCAGGCACGCCCGTACTGGCCTCGAAAATGTCGGGCAACGTCGGCATGCTTGGGCAACAATACGCAGGCTATTTCCCAGTAGGCGATGATGCGGCGCTGGCCGAGTTGCTCAAGCGCTGCGTGCACGACGCGAATTTTTTGTCCCGACTCAATATCGCTTGTCAGGCACGCGCAAAACTTTTCTTACCGGCAACGGAACGCGCGTCACTTCACGCGGTCATTAACCAATTACTCGCACAGCACTGAAACCGAAATGCGCACGGGCGCGTAGAATGCACTGAATATTCAACCGAGGAATCATCATGAATGCACCCAACGAAATCAAAGCCATCCCCCGTCTCACTTCACTCTCCCACGGCGGCGGTTGCGGCTGCAAAATTGCCCCGGCGATTCTGCAACAAATCATTTCCAAATCGGGCAATCCACTCATGCCCAAAGAATTGCTGGTCGGCATCGAGACTTCCGATGACGCCGCTGTTTATCAAATCAACGAAAACCAAGCCATTGTTGCCACCACCGATTTTTTCATGCCCATCGTCGATGATCCGTACGATTTCGGTCGTATCGCCGCCACCAATGCGATCTCGGACGTCTACGCGATGGGCGGCACGCCGCTGTTCGCGCTGGCACTCGTCGGCATGCCGATCAACACGCTGCCACTCGATCAAATCAAATTGATCCTCGACGGTGGCGAATCCATTTGCCGCGAAGCGGGCATCCCAATTGCGGGCGGCCACACCATTGATTCGGTCGAAGCGATCTATGGCCTCGTCGCCATCGGCTTGGTCAATCCAAAAAATCTCAAGCGCAACGCCGGTGCCAAACCCGGCGACAAGCTTATCCTCGGCAAGCCGTTGGGCGTGGGCATTCTTTCCGCTGCATTGAAGAAAGAAAAACTCGATCAAGCGGGCTACGCCGCCATGATCGCGTCCACCACCAAGCTCAATACCCCCGGCATCAAACTCGGCACGCTCCCCGGCGTGCGTGCGTTGACTGACGTGACCGGTTTTGCATTGCTCGGTCACCTAAACGAAGTCGCACGCGGCTCCAAGTGCGGTGCCACTATTTATTTCGACAAACTCCCGCTCATTCCCGGCGTGTTGGAAATGGCGAAGAATGGTTTTGTCACGGGTGCGTCAGCTCGCAATTGGGATGGCTACGGTCAGGACATCGACATGGACGCCAAGTACGGCGCAGAACATCGCAATTTGCTCACCGATCCACAAACATCCGGCGGTTTGTTGGTTGCATGCGATCCAGCAATCGTCGATGAAGTGTTGGCGATTTTCAAAGCAGAAGGATTCGGAAGCGCCTGCGTGATCGGCGAGATGAACGACGGGCCTGCGCGCGTTTCGGTGAAGTAAACGTCAATCGGACAATGGCTTAAACCCAAGCATTGGCGCGCCGTTTGAGGCAATTGCGGTCACCGTAAGCGACCACAATTGCCTATGCCAACGGCAGCAACGCAATAAAACGAAGCGAAACCGAGCGCGCGCCAAACCTTGGTGCTGAAGCTTCTACAACAGGCGATTTCGCTCTTGCCAATCCGCAACGCTAATACCTTCCCGACTCGGTCAGCCTGCCCTGCATACGCTCGCCGCCAATCGCAGCCTCAGGTCGTTTTTCCCGGTGGTGCACTTCGCCCAAGTGAAATTTCGCCCCTTGCAAGAAGACGCGTTGAGGATCGGTATATCGCGCCGCCGAGTCAATGGCCGCTGCGATCCGTGGCTCCCAAATCACGAATGCCTTGCGCTCAAACGCTAGGGTGCGCGCTTGATACGAAATATGTAGCGCAAGTTCGCTCAGTTTGGATTGCTCCAAAGATGATTTTTTAGCGCTTCCGATCCGGGCAAACCGCGCCAGTGCTCGCTCCATGGCGATCACTCCCACTTCAACCCGCGGCCAATCGAGATCGCGAAACGCCAGCATGGTACTGAGGGTCAGGGGCATAACGGTGTCTTCTACCGGCACCTCGGTGGGATTCGCAAGCACCTCCGCTGCTGCCATTTTGATGGCATTTTCGTAGACTTCTGTCGCCGACGGCTCTGCTGACGCGCGCATTCTCGCGGCCACCACTGTCAACAACGCCACGCGCTCAACCGGGACAAATCGCAGGAGAGTGCAACGGCGCGTCACTCCGCGACGATCTTCTCGTCCTTAATGACCCGCGCCCACTTCACACTCTCTGCCGTTAGTAGCGCAGCCGTGGCCTCCGCAGTCATCGGCTTGGGATCAATCCCGGCGGTGGCAAGTTTCTCGCGCACATCGGGTAGCTGAACGATGGCCATCAATTCGCGATTGAGTAGCGCAACCACTGCTTTCGGTGTTGCGGCGGGAACCGCAAAGCCGTACCAGGTGGTGACGTCGTAACCCGGCACAGCATCGCCGATTACGGGTACATCGGGAAGGACGGCGGCACGCTCGCTGCCACTCACCCCCAAGGCACGCAGTTTGCCCGCCTTGATTTGCGGCATCATCGACGGTAACCCATTGAACATGTATTGCACGTTGCCCGCGAGCAAATCAGTCACGCCGGGAGAGCTGCCTTTGTAGGGGATCTGGGTAGCCTTGATGCCCGCCATCGAATTGAACAGGGTCGCGGCAAGCCCTTGCGTGGTGGCCGCGCCAAGCGACGCGAAATTGAGCGCGCCGGGTTTAGCTTTGCCGAGTTCAATAAATTCGCGCACGGTGTTAGCTTTCACATCAGGATGCACCGTTAGCACCAGTGGCGATGTACCCACCATGCCGATTGGCGCGAAGTCTTTCAACGGATCGTAGGGATGATCCTTCATCAGCGAAGGTGTCATCACAAACACGGGCGTCATGAGACCCAGCGTGTAGCCGTCGGCTGGCGCTTTGGCAACTGCGTTCATGCCGATGGTATTGCTGCCACCGCCACGATTGTCCACGATCACTTGTTGCTTCAAACGCTCGCCGAGTTTTTGTCCGACCAATCGCGCCAGCAAATCAGCACCACCGCCGGCGGCATAGGGCACGATGATTTTGATCGACTGATTCGGGTAAGCGGGTTGCGCGAATGCGGAAATCGCCAAGGCAGCAAGCAGGAAAACAACGCAGCGCAATATCATCGTGTTACTCCAAAGTGGGGACAATTTTCAAACAACGTGGCATCACGGGTGACGGTGTACATGACCGTCACCATGGCTGTGTTCGTGCCCATGATCGTGATCGTGCATGTGGGTAGCGGCATCAGGAAACCATTCGCGTGATGGTGGTGCAGCCGCGCCAATCCATTCCACGCCACCGTTCTTTTTTGCCGCCGCGATCAGGTCACCAAACGTCAACAACGCCGGGTCACGCGCGACTTCAAGGCGTTGTGCCAGAGCGGCCAGAATCAGCTTGCGCACCCGTCGGCCATCCCAGCCCTCGCAGAGTTTGGCGAGTTCAGCGAACTGCTGTGATTGCTCGATCATCGGCAGCAACGCAGGCCAACTCGCGGCGAGTTCTGCAATCGAGTGCTGCAAAATTTTTGCGATCGTCGCTTGATCGGGCAAGGCAAAATGCATCACCAAATCGGCGCGCGACAAAAATGCTTCATCCACCGCTTTCACAAAATTGGTGGTGGTGACAAACAACACGCTGGGAAATTTTTTCGCGATTTCATCAATGCCGAGCAGCACAGCATCGGTCGCGCGATGCACGTCCACGGGATTGGTGTCAAACGACGCGGCTGAACGGCGCACCGCGAAACTCTCTACCTCATCAATCAACACCACCGTATGCGGACGACGCGCGGCAATTTCTGGAATCGTGTCGTGCATCAACTTAGAAATGTTGCGCTGACTCTCGCCCAACATATCGCTCGGAAACGCGTGCGGATTGAGTTCAATCAACGTGGTCGCACCGGCCTTCGCGAGCGCGATGGCCGCGACCTGCGCCAAGCCACGACCCAACGTAGTCTTACCGGTTCCGGGTGGTCCCGCCAACACGATCAAGCCATGCGGCAGACCGGCGAGCGTGGAAAGTTTGCGGCCATGTTGAAGCGTGACGAGCGCCTGCGCGAGCAACCGCTCCTTCACCGCATGCGGAACGATGATCGCGTCCCAATCCTTGTCGTGATGATTTGCCGGTAGGACGTGCAGCGACAGCACGCCCGGCGGAAGTGTTGCCAGTGCCATCAGGATTCCGGACGGTTGTCGTCAGGCCATTTGATTTGCGAGAGTTCTTGCACGCTAATCAACGTGTCTTCGGCCTCTTCAAACAACACCATTGGATCCATCAACGCGCGCATGGTTTCCAAAATCGAATCGAACATATGCACGCGGACCAAACGGCATTGACCGTTTGGATCATCGTTGAAATGTTGATGCCACAAGAAGTGATCGACCACGATTAGGTCGCCCTTTTTCCAGCGATGATGCTCGCCCTTATCGGGAGCCGTGCCAAGAAAACTATGACCATAGCCCTCAACCACATACAACCACGCTTCGCCCGGATGACGATGCAGGGATTGCGTCTTGCCGGGCGCGAATTGGATCATCACTTGCGTGAGGCCAGAAGCCTCGTTGCCGATAGCGCGATCGTTCAAAAATTTGGTACGCGTGCCGCGTGGCGTGGCAAGCAAATCTTGTTCGTCGTATGGTGTGTGAATGCGACCACTGCGACGTTTTTGCGTTTCGGTGTCGAGGCGACGCAAGCGGCGCGCATACGCGTCATCGCCGGTGGTGCCTTTACTGAATGCCGGGCGCGCGGGCAAGGTAGCAAACGTTTCATGACCGCGATCTTCAAGCACCGACATGCCCAGCGACGCCATGGTCGGCTCGGAGGAATAACTCATGTAGCGGGCGGGCTTGCTACCAGCGTCATTGCCGCAACGATGCCACGACCACGCGGGAATATGAATCGCGTCCCACGGCTTACAGTCGTAGCGCACACCATCGACTTCAAACCAGCAGGTGCCTTCGACCATAAACAAAATCGCATCCCATGAGTGGCGATGAATGGTGGTGGTGACGCCGGGGTCAACCTCATGCACCAGTGCATCAAGGCTGCGGGTGGGATTGTCGCCGTCGATGCCCATGAACACGCCAGTGCGCAAGCCGCGCGAGGTTTTCTGCAATTTCACGTCTTCGCCACGGATCACAGTGCGCTGATTGTCGCGCCAGCTCTCGATAAATTCCGCGCGGCGCTTTTTCTGAATGTGATAGTGGGTGGTGACCGTGGTGGTTTTTGTAGACATCAAGACTCCTGAAAAAGTTCGTTCCTTTATACAGAACGTTGTTCCAAAATTTGAACTGGCGGCGAGTTAAACATAGAATGAAATAGGCGTCAAACAAACGCCATGCTTTATGCAAACCGTTGCGCGCGCTTAACATTTTTCGTGATTCCACTCCACTCCGCCATGCTGACCACTCTGCCACCCAACAAGCCTCGCGCGACTCGCACATGCATTGCGCGACTGTGCACATGGATAGGTGCAAGCTTGGCCCTGCTGGCTTGCATCAGTACCGAAGCCACCACGCGTAACGACGAAATCTTCATGTATCGCGGTGCCGACCGTGAACAGCGCCTGCTGGAAAAAGCGCGGCAGGAAGGCACGCTCACTCTTTATACCTCGCTGGCACCCACTGAATCCAAGCCGCTCGCGGAAGCGTTCGAAAAAAAATACGGCGTCAAAGTCGAGCTCTGGCGCGCACTTTCAGACAAAGTGGTGCAACGCGCGGTCACCGAAGCGCGCGGCAAGCGCTTCGCCGTCGATGTGATTGAGACCAACGGCCCGGAAATGGAAATGCTCGCGCGGGAGAAATTGCTGTCGGAATTTCATTCGCCGCACATCGCTGATTTGCCAACCGCCGCGATCCCATCACACCGGCTGTACATGCCGGATCGCATGAATTTTTTTGTGGTCGCATTCAACACCAACAAAGTGAAAAAGGCCGACCTCCCCGCAAGCTATCTGGGCTTTCTCGATCCCAAATGGAAAGGCCGCATCGGCATTGAGGCAACGGATGCGGAGTGGATGGCCACGCTGGTCAAGAAATGGGGCAACGACGCGGGCATGAGCTATTTTCGCGATCTCGCCAAAATGCGCCCTGACGTACGCAAGGGTCACGTTTTGCTAGCCGAGTTGGTGGCCTCGGGTGAAGTGCAGGTGGCGCTGACGATTTACAACGCGAATGCGGAAACCTTGAAGCGCAAAGGTGCGCCGATTGACTGGGTGCCGATGGAGCCGGTCGCGGGTCGTCCCCAAGGCATTGGTCTTGCCAAGAACGCACCACATCCATACGCGGCGATGTTGTTCGCCGATTACGTGCTGTCGCCAGAGGGTCAGGAATTGTTCAATTCGATGGGACGCGTCCCAGCCAGCGCGAAGGTGAAAAACCTCATGAATAATTTCGCATTTGAGTTGATTGAGTCGGCCACCGTGCTGGATGAATCGGCTAAATGGAACAAGCTCTGGGACGAACTTTTCATCGCCCGCTAGTGTGGAAAACCCGTTGTTGGAAACACGTTTTAGGAAAGCAATATGCAATTGGTAACCACCGAGTGGATGACACTCGCGACGCTGGTTTTTTTGTTGGGTCTGGGACACGGATTTGATGCCGATCACCTCGCCGCGATCAACGGACTCACGCGCCACAACAGCGAGGAGCGGCCACGCGTATCGCGATTTTCCGGGCTGCTATTTTCGCTGGGTCACGGCATGGTGGTCACTACGGTGGCGATCCTAGTCGCCACCGTCGCGCAGCAATGGCAAACCCCAGAATGGCTTGAGCACACCGGCGCATGGATTTCAATTTTCTTTTTGACACTGCTTGGCGTACTAAACCTGCGCGCGGTGTGGACTACGCCAGTCGGCCAAGTGGTGACGATGAAGGGCTTGCGCGGCAAGTATTTAGGCCGCTTCGCCAACACCAGTCATCCACTACTGATCGCAGGCGTGGGCGCGGCGTTCGCGCTCTCGTTTGACACGCTCAGCCAGACAGTCATGTTCTCGCTGTCCGGCTCGCATCTCGCCGGCTGGTCATCAGCTGCATTGTTGGGGGTGGTATTCACCAGCGGGATGGTGCTGACCGACGCGGTCAATGGCTTGTTTGTTAGTAACATCATCGCGCGCGCCGATGCCCGTGCGGCGCAGCTTTCGCGACTGATGAGCGCCTGCGTGGGTGCGGTCAGTTTACTAATCGCTGCGTGGGGCGTGATGCGCTATGTGTTTCCTGAGTTGCGTACCGCGCTGGAACCGGCCTCGCCGTTGTTGGCACCGCTGATTGTGGCTATCGTGCCCCTGACCTTGATCGCGGGGATGCTGTGGATCAATCGCGCGAAACAGCAAGGTACGGTACACTCGGTTTCCATCTAGTTTCCATATATCGGGACGCAATTCTTTCTAATGGAACGCAAAAAAATTACCCCTGCTATCCCTTCCGCCGCCCTGCGGGTCGCGGCGAAGCCCGCAAAGGTTGTCAGCAGCGACAGCAATAGCGACGCCGAGAAGACCCGGCTGTCGTCGGTCGCCAACGCGATTCGTCTCACCAAAGCGTTCACCGAGGACGAGTACGAGTTGGGCATCAGCGCGTTGGCGATTCGCCTCGGGCTGGCAAAAAGCACCGTGCACCGCCTCGCCTCTACCCTGATCGGCGCCAATATCCTTGAGCAAAACAAAGAGAACGGCAAATACCGGCTCGGCATGGCGCTGTTTGAATTGGGCGCGTTGGTGCGGCGCAAGATGGATGTCGCCAACGAGGCGCGCCCGCAGTTGCGCTCGCTGATGGAAATGACCGGCGAGACTGTGCAGCTCGCCATTTTCGATCACGACTCCGTGCTCTACATCAACATGATGGAAAGCCGTCAGGCGGTGCGCATGTCTTCCGCTGTGGGCTCTCGTCTGCCCGCCTATTGCACCAGCGTTGGCAAGGTGCTGCTGGCGTATCAAGGCGAAGACGTGGTGCGCCGCGTGATTGAGCGCGGTTTTGTCGCGTACACCCCCAACACCATCGACAGTGCCAAGAAGCTCAACGACGAGCTTGAACTGGTGCGGCAGAAGGGTTACGCCATTGATGATGAAGAGATCGAGCTCGGCCTGCGCTGTGTCGCAGCGCCGATTCGCAATCACGATGGCGTGGTGCTCGCGGCCATCGGCGTAGCGGCTCCCCTACAGCGTATGAACAAAAAAGTCATGCAGACCTGCATGACCACAGTGGTCGCGGCAGCGGACGCCATTTCGCGACGGCTCGGCTATTTGTCGGCGCGCATGCGTCTACATCGGGTGGATTAGATGGCACAAATTATTCTTAACGATGGCGCGGCGACGTTTGCGTGCGCCCCAGACGACACGCTGTTGCGTGCGGGCTTGCGTGCAGGGCTTGGTATGTCCTACGAGTGCAACACGGGTTCGTGCGGAACCTGCAAAGTGGAGTTGCAGGCGGGCGAAGTGACCAACCTGCGCCCAGATGCCACCGCGATCACCGACCGAGATCGCAGCAAAAATCGCATCCTTGCGTGCCAGTCCGTGCCACTCGGCGACTGCAAAATTTCGGGTCGCCTGCGCGATGAGTTTGTACCACCGGTGCCGCCCGCGCGCACCACCCTCACGTTGACGGCAACGCGAGATTTGACACACGACATCCGCGAGTTTGTGTTCAAAGCGCCTGCCGCTACCCCTGCTGGGTTTCGGCCCGGTCAGTATGCAATGCTGACGCTGCCCGGCTTGGTGGCAGCGCGTGCGTATTCGATGTCCAACATCACTGACGGCGGGAACGAATGGCACTTCCAAATCAAGCGCGTGCCCGATGGCAAAGGCACCACGGCGCTGTTTGACCAAGTAAAGATTGGTGACAGCATTGCAATGGACGCGCCGTTTGGCCGTGCGTATTTGCAGCCGACCAGCCCGCGCGACATCATCTGCATCGCGGGTGGCTCCGGCCTCTCGCCGATGGTGTCGATTGCGCGCGGCATGGTGCGCGAAGCCAAACTTGCCGGACGGCAGTTGCATTTCTTTTTTGGTGGCCGTGGCCCGGCCGATATTTGCGGCGAAGACTTGCTGCGCGCGTTGCCGGGTTATGGCGAACGCATCCATTTTCATCCGGTGATTTCCATGCCGGAATTGGATACGGAAAAACAGTGGCAAGGCGAGACCGGGTTCGTGCATGACCTCGTGTTGAAGCAATTCGCAGGACGCCTGCCGCATTTCGAGTTTTACTACGCCGGCCCCCCACCGATGACGCAAGCCGTGCAGCGCATGCTGGTGCAAAACAAGGTGCCATTCGGACAAATGCACTACGACAGTTTCTATTGATGACCACTTTCAAGCACAGCGTTGACGATCACGCGGGCGGCCAAGAGCACGGGCACGTCCATGACGAAGACGGCGACCACGATCACGACCACGATCATTTCGCGGGCGGTGACGACCTCGAAAACAATTCACTGTGGATTGCGGACAACATCACGCTCGTGAGCGTCGGCATCGACATCGGTTCGTCCGGTACGCAAATTGTGTTTTCCAAAGTCCACATGCGCCGCATGGGCGAAGACCTCACCAGTCGCTATTTCGTGATGGCGCGCGAAACGCTTTACGAATCGCCAGTCTCGCTCACGCCCTATGTAGACGAGCATCGCATCGACGAAAAAATGATCGGCCAAATCATTGACCATGCGTACGCGTCGGCGGGCATTCATCCCGATGACATCGACAGCGGCGCGGTCATTCTCACGGGCGAAGCACTGCGCCGTGACAACGCGCGCGCGATTGCTGATGTGCTGGCCGAAACTGGTGGCGAATTCGTGTGTGCGACCGCTGGGCATCACATGGAGTCTATGTTGGCTGCGTATGGCTCGGGTGCCGCCAAGGTTTCGCATGATCGCGGCCTGCGTATTTTGAATATCGACATCGGCGGCGGCACTACCAAACTCGCGATTGTGAATCGCGGCAAGGTAGAGCGCACCGCCGCCATTCATCTTGGCGGGCGCTTGTTAGTCGTCGATAACGTTGATGCCATCACCCGGCTTGACCCGGCAGGTAAGCACCTCGCCGCGAGCGCGGGATTCGCATTTGAAAAAGGCGGGACCGCGACCCGTGCCGAACTGGCGGCCATCACCGCGTGGATGGCCGATGCACTCATCACCGCCCTCACCGCACCGACCTTGCCACCGCACATCGCCTCACTGTTTCTCACTGAACCCTTGGGCGACTTGGGGCAGATTGACGGCGTGATGTTTTCCGGCGGCGTGGGTGAATACGTTTATCGCCGCGAAGATCGCGACTTCGGTGATCTTGGCAAACACTTTGGCACGGCATTGCGCGCGGCCATCGACGCGAAGCGCTTCGCATGGCCGCTGTTACCCGCGGGCGAGTGCATTCGCGCGACAGCGTTGGGCGCATCCGAATACAGCGTGCAGTTGTCGGGCAACACGGTGTATGTGTCAAGCCCACGTGATTTGCTGCCGCGTCGCAATTTGCAGGTGTTGCAGCCGCCGTATCGCATCAAAGGTGACATCGACAGCGATGCCCTCGCCGCCACGATTCGACAACACTTCAGCGCGTTCGATCTAGTGGAAGGCGATTCCGAAGTCGCGCTCGCGTTTCGCTGGCACGGTGACCCATCGTTTGAGCGTATCGCCGCATTTGGACGTGGTGTGCTCGCGGGTTTGAAAGCCACAGTAGCGGCAACCAAACCGGTCATCATCGTCCTCGATGGTGACATCGCGCAGACGCTCGGCGCGCTGTTAAAAGAAGAATGGAAAATCGCTTCCGAGGTGCTGGTGATCGACGGGGTTTCGCTGTGGGATTTTGATTTTATCGACTTGGGGCGGATTCGTTTGCCCTCAAACACGGTGCCGGTCACCATCAAGTCGCTGGTGTTTAGCGAGGATCCGCGCAGGCCGCATGGTCATTCGCACCTAGAAAAGCACACAGCCTAACTCATGACCCACGCCGACCTTAAACAGCAACTCGCGCAAGCCATTCGCATGATGGAACTTGCCGGCGTGATCGACTTCAACGGCCACTTTAGTTGCCGCGTGCCAGGCACCGCGCATCTGCTTATCAATTCCGGTAAATCCGTGCGTAGCGCCTTGACCGCCGCCGACATTGTGACCATTGATCTTGATGGCAATCTGGTCGAAGGCGATGCGGTGCCACCAATGGAATTTCATATTCACGCCGCTGTGTATCGCCGCCGCCCGGACGTGAACGCGGTCGTACACACCCACCCGAAATGGTCTACGTTGTTCAGCATGGTCGGTAAGCCGGTGAAGCCAGTCATCATGCAGGCGGCGGTGATGGGCGAGATCCAAGTGTTTCCACAAACCATGTCGATCAACACCCGCCCGCTCGGTGATGCCTTGGCCGTCGCCCTCGGGCAGCATCGCGTCATCATGCTGAAGTCGCATGGCGCAGTCGTCGCGGCGGGCAGCATTCTCGAAGCGTTTGTGTTGGGCGTGTACCTCGAAGAAACAGCCGAGCGACAATTTTTGGCCGAGCAATTAGGTGAACCCGCTGTACTCACCGACGCTGAAGTTGCGACGATTGGCCGCAATCTCTGGAAGCCACACCTGCTGCAAAAAGTTTGGGACTATCACGATGGGATTTTGAAGCGTGCTGTTTGACATCCATCTTTATCGCAGGTCAAATGCGCCGGTCTCTGCATGCAGAGCGGCGTTCACCATGACGAAATGTAAAAACGTTTCGCGTTTACAAGAATGTTTTGCGCACCGTAGCGAGGAGCAACAATGGAGGTAGCAACCACAACCCCACGCACCAGCTTGCCCACGGCAGGCGGGTTCCGATTTGATGTCAAGTGGCTCATCATCGGCCTATGTGTGGTGATCGTCACTTACCTCGCGGTCGTGCCGCTGGGCTTTTTGTTGTGGCAGAGTTTTTTTACGCCGCAAACGGCCAGCAAGGCCGCTGAATTTACCTTCGGCAATTACAGCGAAGCCTACGCCAATAAAGAGACCTTCGAGCTGTTCTGGAACTCGCTGAAATTCGCCACCGGCACGGCGCTGTTTGCGTTCACAGTCGGCACGCTATTGGCGTGGATGAACGAACGCACCAACACACCGTTCAAATCTCTGTTCTACGCGCTGTCGATCATTCCGCTCATCATCCCCGGTATTCTGTTCACGGTCGCATGGATTCTGCTCGGTAGCCCTAAGATCGGCATCATCAATCTCGTGTTTCAAAACTGGTTCGGCACCGACTTTGTGCTGTTCAACGTGTACTCGATGTGGGGCATGATTTGGGTAGACGGTCTACATTACTCGCCGATGGCGTTCTTGTTGATGTCAGCAACCTTTCGCGCGATGGATCCGTCGCTGGAAGAATCGGCGATGATGAGCGGCGCAAATATCTTTCAAGTGGCGTGGCACATTACCTTGAAACTGTCGTGGCCGGCGATCTTCGCAACCCTGTTGATTTTGTTCGTGCGCGCTATCGAATCCTTCGAAGTGCCCGCCCTGCTTGGGCTTCCGGTCGGTATCCAAGTATTTACCTCGTCGATTTACCAGGCGATTCATCGCTATCCGAGTCAGGTCGGATTGGCCTCAGCGTTGGCGGTGATGCTGCTACTCATCACCACGCTAGGCGTGTATTTTCAGTCGCGCTTATCGGCGAGCGGCTCCAAATACGCGACCATGACCGGCAAAGGCTTCCGTCCACGGCAAATTGATTTGGGCAAGTGGCGCTACTTCACGGCGGCGATTTTTATTTTGTATTTCTTGTTCATTGTCGTGCTGCCGTTTATGGTGTTGCTGTGGTCATCACTGCAAAAATATTACGCCGTGCCGTCTATGCAAGCGCTGCAAAATCTCACCCTCGACCCGTATCGTTTTGTGTTCTCGTATCCGAACCTCGCGCGCTCGGTGTGGAATAGCCTGATGCTATCGCTGGGCAGCGCCACCGTCATCATGCTGGTGACCTCCGTCATCTGCTGGATCGTGGTGAAAACAAAAATACCCGGACGCTGGATTCTCGATAACCTCGCCTCGCTACCGATGGTGTTTCCCGGCTTGGTGTTAGGGCTCGCGATCATGATTTTCTATCTAAATTTCGACATCGGCGTGTACGGCACCATCTGGATTATGTTCATCGCCTACATCACCCGCTTCATGCCGTATGGCCTGCGTTACAACACCACCTCGATGCTGCAAATCCACAAAGAGCTGGAAGAGTCAGCGGCCATGAGCGGCGCATCGTGGTGGACGACGTTTCGCCGCATCATCTTGCCGCTGCTGAAGCCAGGCTTAGTGGCAGGTTGGATTTACGTATTGATCGTGTCGATTCGCGAGTTGTCTAGCTCGATTTTGTTGTACAGCCCCGGCACGGAAGTGGTGTCGATTGTGATCTGGGAATTGTGGGAAAACGGTCAGTATGTCGAACTCTCGGCGCTGGGCGTGTTGTTTATTCTCGTCCTGTTTACGCTGGTGTTGCTAGCGCAATGGATGGGCAAAAAATTTGGCGTCAAAGAGTAAACCGCTGGTCATAAAAAATGAACGAGAGAGTCCAATCATGTTGAACGTCACCGGTCTGTATACCGAGTACCCCAACGACGCTGGCCAAATCGTCAAGGCCGCGCAGAACGTCACCTTTGAGGTACCTGAGGGCAAACTATTCACGTTGCTGGGACCATCAGGTTGCGGCAAAACCACCACCCTGCGAAGCATCGCCGGTCTGGAAAAACCACGCGCTGGCGAAATTTCCGTCAACGGCAAGCTGGTGTATTCGTCCAGCAAAAATATTTTCATCGCGCCCAATCAACGCGGCTTCGGCATGGTGTTTCAGTCGTACGCGATTTGGCCACACATGTCGGTATTCAAAAACGCTGCGTTCCCGCTCGAAGTCGGCAAGAAAAAATTCAACTCACAAGAAATCGAACGCAAAGTCTCGCGCGTGCTGGAGGTCGTTGGTCTCGGCGAATATGCTGGCCGCGAAGCGACCAAGCTTTCCGGCGGTCAACAACAACGCTTGGCGCTCGCGCGCGCACTGGTGATGGAGCCTGAGTTGTTACTGCTCGATGAGCCACTGTCGAATCTCGATGCGAAGTTGCGCGAGCGGATGCGCTTTGAATTGAAGCGCCTGCAACGCGAGTTGGGCATCACCACCATCTACGTCACGCACGATCAGAGCGAAGCACTGGCGTTGTCGCATTCGATTGCGGTGATGAAAGAAGGCCACATCCAGCAGATCGGCTCGCCGCGCGATATTTATGAGCGGCCGAAAAATCAATTCGTTGCCGATTTTGTTGGCTCGACCAATTTTCTCGATGCCACGGTGGTATCAACGAATGGCGCTGCGAATCACTATTTGGTGGAAGCCGCATTCGGCAAGCTCGGCGCGTATTGCGAAGACGCGTTGGTACCCGGCCAGAAGGTCGTGCTGTCGGTGCGGCCTGAGGACGTGGAGTTGTTCGAGACCCGCATCGAGGGCGACAACATCACTGAAGCGCTGGTCGATCAAAAAGTTTTCTTGGGCGAGTTTCTCGATTTTCAGATCAAGATCAAAGACACGCTGCTGCAGTCGCGCACGCACCCGTCACTACGCACGCCCATCGGCGCACCGGTATGGATGCGTGTGAATCCAGAAAAATGCGTGGCCATGAAGGCAGAAGACGGGTGGACCACCAATGTCCAACAATAGCTCCTTCGATAAACCGAAAAAAACACCTCACGCGAAGAAATCGCCGGAGCGTTTTGCCTCGGATGTCATTGTTGATTTGCTGCATCGCTACGAGTTGCCGTACGCGGCACTCAACCCCGGTGCCAGCTATCGCGGCCTGCACGATAGCATCGTCAATTACGGTGGCAACAGCCCCGTGATGATGCTGTGCCAACACGAAGAAACCGCCGTGCAAATTGCACATGGTTACGCCAAGGCCAGCGGCAAACCGATGGTGGCGATTTTGCACAACCTCGTTGGCTTGCTGCACGCCAACATGGCGGTGTACTACGCCTACATTGACCGCGCGCCGGTGTTCATCATCGGTGCCACCGGGCCGATGGATGAAAGCAAACGTCGCCCGAAAATTGATTGGATTCACTCGGCGCAATCGCAGGGTCAGGCGGTGCGCGATTACACCAAGTGGGACTATCAGCCGACCACCATTGACGGCGTGCCCGATTCGTTCGCACGCGCGTACTCGGTGATGATGACCGAACCACGCGGCCCCGTGTACATGTGCTACGACGCGTGGCTGCAAGAAAAGAAACTCGACCATCCGATTCCGATGCCGCCGAAATCATTTCAAGCGGTGCCCTCGCCGATCGCTGCCGATGCCGACGCACTGGCACGCGCAGCCGATGTGCTCATCAAGGCGAAAAAGCCGGTGATCCTTGCCGAGTACGCAGGGCGTGATCCGAAAGTGTTTGACGCGCTGGTCGCCCTCGCCGAAACACTTGGCGCACCGGTCTATGACTTGAACATGCGCCTCAATTTCCCGAGCCGTCATCCGCTGAACTTGAGCATGTCGAAAGAAATGTTTCGCGATGCCGATGTGGTGCTGTGCCTAGATGTGCGCGATTGGGAACGCCCCACGACCGAACTCACCAGCAGCACGCGCGAGTTGGTCACGCTCACGCCGAAATTATGCAAGTGGATTGACATCGGCTTCGGCGACATAAACATCTCCGCGTGGGCGATGGACTATCAGCGCTTTTTGTACGCCGATCACCGCATCGTTGCCGACACCACGACCGCCATCCCGCAACTGACCACACTGCTGCGTGCGCGGATCAAACGCGATCCGACCATAGCGACAAAGATCGCCACCCGCAGCAAAGCGATTGCGAAAAAACACGATGCGCTGCAAAAGCAATGGCACGCCGAAGCCAAGCTGGATCGCGACGATTCGCCGATCACACTGCCGCGTTTGGCCGAAGAAGTTTGGAAGCAGATTCAACACGAGGACTGGGTACTGACTGCTGGCACGCTGGAAGACTGGACGCGCAAGCTCTGGAATTTCGATAAGCCCTATCGTCACGCCGGTAAATCGTTGGGTACCGCCACGCAGTTCGGTATCTCGCTTGGCGTGGCACTCGCGCATCGCGATCAGAAACGTTTGGTGGTTGATATTCAGCCTGATGGCGATTTGATGTTCGACGCCGGTGCTCTCTGGGTTGCGGCAAAGCATCGTATTCCGATGTTGGTGGTGATGTACAACAACCGCGCCTATTTCAACGATTGGGAACACCAGATTCGTATGGCGAAGCTACGTGGCACGCCGGTGGAGCGTGCGTATATCGGCATGGATCTCGATGACCCTGCACCTGATTTTGCGGCGATTGCGCGTGCGCAAGGCTGGTACGCAGAAGGCCCGATTGATGATCCGAAAGAGGTGGCGGCTGCACTGAAGCGTGCGATTGCCAAAGTTAAATCCGGGCAGCCCGCATTGCTCGATACGATCACGCAAAAGCGCTAACGACTATGCAAAACTCAAGCACTGGCGCGGCGTTCCAAGCATTTTGCAGTAACATATGAGAGTAAAATCGTGAGCATAAAATCGTGAACACACAAACAGTCGGCATCATCGGCGCTGGACGCATGGGCACGCCGATCATCGGGCACTTGGTGAAGCGGGGTTTTTCTACACTCGCTTTTGACGTTTCAGATACGCGCCGTGCCGAAGTTGAGAAACGTGGTGCGGGTTGGGCAGAGGCGGTGGCACTCGCCAGTGCGTCTGATGTAGTGCTGGTCTGCGTCGGCTACGACCGCGAAGTGCGTGCCCTGTTCGCGGACGGCGGTGTGCTCACGCGCATGAAGCGCGGCAGCATCGTTGCGATTCTTTCCACGATCCATCCGCAGACAGTAAAAGATATTGCGGCGGCGATGCTGCCCGCAGGCATTACGGTGATCGACTCTACCGTGTGTCGCGGTGGCGAAGCGGCCGACAACGGCACCCTACTTTCGTTTGTCGGCGGGGAAGCGGAGGTGGTCGCGAAGATCACGCCGGTGTTGCAGGCGTATTCAACTGACGTCGTACACACCGGCGGTATTGGCACCGCGCAGGTCGCGAAGGCCGCGAACAATTTAGTGTTGTGGGCGTGTCTGGTGGCCGACCACGAAGCGCTGGCGCTCGCGCAACGTTACGGCGTGGATGTAGAAGCCTTGCGCAAGGCACTGATGATCTCTAGCTCGGCCAACGGCCCGCTGGAAAACTGGGGCAAGCAGACGATGGCGTGGGCGGAAGATGATCTCGCGATCGTGCAGGAAATGGCGGCGGATAGCGGCTTGTCGCTGCCGCAATCGGGGCTCAACCGCGAGATTTGTCGCGTGTTGAAACCGAAGCGCTACAAAATTGAGCAGTACGGCATTTAGTTTCACCTTTCCGAGGAAACATCATGAGCAACGAATCGCATTACCACAGCAAGAAAGACCGCATCTTCGTGCGCGGCATTCAGGGGCAATACAGCCTGAGCGAAGAATTGAAACGTCTGCGCGCGATGCCGCGCGTCCGCAAGGGCAGCGAGATCAAATTCAACGACGGCCCCCAAGCATTCAGCCGCCATTACGTCGAGCCGAAAGATGGCATCAGCCAACTGTTTCATCTGCACATTGAAGAATACGGCCCCGGCGGTAAATCGCAAAAGCATGGTCACGTTAACGAAGCCGCGTTCTACATTCTCGACGGCGACGGCTACGAAATCCACGACGGCATACGTTACGACTGGACCGCCGGCGATATCGCCATCGTCCACAACAACTGCGTGCATCAACACTTTAATTCGAGCAACACCAAGCCCGGTCGCGCGCTGGTCATCAAAACTAAACCGATGTACATGTTCATGAACATGCTGTTCCAACATCAAGTCGAGCCGCGTCCGAGCGTGCCTGCCCCCGGCGGCGAAGGCTTTGTGGCACGCGAAGCTGAAACTAACTTTAACCACGCGGAATGATTTCAAGCCCCTCTCCCTTGATGGGAGAGGGGTTGGGGAGAGGGTGATGCCCGCAGTGGCATTGCACTCCCCGTCAGGACAACCTCAGCACACAAGGAAATATCATGGCATGGACTGAATCAAAAGCCTGGCTGCGCGGCACCACCAACGGCAAGCTGTACCAAGGCCTGCTCGACGACGCCACCGCTGCACCAGCACGCAACGCCAAACGCAAA
>JAYTVA010000055.1:0-24082 GCA_043744255.1 Burkholderiales bacterium | reverse complement strand
GGTGGGCAAAGCGTAGCGTGCCCACCATCGGCGAGTGCGTGGGCACGCTACGCTTTGCCCACCCTACTGCCTGCCAATCATTACAGACTCAATTATCTTGAAAAAATTTCTAAAAGCCGTACGCCTCGACGACTCCGACGCTGAGCTGTACAAAAAAAATGGCAGCTGCGACGAAGGCGAGTGGGTGTGTTCGGGTGGCTTTGCGGTGTGCAATATTGCCGAGGGGTATCGCTGCGAGCCGCGTTGTTATTGCGATGCGTCGTTCATTTCGATTTCGAGTCGCAACCGTTGCACGATTGCCGAGGTCGTTGAGGTGAGCGAGGCTGATATTGAAATTATCAAAGACGCGCTTACGCAACACTTGATGCTCGGTTGGCGTGCACCCGATTTTGCGACGGCACGCGGGGTGGCTGAAGAAGAAATCGACTACACCTTGGAGTTATGCGAAACATTTTCTGCTGAGGTGTGGATTACGGTGCAGCGCACACCGAGTGCCACCGGAAACGGCTCGCTGGAAGAAAAATACGATCAATACGAGCGTCTGCAAATCGGCGCGCACAAAATCTGACGCGCCTGATTTGCGGCCGTCTGATTTGCCGTCATTAAACGCTAAGCAATTCCACTTCAAACAGCAACGTCGCATTGGGCGGGATCACGCCACCTGCCCCGCGTGCGCCATAGCCGAGATCTGGTGGAATCACCAAACGCCGCGTGCCGCCGACCTTCATGCCAGCCACGCCTTCGTCCCAACCGCGAATCACTTGTCCGCCGCCGAGTGGGAAATCAAACGGCTGGCGACGATCTTTGCTGGAATCGAATTTGCTGCCCGCCACGCCGTCTTTGTACAACCAACCGGTGTAATGGACGCTGACCATTTTGCCGGTGGTGGCGACGGTGCCCGTGCCTTCGATGGTGTCTTCATATTGCAAACCGCTGGGGGAGGTAATCATTGCTGCCTTTCGTTTTGAAAAAATTAAAGATTCGGATCCACTGGCCGCAGTAGCGCCGAGCGCGGCGGTGCACCGCGCGCATTCGCGATCACGCGGGTGAGCGTGACCAACATGCCGGCCGTCGCTCCCCAGATATAGCGTTGCTCAAACGGCACTGCGTAATAACTACGCATGCGTCCTCGGTACATGGCGGATTCAAGACGGTGGTTCGCTTCGTCAATCAAAAACGCGAACGGTACTTCGAAACATTCTTCCACCTCGGTTGGGTCGGGCTGAAAATGCACAGGCGCATCAATCCAGCCCACCACCGGGGTGATGTGATAACCGGTACCCGTCGCATATTTCGGCAAGGTGCCGAGTACCGCGACCCGCGAAACATCGAGGCCAGTTTCTTCTTCAGTTTCACGCAGCGCGGTATGTTCGGCATCGCGATCTGATTCTTCGACCCGTCCGCCGGGAAAACTGATCTGCCCCGCGTGGTCGGTCAAATGCGCGGTACGCTGCGTGAACAGCACTGACGGCCCCAACGCGTCGCCGCGATCAATCAGCAGAATCAATACGGCTGCTGGTTTGAGTGGCTTACCGCCCGCCACGTTACCCAATGCGGCACCCAATGCCTCGCCATCGTCGGCAAAGCCAGCGTCACCGTTGCCATCTGCACTGGTTGCATTGATGAGCCACGCTGCTACTGCGTCGGCTGAAATCACGCCTTGTCTATAATCATCCATCCCCCATTATATTCGGAGCACACCAATGATTCTGTACGGCTTCTTTCGCTCCTCCGCGTCGTATCGCGTGCGCATCGCCATGAACCTCAAAGGCTTGGTGCCCGAACACCGCTCCATTCACCTCGCGAAAAAACTGAACCGCACCGATGAATACCGCGCGATCAACCCGCAAGGCTTCGTGCCGTATTTGATTGAGGGCGCAGGCGACGATCAATTCGCACTCGCGCAATCACTCGCGATCATCGAATACCTCGACGAGACCCACCCCAACCCGCCGCTATTGCCCGCCAATCCACGTGATCGCGCGTTCGCACGCTGCATCGCGCAAATGATCGCCTGCGACATCCACCCGCTCAACAACCCAAAAGTGTTGGACAAAATCACCGCCGACTTCGGCATGACCGAAGCGCAAAAAACGCAGTGGTATTGCAGTTGGATTCATGAAGGCTTCACCGCGATTGAAACCATGCTCAACCGCCGCAACGTCGCCAGCAAATTTTGTGTGGGCGACACGCCGACCATCGCCGACATTTGTCTCATCCCCCAAGTCACCAACGCCAACCGCTTCAAATGCACCCTCGATAAATTTCCGACCATTATGAAAATTTACGACGAGGCGATGAAAGTGGCGGCGTTTGATGCGGCGCAGCCAGGGAAGCAGGCGGATGCGGCTGCTGGGTAGTGGAAAGGGGTCGGGGGTCGGGGGTCGGGGGTCGGTAATTGGAGTTGGTCGCTTCTTGATTTAGTGCCCGTTCGCGCGCTTGTTATCGCGTACCAACTCGGCTGATCCGCGCTCTGGCTTCCCTCTTTGAAAAAGAGGGACGGGAGGGAGATTTTCGGTGGTGAATGTATCGACCACGCTCGTGGCGAACGATGCGATGTGAGGTTTGATTCGTCAACCCCACTACGGCGAAATCCGCACCCACTCATCCTGCAAGGTCTTCGGCAATTCATTCGTCGGATAGGCTTTACGAAACCGCCGTAACTCATCATGAAGCTGCGCGGTCTTACCGTCGCTTTGCAACACTGCAAGCCGATTGATCCAACTCTCTACCGTTTCCACGGCATCCATTTTTTTACTCTCGGCACTCACCGAACCAGAAAAGCCGCGAACCCCGGAAGCCTCACCCTGCGGCGCGACAGCGTTCGCACTCGCGGGTGCCATCGTCGCTTGTCGCGCAACCGCGACTGGCTTCGCTGGTGCTGGTGCTGGCGGAGCCGCTGGCGCAGCAGCCGCAGCCACGGGAGTAGGCGGCGCAGCCAATACCGGTGCCATTGCAACAGCGGCTGACGTGCCAGCCGTTGCCGCCACCACGGCTGGCTTATCCGCCACGGCTTCAGCTGACGCGGGCACCGGCGGCTGGAAAGCAGGTGTCGAAGCAGCGACGGCAGGGGGCGGAGATGCTACGACTGCCGACGATGCTGAAACCGCTGGCGCGGCATTCGCAATTTTTTCCTGCCGCAGCAATGACGTTGGTGGCACAAGCTGACTTTCCCGCATTTTTGCCATCTCCGACTTCGCGACAGGCAGTGCGGCTTTGGCAACCGGTTGTGTCGTGAGCGCAGGTGAGGCAGGTGCGACAGGCACGAGCGGCTGATTACCCTCCACAACACTCGCACGCTCCCGCAACTCGGCCTGCCGTGCCATAACACCGCTGTCGGCCACCACCGAAGCAGACCCATCCATCGGCTGCGTCAACACATTCGGCTGCTCGCGATTCGCTACCAACAATAACGAGCCCGTGAGCAACACCGTTGCCGCTGCTGCGAGCGGCGTGGTGTGCCGCGCGAACCAACTTTTTTTCACCTGCTGTGGTCCCGCCGCCACCGCGCGCCGCGCGGCGGCACGAATCGCATCATCAATCGCATGCGAGGGCTCCTCACGCAGGCTATCGTGCATCGCCTCTCGGTACGCGGTACTGACATCATCCATCGGTAAATCTGGTTCGCGAGTGTTCATGCGAATTCCTTCAGGCGTTCACGCAAGCGCGCGACCGCGTAGCGAAGCCGACTTTTGGCCGCTTCAAATGTAACTCCCGTGGCTGCTGCGATCTCCTCGACACTCAAGCCGCCTTCTTCATAAAGTAAAAATGCTTCGCGTTGATCCGCCGGTAATTTATCCAGCGCCTGCAAAATCGCCGCACCTTGTTCGCGCGCTTCCGTACGCACCTGCGGCTCGTCGGTGCGGCTGGCAGGAACCAACTCCACAACACTGCCGCCATCCGCATTCACCACTACCTCGCGCCGTTGATGCTTACGAAAAAAATCCATTAGCCGGTGATGCGCAAGCGTAAACAGCCAAGTGCAAAATCCGGCACTCGGCGCATAGCGCATGCGCGCTTCGATCACGTTCATCCACACCTCCTGAAACACTTCCTCTGCCTCGCTTTTCGACAACTGCTGACGCGCAATAAAACGAAATAGCGCCGCTCGATGCATCGCATAGAGCTGGTCAAACGCACCCGCATCACCGGCTTGGTAGCGCAACATCAGCGCCACGTCTTCCGTGTGATGCATGGGGGATGGAGAAAGTTCATCGGGCATGCCCCAAAGTGTACGCGACGCATGCCCAATCATGCCGGTAATCCGCTACCCACCGACGGTGATTTCGCCAACAAACACGGTCTCTCTGCCGTCTTTGAGACGTAGCGTAATCATCTCGTCGCGTTGTCGGGCGCTGCCAAAACCCGTTGTTAGCCGGAGTTGTAATGTGGTTGCACCTGTCACGTTTTGGCGACGGTCGCCGAAATACTGCGCTTCGATTTTGTATTTTCCGGGCTTGGCCTGCTTCAACGAAAACTCCTCCGGCCCATAGCCGCCGGTAAAGTCCGCCGACATGCGGCCACCCTGATACGTCCGTTGATTGCCGTAAAACGCCTTCTCGCCATTCGGGTCAGTCACCCATAAATCAATGTCAGTGTTATCCGCGTCCCATGTGAGCACCGCGCGCAAGTCGAGCGGCAGATTGCGCACAAGACGTTGATCCATACGGCTCGTGTCCACGCGTGCGGTCGCGGCGATGGCATTCAACTCCGCAATCGCAATCGACTCCACACCGGGGAAACGCCCATGCCACGGGCGCACCACCACTTCGTAGAGCGAATCCACCGCCTTCTGCGCTTGCTTATCAGCGGCATAAGCAAGACCCAGATCGCGATACGACTGCGGCTCGTCGGGGCTCAATTCAAGCACCCGCTTGAAGGTGGGAATCGCCAGCTCAGCGCGGCTCGCTTGCATCAAGCGATGGCCGAGGATTCTCAGAATATGCCGATTCTCTAAATCCATTTCCGCGAGATTGCTCAACACCCGCACACCAAGTGCGTTCATCTTGCGTTCGAAAAATATGTCGGCAACGTCGAGATAAAACGCGGTGCTGTTTTCGCGACCGGGGGCTTCGTCGAGATAAATGCGGTAGAGGTCGGCGTCAGTGGCTGCACGCAGCCGTACGAGATACGGTGCATCGGGTTGCCATTTTTGTAGGCGGATGGTGCTGGTAGCGGGTGGAGCGGTAAGTTCTTGATTGAACGCACGCACACCGGCCGGTACACTCGCCACGCTTGGGGAAGTAGGCGACGGTGGCGCTGCCATTGCTGGTGCGGGCGGTGCAAGCCCCTCTGTCTTTCGCGCCGCCCGATCCTCCCTTGAGCGTTCCGCAACCATCCCCACGCTGGCTTCCATGCCGCCCATCGTGACCAACTTGGCCACCGCAGACTCTGCGCGATATACCGCCGTCTTCGGAAAACTATGGTTCCACCACCGCACTTTTTCTTCAAACGCGCGCACGATGTTTTCGAGGTGACTCTGCCGTTCACCGCGCCGTTGCTGGGCAAATTGCGAAATCACGCGATCATAATCGCCACGTAATTCGCTCGGCGGCTCGATTTCAAAGCGTGCGTAGTCTTCAATGCGATCCAGAATAATCAGCGATGTTTCGCGCGTCACCAAGCGAAAGCGCTGACCAAGACGGCGAATCTCGGCGCGATTGAATTGATATTCCGCGTCCAACTCGGCCACACGCATCGTCGCCCATGTATTTGCCGCGGTGCTCGCGGCGCTGCTCGCCTCTTTCGCCGCCGCTGCGGTGATCGCCACTTCAGTCGCTTCGCGTTTCCCATCAGGATGCAGCACGTTGACGCGGATGTTTGCGGGCAACTCGGTGACGATACCAGCGATTTGCACATGCCCACCATCGAGCACGCTGGCGCTACGCACGACGCTGGTCGCACCACTCACATCGACAATCCTACTGGCAGTGCTGAGCAACGCGTTGGCCGCTGCCGCCCCGGTTACCCGCGTGAGGTCGATGTGACGCGCACCACTGCGCTGCGCGATGTGGCGTAAAAAGGTCGCATCCGTTTTAACAGCGGCGGAGATCGTGAACAGCGGCACGCGAGTTTCCGCAAATGGCTTGCTACCAACATTGCCAAAATTGCTGAGGCCGTCACTGAACATGAGATATTCGCGCACGCTGTTGTCTGGTACGAACGCATGCAGATTGGTCGCACCATCGTAAGCGGTGGCTTCCAGCGCATTGCGCAGGGCAGTCCAATCGCCGTTACTTATACGGAAGTTGCGCGGCGCGTCAGCGACATCACGAATTTCGGTCAAGCGCACTTCGCCGTCGCGCATGTTGTTGAAGTACGCATCGAGTATTTGAAACTCACGCACATGGTCGCGATTGCGCGCGCTGGCCGAGCTGTCCCACACGAGGCCAATCAATTTCGGAATCTCGCGCAACACTTCACGGCGCGGTATGGCGACATCCGCGACGACGTAAGTCTTGCCCTGAAAAAATTCGGTTTGCACGACCGGTGCGCTGCTCTCTGCAATAGCAATTTCGATCATGCCTTCACCGGCAAAATCGCTGCGCGTCTCTTTCAGGTGGTAGCGGTTGCGAAAGCTCGATTTAGAAAACTCTAAACCGCCGATGGCGCTGCGACGAATTTCCGGTTCGCGATCCGCACCATTGATTTTCACCTCCAGCGTGAACGTCCCCGCGCGTTGCGCAAAGCCAAGCGGCAGGCGATACACGCTGCGCCCCGCATCCGAGGCCAAGGTCTCACTGATGCGAATCACCACGCGCTTGGTGCCGCGCGCCGGGATCGGATACACACGCAACTTGAAGCTATTGCCCTGCGTGACTTCGAGCAAACCGGGGTCGATCCGCCCACGAATCACGTCTTCAAACACGGCCTGCCCGCGTGCCTTATCGACTGGCACGGCATCGCGCATTTTGCCGTTTACGTCCATCGCGAAGCTCGCCACCGATTGACCATCAAACAACGGAAATTGCAACTCGCCTTCCAGCACACGCCCGTTCGGGTTGTAAAACGTCATGTCGATTTCAGTCACTGCTTGCCGACCATTCGCCTCACCCGTGACGCGTAACGTTTGCACTTGGATCGGCGTGACATTGCGCGCCGGTACGACTAGCACCGGGGGACGCCAAACGATATTGTCGGGTGGCCGTGGCTTCCAGTCAGGAATGACCGGCGGAGAATTTGCAACGGCTTGCGCAGAAAGTAGAACGGCGGCGAGACCAATGGCGATGCGACATTTTGCGTTCACGAAATGCTCCTTTGTTGAGGGCGGACACATCGTTAAGCGCAGTTCAAACCGAAAAGGGTTAACTATTTTTCTAGGGGCGCTTTCTACCCATCGGCTAAACTACGGCTCATGAATTTCCTCTACCCATTCGCACGAGCAGCGCTATTCAAACTTGACGCCGAGACCGCCCATCATCTCGCCCTCGGTACCCTCAAAAAGCTCGAAAACGCTCATCTGGCGCGGCTTTTGGGCTCACGGGTTATGGCACGGCGCGAAGTATTCGGGCTCAACTTCGACAACGCAGTCGGCCTCGCAGCGGGCTTGGATAAAAACGGCGAATACATCGACGCGATGGCCGCAATGGGCTTTGGTTTCATCGAAGTCGGCACCGTCACCCCGCGCGCGCAGCCGGGCAACCCAAAGCCGCGCATGTTTCGCTTGACCGAACACGACGCACTCATCAACCGCCTCGGCTTCAACAACGGCGGGCTCGACGCGTTTGTCGCCAATGTGCAGCGCGCGAAATACCAGGGCGTGTTGGGGCTGAACATCGGCAAAAACTTCGATACGCCGAACGAAAACGCAGTCGATGATTACGTCACCTGCCTCAAGGGCGTGTATCCGTTTGCGAGTTATGTGACGGTGAATATTTCCTCACCAAACACGAAGGGGCTGCGCGATTTGCAGGCCGCCGAACAACTGGAAAAGCTGCTGGCGACGTTGAAGGCGGAGCGAACCAAGCTCGCAAAAAAGCACAAAAAAACCGTGCCGATGCTGCTAAAGATCGCGCCAGACCTTGATCTTGGCGCGATCAAGGACATTGCGGCACTGCTGTTGCAGCACGGTTTTGACGGCGTGATCGCCACCAACACCACCATCTCGCGCGACGCGGTGCGCGGCCATCCACATGCGAACGAAGCCGGTGGACTGTCTGGTCAGCCACTGTTTTCGCCATCCACCGAAGTGCTGCGGCAACTGACGAAAGCGTTGAAGGGGAACCTGCCGGTGATCGGTGTCGGCGGCATCATGAACGCTGATGATGCGAAACAAAAGGTCAACGCGGGTGCCTCACTCGTGCAGATTTATACCGGCTTTATTTATCACGGGCCACAGTTGATCCGCGATTGCGCGATTGCGTTGAAGTGAATCCATGATCGTTGGCTTGCCCAAAGAAATTAAGGACGGCGAACGCCGAATCGCGCTCACGCCGGACGCGGTGCAGGTACTCGTTGCGCGCGGTCACACGGTACGAATGCAGTCAAACGCCGCGACTGGCGCGGGGTTTGACGATATTGCCTATGCCACTAGCGGCGCAGAAATCGTGCCAACCGCTGCGCATGCGTTCGATGCCGATCTCGTGGTGAAGGTCAAAGAAATTCAAACCGATGAGTGGCAGTTGCTGCGGCGCGGCGGGATGTTATTTTCGTTTATGCATTTGGGCGCAGACCCGCAAATGGCGCGTGAACTACTGGATCGACGCATCACTGGCATTGCGTTTGAAACGGTAAGTGATGTACATGGCGCAATGCCGATTCTCGCGCCGATGTCAGCAATCGCAGGTGAATTGGCGATACCGATTGCCGCGCATTGGTTGATGGCACCGAATGGTGGCAAGGGCGTGATGCTGCGCGATGCACAGGTGCTCGTGGTGGGTGCGGGGGTGGCGGGTCGCGCGGCCGCGCGCGCGGCGGTGCGTGCTGGTGCCAGCGTGACGGTGATTGGGCGCGATTTGAGAAAGCTGGCTGAGCTCACAGAGGAAGGCATCACAGTCCGCACGGGCGATATGAGCGCGGAAGCACGAACGAGCGACGTCGTCATCGGCGCGGTGAATGTGCCCGGTGATGCGACGCCGAAACTATTGGCGCGTGCTGACATCGCCGCCATGCAGCCGGGCGGTGTGTTGATTGAGATTTGCATTGACGGCGGCGGCATTTCAGAAACGTCGCGCCCGACCTATCACACCGCACCGACTTACGTTGCTGAGGGCATCACGCACTATTGCGTCGCGAACATGCCTGCCGCCGTGCCGCGTTCGGCGAGTATGAAAATTTCGTCCGCCGTATTGCCATATGTGACGGCGCTCACCGATCATGGTCTGCTGCGCGCGATGCGTGATGATGATGGCTTGGCGAATGGCTTGCAAATTCATGGCGGGCGCGTCGCGCATCGCGCTGTTGCAGCCGAATTACAGTTGCCGTTTGTTGACCTCGATGCGGTTTTATTTTCGTGCTGATCTTGTGACCACCCTCGCCCAAAAAATCGACGCCCTACTGCCGCAAACCCAATGCACCAAGTGCGGGTACGACGGCTGCATGCCGTATGCAAAAGCGATTGCCAGTGATGGCGTACCGATCAATCGTTGTCCACCGGGCGGCGACACAGGCATTGCCGCACTTGCCGCGCTACTGGGCACGCCGATCCTGCCCCTTGATCTTTCCTGCGGCGCGCACACGCCACATCGCGTGGCATTCATTGATGAAGCTGCGTGCATCGGCTGTGCAAAGTGTTTGAAGCCCTGCCCCACCGATGCGATTGTCGGTGCGAATAAATTCATGCACACGGTGATCGCCTCACTGTGCACCGGCTGCGAATTGTGCATCCCGCCCTGCCCAGTGGATTGCATTACGATGGTGGAAGACACGCGCTTTACGTCACCGCCCGATGCCAACTTCGCGCGCGAGCGGTTTGGTTTTCATGTATTTCGGCTTGAACGCGATGGCCGCGAGCGCATTGAATCCCTGGGCGCCAAAGAACGCGCCGTCCTCAATAAATAAGCAACCATGGCACTCATGAAACCCGCCCAGCGCCACGAATTTTTTCGGCGCATGCAAGAATTAAATCCGCATCCGAAATCGGATTTGCAATATGCGTCCGCATTTGAATTGCTGATCGCGGTGATTCTGTCGGCGCAAGCGACTGACAAGAGCGTCAATATCGCAACGGCCAAACTATTTCCCATCGCTAACACCCCACAAAAAATCTTCAAACTCGGCGAGAAAAAATTGATCGGCTACGTGCAAACGATTGGTCTGTTTCGCATGAAAGCCAAGAACGTGATCGCCACCTGCAAGATGCTGATTGACGAGCACCGCGGTGAAGTGCCGAGCACCCGCGCGGCGCTGGAAGCGTTACCCGGCGTGGGTCGCAAAACGGCGAACGTAGTGCTGAACGTCGCGTTTGGTCAGCCGACCATGGCGGTGGATACGCATATTTTTCGCATCGGCAATCGTATGGGCATGGCACCGGGCAAGGACGTGGTGGCGGTTGAGGAAAGGCTGATGAAGTTGGTGCCGGCCGAATTTATGCAGCATGCACATCACTGGCTGATTTTGCACGGGCGCTACACCTGCATCGCGCGTAAGCCAAAGTGCGCGGAGTGCGTGGCGTTTGATTTGTGTGGCTTCAAAGACAAGCAAAAATTCTTTGCGACCCCCTGATGTTTAATCCTTCGCGCAATGAGGCGCGTGATTTTTTATTTGCTGCATGGCGAAAATTTTCTGCGCAGGAAGTGCTGACGCCGCTCGAAACTATCGCGGTGGAAATCATCAGCAAACACCCCGAATACCACGCCCTGCTTGGTCGTCGCGACAGTTTTGTGGATCGCGATTACGCGCCCGAGCAAGGTGAGACCAATCCGTTTTTGCATATGGCTATGCACTTGGCGGTTCATGAACAAGTTGCCATCGACCAACCGCGCGGCGCGCGCGATGCGCATCGTGCGCTCACCGAAAAACTGCAATCGCTGCACGATGCCGAGCACGAAATGATGGACTGTCTGGCGGAAATGATTTGGCAGGCGCAGCGGCAAAACGCTGCGCCAGATGCAGCACTCTATCTGGCCTGCCTCGCGATGAAACGGGTGCCGGGCCAAATTGCCTAGACGGGCGCCCAGAAATTTCCCCTAGGCAAAAAATCGGTGTATTGTGCGCGGTGGATCGTCGCTTGCCGCCTACTCGCCAAAACAGCTGCAAACAAGAACATGCCCTCCCTTTGCATCAGCGCATTTGAACTCAATCACCACGACCGCGCAATCTTGTGCTCGTTGATGGAGCTCGTCGAAGGCAAGACGCGCGCGATGTGGGAATGGGTAGATAACGTCGCCGCGGCTGATGTCGTGATCTGCGGCACTAGTTCCGCTGCGGATCGGCCGATTACCGAAGCGCGTCTTATTGACGACGGTGGCCCACTGTGCCCGATCTATTTGACCGAGCCTACGACCCCTGTTTTCCCCGCACGGCTACGCATGCACCACCCGCTCCGACTGGGCGAATTGGTACGTGCGCTTAACGCCTCACAAGTTTTGATTGAGACGCGCGCAACTTCAGCTGCACACGAACCCGAAGGCGACGCTGTGCGCTATGCCTCACTCTACGCTGCGTTGATGTCTGCGTTCAAAGCGCGCAAGCCCGGCCTGTTTGCGGTACGTGTGAACGCGTGGGAATCAATCTACATCCTGCCACAGCATCGTCAGTTTTTGAGCGTCGCGAGCGACGACACCATGCGCGCCATGCTCACACAAATCAGTAGCACGGTGTCGATCACCCGCGTAACCGATGAGTTGGAACTCTGCGAATTGCTCCAGCGTTCGGCCGAGCCCGCGCACAAATTGGTCTGGCTGGCGGCTATCACCATGCCCGCTGCACAACAAGCACCCTACATCGACCCCAAAAAGTTATATCAGCTCAAACGCCTGCCCAAGTTTGACGGCGTGATGCATCGTGAGGCGGATCTGCGGATGGCCGATACGTTGATGCAGACTTCAATGACGGCGCGCGGTGTCGCGTTATTGTCAGGTGCCAGCATCTCTGGTGCGCGCACGTTTTTGATGGCCTGCTATGCGGCGGGAATGTTAACGGTTGAGCAAACGAGCGATGAGCCAGACTCGGCACCATTGCAAGGTGGCGCATGGGAGCCAAGCTCGCCCGATATGCACCCGACGGGGCCATTGACGACCCCGGGTCCGCTCAAGCCGCCGAGAGAGCCACTGATTATTCGCCTGCGTGAGCCGCGCGAACATTCAACCACAATGCCAATAACAACGCCGACCACAACGCCGACCGCGCATTGATTTTCGCCAATCGTCGCCCAACAAAAATCCCGCCTAGGCGGGATTTTTGTTGACGGCATCCAGAGCCAAAACCGCGCATCAGTATTTGTTATTCAATGGCGATTGCTGGCTCGCGAAGTAAGCAGCCAAGTCTTCCATATCTTGCGGCTTCAACGCAGCGGCGAAACCATTCATCGACGCATTTTTGCGCTTGCCCGCTTTGTACTGCTGCAACGCAGCCACGAGGTAATCGCGATGCTGACCGCCAATCACGGGGTAGTCAGGCTGAATTGGTTTCAAGCCACCTTCACCGTGGCAAGCTTTGCAGGTTTCCGCTTTTTTCTGGCCTTCGGCAATATTGCCTTTGGCCGCAACGGTGAATGGCAGCGCGAGTGCGAGGAAAAGAATGGTGAACTGCGCGGAGATTTTCAGAGTAGTCATCATGTCATTTCCCAGCGCTGTTTTCAGCGTAGTAAGCAGCGATGTCGGCCATTTCTTTTTCCGACAACGCAGTCGCCAGCGCCTTCATCGTCTCGTTGTAGCGATCACCAGTCCGGTAGGACTTCAGCGCGCTGACCAAATACGCCGCACTTTGTCCACCGAGTTTTGGCACCGGGTAAACCTCAGGGTAGGCGGTTTTCATGCCGGGCACACCGTGGCAACCGGAACAAATGGCGTGCGCCTTGACCTTACCGGCTTTGGCATCACCGGCAGTGGGAGCCTGCGCGAGCGCAAATGCGGGCAGCATCGCGAGCCAAAAAAGCGTTTTTTTCATATCAGTTAGCGGAGTAGGGCAAAAAGTGATCAGGATAAATCTGCATAAGTGATGGTGATTTCCTTGGCATTCGGCAACAAAAAAACGCCGGAAACTGAAAATTAAGCCATCAAATCAAGAAGCGCGCAGTATATCACGCAGCCTGCGGAGGCTAGCGACCAAGAGGCCATTCCATTACACGCTCAATCAGCGGTTTCAGTCGCAACCTTCGCCAACCAAACCGCCTTCCCGCCACTCGCCTTGTTAATGCCCGCCACATGTTTCTGATGCTGCGCCAACTCTTCCTCGTTGGCGCGCACGACCTTGAGTGTGGCGGGTCGCTGCACGCGCACCGCGCCGGATTCGCCGTCACCACCTTGCGTGGCCTCGATGCCAATCGCCAAACTATCCTGCCCGCGCGTCATGGCGATGTACACCGCTGCCAGCAATTCCGCGTCCATCAACGCACCGTGTACGGTACGCGCGCTGTTGTCGATTTCGTAGCGCTCACACAACGCGTCAAGCGAATTCTTTCGGCCGGGATGTAGCTCGCGCGCCATCGCGAGCGTATCGGTGATGGTGCAAATTTCGTTGATGAGCGGCTTGCGTACGCGCTTCAATTCGGCGTTCAAAAAGCCTACGTCAAATGGCGCGTTGTGGATGATGAGTTCAGCCCCGCGCACATAGCGCAAAAAATCTTCCACGACGCCAGCGAACTTCGGCTCGTTCGCCAATTCTTCGAGGGTGATGCCGTGTACCTGAATCGCACCTTCGTCGATGTCGCGCTCAGGATGAATGCGTTTGTAAAACGTGTTGAGCGTCAGTCGGCGGTTGACCATTTCCACGCAGGCGATCTCAATAATGCGGTGACCTTGCTCGTGGTTGAGACCGGTGGTTTCGGTATCGAGAAATACTTGGCGCGTCATATGCGACCACCTTTCAACGCGAGTTCCGCCCCACGGTTGGCCAACTGATCGGCGCGTTCATTTTCGACGTGGCCAGCGTGACCCTTCACCCAGCGCCAATCGACCTTGTGTTGACTTGCGAGTTGATCCAATTCTTTCCACAAGTCGTCATTCTTTACCGGTTTCTTAGCCGCCGTTTTCCAGCCCTTGGCCTTCCAGCCGTGGATCCATTCGCTGATGCCTTTTTGCACGTATTGCGAATCGGTATGCACCACCACGTCGCACGCCCGCGTGAGCGCGCGCAACGCTTCGATCACCGCCTTCAATTCCATGCGGTTGTTGGTGGTATTCGCCTCACCGCCGAACAATTCCTTTTCGACTTCGCCCATGCGCAGCAACGCGCCCCAGCCGCCGACGCCGGGATTACCTTTGCAGGCCCCGTCGGAAAAAATTTCTACTTGTGACATTACTTGACCAGTCGTAAATGGGGAGCGGTTTTATCGACATCCGTTTCAATAAAATGCGCGTTGCCTTTATTCGCAACGGTCGCGAATTTCCGTTCTTGCGCTTTTTGATCTGACCATGCCGGCGCAATCAGCCGCATACCCTGCACACGCTTGATGGCTTCGAGCATGTAAACCCCGCCCGACACGCCCCACCAGCGGTCGCCGGTCTGCTCCAAAAATTTCCAACGCGCCTGCCACTGCGGCGATTCACACGGCGGGATATAGCACGCGAGCTTGCCCGACGATGGTTCAAAACCCAGCAGCTGCAACCAGTCTTTCATCCGCACCAGCGACACGAATTGCCCCTGCCACGGATAGCCCTGCGAGCCAAACACGCGCCGCATGCCGAACAAACTCCAAGGATTAAAACCGATGATAAGAATGCGACCTTCGGGGCGCATCACCCGATCAACCTCACGCAAAATCTCGTGCGGGTTGTCGGCGAATTCGAGCACATGCGGCAGCACGCAGAGGTCAATCGACTGCGCGTCGAACGGCAATTCGTGAAACTGCGCGAGCACATTGGGTGTGCCCGTGTGTTGCGACGAGGCGATCACGCGATGGGCAATGCGCGATTCGCACAGCAATTCAAACTGCGGCAGACCCAACTGAATCGCGTGATAGCCGAAAATATCAGGGACGACGTTATCGAGCCACGCACGCTCGCGCTCCAGCAAATATTGGCCGAGCGGAGTGTCAAACCAGTCCTGTAAACTTAATGCTGTCATGTACTGATTTTAATACGTTAATACGAATGGGCTCGCGCTTATGTTGAAAGTGGCCATTGTTCCGGCATTTCAGGACAACTATTTGTGGGTGATCCACAACGAAACCGATGCGGCCGTTGTCGATCCGGGCGATGCGGCGCCGATCATCGCCTATCTCACCAAACACAAATTAAATTTGCTGTGCGTGTTAACCACCCATCATCACGCCGATCATATCGGTGGGGTTGATGCGCTGCTCGATTACTATCACGGCACGGGAAAAATTCCGGTGTTCGGTCCCGCGCGGGACAACATTCCAACCCGCACCCACGCGCTCGGTGAAGGTGATCTGGTGTCGCTCGGTTCGCTCGATTTGGAATTGCATGTGCTCGATGTGCCTGGTCATACCGCCGGTCACATTGCCTATCACGCGCCAGCGAACGAGTGGCTGTTTTGCGGCGACACCCTATTCGCTTGCGGCTGCGGACGATTGTTTGAGGGCACCACTGAGCAAATGCAAGCCTCGCTCGCCAAACTCAAAGCGCTCCCCGGCAAAACCAAGGTCTACTGCGCGCATGAGTACACGATGGCGAATATTAAATTTGCGCTGGCGGTCGAGCCCGACAACGCGGCGCTGAAAAAACGGGCGGCGAAAGACGGCGCACGTCGTGAAAAAAATACGCCGACAGTGCCATTTACCATCGCCGATGAAATCGCCACTAATCCATTTTTACGTTGGGATTCGCCTGCCGTGATCGCTGCAGCGAAAACCGAAAACCCCGCACCAGCGCTGGTGTTTGGGGCGATTCGTGAGTGGAAGAATAATTTTAAGTAGCGGTTGCAGACCATGATTTGTCCATACATCGCCACCTTCACTATGTCATTCTGAGTCCAGCTTCGTCGGGCGAAGAATCCCATCCCGCAGTAAATTTGCATTGCCCGAAATTGACGCGGATGAGATGCTTCACTGCGTTCAGCATAACAATATGTTTTGTTCGCGCCAATTCAAACTAACTGAACCAACCATCATGCCCCTCACCATTCGCCCCGCCACCGTCGATGATGTCGCCACCATCTTCGATCTCATCAAACAACTCGCCGTCTACGAGAAGCTCGCTGACATGGTCACGGGCAACGAAGCCATGTTGCGCGCATCGCTGTTCGGTGCGGAGCGCTGTTGCGAGGCCGTGGTCGCGTTCGATGAGAAAACACCCATCGGTTTCGCCTTGTTTTTCACCACCTTCTCTACGTTCTTGTGCAAGCCCGGCCTATACCTCGAAGACTTGTTCGTGATCCCAACGGCGCGCGGCCGCGGCCAAGGCAAGGCGCTACTCAAGCATCTGGCCACGCTCGCGCAATCACGCGGTTGTGGCCGCTTTGAGTGGCGGGTACTGGACTGGAATGCGCCCTCAATTGAATTCTACAAATCGTTAGGCGCCACGGTGATGCCCGAGTGGCACTTAGTAAGGATGACGGAAAGCGAAATTGCCGGGCTCGCCAGCGGCGGGTCGTAATATTCACTGCGGGTTCGCCCTAGCGTTGTGTCGTGCATGAACGACAAACCAATCCACTTGCCTAGGTTGCCGCAGCGCAGCATGAAAAATAGTCATCGCTGACGAATCCCGCGCTGCAATATCAGCGGTATATTGCTCTGCCGCATGTTCCACGCTCACAAGTTACTGAACCCACGCGAGCGCGCATCAACATATCGGCTGCGTCGACACAATCGACTTTCTATCATTTACTTTGGGAGTTTGCATGAACCGTAGAATCAACAAACTAGCTGTTGCTGTTTTCGTTGCCTGCAATGCGGGCTTGGCTGCATTTTCTGCTGTGGCGGCTCCAGATGACGCCACCAAAAATGGTGCCATTCAACGTGCCTTGGCGCACCTACAAAATAACGGCAGTAGCGACACCTTCGTCGCACGCGATGTCATCATCGACGACGACGGCGCGCAACACGTACGTTTTGATCGTAGCGCCAGCGGCCTGCGTGTCATCGGCGGCGATGTGGTGGTACACAGCAATGGCAACGGGGCACTTGTTGGCTTGAGCCAGCGCGCCAGCACCGTGCGCAATGCGCACGCATCGAGTCGCATCAATTTGCCCAACGTCGCCGTGCCCGCCAACGCAGAAGCCGCCGCACGCAATCAGGCACGCGCATTGTTCCAAGGTGTGGCGCAAGGTGACGTCACCGCTGAAACGGTGTTGTACGCGCGTGACCGCGAGCCGGTACTCGCACTCGACATTCTCGTCAGCGGCACCAGCATCGACGGTAGCCCAAGCGAAACCCACTTCATCATCGATGCACAAACCAACGCGCTGTTGGATAGTTACGACGATGTGCGTCCACTCGTTGCACCAGGCAGCGGCTTCAATCTGAAAATGCTCACCGGTGCAGATGCTGCACACGGTCATCAACCGTTTATCGGCAAGCGCGCCATGTTGGAAAGCGATGCGGACGTCGCCACCGGTAGCGCAGCACCCGTCGGTATTTTCAAACTCGCCGCCAGCGGCACCGGCAAGAGCTTACTCGCAGGTACCGTTCCGCTCACCACCGACAGCATCACCGGCGGCTTCGCGTTGCGCGACCCAAGCCGTGGCAATCACTACGCCACTGAGATGAAAAACCGCACCAACGGCAACGGTACTTTACTCACTGACACCGACAATACCTGGGGCACGTTCCTCACCACCAGCACGCAGACCGCCGCCGTGGACGCAGTGTTTGGGCAAAACCTGACGTGGGATTTTTTCATGAACACGCTTGGTCGTAACGGCATCGCCAACGACGGTCGCGGCGCATTTTCGCGCGTGCATTACGGTCGTAGCTACGTCAACGCATTCTGGAGCGATAGCTGCTTTTGTATGACCTACGGCGACGGCGATGGCGCGACTTACCTGCCACTCGTTTCCATCGACGTGGCGGCACACGAAATGACCCACGGCGTGACCTCACGCAGCGCGGCGCTGGTGTATTCGGGCGAGTCCGGTGGCCTCAACGAAGCGATGTCGGACATCTTCGGCGCGACCGTTGAATTCGTGGCAAACAATGCTCAAAGCGTGCCGAACTACCTGATCGGTGAGCGCATCTTCTCCGCCAATTTGGGTGTGGCCACGCCAACGCGCGCCTTGCGTTACATGTTCAAACCGAGCATCGACACGCGCTCGCCAGACTGCTACGTCAGCACCATCGGGACACTGGATGTGCACTACTCGTCCGGCGTCGCGAACCACTTCTACTACCTGCTCGCCGAAGGTGCCGTCACACCCCCGGGCTTCAGCACCACGCCTGCGCAACTGGTGTGTAACGGCAACACCGCATTGGCCGGTATTGGTCGCGACGCTGCGATTCGCATCGTCTATCGCGCATTGACGGTATACATGACATCCACCACCAACTACGCCGGCGCACGCGCGGCGACGTTGCAGGCGGCAAGCGATCTCTATGGCGGCACCTCCGCGCAGCGCAACGCGGTGGCGGCGGCGTGGTCTGCGGTGAGCGTGAATTAAGTAGCAGACGCTTGCAGTACTTCAGCAACAAAGGAAAGCCCAACGGCCTTGGTCGTTGGGCTTTTTTACTGCCGGCGATACGGTCGGCAAACGTTGCCACGTTCGCGCACGACGGGCAACGGCGCGTCAGACACAAAAGTTCGTGGAAACGCCCGCCAATACTAGGGTTTCACCCATGCGAATCCACAGAAATTCGTCGCCCCGACTGGTAAAATAGGAGTCGATTAAAAACTCAATAAGCCCGCGCACCATGACCGCTTCGTTCGAATCCATTTTCAAACGCATTGCCCCCGCCGTCGATTTTTGTTCGTTCCGTTTTGTGGAAGAAACGGCGGAGCAACTTTCGGTGCAACAAAACGTGGCCGAGCCACCGCGCACGTCGGTGGATCGTGGCGTGATGATTACCGTGATCGACAAGGGCGGCTTTGGTTACGCGGCGACGTCTGACCTTTCCGAATCTGGCTTGCGCGCGGCGGCCACGCGTGCGCACGATTGGGCGAAGCTGACTGCTGGACGCAGTGTTGCTGACTATTCGAAATTCGCGATGCCGAAACCCTCCGGCCACTATCGCTCGCCGGTGATTGAGCAGCCGAACAAATTATCCAAGCGCGAAAAGTTTGAGTTGTTGAAAGCGGAATCGGCGAACGCAAAAATGGATGATCGCATCGTCGACTGGAGCGCCAGTTTTTGGACGACGCACACGAAACAGCTTTATGTTACGGGCGACGGCGCGATAGTCGAGCAGGAATTTGATTTCATGGTGCCGGCGTTGTCGGTGACGGCATTCGACAAAGGCGAAGCACAAACGCGTTCGTTCGGTGGGCGCTACAACGGGTTTTGTCAGCAGGGCGGCTTTGAAGTGTTGACGCGTTCGGGCTTTCATGGCGCAGGTCGCACGACGGCTGAAGAAGCGCTGGCATTGTTGGCAGCGCCAAATTGCCCGTCCGGCAAGATGGATGTGATCCTGATGCCCGATCAAATGATGTTGCAGATTCATGAGTCGATTGGTCATCCGCTGGAACTGGATCGCATCCTCGGCGACGAACGTAATTTCGCGGGCACCAGTTTTGTCACACTCGATATGTTCGGCAAATATCAGTACGGCTCAGATTTGCTGAACGTGAGCTACGACCCAACGATGTCACAGCAATTCGCGTCGTACGCGTTCGACGACGACGGCGCGAAAGCGGAAAAAGTTTTTGTGATCCAAAACGGTTTGTTGAAGACACCGCTCGGCGGCACGATTTCACAGGCACGCGCGGGCATTGACGGGGTTGCGAATTCACGCGCATGTTCATGGAACCGCGCGCCGATTGATCGCATGGCAAATCTGAATATCGAGCCGGGCACGGCATCAATCGACGAGATGATTGCCTCCATCGACAATGGCGTGCTGATGCGCACCAACGTGTCGTGGTCGATTGATGATTCGCGCAATAAATTTCAATTCGGTTGCGAGCTTGGCAACGTCATCAAAAACGGCAAGCTCGGCCACATCGTCAAGAACCCCAACTATCGCGGCATCTCGGCGACCTTCTGGCGCTCGCTGGCGATGGTGGGTAGTGTCGGTACGCAGGAAGTCATGGGCACGCCGTATTGCGGCAAGGGCGAACCGAATCAAGTCATACGCGTTGGGCATGCGAGTCCAGCGTGTAAGTTTGCGGGGATTGATGTGTTTGGGGGCGAGGGGTGAGGCGGGGTCGGGGGCTGGGGGTCGGGGACCGCAGTTTGCGACAGTCATCGTACGTCGCTTGTCTTCCTCTTCTGATCTGACCAATCGTACCCAGTGCCCCTCAACGCGTTCGCTCCCCAGCCCCCGATCCCCGACCCCCAACCCCAAAACCCATGCAAACCTACTTCTACCAACTCGCTGATTTCACCAACACTCTATTGCAGGGCAGCGAAATTTATCTCGCGTGTTTGTCCGCAGAGGAATCCAACTTCGTGCGCTTCAACAAGTGCGCGGTGCGGCAGGCGGGCTCGGTGAAACAGATCGGGCTTACGTTGGCGTTGATTGCGAATCAGCGGCGCGCAGAGTCACGGCTCACGTTGTCGGGCATGTTGGATAACGATCAGGCGTTGATTCGCGCGGCCATCGACACCTTGCGGCGCGACCTTGGCGATCTTCCTGAAGACCCGTATTTGTTATTCAATCAATCGGTGCAATCGAGTGAACATATCGGCACCTCACAACTGCCATCTGATGCGGAAATGCTTGCGCAAGTGATCGCTGCCGGACAGGGCAAAGACCTCGTCGGTATGTTTGCGTCGGGTGCGATTCACAAGGGTTTTGCTAATTCGCTGGGGCAGCGCAACTGGCATCGCGTGGACAATTTTAATTTTGAGTGGTGCCTATATCACGCGGCTGATAAGGCTGTCAAGTCGGGCTATGCAGGCACGCATTGGCATGCGGCCGAGCTTGAGAAAAAAATGGCGTCGGCAACTACACAGCTCGCGATTCTCGGTCGCCCAGCAAAAATTTTGACCCCCGGCCAATACCGCGCGTACCTTGCGCCCCCTGCAGTGAATGAAATAATCGGCCTACTGTCTTGGGGCGGATTCGGCGTGAAATCGCAGCGCAATAAACAAAGTCCGTTGATGAAATTGGAAGATGGTTCAGCAGCGTTGAACGCGAAATTTACATTGGCTGAAAACGCCAAGGATGGCGTCGCTGCTGGGTTTCAGGGCGATGGCTATTTGAAATCGTCAAGCGTCTCACTCATCAACGGCGGCAAACATACCGGCGCATTGGTGAGCCCGCGCTCGGCGCGCGAGTACAGCATCGACACCAATGGTGCCAACGCCGCCGAGGCACCGGAGTCGCTGGATATGGCCGCAGGCTCGCTTGCTCAGTCGGACGTGTTGAAGACACTCGACACCGGCATCATGATCGGCAATCTTTGGTATTTGAATTACTCGGATCGCAGTAGCTGCCGCATGACCGGCATGACCCGCTTCGCGACCTTCTGGGTGGAAGGCGGCGAAATTAAAGCGCCGCTGAACGTGATGCGTTTCGATGATTCGGCGTATCGCGTGCTCGGCGAAAACCTCGTTGATTTCACCACTGAACGCGATTGGATTCTAGATTCGTCGAGCTATGGCGAGCGCTCCACTGGCTCCGCGCGCCTGCCCGGCGCGCTGGTAAATGATTTTGCACTGACGTTGTAGGGACTTATGAATACACCAAAATTTTCCGCGATCTCATTCGCGGTTGCAGCACTGTTTACCGTACTCGCCGGTGCGGTCAATGCGCAGACGCCTGATGCCCCGCCAACGCCTCTGCCTCTGCCTCACCCGCTACCGGGTGAACCGGTGCAGCCACCAGTGGTGGAGCCTACGGTACCACCCGTCGTCCAGCCTGAGCCGACGGTCATCGCCACCTCGCCAGCGCCCGTCATCATCGAGCAAGCGATCGTGCGCGATGTGCCACAGTCAGCACCGATCATCATCGAAACCGATCTCTGGGATCGCATCCGCTCGGGATTCACCATGGTGGAAATGCACTCGCCGCATGTGCAGAGTTTTGAGCAGTACTACGCGACTCGGCAGGATTACGTGAAACGCTTTGTCGCGCGCGGCTCGCGCTATCTCTATCACATCGTCAATGAAGTCGAGCGGCGCGGCATGCCGAGCGAAATTGCGTTGCTGCCGATCATCGAGAGCGCGTTCAACCCGCAAGCGATGTCGAGCGCACGCGCGTCCGGCATGTGGCAGTTCATGCCGGCTACCGGCGGCGACTTCGGCTTGAAGCAAAGCTGGCACGCCGACAACCGTCGCGACGTGGTGCTCTCCACCACGGCCGCACTCGATTATTTGCAAAAACTGCAAGGCATGTTTGGCAACTGGGAACTGGCGATTGCCGCCTACAACTGTGGGCAAGGCACCGTGGCGCGCGCGATTCTCAATAATCAACGCAAGGGTTTACCGACCGATTTTGCCTCGCTCGATTTGCCCAACGAAACGAAGCAATACGTGCCGAAATTGCTGGCGGTAAAAAATATTGTGCTCTCGCCCGCGAGCTACGGCGTGGAGTTGGCACCCGTGAGCAATCGCCCGTACTTCATCGCCGTCGATGCCCCGCGCAAAATTGACATGAAGCTCGCCGCGAAATTGGCCGAGATGCCGGAGGACGAATTCGCCGCGCTCAACCCTGCGTTCAATCGCCCCGTCGCCACCTCCGGACGCGGCTCGTTTCTCGTACCGACCGAGAGTGCTGAAACGTTTCGCACCAATCTCGAACTCTATAAATCGCTCAACGGCCCGATGGTGTCGTGGCAATCCGCAGGCGCGCGCAAGGGCGAGAGTGTGGACGCCGTCGCGCGTCGTTACGGCATGACTGCGTCATACCTGCGCGCGACCAGCGGCCCGTTCGGGGAGAAGAAAGGCAAGTTCACGCAGCCCGCCACCTTCATGGTGCCCAATCAACAACACGCCCGCCTGATGCGCGCCACCTTCGAGAAAAAAATCGCCATCAAAAACGGCGATTTGCCGATGCCCGCAATCACCAACGCATCGTATCGCGAGACCACCAATACCCGTAAACACCGCGTCGTTAAAGGCGATACGCTGCATTCCATCGCCGCGCGCGTCGGCACCACACCCGATGATATTCGTGCGCTCAATGGCTTGGAAAGCAATGCCCTCAAGATTGGACAGGCGCTGTCGTTGCCGCAAGGCGATGCAGATTTGGTCACGGAAGTTGCCGCACCGGTACGCAGAACCGCCGCCGCGCGCAGCACGCAATACACGGTGCAGAGCGGCGACACCTTGAGCGGCATCTCCAGCAAACTCAACGTCTCGGTGGACAGTCTGCTGCGCTGGAACCGGCTGAGCAAAACCTCCAAACTCGCGATTGGTTATCGCTTGAAGGTGTCGGCGTAAGGCAGCGTCTGCTTGCGATGCAAGCTGACATCGCCCGACATTCGCGCAGATGAGATGCTTCGCATGGTGCCGCTCAGCATGACAAGTTTTGGGGTTGGTGCGGCAAGCGAACGTCAGCAATCCGCAGCGCACCATCCCAAACACTGTCATTCTGAACCCGGCTCTATCGGGTGAAGAATCTCATCCCGCCGCATACGGACGCTGCCTAAAATTCAATTGGATGAGATGCTTCGCATGGTGCCGCTCAGCATGACAAGTTTTGGGGTTGGTGCAGCAAGCGAACGTCAGCAATCCGCAGCGCACCATCCCAAACACTGTCATTCTGAACCCGGCCTTTTCGGGTGAAGAATTTCGTCCCGCTCAGAAGTGACGCTGCCCAAAATTCACGCGGATGAGATGCTTCGCCAAATGCGGCTCAGCATGACAAGTTTTGGAGTTGGCGCAACTAGGGAAGGTCTGATTAAGTTCAGTTCTAAGCCAGAGTAGGCGCGCGCAGAAAAATTTCGACGCCGCATATGATTGATATGTAAGGAGAAATTTTTCT
>JAYTVA010000054.1:0-24113 GCA_043744255.1 Burkholderiales bacterium | reverse complement strand
GCGCTCTTTAAATCTAGCGTGAACGCACGCCGCGGTGGGTAAGTCGTGTTCGCCGTACACGCAATTCGCGCGATAAAACACTTGCAATTTCTAGCGGGATGTTCAGACGCCTTAATTGCAATAAATTGGGAGAGACTGAGGTATCCGTGGTTGGCAGTCGGGCGAATGGAACGTCTAAACCAACGTCGGGTTGGGACTACGTTGTTTCTGAGGGCACATCGAGCAAAACTACTCATCGCCTCAGTGGCTCGATACCCTCTGGCGCGCGCGGAGTGGGCGACCCACGAGAACAAGATTTTTTCAAGGAATAGGTTGACGCAACTCGCCCTCACATTACATCTACACCGCAAGAGAGGAAGACATGTCTGAGGAACTGCGTTCGCTAACTGAACTACACAATTTTGCCGTCGTTCAACTTCCCGATAGGCGATATCCAGGAGTAGTTTTTCGGGGCGACTCACTGCACATCATGCACGATCAACTGATCGAAGCCACCGAACTATTGCGGCGAGGAGAAATAGACAACGCAACAAACTGCTTGCGCGCAATTTTAGCCAAAGTTACAAGCGTGGTGAGCGACTGTGTGAACGGTAGACCCCTTGTCAAGGTGCTTGTCCAGCTGAGCGGTTGTATGAATGTTAGAACTGAACATCCCGCGCGCTGCGCGCTGGAGGCTGGCGAGCCATTATGAAAGTCGATCAGTTAGTAAAACCAGGAGCCGTATCTTGACTTTCAAATCCGCTTCGCTGGACGCCCACGAACCCAAGCCTAGCCGTATCTTGAAGTGGCTATTCCTATGGGCGTTCTCCTATTTCTTCGTCGTCTTGTTTCATTCGCATTGGGCTCCGGCAGAGATAGGGACTCGTGGAGCCATGAAGATGATCGCCCCGACGCTGGGTGCTTTTTATGAGGCGGCCAACAGAGACAAAATATCGCTAGTACTTTTCCATGATGAAGATCTTGAGACTTTCGGTGAGCCGTCATGGCCCGCGCGGTATGTTTTTCATGCGGACAACTTGCGTGCGATCGCGGCAAAATCGCCTAAAGCTATTTTCGTGGATTTGCTTTTTGTCGATAAGCGCCAAGACCAGATTGAGCCACTGATAACTGCGTTGTGTGAAACCAGAAAACGCGGGATTAGGGTCTATTTGGCAAGTTCCGCGAGTGGTACAGGTTTGGGCGACATACTCCCAACAATAACAAAGAGCGGCTGCGCGACTCTGGTAAGCGTACCGCGCACGGATGACGAGTTTGACAAAATGATCTGGGAGTATGGCCCGGAAACTGGGGGCGGCAGTACTCCATACACTGCAGCAAGCCAAATCGCCAAGGATTTCGGGGTCCCATCCGTTCCCGAGCGAGGCGAAAAGCTTGCGATTATTTGGGGAACTGATGCAGCCCCCCACAATATTAAGTCGCTGCCAGAAGAATTTTGCGAGATCAATTCTTTGGGGAAGTGGGCTAAATCGAGTACGCCCTTTTTGTTTGCCGATTCAAAGCCATATTGTCCATTTCACCCTCTCCTCAGAGTTTCAGATGTGCGCCTGAATTCCGCTGACCCGGCCATTACAGGGCTAATCTCCGGAAAAATCGTCATCTACGGCTCGAACATAGCCGGCAGTGCAGACAAAGTAAACACGGCCCTTCATGAAAAATTGCCAGGCCCATTTGTTCACGCGATGGCCTTGGATAACTTACTTACTTTCGGACAGCACTGGAAGCGCGTCGTTCACTACGATTTTTGGCATTTACGATGGGCAAATATTTGGCTCTTGATGGCACTTGCATTCATTTGCCTTCTTCAGGTATGCGTAATAAACAAGGAAAATGTAAGGAAGTGGTTTCATCTTGAGCAGCATTTAGAAGTTGCGTTGCCAAGCTCCGTGCAAAAGAGTAACGTTGAGTTAACCGGGCTCCGCAAATATGACATGGCCACCAGGCAGCACAACGGTGAGGCAACTCCTGAGTTACGTAAAGACGATTCAAACGGTAAGAAGATTTGGCGAGCTGCAGGAGGCCTAGCTTTGCGTGCTTGGTTAGGGTTTTGTTTTTTCTCGCCCGCGCTGGTTGTTGGCGCGATCGTTGCAGCCTGCTTCTATTGCGTTTTCAACTTTGCGCCCTCAATGTGGGTAACCATTGCCTTGTTTCCAGCACTACTGGAAAACTTTGAAGTTTACGAAGCCTTAATTGTTCCGATTTTGGAAGATTTTCAGGGTTACGAAGAGGTGGAACATTAATGGCAATGATTTTCAGTAACCAGAACAGACAAGAGGATTGAAATGCACATAATTTCAAAATTTGATGCCGCTAAACTGGCCATGCTCCTGACGGTGAGTATTTGGGGAATAGCACACGCGGAAACCCCTACAGAGCAGCCGTTCATCAAAGGCTTTTACGTGAAGGACGTTACAGTTTACGAGTCGCTAGCTTCTACGTCCGCCACGAAGGTTAACGTTTCAACGCTCCCGCCCGAACTGAAGGTATTGGACACGCAGGGTGATCGACATAAGGTTTTGATTGCAGACAAAGAGGTATGGATACCAAAGCACCAAGTGAAATCGATTGTGTCCATGAAGATCCCGCCAAAATGCAATAAAGCGTTCGAGGGAGGAACCAAACCAATTGGTACCGCAGACCGCGCCTTCGGCAGATCCTGCTGATTTGAGCTATCGATAATGCAGAGAACAATCATCGCATGTGGCGTCTTTCTCGCGTCGATGTGTGTGTCAGCGAGTGGCGAGCCAACTACAGAAATTACTAAAGCGATCATTGAGGATACTGCTGAAGTCCTTGTTCGAGTCGAAAATGCTAACCCCGATACAGACGTGGCGCGCAAGCGCGCGGAACGCTACGGCTTTGCCAAGATCGAACCTGTGGAGCAATTGTTGAATCAGCTCTACGGTGATCAGAAGCGGATCGCTGGCGTTGCTGCTATGAAAGGCCGCGTCGTTTTGGTGATCCGTGACGGGTTATCTGCAACATCAACTGCGGCTGGCAACATTTACCTGGGTATAGATTGGATTAGCGTCATTGATCGTGAGGATGAATGGGCGGCACTGATCGCGCACGAACTAGGACACGTCTTGCTTAACCATCACCGCTCTGTTTTTGCGGGAAACACGTCGGCGGACGTTTCCAGTCTCGCCGGGTTGTTGAAGAGCTTTGCAAAACCGGGTTCAAATGCAAGCCGAAAAATTGAAAAATTTAACGAGAAGGCAAAGTCATTCGGTGACTATAGCGACAAGAATTTGCATCCATCTCGAAACCGCGAAACTGAAATGCAGGCCGATGCTGTTGCGCTCAAAATACTCGCCTCCCAAGGATATGGTCTCGCAGACGGCCTCTATTCCGCAATTGATCGCGTAGAAGCCAGCAATGCAGCCAGCGCCAAACTTGAGCAAGCCGCCAAACCTGCCACCTCTAACCCGGTAAATCAAAGCGTATCTGGAAAATTTGATAAAAAGAATTTTATTCCATCGCTAAAGGAAGGCGCTAGACAAGCACTTGCAGATTCATACCGAGGCGATGGGAAGTTGCATCCAGATGCTGAAGCAAGATTGCAAAAGCTTGCTGCATTAATTGATACTGATTATGCAAGCTATCGACCTACCTTTTCTGCGCCTGAGCGATGGCCACAAATGAGGTCATCCCCGAACGTACAATCCCGACTGGAGGCGTATATTTTCTCCAAGAAACTGCTCGATGCGACCCTCGCGAATGACTATTCACAAGTCGATAAACTTACTAGTCTGGTTCCTCTCGCCCAAGGGCAAATTCATGAGGGACTTTTCTCTCTTCTTGAGGGCATATATTGGCAACGCAAAGGAAAACCGATTGAGGCAAGTTTAAAGTTTCAAAAGGCAGCTCGAAGTCCTGACGCAAGCTGGTTGTCCGTTGAGGCGTGGCACAGCAGTTATCTACGTATGACAAATTCAATGCCCGATGCCGAAAAACAAAAAGTGAACGCAGCAAACATCTATTACCACGAATATGTAAGATTCGGAATGCCTGTTCAATTTCAGCCAAGAGTTATTAACGTATTACGCTACGCACGAATGGATAACGAAGCGAACACACTTCAATCGCAGTGCGAAGAACAGTTTCCTACTGAGAAATCCGTATGCCATGGCGTGCAGTGGAATGGGTTTTGATCGTTTTTGAATGGGCGAAAATTTAAGCCCTTAAGCAAACAAGTAAACCATCAGTAAATGGCATCAGAAACAGAAAATGGGGTCTACCATCGAATTTGTGGCTAACGACGGTCGACAGGAAGTGAATCGCCCAAAAGCCACGACGTTCACCCCGCCGCCAACTCCACCTTCCGCACCCCCGCCACCGACTCACCGCGATGGCTGACCAGCACGATGGTGGCAACGCGCCCAGCAAGATTGCTGCGGATCGCGGCCTCTTGCGTGACATCGATTTGGTCGAGGGTTTCGTCCAAAAACAGTACTTTGGGGCGTCGATAGAGCGCGCGGGCAAGTAGCACGCGTTGCTTCTGCCCGCCGGACAGTGTGGTGCCGAGCGCGCCGACCATGGTTGAGTAACCCATGGGAAAGCTGTTGATTTCGGCATCGATCTCGGCGGCTTTGGCGCAGGCGCGGATTGCGTCGATGTCGAATTCGGCACCGAAGGCGATTGCGTCTGCGATCGAGCCAAGAAACATGGTGTCTTCTTGCGTGACGGCGCCGATTTGCGCGCGATATTGCGCCATGTCCCAGTCGCGCAGATCGCGGCCATTGACGATCACTTGGCCTTCGGTCGGTGGCAACAGTCCGAGCAAGACTTTGAGCAAGGTTGATTTGCCGCAGCCGGAGCGTCCTACCAGCGCGACGATTTCGCCGGGCTTGAATGCAAGATTGACGCCGCGAAACGCGAAGCCCTCGGGGCCGTATGCGTAGCCGAGGTTGCGGGCCTCGATCACCATCGGTTTATCCTGTACGTGCATGATCGCGCCGCCGTACGATTTCTCTTCGGTCGCTAACGCGATGTCGGCAATGCGCTCGGCGTGCAGATCCAGCATGCGGAACTCGTTCCATTTCTCGACGAGGTTGTTGACGCGCGTGAGAAATACCAGTTTGAAGCCTAAAAACGCGTAGAGCATACCGACCGAAAAAACGCCGTCCATCACCAACAGCGCGGCGAGCCACACGACGATGATGCTTTCCAGGCCGAAGATAAGTGCAGCCGATCCACGCTGAAAAATGCCGACGTTTTGCACTTTCACGCCGGCGTTGATGTGTTCGACCACTAGGTTTTGATAAGACATGCGGCGGTCGTTTTCGCGCAAGTTCAGTTTGATCGCCATCATGCCGCGCAGCGTCTCGATGAAATGCGTGGCCGCCCTCGCCTCGTGCGCGAGCTGCTCGTCGGTCGCGTAGCGCTGCGGGTAATAAAAATACCAGCGCAACGCAGCGTAGAGCAATGCAGCGCCCACCACCACGAGGGTCAACTTCACGCTGTAGAACGCCATCACGCTGAGCGTAAACAAGACCATCACACCGTCGATGAATGTCTCGACAAAGGTCGTCGAGAGCGTTTTTTGGATCGCGTCTACGCTGCGGAATTTAGAAACGATTTCGCCGATGTGGCGTTTCTCAAACCACGCCAGCGGGAGCTTCAAGAGATGAGTGAACAGCGCGGTCAACAGTCGCATATTGAATTGGGTGGACAGATACACCCCGACCCACGCGCGCACGGCAGTGATCGTCACCTGAATGATGACTAGCGCACCGAATGCGATGCCAAGCACGGTCAACAATTCGCGGTCGCGTCCCACCAGCACCCGATCCACCACCATTTGCAAAAAGAACGGCATCGCGATGGCGAACACTTCCAACGCCAGCGACAATAGTACCAATTGCGCAATACTGCCGCTGAGCCCGCTGCTGACCGCAAGCAATTGCCAAGCGCTGATTTTTTCGCGTTCATCGACCTTACGAAAATTCGCGTTCAGCGAAAATTCCATGGCCACGCCGGTGAAGTGTTTCGACGCCTCGGCGAGGGTCAGCTTGCGACGCCCGTGCGCCGGGTCGTGCACCATGATGTGCTTGGCACCGACGCTCACCAGCACGACAAAGTGATTCATGTCCCAGTGCAGCACCGATGGCAGTTGCAGTTTGCGCAGCGCCTCTAGCGGCACCTGCACACCGCGCGCCACCAGGCCCATGCTCTCCGCCACCTCCGAGACATGCTTGAGCGTCACGCCCTTCAGCGATGGCGAAAGCCGCATGCGCATGGCGGTTAGGTCAGTGAGGTAGCCGTGATAGGACGCGACCATCGCGAGGCACGCGATGCCGCATTCGGACGCTTCGCTTTGCAAAATGACCGGCACGCGGCGAGAAAAGGCGGAGAACAAGTTAAGGCGAGTCCTGGTTGTTATGGGCGTGTAGTGCTTTGCGGACGACTATCTCAAATACGCCCGCGCAATTGAATCACTGGCTCAAAGATCCATTCGATCAAACTGCGTTTTTCCAACAAAATATCGGCGTTCACCACCATGCCGGAGCGCAATGGAAAATCCTGCCCTAGCGCGTTGACGGCTTGCTGGTCGAGTTTTACTTCCACGCGGTACACGGGCTCTTTGGTCACGGTCGGGCCGACTTTCTCCCCGGCCGACCAGACCGTTTGCCCGACCTCCGAAATCACGCCGTGGTACTGGCCGAAGCGCTCAAACGGGAACGCTTCGTAGCGCATCACCACGTCTTTTCCTTTGCTAACGAATCCAATCGCGCGTGTTGGCACCAGCATCTCGGCGTGCAACACGCTGCCTTTGGGCAACACCGTCGCAAACAGCGCGTCAGCCGCGACCGATTGTCCTTGGCTCACCGCGATGTTGGTCACGGTGCCGGTGATCGGCGCAGTGATGATGGTCTCGCGCTTGGCGTTTTCGGTCACCTGCGTCTGCTGCAATTCGCTGATCTGGCGCGACATTTGATCGACTTGCGCACGCGATTTCAGTGTCACGGCGGGCTCTTCTAAACGCGTGTTGCCGAGATCGCGCTCCAAGGTTATTCGGCTGCGCTTCATCGTTTGCAACCGTAGCTCCTGATCGGTGACCTCATCTTGCTTTTGCCGCGCAACGATGTCAGAAACAAAGTTTTGCCGGGCGAGATCAGCGAAGCGCTTGGCTTGTTCCTTGGCCGAGCCGATGCGCGCATTCTGGATTTTCATTTCGCTATCGATCTGCGAAATTTCCAATTGCAAATCATGCATCCTGCGGCGCAGTTGGTTGACTTGCTGCCCCCCAAGCTCTTGCAGCTGCCCCTGCTCTTTTTCGAGTAGCGCGCGGCGCTGCGCGATTTCGCCGGCCACGGCGGCAGAGGTGGCATTGGTTTGCGATGCGCGTTCGAAGGTGATTCGCGCCAACGGCGCACCCGCGACAATCTCTTGGCCCTCTTTGACCATCAGCTCCGCGACCCGACCGGCCTCGGGGAACTGCACGCGGGCGGCACCGACATCGAGCGCCAGGAATCCTTCGACCCGCTCGCGCCGCGTGTACTGCCCCCAGAACGCGACCGCGATCATCAACGCAGCCGCACTTACCGCGAGCAGCGTGATCGTCCACATCGATAACGGGCGCGAGTTGGTTACCTCGCCGAAATATTTATCGCGCTGGGCGTCAATCGCTTCTTGCCGGAATAGTTTTTTGCTCATGCGCCAAGCGGGTCGGGAATTATTGGTACCGAATTGTAAGGGAAAGCGCGCTCGCTAGGCCGCCGCCTTCACCTGCTCCGCAATCCCATTCGCTAGCGCCACCACCTCAGCGCGGTCGTCGCCCTCTACCATCACGCGAATCACGGGCTCGGTACCTGACGCGCGCAATAGCACCCGCCCACGTCCGGTGAGTTGTTTTTCCGCTGCGGCCACCGCGTTCATCACGTTGGCATTTTTCGCGAAATCCACTTTGGTGGCGGTGCGTACATTCACCAACACCTGCGGGAACATTTTGAGATCCGCCGTGTAGGCCGCCAGCGAAGTCTCGTTGCGTTTCAGCGCCGCGAATACTTGCAAAGCCGAAATAGTGCCGTCGCCGGTGGTGTGTTTATCGAGCACCAGCAAGTGCCCGGAATTTTCGCCCCCGCATTCCCAGCCCTTCTCGCGCAACATTTCCAGCACATAGCGATCACCGACCTTGGCGCGCGCAAACAGAATGTTCATTTTCGCCAACCGTTGTTCGAGGCCGAAATTGGTCATCAAGGTGCCGACCACACCACCCTTCAACACACCGCGCTGAAAGCGATCTTTGACCACCGCATACAACAACTGGTCACCGTCGAACAATGCGCCGTCGGCATCACACATCATCAAGCGATCCGCGTCACCATCGAGCGCCATGCCGAATTGCGCGCCGTTCGATAGCACCGCGCTACGCATACTCGTCGTGTGGGTCGCGCCGCATTCAGCGTTGATATTCACGCCATCAGGTTTGCTGCCAATAGCGATCACTTCCGCGCCCAGCTCGCGAAAGATGCGCGGCGCGATGTCGTAGGCGGCACCGTTGGCGCAATCAATCACCAATTTCATGCCGCGTAAATCGAGTTCATTTGGGAAGGTGCTTTTGCAAAATTCCAAATAGCGTCCGGGTGCGTCGAACACACGTTGCGCCTTCCCCAAGCGCGCCGATGGCATCGACGTAAACGGCTTTTCCATCTCCGCTTCAATCGCGTGCTCAACGTCGTCCGGCAATTTCGCGCCGCTGTTGGAGAAGAACTTAATGCCGTTGTCATCGTAAGGATTGTGCGACGCCGAAATCATGATGCCGGCTGATAATCGCAGCGCGCGGGTCAAGTGTGCAACCGCCGGTGTGGGCATCGGCCCGACCAGCAACACATCAACCCCTGCTGCCGAAAGCCCCGCCTGGAGCGCACTCTCGAGCATATAGCCAGAAATGCGCGTGTCCTTGCCGATCAAGACGGCCGGTCGCGGGCCGAACGAGGTATGCGTTTGCGTCGCGAGCACACGCCCCGCCGCGTAACCGAGTTTCATGACGAAATCCGGCGTGATCGGCTCTTCGCCGACGCGTCCGCGAATGCCATCGGTACCGAAATATTTTCTGCTCATTGGTGATGCTCCTTGGGGGCAACTGCGACAAATTATCGCAGAAGCCGAACAGTCCTCCCTACGCAGGCATCCCCTATTCACGGTCATGTGCGTGGTCATGTGCGCGGTCATTTTCAGAAAATGGAAACCCGGCCATAATGATCGTTTGCCTTGAAAAAGTGACCCGCCGTGAAGCTCCTGTGGAATAAGATCGTTAAGAATTTTGATGCGCCGACCGTCGCGCGCGGACTGCAGTATTTTTTTGCGGGCTACGTCGAATCCGCGCGCTGGGTAGAGCGCGATGATGAGGGCGGCAAGATTCTGGGGGTGGTGAGTGGCAGCGGCGGCGCGCACTACCAGCAAGCTATTTCACTGGTCGCCACCGGCAATGTCGTTGGCGTACACGGCACCTGCACCTGTCCCGTCGGCAACAACTGCAAGCATGTGCTCGCGGCACTCAAGCTCGCACAAGCGACCGTCGATATTGAAAACGGCGGCACCGGCCTCGAGGACGACGACACGCTGTTCGCGGATTCGGTGGCCACCACCATCGCGGGCCTGCGCCATCCGAATGTGGCCGAGGACGCGCCGCTACCTTACGAAATTGAGCTGTGGATGACGCGCGTCGCGAAAGCAAGCGCGCCCGAGACCGACGACTATCCGGCAGAAACGTCGGATCGCCTGTTCTATGTGTTTGAGCAAAATCCCAAGCGCACACACCACGCCGACGACATCGTGCATATCGCGCTAAAGACTGCACGCATCTTGAAAAACGGCAAGCTCAATCGCCCCGCACCGTTTCGCCATGCCAACGCGACGCATGCGCCGCCATCGTACATGTTGGGTACGGATCGTACGATCCTGCGTGGTCTGATGGCGCAGCGCGACTTCTACACCTATGGCTATGATTTTCCGGTCGAAGGTATTGCCAACAACGAACTGATCCCACTGATTCTTGCGACTGGGCGTGCGCGGTTTAACGTGGTTGATTCCGCGCCACTTGAATTGGGTGCCGAGCGCGCCGCCAAGCTCACTTGGCGCACGCTGACCAATGGCAACACCGAAGCCGCCTTCATCGCAGAGCCCGCCGCCACCGCAGTCATTCCTTCTAGCCCACCGTGGTACATCGACGTTGCCACCAGCACCTGCGGTCCACTCGCCACCGCGATGCCCGATGCAATGGCCGCCGCCATCATCACGGGCCCCGCGTTGACGGCCGCTGAAGTTTCGCAAGTCGCGCGCGCCCTCACCAAACGTAATTTGCAATCGCTAGTCACAGTCCCCGAGCAAGTCACCGAGGTCACGCTTGACGACTATCAGCCAACGCCAATTCTCACGCTGAAGTCGCACAAGGTCGAAGGCTGGAACCGACTAACCGGCTACGTGGTGCACACGTTTATGGAAACCGCGCGGCTCGAATTTGAATACTTGGGGGTGCGCGTGAGTGCGGTGCACCCGGCAGAAATTACCCGCTTTATCGATCACCGCATTCAACGCGCACGCCGCAACCGCGACGCCGAGAAACAGGCGCGCGCGCTGCTGCGCAAAGGTGGTCTTGATGCTATCGAAAAAGTCATGGTGCGTGGCATCAGCAAAGCCATGCTCGGCACCTTCGTCACGACCGAGCTGGATGCCGACGCAGGCTGGCTCGCGTTTGTACAAAACCACTTACCCGCACTGCGGCTCGCGGGCTGGCGGATCGAGATGGATCCAAAATTTCGCTTCGACATTGCCGAGGTCGGCGAATGGTATGGCGAGGTTGAGGACGGTGGCCACGCGTGGTTCAATTTAGAAATCGGTATCGAGGTCGATGGCAAGCGCGTGAGTTTGATTCCGATATTGGTGCGATTGATTCGTTCCTCGCCGCACGACTGGAGCGGTGATGCACTCACACGCCGCGCTGACGATGCGCCAATCCTCGTGCCGCTGCCCGATGGCCGCAGCGCGTCGCTGCCGTTTGGCCGCGTGCGCAGCATTCTCACGGTGCTCTATGAAATTGCCATGCGCGAAGAATTCGCGGGCGGCAAAGCGCGCCTGCCCGCACTCGATGCGGCGCGGCTGGCGGATCTCGACGCGGCACTCAAATTACGCTGGATGGGTGGTGAGCGTTTGCGCGCGCTTGGCGAAAAGCTCGCTGGCTTTACCGGCATCGCGCCAGTCGCAACGCCGAAAAATTTCCACGCCACGCTGCGCCCATACCAAGAGGCCGGTCTCGCATGGCTGCAGTTTTTAACGCAGCACCAACTCGCCGGTGTGTTGGCCGATGACATGGGTTTGGGCAAGACCGTGCAGACGCTCGCGCACATCCTCACTGAGAAGCAACATGGCCGCCTAGCCGCGCCAGTGCTAGTGGTTGCGCCCACCAGCATGATGAATGTGTGGCAAAGCGAGGCCGCAAAATTTACCCCAAGTTTGACCGTGTTGCTCTCACACGGACTCGCACGCAAGAGCGGTTTTGAAAAAATGCGCGTACACGACATCGTACTCACGACCTATGCGCTGATGTCGCGCGACGAAGCCGAGTTGAAAAAAATCAAGTGGCACATATTGATTCTCGATGAAGCGCAAAACATCAAAAACCCGAAAACCAAAGCCGCCGCGATTGTTTCCATGCTCGATGCCAAACACCGGCTGTGTCTCACCGGCACGCCGATGGAAAATCATCTTGGTGAACTGTGGTCGCTGTTCAATTTCTTGATGCCCGGATTTCTCGGTGACGAGCGCGGCTTTCGTGAACGCTACCGCACGCCGATTGAGCGCGAGGGCGATTCGGCGCGGCGGCAATTTCTCGCGCGGCGCATCAAACCATTCCTGTTACGCCGAACCAAGTCAGCCGTCGCCAACGATCTTCCCGCGAAAACGGAAATCACCCAAACCGTGGACATCAGCGGCGCGCAAGCCGATCTGTACGAAACTGTGCGGGTGGCGATGGACAAGCGCGTACGCGACGAAATCGCTGCGCACGGCATCGCCAAAAGTCACATCATCGTGCTCGACGCGTTATTGAAACTTCGACAAATTTGCTGCGACCCGCGCTTGGTGAAATCCATCACTGACGTGAAGAAAAAAGCGGTTCCTTCCGCCAAGCTCGAAATGCTGTTGGAAATGCTCGACGAATTGCTCGAAGAAGGCCGTGCCATCTTGGTCTTCTCGCAATTCGCCAGCATGCTCACGCTGATCGAAGCCGAGTTGGCCAAAAAGAAAATCGCCTACGTCAAACTCACCGGCCAAACCAAAGATCGCAAAACGCCAGTGGATGCATTCCAACGCGGCGAGGTCAAAGTATTTCTCATCAGTCTCAAAGCCGGTGGTACCGGCCTCACGCTCACCGCCGCCGACACCGTGATCCACTATGACCCGTGGTGGAATCCGGCTGTAGAAAATCAAGCCACAGATCGCGCGCATCGCATCGGACAAGACAAGCCAGTGTTTGTTTACAAGCTGGTGGCGAAGGGTACGGTGGAAGAAAAAATTGTTGCGTTGCAGGCAGGTAAGGCTGCGCTTGCAGCGGGAATATTGTCGGGTGAAGCCGGTGCCACCAAGGGACTCACGGCGGATGATTTGAAGGCGTTGTTTGAGCCTAGTTGACGGGTATCTAGCCACGCCCACCCTCAGCGCCACTTTGCGGCACCCTCTCCCTTGGGACAGGGTTCTAAATGGCGGCAACTCGACAACAATGAGCAACGTGGGGAACCAACGCATCATGAACCCTCTCCTGCGGGAGAGGGTGCCGCGACGCGGCGGTGAGGGTGATGGTCGAACGATGCAACAACACCCCTTGCATCCTCCACCAAAACCCGCAAAATGAATCACACACCAAGCGGAGTAGACATGCCCAACGATGACGATTTCAATCTCGACGAATTTCTCACGCGCTTTGTCGAGCAAGCAAAGTCCGCGCTGGGCAACGATCTTCAGGCAATTGTGTTGTACGGCTCGGCGGTTGAGCAACGATTGCGCGCCACCTCGGATGTGAATATCGTGATCGTCCTGAAGCGTTTCGACACGGCGCGGGTCGATGCCCTGCGCGAGCCATTTCGCCTCGCCCACGCCGAGGCAAGGCTCACCGCAATGTTCCTCCTCGCGAGTGAAATCCCTGCCGCTGCCGAAGCGTTCGCGGTGAAATTTGGTGACATTCTTTCTCGGCATCGCATGTTGTTTGGCGATGATCCATTCGCGGCCTTGACCATCTCGCGTGCCGCCACGATCCGCCGCTTGCAGCAGGTGCTACTCAATCTCACGCTGCGGCTACGTCATGACTACATGCTATCGAGTTTGCGCGAGGAGCAGGCTGCGTTCGCGGTCGCTGATGCCACGGGGCCGCTGCGTGCGAGTGCGCAAACGCTGTTGCAGCTCGCGGGGCAAAAAACTGCGTCGCTGAAAGACGCGTTGGCGGCACTGGTCGCCTCACCCGGCCTCACGCAATTCACGTCACACCTCGCGCAAATTTCCACGGCGCGCGAAACTGGCTTGCTGCGACCGGGTGAGGCCGCACCCGCGCTCGCGCGCACCATCGCGCTGGCGGAAGCACTGCACGGACGCGCGATACTGTTATCGGCGGGCGCATGAATCCATTCAATCTCTCCGGCGGGGCGTTCTTGCTGTTCTTCGCGGCGTTTATATTGGCCATCAATCTTGGGCTGCGCTGGTGGCAGCGGCGCGTTGAAGCCGAATGGCCGATGCCGCGTCTCGATTTATCTGACCCGTTCAAGATCGCCTATCTGCGTGGTGGTTCAGCCGAGGCACTGAAAGTTGCGGTGTTCGCGCTTGTGGATCGCGGGCTACTCAGTTGGGACGCGAAAGATCAACACCTCACCGCCAAGCCAGACGCGAATCAGCTCGTCCGCCGCGACCTCGAAAAAGCGGTGCTGATCCATTTCAAACACGCAGCACCAGTCGAAGGATTGTTCAAAGGCATGGATTACGTCGTCGCGTGCCAGCAATACAAAAAAGAATTGGCCGACGCAAAACTATTGATGCCCGGCGGGGATCGCGATGGACGTTTTCACCGCGTGGTATTGGCGATGTCCGCTATCGGTGCAGTCGCAGGCGTCAAGCTGATGCTGGCGGTGCAGCGCGGCAAACCCAATGTGTTCGTCTTGGTCGTGTTCGCGCTCGTCGGCATGGCGTTCGCCTACGCCGCGATGGCCGCTGAACGCACCGGTCTCGGCCAACGTTTCTTGCGCGATCAACAAACGCTGTTCAAGCGTCTCAAAAATCGAGCATCGTTATTGACCAGCGGCGGGGCCAATGCCGATGCCGTCATCGTCGCGGCGGTGTTCGGCTTCAGTGCACTACCCATTGGCACCTTTCCTTACCTCAGTAAAATGTTTCCACAAAAGAGCAATGCCGATAGCGGGTCGTCCTGTGGAATGACTGATAACTATGGCTCCTCGTCTTCCGATTCCAGCGGCAGTAGTGGCTGCGGCGGTGGCGGCGGATGCGGTGGCTGTGGCAGCTGATCGGGTCGGGCTAGGTTGGCGAGACGCCCTATCGGCGGGCATCTTGAGCCATCTTGAGGCTATCGACATCGTTGAAGTGATCGCTGACGATTACTTTCGCGCGAGTGCCCATGAGGTGCGCGCACTCAACACCTTGGCGCGGCAGGTGCCGATGATGTTGCATGGTGTGGCGATGGGTCTCGCATCGTCAATCGCAGTGGAGAGCAAACGGGTAGACGCAATGGCGAGACTTGTCGCCGCCGTACAGGCTGAATGTTGGTCGGAGCATTTCGCGTTTGTACGCGCGGGTGGCATTGAGATCGGCCATCTCGCCGCACCGCCACGTAACGCCGCCACGGTCGAAGGCGCGATCAATAACATTCGTGCAGCCACACGCATCGTTGGCGCAGTTCCGCATTTGGAAAATATCGCCACCTTGATTTCGCCGCCCGCCTCCACCATGGACGAAGCCACGTGGGTGCGCGCGATTATTGAGGACAGCGATGCGCCGTTATTACTCGATCTACACAACCTCTATGCCAACGCGGTCAATTTCGGCCAAGACCCGTTCGCACTGCTCGCCGCGTTTCCGCTGCACGCTGTACGCACAGTGCATTTGAGTGGTGGTGTGTGGATCGACGCGCCCGGCGGCAAGAGTGAACGTCGCTTGCTCGACGATCACTTGCATGACGTGCCGGAGATTGTGTTCGCGTTGTTGACTAGATTGGCAGCAACGGCGCCACAAACACTGACGATCATCATCGAGCGTGATGGAAAGTTTCCGAGCTTTGACGTGGTGCTGCAACAGATCGCGCGCGCACGAGCGGCATTGAGTGAAGGTCGCGCACGTTTGCACGTTCGCGAGCGCGTCGCGGCATGAGTGCGCGGGCTGTAGAAGCTGTGTTGGCGCGGCTGTATACCGACGCTGATTTACGTGCGGCGTTTCTGCGTGATGGTCAACGTGCGTTGGCTGGCGCGGACTTGACCGAAGCGGAGTGTAGCGAACTCGCGGCGATGGATCGCGTGGGCTTGCAGATGGCGGCGGCGAGTTATGCGCGGAAGCAGGAAGGGCGGCGGAAAACTTTTTGGCAGCGTGTCGTGTGGCAAGTGCGGCGCGTGTTTTTTTGGCGTTAATTTTTCTAGGACGCGGCAACAACCTTTACTGTCATTCCGAGGAGCTTCTGCGAGGAATCTGCTGTTCTCGGTGCCCGCAAGACGAAGAAGCAGATTCCTCGCAGAAGCTCCTCGGAATGACAAGTTATGGTATTTTCAGTGCGCTTCGTTGTTATCTGAAACCCCCGTGGATATTGGCGTTCCGCGAAGTTCATCGACGAGAACTCCTCCTACATCACCCCACTCTGCTTCAAATCCAAATACTTATTCACCAGCGCAATCGGCAGCGCTTGCGGCTCAACATCGAGCAAGCGAATGCCGTGTGCGTGCAGTCGTGCGGTGAGGGCTTCGCGGTCGCGGACGTAAGTGGCGGCGGCGGCGTAGGTGAGTGCGCTGGCGGTGTCGGTGACGGGGGCGTTTAGGGTTTGTTCGATCACGCCTTCTTTTAGGTTGGCGAACATGACTAGATGGCGGCGGCGCAGCAGTGCGAGAGCAGGCATGAGGCCCTCACCATCTTCATCGCGTAGGTTGGAAATGACAACGACGAGTGAGCGCTTTTTTAATCGCAGCGATAAGTCGAGCGCGGCTTGGTAGTAGTCGGGTGTTTGCAGCGTCGGTTGCACGCTATAGAGCGCGTTGAGAAAACGATTGACGGTCTCGCCGGATTTTTTGGGTGCGATGAAGCGTGGGTCGCTGGTGGCGAAGGTCATCATGCCGGCCGAATCACCTTCGCGTAGCGCGACATAGGTCAGTAGCAACACGGCATTGAGTGTGTGATCGAAATGCGATAGCTCGTTGTCTTTGGCGGACATGCGGCGTCCGCAGTCGATCAAGAAAACAATCTGTTGATCGCGCTCGTCTTGATATTCGCGCGAAATAAATTTGCGCATGCGCGACGTGGCTTTCCAGTCGATTTGGCGCATCGAATCGCCTTGGCGGTATTCGCGCAGCTGATGAAAATCCATACCTTCGCCGCGACGGCGACGCCGCAGCACGCCAATTTGCGAGAGGCGGTTATCGACCGCGAGTAAGGCGTAGCGGGTGATCTCAGCGAAATTGGGGAACGAACGCACCCGCGTTTCGCTGCCTGCCTCGCGCGCGACTTCCCACAATCCGAATGGTGACGCGATGCGCAACGCGACACGGCCAAACGCTAGGTCACCGCGCACATCGGGGCGGAAGCGATATTTGGTCATCACGAAATTGCCCGGCGCGAGCGTGAGCGTAATCGGCAAGTCTTCGACATCGCAATACGCCGGGTAATTGTCGAGCGCCTGAAAGCGCATGCGCCCGCCACCGCTCGCACGTAGTTGCGTGTCTGGGTGCGCGAAACGTAGAGTGACTTCGCGCCACACGCCAACCGGCAAGGTAGACGCGATCCGGCGCTCGATGATCGGCGTGGCTTTGTTGAAATACGCGGCCATCGCGTCGGCGACTGCTACGAGTGCAACCAATGCGCTAACGATGAGCCACGCATCGGCGAGCGCCAGCCAAATGGAAGCGACGAACGACAACGCCAGCCATGCCGCGAGCAGCCACAACAATCGCTTGCTTGGTATCAGCATATCAATGGCTGCCAACGGCAAATGGCTGGAAAGCCACTAAACACGCGGGGCTTCGACCTGTTCGAACAATTCGCGCAGCAGGTCATCAATATCACGACCTTCGATTTCCATTTCCGGCGAGGGCGTGACACGATGGCGCAGCACTGGCATCGCCATACGTTTCACGTCGTCCGGCGTAACAAAGCCACGGCCATGCATGAGCGCATGACCGCGTGCGGCGCGAACAATCGCAATGCCGCCGCGCGGTCCGGCACCGGATGAGAGTCCCATGAATTCACGCGTCGCGCGCGCGAGGCGCACGGCGTAATCCAACACCTTGTCATCCACCGTGAGATTCGCGGCGATGCGTTGCAACGCTTGAATCGTTTCGGGCTTGATGATGGTTGCCACCCCTTCGACATTGAGCTTGTCGCCAATCGCATTCGAGGTCACGCTGCGCACCAACGCTGCCTCTTCATCGAGGCTCGGATATTCAATCCGCACCTTCAATAAAAAGCGATCCAGTTGCGCTTCGGGCAACGGGTAGGTGCCTTCTTGTTCAATCGGATTTTGCGTGGCCAGCACCATGAATGGCGCGGGCAGCGGGTGCGCGACGCCTTCGATGGTGACTTGCGCTTCTTGCATCACCTCCAGCAACGCGGCTTGTGTCTTCGCGGGGGCGCGGTTGATCTCATCAGCAAGCAACAGATGCGCAAACACTGGGCCCTTGCGGGTCGTGAATTCGCCACTCTTGGGGTCGTACAGCGTGTGGCCGGTGACATCGGAGGGCATCAAGTCGGGCGTGAATTGGATACGCGAAAAACTGCCATCAAAGGTACGCGCGAGCGCTTTGACCAACAGCGTTTTGCCCAAGCCCGGCACACCTTCAATCAGCACATGACCCGCGCCGATTAGGCCGATTAGGGTTTCGTCGATGATCGCTTGTTGGCCGACGACGGCCTTGGCGATCTCGGCGCGCAGCGCAGAAATAACGCGAGTAGCTTGTTGTAGTTTGTCATCATCAATTGCAGTAGTGGCGTCCATCAGCATGGCTTTCGGGTCAAGTTATTTGGAATGGTGCTCAAGTGCGTGCTCAATGGCTTTGAGCGAGCGGACAACGTCGGTAAAGCTGCGGCGATCTTCGACTGGCGCAATCAACGAGCGCTCAATCCGCGCTGCACCGACGCCGGTGAGTTTTTCGAGCGTGGTCATCAGTGTGTTTTTGTCGGCGCGCGACAGACCGGGGCGCTCGCGGTACAGGCGTTTCAGAAATCGTTCGCGAGTCGCATGTGCCAACGTCGCCCAACCTTTTTGTGCAGCGACAAACCGCCCCAACGCACGCAGGTGTTCACCAAGACTGCGACGGTGCAGTGTGGGGATTGGCTGCAATGGTCCAAAGCGCTGCACGATGCGCAACAGCCACAGCAGCAGCAACGACAGCGCAGCGATCAGCACCATCCACGCATGTTTACCAAGCCACGCCCATAGACCAGGATCACCATCTTGCAGCGCTAACAACACGCGCGGGGTCTTGGCGTTATGTGCATTTTGCGTAGCGACCATGTGCCAGACAAATTCAGCGTGATCGTGTTTGGCGATTTCGCGGCTGGCCATGAAATCATAGTTTGAAATGACGCTCACGCGACCTTTGCCATCGGCAAACTGGATGATGCGCGCGCCAATCGTATCGGTCGTGACATGCGCATTTGCCATGGGTTTGGTCGCACGCAGGTTTTGATAGGGGCGAAATTCGATGCGAAATATGGTGCCATCGCCCAACACCGCGTCGGAAATTTTTTTGCCACCCCGCAATTTTTTCAACGCCTCAACCACCTTCGGGTCGAGGTCTTTTTCATTGGGCAAATTGTCGGGGTCGAGTGGAAATGGCAGCCCTGCCTCCTCGTCTTTAGTGTCATCACGATCCGCGCGTTCTACCCAACCTGCTTTGGTGAACTTCAATCCGACATGACCGATGCCATAGGCCGCCAGCAGCGGGTCATCAAAATTCGGTTGCTCCGCCTCCACAATCAAATTGCCCCCCGCCCGCACCCACGCCTGCACTGCCGCCACCCGCGTCGCGGTCATGCGCACCAGTCGCCGATCACCAAGCATGATGGTGGTGCCGTTCGGTGGCGCGTTCAAGATGGTTTGCCACTGCGCAGAACCTTTCACCACTTCGGTTTTGGCACCCTGCGCCTCAATCGTGCGCTGCATCGCGAGGTAGGGATTGGTGCGCGCCTCGCCTTGTTGTCCAACCCATTTTTCGTCGTCCTCAAGCTCGTACCAATTGAGCGCCGCATAGACGAGCAGGCCGATCAGTAACGCGCCGAGTGTCGTCAACAACACGCCCTTACGAGTGACGCGCAGCTTCATGTGGTCACCACCGCAGGTTGGGCTTGATTGTCCTCATTCGCGCGGCGCACCGTGAAATGCGCCGCCCATTGGTCGATCAACGGCGTCACGTCGTGCGCGAGTACCGGTTCGCGGGCGTACGCCACGCGCTGCCAGACGGCAACCATGCGACCAAAATAGCCCGCTTTCACGACCTCGCCGCCATACGCACGCTGCACGCGCGCCACGCATTCCAGCTCGGTGTCGCCGCGCCCGATGTCGATACGACCATCTTGAATCAGCGACACCAACGCGCCGCGATATAACAGGCTCACCGCACCACGCGTATCGCCCAAAGCCAAGCGCTGGCGCGCGGTTCCGGGCACATCGTCCGGCAACGATTCTGGCCGCACATCGAGCCCGAACAGCATGTCGAGCGGGGTGTGCCCAGACCCGCGCCGCCAACCGTTGAAACCGATATGGCGCGCGATCAGATAGAGCAGGAACAACACCAACAGTGAGCCCGCAATCCACGCGATCCAGCGTGCGCTATCGGCAATGAATTGGATGACGTGCACGAGCCATTTGAAATCGCCCGCCTTCTGCTTCGGTTTTTCGCGCTTCCATTCGGGGCCGACGTACTTGAGCCTCCAGCTTTTTTCGAACTCGCCGAACTCTTTATTCTTCAGCACTTCTTTGGCGGCGTCGCGTGCGCCGGTGGATGGCGTCGTGCCTTGCAATGTGCTCGTGTCCGGGTCATCGCTGTCGATTTTGCCGTCATCGTCTTCGGCAGGTGTCACGTCATCGAGTTTGCAGCTGCCGCCTTCATCGGTTTGTTCAGCGGGTGCTTGCGCATAGGCGGTCTGTTCGTTCGGCACCACGGCGGCCAATGCACCAACCACCAGCAGCGTCATCGCCACGCGACGCACACGTTGGCTGGGCGACGTAAAGGCAGGTGTCTTCGCGGCAAGACGCGCGCCCATGCGTTTGAACGCCAGCTCGACATCCCAACCTTCAATGGCGGTGCGGCAGTTGAGATAGATCGCGAAGCCACCGGCCACGTAGAACGGTTCTAATAGCGTGACCACGAGCGCGCCGACGGCGTTGCTCAAGTATTGTTGGGTGCGTTGGTTTTCGGGGTTGAACAGCGACTTCCAATTGAAATCAAAAATGGATTCGCCGGGTGTGAACAGACTGATGAGGATGTAGACCGAGAACACCATGAACACTTCGAGGTGCACGCAGACGATGGTGAGCCAAATCGCCGCGCCCTGCCCTTCGCGCGCCAGCACCGCACGGCGCTTGCGGGCAGCCGCACCGCGACCGCCTTCGAGTTGCACGACCGGCAGCGTGAACGAGCGTGCGAAGTTGATACGCGCGTAGGTCAGTGCCGCAAACAAACCGTTTTTCCACCAGAGCTGTTTGAGTGCTGCGCGGGTCTGGGCGAGCGTGGGCGTTGCCCCAAACACCGCGCCAGATAGAACGTGCAGCACGACGCGATCAAATGCGGGCTTGAGCCACCACAAAATGATTGCTGCCAGCAACGGCATTTTCCAGCACAGCAAATTGATGATGAGCGCGGCCGGAATGTAGACGGCACACCACGCTTTCATCACCGGCCCCCACCACTGTTGCACCATGGCAAGGCCGAGGTCAGTCGCTTCTGCGGCGCTACGCGGACGCAGCGCGATGGACATATTTTCAAGCCGCATCAATGTCCCGTTCTAAAACGTCACCGCGCCGCCCAGCAAACACGAGATAGGCCAGCGTCACGATCCACATGACCACGCCAACGACGTATTTCACTTCCACCGGCACGCCGCGCGAGGCCGACCAGAAGCCTTCGATGAAGGCGGCCAGAAAAGTGAGTAGCGCGGCGGCATACAACACGCCGATGATGGCCGGCATGCGCGCCTTGGCCGAGGCGAATCGCGTTTGCCGCCCCGGTGCAATCAAGGCCATGCCGAGCATCAGCCCCGATGCGCCGGACAAGACGATGCCGGTCAATTCAAACGCGCTGTGCCCGGCGACGAAACCCCAGAAAGTTTCGATGTAACCAACCTGCGTGAGATGCCCAGCAACCGCGCCGATGTGCAGCCCGTTGAACACCATGAAAAATATCGCGCCCACCCCAAACAAAATGCCACCGGCGAAACACTGAAAATTGATGCCGACGTTGTTGGCGACGTAATGCCCAAACATCATGAAATCGGAATCGGCGTTGCGCTGCAAGCCTAGTCGCTTATTACCGGGCGCGAACATTTGCTGCGCCTCAGCCAGTTGCGCGTCACCGATGATGACGTGCGCAAAATCTGGAAAATATTGAATCGCGACCAGACAGCCAATCAACGGCCCGAAAAATATCAGCGCGGCCGCCCATACATATCGCTGCTCTTGGCGCACGAGTCTCGACATGCCACCCAACAAAAATCGCAGCACGCCGCCAGATGATTCGCGCGCACCGTACAGCGCTTGATGGCCGACCAATACCATGCCCTCGAGACGCTCGACCAAGGCGGTGCTGTATTGCCGATCACGCGCAAGTGCTAAGTGGTGACACAGCTCGCGATAGCGGCGTGGTAATTCATCCATCGGCCATAGCGGCGCAGCACCAGATTTTTGCAACTCTTTGCGTTTGTTAGATGGCAGCATCATGCCATCAGTGAATGCCTGCCAACGCGCCGCGTGTTGCGCTTCGAAGTTCTCCTGCTTCATGCTGAGCCTTTATTGGCGGGCGATTCGGCATCATCACGCTTGCGACCAACGAGAAAATTAGCAACTTCAATCGCGCGCGTGGCTGAATCGCGCACGTAAATTTTCGCCGTGTTGGGCAACACGGCTTCGGCGTGCGCCGCCAATTCATTCGCGCGCTCGTTCGACCACGTTGCGCGCCGCTCAGCAAAATCAATCAGCGCGCGCTGCTCGGCGAGCGTCAGCGCAGCAAGCGGTGGTTCAGGGTCAGCGGTGGGTAGTACGCGTGCAGCACGCTTGGGCGCAACGTGAACCACGATGGTACCCGCCGCAAGATCACCCAAGCGTTTGAAGTCGCGGTTCATCACCATCGCGACCACGCCGAAGCAGTAGAACATCGGTAGCATATCGACCGCACGCATCAGATTGCGCACCACCGAAGCGCGCCATAGAACGGGCGTGCCGTCTTCGTGCAGCACCCGTAAATTCGCGCTGCGCTTGCCTGGCGTTTGTCCCTGCCAAAATACCTCAAACAAAATCGGATAGCCCCACTCCAACGCGAACCAAATCAAGGTCATGAGACCCATGCCGACCTTACCAAGAAATCCTAAGATGGTACCCAACACCATCATGATCGCGAGCTTGACGCAGAGGTCGATCAGCCACGCATGCGCGCGCGTCGTCGGTCCCGCCACTTTCAGCGATAGTTCGATCCCTTCTGGGGTGGGGATGGTGCGGAGGGTGTCTAGGGTCAAGCGGGTGCGGTTTCTAAGTTTCGTCGCCGACGAATATGTCGCGGTAGGCGGTGTAGCACGAGGCGTAAATCACTGGCACCAACACCAGCATGCCAAGGCCTAACGGGATGACGGCGATGATCGCGAGCGCGAACAAAATGATGCCGTAGAGTAGAAACGGGACTATGTTTTTTAGGCAGCCCTTGAAGCTCATCACGAGCGCATCAACCGGCGATACCTCGTGAAAAATCACGAGCGCAGGCGCGAACCAGAAGGCCATCATGATCGGGATCGAGACTGCCAAGACAATCAGAACGACCAGCAGAAACTTGAGCGCAAACCCCGCGCCCATCCCCGCCATTTGCGCACCCAAGGCTTCATTGTCGCCCGTCATCATCGCGGCAAAGAATCCGCTCATACCGAGCATGACCGCAAACAACGCACCCATAATCAGCAGTAATACTAGGCCAACACCCAAGTAAATCGCACCGAGGATCAACAGTTGTGACGTCTTCTGTTTGAAGCCCGCAAACAGGTGTTCGACCGTGAGGGACTCGCCACGACGCAAATGGTCTGCGCCAATCAACATCCCGCCCATAAAGACAAACGTAAGTACCGAAGTCGCGAGTACTCCCAGAAACGGGATAAGACTCAGGAGCATGTAGATGACAAGAAAAATGACGAAGTTGACGATCCAAATTAAAGGTGCTGCCGTGAACAAACTCCACGCGCTGGCAATCCATCCCCAGCCTTGTCCAGCCACGACCGAGCGACCGCCTGGAATCAGTTGACCACTGCCCTCCGGCTCGGCGGCGCGCATCACGCTAACCGACGGCGCTTGATAGGGATTGGATCCGGGAATAGGTGGAGGTGTTGGTTCCATGAGGTTTCCTTTCTTGTTGGGGGAAACTGCGGGGTTGCCACTGCTGGCGAGTACGCAGCTATTGTACTGATTGGGCGCCGGTCTGGGCATTTGTATGATCGCCATCGACATGGGCAACGAGTGCCCGCCTGCGCCCACTGCACCCGCTGCACCCGCCGCACCCATCTTCCACCCCGCCAGCGCACCCACCCATGCCGCACTGCAGGCGCTACTGGCCAAGATCATCACGCGCATCCTGCGGCTGCTGACACGACGTGGTCATCTCGTCGAAGAGGATGGCCAGACCTACTTGGCCGGCGGCAACACCGATCCGGATGACGTAATGACCCCCTTG
>JAYTVA010000053.1:0-6328 GCA_043744255.1 Burkholderiales bacterium | reverse complement strand
CGGAAGTTGAAAGTACAAAATGAAATCGAAGTCACCGAACACTTTCGCTGGGAAAGCCGCAACAGAGCGGGGCCGACCCGTGAAATATGCAGGCTAGGCGTCTGTTCTATGTCAAAAACTTCGCACAACCCTTTTACGCAACCGATGTCCGAGTGGGTGTGGAACACGCGCTATCGCCGGGAAGCGTCGACAAGCAGCGCTACCGCCACCCGCGAGGCGGATTTGGATCAAAGCTGGGATCGGGTTGCGCGTGCGTTGGCCAGTGTCGAGCGTAGCCACGGTGAAGAATGGAGTCGCCGCTACCGGCAGGCGCTCGCTGATTTTCACTTTCTGCCGGGCGGCCGGATTCTCGCCAATGCGGGTGATGGGTTCGGCACGACGCTATTTAATTGCTTCGTGATGGGTGCCATCGAGAGCGGCGTCAACGGCATGTTCGAGTCGCTGCGCGAGAGTATGTTGACGCTGAACGCGGGCGGCGGCGTCGGTTGCGATTTTTCCGGGGTCTGGCCGCGTGCGATCAAGAGTTGGCCTCGCCCGCACGCGTCGGGCGGGGTAGTGGCTGCCCTCCGACTCTGGGACGAGGCCTGTGCAGCGGTGATGGACACGGACTTACGACGCGGCGCGATGATGGCTACGCTACGCGACGACCATCCTGACCTCGAAGCATTTATCGACGCCAAACGTGGCGCACAGGGTGAAGTACGCGGTGAAATACGTGGTGACCTACGTGGTGACGTACGTGGCGATGTACGAGGTTACCTACATGGCAGACCGCTAAGGCATTTCAATCTCTCGGTGCTGGTTACCGATGAACTGATGCGCGCGGTTGAGCGCGATGCTACGTGGCCGCTGGTTTTTCCGCTACAGGGCCGGGTGCTCCGCAAGGGCGGCGAGATTTGCCAGCGTCGATGGTCAGGGGGTCACGATGCCGAGGATTGCGAGATTGTCGCGCGCGTGCCCGCGCGTGCGCTGTGGGAGCGCATCATGCGTGCGGCGTACGATGTGGGTGAGCCGGGTGTGATTTTTATTGATCGGGTACGGCGCGCCAACAACCTGGCCTACTGCGAACAAATTGAAGCCACGAATCCGTGCGGCGAGGTGCCGCTGCCGGCGTACGGCGCATGTAATCTCGGCTCGATCAATCTGGCAAAACTGGTGAGTGATCCGTTTGGCAGTCATGCGCATTTCGATCTGCCGGCGATTGCGGCGACCACCGTGATGGCCACCCGAATGCTCGATGGCGTGTACGAACTTTCTGCATTCCCGCTGCCGTTGCAGGCGAAAGTGGCGCGCCGCTCGCGTCGTATTGGCATCGGTGTGACCGGGCTCGCGGATGCGTTGGTGATGCTGGGATTACGTTATGACAGCGAGGCGGCAAGATCGCTGGCGGGGCAGGTGATGGGGCTGATTTGTCATACCGCCTATCGCGCGTCAACCGTGCTCGCGCGCGAACGCGGCAGCTTTCCTGCGTTCGATGACGCGAACTATTGCCGCAGCCGTTTTGTCGCCAGTCTGCCCGGCGACATCATTGAATCCATCCACAAACACGGTATCCGCAACAGCCACCTGGTTGCGATTGCGCCAGCAGGCTCGATTAGCCTTTTCGCCAACAACGTGTCGAGCGGTATCGAGCCAATTTTTGCACCGGTGGTCAGGCGGCGCGTGGCGATTGACGACGGCGCGGTCAGGGAATGGGTGGTTGAAGACTACGCGTGGGCGCTGTTCCGCCGCCTGCGTGGATCCGACGCGAAGCTGCCGGATGCGTTCATCACCGCGCACGAAGTTGATCCGGTCGCACAACTCCGGATGCAGGCGAGCCTGCAAACCCACGTTGACAGTGCCATTGCAAAGACGATTAACGTTGGTGCCGACATTGGCTTCGACCGGTTTCGTACACTCTATCGCCAAGCCGACGAGATGGGCCTGAAGGGTTGCACAATATTTCGCCCGAATGCAGCCACGGGCGTGGTGTTGAGCGTGTCGTCGAGCGTGTGTGGCGATCATGACAGTGACTGCGTGGCGTCGGAACGCGCCACTGCTTGACACCTCGGCAAAGCGGCGCGCGCTGGATTTGCGATTCGTCAATGGCTCGCGATTTGGGGCGGGGAAGATAGTAGGGGTAGTGCGATGGTGGCAGTGTGGTGGTGGTAGTGCAAAGGGTAACAAAGAAGTGGTGAGGACGGGACATGGAAATCCAACAGGCGGAACTAGCGAGGGCATCCGGACGCAGCGCTGACAGCGCAGCGGCATTGCTCGCCCCTATCTTTGCCGACTTTCGCGGCGCAATAGCGGTGCGTTTGCCGAACGGTGATACCGCCTGTTTTGGTGGATCGTCGCCCGAGTTCACGCTGGTGTTCCGCTCGGTGTCGGCGTTGCGAAATCTCATCATTTTCCAGAGTCCGTTGCGCCTTGCAGGCGCGTACTTTTCCGGACAGATGGATATTGAGGGGAACATCTATCGTGCGCTGGCGCTTCGCAACTATGTCGGAAAACACCCACCGTCATGGCTACGGCGATTGCAACTCCTTGCGCAGCTCTCCACATTCACTCCCCGTGCGCGGGAAGCAGGGACAAGGTTCGCGACACGCGAATCGGCGCATACGCGACCATCGTGGCTGGGCCGGTTTCGCGCGCGTGCCAACGACGAACAGACGATCGGGTTTCACTACGATGCGTCAAACGAGTTTTACCGCGCGTGGCTGGATGACAAGATGGTCTATTCCTGCGCGTATTTCAAGCACGACACCGACAGCCTCGATCAGGCACAGGCGAACAAACTCGATCATATCTGCCGGAAGCTTCGCCTCAAGCCGAGAGAACGCCTGCTCGATATCGGCTGCGGCTGGGGCGCGCTCGCCATCTGGGCGGCGCGCCACTATGGCGTTCAGGTCACGGGCATCACCTTGAGCCGGAATCAGCTTGAGTTCGCGCAGTCGCGCATCATTCGCGAAGGCTTGGCGGGACAAGTCAACATTGAGCGGCGCGACTATCGTGAGCTTGCGGTGGGCGAAACGTTTGACAAGGTGGTGAGTGTGGGCATGTTTGAGCATGTCGGACTGAAGAATCTCCCTAACTACTTCGCCACCGTCCATCGCGTGCTCAAGCCTGGCGGGCTTTTTCTCAACCATGGCATCACCCACGATGAAGAGGGCTGGACAAGACAGCTCTCGACGAAATTCATCAACCGCTACGTGTTCCCGGATGGCGAGCTCGATACCGTGAGTAATGTGCTTCGGGCGATGGAGAGCGCACAGTTTGAAATTTGGGACGTGGAAGGGTTGCGGCCACACTACGCCATGACATTGCGCCATTGGGTGACAAGGCTGGAGGCGGCGCAGACGCAGGTGCTGCGCCATGTGAGTGAGTCAACCTACCGCGTCTGGCGGCTTTACATGGCAGCATGTGCGCTGCACTTTGAGCAAGGCGATGTCGGCGTCTACCAGTTGCTGGCGTCGAAACGCGCCAACCATGTCGTACCGGTGCCGTTGACGCGGCAGGATCTATACGAAAACTCGTGACTGAGGAGCAAACCAAATGAAAGCCGGAAAACTTTGCAAACACCCCGTCATTGTGGCGACTCGTGAAATGACCATCAAGGACGCCGCCGCTCTGATGCGTGCTGAGCACGTAGGAGCCTTGGTGATCATCGATGACGCGGAAAGCAATCACCCGATCGGTATGCTCACAGACCGCGATATCGTGGTCGGCGGCGTTGCACTGAATCTTGACTTGGACGCCATCACTGTTGAAATACTCATGACCGATGCGCCGGTCACGGTGAAAGCTGGTGACACCACTGAGCAGGCGTTCGCGCGCATGCGGCTGCATGGCGCGCGGCGGTTGCCGGTGGTCGGCGCGGACGGCGCGCTGGTGGGCATTCTCACCATGGATGATCTCATCGAAGAGATGGGCAAGCAATTGGCGAACCTCGGCAAGACCGCTTTACGCGCAGGCGAGCGCGAGGCCAAGCGGCGCGTCAAGCTTGGCGGGGCACGCGAAGCGCCAGAGACAGGCTTGCGCAGGCACTAAGCGACGGTGCCGAAGAGCGCACCGACTGCAGCCGTCAGCGCCATCGCCACTGCACCCCAAAAGGTGACGCGTAGCGTACCCGCCGCCATCGGCGCGCCGCCGGTGTAGGCGGCCAACGCGCCCAAGCCCGCGAGAAATACTAGCGAAGTTGCGCTGACGATGAGCGTCAATTTATTCTGGCCGCTAACAAACGCCACCATCAGCGGCAAGGCGGCTCCAGCGGAAAATGCGAGCGCAGACGTGATGGCGGCTTGAATGGGTCGCGCGCTGATGGCCGCTGAGATGCCGAGTTCATCGCGTGTGTGCGTGGCTAGCGCGTCATGGGCGGTTAGTTGTGCAGCGACTTGTGCGGCCAGAATCGAATCGAGTCCGCGCGCCACATAAATCGCTGTCAATTCCGCTAACTCATGAGCAGGATTGGCGGCGAGCTCGGCTGTTTCACGTGCGATATCGGCATGTTCGGTATCGGCTTGCGAGCTGACGGACACGTACTCGCCCGCCGCCATCGACATCGCCCCGGCAACGAGCCCGGCGACCCCTGCGACCATGATGGCGTCGTGTGTTGCATGGGCTGCTGCGACGCCAACGATCAGACTCGCAGTAGAGACAATGCCGTCATTTGCACCGAGCACAGCGGCGCGCAGCCAGCCGATATGCTGGGTGCGATGTTGTTCACGATGTGTGAGGCTGCGCATGGCCACTACCTCCTGGTAATGCGGTGGACCGCGACAATTTGTTTGAGGCGCTGAATTTCTTCGAGTATATCTGCGACCAGTGCCGCAAGTTCAGGATTGGCGTCGAAATCGCGTTCGAGCATCAGCAGCCGTCGTGCGCGAATCAGCTCCGCGCTAGCAAAGCGCCAGGCGCGTTCGCTCACGTTGACGTTGACCCCGCCGAGCAAGCCTTCATCCACGCGCTCGATGATCCACGCGCTGCTTACGCCGCAGGCATTCGCGAACTCATCGAGCGTGAGTGTGGCCTCATCGATCAATACGCCATGGACAGTGTGCTCTATGGTCATTTCGCTCTCCTAGGGTGCTACGCGCCAGCGCGCGGATCGAATGCCAACTCGCGCGCCATGGTTTCAAACAATTCCTTTGCCTTGGGTGTTGATGCATCAGGCAGGATGACCGTGAGTTCCAACAATAAATCACCCGGCGGCTCGCCGGGGATGCCGCGGCCTTTGAGGCGCAATTTGTGCCCCGTCTGCGAGCCTGCCGGCACTTTCACCTGCACGGTACCGCTCGGGGTGACTACATGGATCGCCGCGCCCAGAGCGGCTTCCCACGGGGTGACGGGGACGCGTTGGGTGAGGTTGCGGCCCTCGACCTGAAAACGCGCGTCGGGCACGAAGTGCAGTTCTAGGAACAAATCGCCGGCAGCACCGCCACCGAATCCGGCGCTGCCCTGTCCGGCCAGCCGGATGTGTTGGCCTTCGCTCACGCCCTTCGGAATCTTGACGTTAAGCGTACGTTCGTCGTTGACCGGTTGCCCGCTGTCGTCGAAGTGCGCCGAGCGCAGGGTGATGCCGCGCGTGGCACCGTTGAATGCATCGGCGAGGTCAATGGTGACTTTGGCGTGATGGTCTTCCCCCCGTACCGCCTGTGCTTGCCGACGACCCGCATGGGCACCGCCCGGTGCGGAACGCCCCTCCCGGCCCGCCTGCCCGAACAGGCTCGAGAAAAAATCGCTGAAATCCTCCGCTTGACCATCGCGGAACCCGCCGGAAAATTCGAAGCCCTCGTCCCAGCCTGGTGGCGGACGGAAGTCTTGTCCGGCATGCTGGCCACTGGCGAGCGCATCATAAGCCGCGCGTTTCTCGGCATCCGACAAGACCGCGTTGGCCTCGTTGATTTCTTTCATGCGTTTTTCCGCATCCGCCTCCTTGCTGACGTCGGGATGATACTTACGCGCGAGTTTGCGATAGGCCTTTTTTATTTCGGCAGCATCGGCAGTCTTGTTGACGCCAAGTACCTCGTAGTAATTCTGGAATTTCATCGGCTGCGCCTCCAAGACACCACGGTACGGCATCAATCTGCAACGCGATTTGATCGTGCGCAAAGCAACGCGCGCCGATCATGTCCTTGCTCTTTCGCAACACGACACTAGCCTGCACATTTCATGGGTCGGCCCCGCTCTCTTGCGGTATTCCCAGCGAAAGTGTTCGGTGACTTCGATTTCATTTTGTACTTTCAGCTTGCGTCGGGCCTGCACGCTCGATAACGAGCCGCTGGACATGCGCTTTTCCGCTCTCTTCTCTCGGAAGGTCTCGACCTTCCTCGTTCAGTCGAGCGAAAAA
>JAYTVA010000052.1:0-24358 GCA_043744255.1 Burkholderiales bacterium | reverse complement strand
CCGTTCGCGCGCCTTCTTGGCCGCCTCCGCAGACTTGCGTATGGCGCAGAGGCGACCAGCGATCACGCGCTTGCCGTGCCGGACTTGCGCGGGCCACGCCGCGCTCTGGCCCGGCACCGTCAGCGTCTCGGCCAACGCCAGTACATCGAGCCGCTCGCCGTTAGCCTGATAGAGCGGCAGGGTTACCAAATTCATTCGCACCATCACATGCCCCGCGCCTTGATCGACGTGTGCGACCCCGGCTGGATTGGCATACCCCCGGTCGCCGACCATGATGTCGCCCGACTTGACGCTAAACCGCTTGAGCGTTGGTCGCATGGAGACTCGTGTTTCCACCTGCACGAACAACGTCGGGTAGCTACGCAACCCGACTTACCGACGGTACGGTGCGCATCGCTAAACGCCACTATCCACGGGGTGTTTCAGCCATCTCTCGAAGCACAACGCACGTATTACCACTGTCATTCCGAGCACGTTTTTCGCGAGGAATCTGCTGTTGGTCCTCGTGGCAACGAACAGCAGATTCCTCGTCCCGACGAGGGACTTCCGCTGGTCGTCGCGCTGCGCGCTCTGTCGGAATGACAGGGTTGGGGGGGTTGGGCATCGGCGAAGGCACAATGCACAACCCGATTTTCGTAGGTCAGGTTGCGTAGCTACCTGACATCGGTGCTCGCACGGAGACTCACGTTTCCACTCGCACGAACAAGATCGGGTAGCCGCGCAACCTAGGCTATCCGATTGGCCGGTTAGTAGAAACTTAGAATAGTCGGAACTTCCTCCTCGGATCACCATCGAATCAGACACATTTGCGTAAACTCAACCCATGCCACACGCCATCCGAACCCTATCCGCACTCCTCGTCATCGCCACCCTGTTCTTTTCGCAGTTCGCGGTGGCGGCGCATGTGTGCCCGATGATTGCGTTGGGTGTGACTGAGGCTACGAATGATGACGCGGCAGCACCTTGCCAAATGGCATCGGATTCGACTGCGCTGTGTCAGCAACATTGCACGGACGGACATCGCACGGTGGTGGATACTTTTGCTGCCTTGCCGATCATGTTTGTGCCGACGTATGCGGTGCCGATTCCACTACTTCAAGAGCCCATCCCCACCGCCCCATCGCGCGATGCCACCCTCGCGCACGCACTCGGCCCGCCGCTCGCCATCACGCACTGCTGCTGGCTCATCTGATTTTCCTCCGCTGTTGAATGCCGCTCGGCCCGTCGGTCGCGTGGAATTTTTCGTGGGAGGAAATATGTGGAAGTTTTCAGCGTTGGTGGGCGCGGCTCTCGTCCTTGCCGTTAATCCAATCGCATATGCCAAACCTGTCGCATTCGCCGATGGCTGGACGTTTATGCACGAGCGCGATTCGGAGATGATCGAAACCGATCTTTATTACGCGCCGAAGTATTGGTTTTCGTTTGGCCCGACGGTGGCGATCAGCCGTGCCGATGATCGCAAAACGCGGCGCGAGGCGACGCTGTTGCACGCGAATTTCTTGCTCAAGCGTTGGAATATGACCGATGCGCAGGCCAATGTTTTCGCTACGGTCGGTGCGGGCAAGGTAAAAACGTTCGCGTCATCGCGCGATACGTTGGCAGAAAATACCCAACACGCCACCGTGCAAGGCGACTATGAAACGCGGCAGTTTTACAGCTCGTTCAAGATGGATGCGCATCGCGCGCCGTCGTTCCTAGATCGCACCGACACTGTACAAATCGGCTTTTCGCCGTATGCTCACGATTACGAAGATTTGGCAGTGTGGTTTGTCGGGCAAGTGAAAAAATATCGCGGGCTGAACGACAAAACCGAAGGCGGCGCGTTTATCCGCTTGTTCAAGAAAAATATCTGGGTGGAACTCGGTGTGACCGAGGGCCGCAAATCGCAAATGATGTTGATGATTAATTATTGAATTGGAGCCCATCATGAAAAAATTTATCTGTATTGTCGCCACCAGCATCGCGACGTTTTCCTTCAACGCCTCAGCTGAAAAAACGGTGAGGGTGGAACTCGATGGCCTCGTGTGTGCGTTTTGCGCGCAAGGTGTTGAGAAAAAAATGAAGGCGCAACCGGCGACCAACAAGGTATTTGTAAGTCTCAACAAGAAAGTGGCACTGGTCGGATTGAAAGACGGTCAGGACATCGATGATGCGATCATCAAAACTGAAATCACTGATGCCGGCTACGCGGTAAAAAATATTTCGCGAAGTGAAGAATCGTTTGACACGCAGCGCGCCAAGATCAAGGCCAGCAAATGAGCGCCAGCGAACCGCAGCTCGATTCTGGGTTTAAGAGTAACTTTGCAGTTTCGTTCCTATCGTTGTTTACCAGCGGCAGCACGCTGATTTGTTGCGCGTTACCCGCTCTGCTGGTCTCGGTCGGCGCGGGTGCCGCGATGGCCGGATTAGCCGGGACTTTTCCACAGATTGTGTGGTTGAGTGAACACAGTACCGCACTGTTTCTGAGTGCGGCGGTGATGCTGCTGGCAGCAGGTGTTATGCAGTGGCGCGCACGTTCGCTCCCCTGCCCGGCTGATCCCTCGTTGGCAGCGGCGTGCATGCGTGCGCGCAAAATCTCATTCAGGATTTATGCGTTTTCAGTGGCGATGTTTTTGGTGGGATTTTTCTTTGCGTTTGTCGCGCCCCTTCTCGTTGCGGAGTGATGCAACACCATGAGCGAAGCCACCTTCACCATCGGCGGCATGCACTGCGGCGCATGCGTTAAACGGATTCAAACCGCGCTCGCACCGCTGGCGGCCAGCGTCAGCGTGACCCTAGACCCACCGAGCGCACGGGTGATTGATGCGACGGTGGGCATAGACGAAATTGTGCAGGCGATCACCGGTGCCGGCAATTACACGGTGGAGCGGCGCAAGGCACCGCCGTTGAGCACGGTCGCCGCCGTGCCGCCACCCGCCGCCGCAATCGTTAAGCCCGTCGCGCAAAGCTGGTTCGCCACCTATCGCCCGCTGCTGTTGATTCTCGGCTACCTGCTGCTGGTGACTGCGTTGGCACAATTTACGCAACAACAGGCCACGCAACAACGCGCGTTCAGCGGTGAAACATGGATGCGGCATTTCATGGCTGGCTTTTTTCTGGTGTTTTCGTTTTTCAAATTGCTAGATTTATCCACCTTCGCCAACGCGTATGCGGGCTACGACTTGCTGGCGAAACGTTGGCACGGTTGGGGTCTCTGTTATCCGTTCGTCGAACTCGCGTTCGGCCTCGCGTATCTCACCAACTTCATGCCGAGGTGGACTAACGTTGCCGCGTTCATCGTGATGAGTTTTTCCGCCGTCGGGGTGATTCTTGCGGTGTCAAAAAAACAGCAGATTCGTTGTGCGTGTTTAGGCGCAGTGTTTAATCTGCCGATGTCTACGGTGACGATTGTGGAAGACGTGGCGATGGCCGCGATGGCGGGGTGGATGTTGCTTCGCTAGATACGAAAATGCCTGAAGATGGCCGTGGATATTGGTGTTTCATCGGTTGTGGCAAGGGTAAAAAGGCAGATTCGCTGCGCTACGGACTCGCTTTTGTCGGCACACATGATGGGATTTCAGCCAGCCGCAATTACCATCACTATCACCATCACCAACGCGAATATACTTCCATCTCAATCCACGTCCCCAACGGAAAAATCATGTCAGTTTCGCGTGCTTCAACTCTGGTTGCGCTCACCATTTCGTTGTTCGTCTCCATGCTGGCCACTGCCGATACCGGCGCATTGGAACGATGCCGCGCGGTGCGCGATGCGGGTGCACGTCTCGCCTGCTATGACGCGCTGCCGTCGAATGCGCCGCCGGTTGCGGTGTTGCCTGCGGCAGCGGCGAATCCTGCCATCCCCGCGCCGACCAACGATTTCGGCATCGAGCAACAACGCGTCGCCGCCACGCAAGTGCCGTCGCTCGATAGCAGCATCGTCGGCAAATTCGAGGGCTGGGGGCCACGCAGCCGCATCACGTTGGCAAACGGCTAAGTGTGGCAAGTGTCGGATGACAGTAGCGCCAGCCTCTACCTCGACAGTCCAAAGGTGTTGGTGCGGCGCGGGGTACTCGGCGCGTTTTATCTTTAGATCGACGGCACCAACCGCTCGCCAAAAGTGAAGCGCTTGCAGTAGTGATTGGCGCACCGTCGCCAAACCGAAATCAGCACAACAAAAGAAAAAGCCCCAACACCATGCGGCATCGGGGCAAACGCACTCGGAGGAGAAACGACAGAGTTCTCACTCTGCCTAAACTCTATCAGCACTTGTCGTGCCAACTGCCCTGCAACGTGGTTTTCACAGGCGACTGTCAGCAAAAGCGCCAACCGGACAACCGAGCCATGCACCATCAGCGCACATAAGCGGAATTGTCGCGCCAAATCAGGGCGCAATGGCATGCAGACTTCGTAGGGTGGGCAAAGCGTAGCGTTCCCACGTTTGGCCACCGCGCGGCCACGCTACGCTTTGCGCACCCTACGTTCTACGTTTTTATGTGTCGCGCTGCCAGTCTTTCACATACTTGCCACGAATGGGACGATAGAAATCGAGGATGGTGCGCAGGTCTTTGTCCACGTCACCCGACGGCGTGATGAGCGGCCCGAAGCCAATCGTGCGATTGGGGAAATCAAAATAGGCCAATACGACTGGTACTTGCGCGCCGTTAGCAATGTGCAAAAAGCCACTCTTGAATCCCTTGGCGAGCGTACGTGTGCCCTCGGGGGCGATGGCCAGCAGCAAACGCCGGTTTGCGTTGAACGCTTCTATCGCATCTCCAACGACACCATGCGCCTTGCTGCGATCCACGGGGATGCCGCCAATCGAGCGCATCCAGCGACCGAACACGCCGCGAAATAACGTGTGCTTGCCGAGAAACGAGAGTTTCAGATCGAGCGTCCACAATGCCATCACGCCGATCACGAAATCCCAGTTGGTCGTGTGCGGTGCAACTGCGATGACGACCTTCGGCACGTCGGGCAACGCACCGGCAAATTTCCATCCCGACACGCGCATCATGGCGCGACCGAGCGCGCGCATGATCGGCGCGTTGCGACGCAGGTACGACGCAGGAACGTCGAAATGAGGGGCGGAGGACAAGTGGATTCGCGCGCGGCAGTTAAAACCGCAAAACAGTAAAAACGCCCGCGCCTAGCGGCGTTTCAAGCTATCGAGCGCGTCCTTGAGCGAATCTTCAGACAGCTTATTGACGTTCGCCGAAACCGCTTCAGCCAGCGGCACTACCGATACCGGCAGCTTCGCAATATTTACCTGCTCGACAAATTTCGCCGCCGCACCAGCCACGCGCAACAGCGCTTCACGGTCGTGCATCATGATTTCGATTTCGCTACGCAGCATTTGTACGGCGGGATGTTCTTTGGCGGTGGTCATTTTCTGTTTCCGGTCATTCGATTACGGTAAGTTTAACTCGTCTGTGCCAACGGCAAATTCAGCAGCAAATTTTGCGGCTTCAATTTCAGAACGTTGTCCTCGGTAATCGCCATGCCAAGGTAAACCGGCTTGCCCGCGACATCCGTGCGCATGTCGCCAGCGTCATGAAAATCCAGCTTGAACAACGAGATCAATCGCTTTTGGCGCGCGTCATCAACGTCATTGCCCTCGTACAAATCATTCAGGATCGCGGTCGCTTCGGCATCAAGGCCAACGTGCCAACGCCACGCGTCATCGCTCACCGTCGCAACTGGCGCAATGGTGACATTCACGCCGAAAAAATGCTTCACCCATTTGGCCAACAGCCCCGCCAGTGCTTGTTCTCCAGGCCGTCCGTGCGTCATATCGAGTAGGTAAGAATAGCGATTTTCACGGAACCAGTAGAGCTGCGCATTCTCGTGCGACATCACATCCATATTCACGCTGGCCAGCGGCGTGCCTTGCTGCGCGATCAAGCGCCCGACGGAGCCAAACCCACCCGTCTCCGCAAACACCTGAATCGTATCGGCATCTGCTGCCAACACCTGACCGCCCTCTGTTGACATGCGTTGCCGACGAAAAAATAGTTCTCCCGCGCGCACCTCGTACGGATCGTCCGCGCCGTCCAATAGCCCACGCGTGATCGCATGCGCTGCCATTTCCAAAAATACTGGTGGCAGATCGACCACACCTTTGCGAAACGTCTGCAAATAAAAACGCTCTAAGGTCACCGCGTCGAGCAGTGATTTGCGTAGCCTCAGAAAATAAACGTAATTTCCACGCGCATCAGCGTCTTCGATCCCCGCGAGTTGCTCAGCAGACAGCGCGCTCAAGGGATCGTCGAGCAAACGCGCATGCAATGCACGCTCCCGCGCGCCGGATTCGGCAATGGGTGCCAGCTCAGGACGCTGCAAAATAAAACGCAGATAGTCCGGCGTCACGCGCAACCAGCCGTGATCGTTTTTGGCGAGGGATTTGAAACCAGAGGTAGACCAGAAATCTTGCATGGCGAGAAGTTTACTTGGTTGTGGCGCAACGCCGAGCGAACCGACAAACGCGTCTACGTTTGCGTGTGGAATTCATAGCTCTCGATGTTGACAGTGGTGACAAGCTTTGCGCAACGATGCCACGACACAAAAAATATGGCAACATCGTTCCACTGGAGCCTAAATTTCGTGTCGTCCCTTAGTCGGCTGTGCATGCGCTGCAGTGCACATCCGCATCCATCCACGCAGCGAGGAGATCCATCATGGCAGGCTGGTTTGAACTATCGAAAAACAGCAAGGGCAAATTTCATTTTGTGTTGAAAGCCGGCAATAGCGAATCCATTCTCACCAGCGAGGTCTATGAGACTAAAGCCGCCGCCGAGAATGGCATTGCCTCCATCGGCAAGAACTGCAGCGACGACGCGCGCTATGACCGCAAGACCGCCAGCAATGGCAAGTTTTATTTCAACCTCAAAGCGGGCAACCACCAGATTATCGGCACCAGCCAGATGTACGCCAGCGAAGCATCGCGCGATGGCGGTGTTGAATCGGTGAAGTCGAACGGCACCAGCAAGACCGTAAAAGAGTCCTGAGCAACGTTTGCGTAACAACGCCGCGCCGGAAATCCGGCGCGGTTTTTTTGGTGGAGCGCACCCCGATGCGCTGCTCTACGCGCGACCAACCCGCTTGATCAATTTCGCGCGCAATTCCAGCGCCGCATTGATGCTATGGGTCACCGCATGGCGGATCACTTCCACTGGCTGCCGCTGAATCGCAAGATCGGGGGTGTAGGCATAGCTGGACGTGAAATCGCAGGTATAGCCGACGTGCGCGACTTGCCGCTCGCGCCAGGTGCGATCCAGATAGGTCAAGTACCAGTTCGACATCGGCGGCCACTTGTGGGTCGGGTCGCCATAGGCGCTGGCATGTGACCAATCAGGCGTGATGATTTCGGCTTGGGCACCCGGTTTCATGATGCGATAGAGTTCATTGAAAAATGGCACGCGTTCTTCGCCGGTGAGATGTTCGAGAAAGTGCGAGCAAAACACATAGTCAACACTGTCATCCTCGAATGGCCACGGCAGTACGCGCAAGTCGTGAACAATATCAACGCCGGGAAGTTGCAGCGCATCAACGCCGATGAAATCGCCCACGTGTTTTTTGAAGCCGCAGCCTAAGTCCAATTTCATATTTCTTGCGTACCCAGAGTGATGTCGGCGGATATTACACCCGTGCACCACGCCTAGGCGTGCCATTGGTGATAACGTACAATTGCCGCAGTTAACCAACCCAAAGCGCAAACATGACGCTCAGTCCCTTCGTACCCAAAATCGTCCGCAAAAAAATTACCGTCTTGGCCACCGCGCTGACCATTTCGGTGCTGGTTTCGTTTTCGGCTTTCGCGCAAGACACGATCACGCTCAATTTCGTCAACGCCGATATTCCCTCGGTAGTCAAAGCGATTGGTGAGCACACCAAGAAAAATTTCATCATCGACCCGCGCGTCACGGGCAACATGAACATCATTTCGCAGACGCCGGTCTCGAAAGATGTTGCGTACCAGATCCTGTTATCAGCGTTACGTGTGCATGGTTTCGCCGCAGTGGAAGAACGCGGCGTGGTGAAAATCGTGCCGGAGCAGGACGCGAAGACCGCCGGTACGGTGATTGATCGCGGTACGCAGTTGAGTGGAGATCGCATCGTCACACAGGTGTTCCAGTTGCAAAACGAATCGGCCGCGCAGCTCGCCACTGTGCTGCGCCCACTGGTCGCACCCAATAATTTTATCGGTGCCTACCCCGGCAATAACACCTTGGTCATTACCGATTACGCAGAAAATGTGAAGCGTATCGCGCGCATCATCACCTCCATCGACGTGCCGACCAGCGCCGATTTGCAGACCATCAAGCTCGAATATGCAAGTGCAGTGGACGTCGGCAACCTCATCACGCGCTTGATGCCCGAGATCAATCCGAATCCGTCAAACCCCGGCGCGTTGCCCAAGCTGGCCATCGGTATCGAGCCACGCAGCAATAGCCTGATCGTGCGGGGCGATACGCCTGCTCTGGTCACGCGCGTAAAGGCGATGGTGGCAAGTATCGATACGCCGTCAGCTGCGAACGGCAATATTCACGTCGTGTATTTGCGCAACGCCGAAGCGTCCAAACTCGCGGAAACGTTGCGCGGACTGCTGTCGGGCGCTTCTGCCTCCACATCAGTTGCATCGGCAAACACCAGCATCAGCGCGGCTTCTGGCGCATCTGCTCAGCCGGTGAGCGCACAAATCAACAGCAATATTCAAGCCCACCCTTCGACCAATTCACTGGTCATCACCGCCCCCGATCATGTCTACAACTCGCTGCGCGGCGTGATCGATAAGCTCGATGTACGGCGCGCGCAGGTGCATGTCGAAGCGTTGGTGGTAGAAGTCAGCACCTCGGTTGCCGCCGAATTCGGTATTCAGTGGCAAGACCTCTCCGGTCTCAATCGCGGCGGCGCACAAGTGATTGGCGGCACCAACTTCGGTGGATCCGGACAAAACATTATTGGCGCATCCGGTAATATCACCAGCGTGGGGGCCGGGCTTAACATCGGCGTGGTGCGCGGCACCGTGCGTGTCAACGGCCTCGACATTCTCAGCCTCGGCGCCCTCGCCCGCGCGCTCGAAGCGGATAGTAAAAACAACGTCCTCTCCACGCCCAACATTCTCACGCTGGACAACGAAGAAGCGAAAATCGTCGTCGGCCAAAACGTGCCGTTCGTCACCGGCAGCTACGCGCAGACAAACACGGCGGTCAACAGCCCATTTCAAACCATTGAGCGCCGCGACGTCGGTTTGACGCTACGTGTGACCCCGCAAGTGACCGAAGGCGGCACGGTGAAATTGAAGGTGTTTCAGGAAGTATCAAGCGTGGTGCCGAGTACCAATAGCGTGCGTTCGGCGGACCTCATCACCAACAAGCGCTCGGTGGAAAACACGGTGCTCGCCGACGATGGGCAGATCATCGTGATCGGCGGTTTGATTCAGGACGACACTAAAAACAACGACAGCAAGGTGCCGATTCTGGGTGACATTCCGTACCTCGGCAATCTATTCAAATTCCAATCACGTACCCGTGAAAAAACCAATCTGATGATTTTCCTACGGCCGTACGTGTTGCGTGATGGCAAGGCGGCGAACCAATTGACCGGCGAGCGTTACGACTACATTCGCAACGAGCAAGGAAACGCGATTCGCGATAGCGCGTCACTGCTGCCGCCGAGCGGTGGGGCGCAGCTACCTCCGCTCCTTGACGCGCCCAAGAGCAAGTAGCCATGGGTACTTTCGGCGCATCCGAGCGCGACGCCATGCAAAACTCCGACCCGCAAACAGTGCGGTTACTGCCCTACCATTTCGCCAAGGCCAAAGGCGTGATCACCGCGCGCGTCGTCGATGGCGAGATTGAAGTGTGGCTGGCACCGAACCCGGAATCCGCCACGTTGGCCGAGGTGCGCCGCATGACCGGCAAGGCCTTGCGCCCTGCACTGTTATCGTTACCCGAGTTCACTTCCCGACTCGCGCAAGCCTACATGCGCGAGCACGACGGCGGCAATCAATTCGTGGAAGACATCGCCAGCAATATTGAAAGCGCGACTGACTTAGCGACGCTGACCGAATCGTTGCCCGACATCACCGATCTGTTAGAAACTGAAAATGATGCGCCGATCATCAAGCTCATCAATGCGCTGCTGACGCAAGCGGTGCGCGAGAACGCGTCGGATATTCATCTGGAAATTTTTGAGCGGCGCTCACTGGTGCGTTTTCGTGTTGATGGTGCGCTGCGCGACGTGGTTGAACCGAAACGCTCGTTGCACGCAGCGATGGTGTCGCGCGTGAAGGTGATGGCGGAGCTTGATATTGCCGAGCGCCGTCTGCCGCAGGATGGCCGCATCATGTTGCGCATCGCCGGTCGTCCGGTCGATGTGCGGGTATCCACGTTACCAACGGGACATGGTGAGCGCGTGGTGATGCGCTTGCTCGACAAACAGGCGGGCAGATTGTCGCTCGATGGCCTCGGTATGCCGGCCAATACGTTAAAGCGCCTCGATCATTTGATTCAACAACCGCATGGCATTATTTTGGTCACCGGCCCGACGGGCTCCGGCAAAACGACCACGTTGTACGCCGCGTTATCGCGGCTAGATGCGCACACCCGCAACATGATGACCGTCGAAGATCCGATTGAATACGACCTCGATGGCGTCGGGCAAACGCAGGTCAATCACAAAATCGAGATGACGTTCGCACGTGCACTGCGCGCGATTCTGCGGCAAGACCCAGACGTGATTATGATCGGCGAGATTCGCGATCTGGAGACCGCACAAATCGCAGTGCAAGCATCGCTGACCGGGCATCTCGTGCTGGCAACGTTACACACGAACTCAGCGGCAGGTGCGGTGACGCGACTAGTTGATATGGGGATTGAGCCGTATTTATTGGCCTCCACTCTATCGGGCGTGTTGGCGCAGCGACTGGTGCGCAAACTGGCACCGGATGCGAAACGCGAGCGTGCACCTAGCGATGGCGAGCGCGAAATTTTATCGGCGTCGTCAAATCCAGCGTATCAAAATCTCAACCGCGTATTTGCGCCAGTAGAAGGCGTGGCACCCAGCGTGACGGGCTATCGTGGTCGCACGGGGATTTACGAATTGCTGACCGTTGACGAAAACCTGCGCAAGCTGATTCACGATGCGGCGTCAGAACGTGTGATCGCGGATGCTGCTTTGCAGAGCGGCATGACACCGTTACGCGAGGACGGGCTGCGTTGGGTCGCGGATGGCGTCACGTCGATGGAAGAAGTATTGCGCGTGACGCGCGATTGACGCAATGCCCGGCTTTCAATACACCGCTTACGACATTGATGGCCGCGAACAGCGCGGTGTGCTGGAATCCGACAGCCCGCGCCTCGCCCGTGCGCAATTGCGTGAGAAGGGATTATTCCCGCTTGATGTCGCCGAAATTCAGGCGGCCAACGACACCGACGCCGGTGGCCTATTCTCAAGTCTCGGTAAACGTCGTACCCACCTCGCCACCGCCGATCTCGCCCGCGTCACGCGCCAACTCGCCACCTTGCTCGGTGCCGGTCTTACCATTGAGCAAACATTCAACGCCGTCATCGAGCAAGCCGAAAACGAATCGGAGCGGCAGTTGCTGGCCAGCGTTCGCGGGCAGGTGTTGGAAGGCCAGCCCTTAGGAGTCGCCCTCGCCCGCTTTCCTTCAACGTTTGGCGACCTCTATCGCACGCTGGTCACGGCAGGCGAAACCTCGGGCCGTCTGCCAGATGTGTTGCTGCGTCTCGCCGATTACGTTGAAGAGCAACAGGCGATGCGGCAAAAATTATTAGTTGCGATGATCTATCCGTTGATCGTCCTCACGGTTTGTATTCTGGTCGTTACTGGCTTGATGATTTACGTTGTGCCGCAGGTAATCGGCGTGTTTGAATCGACCAAGCAAACGCTGCCATTGATGACGCGCGGGCTGCTGGCGCTGTCTAAATTTGTGCAGCTCACAGGATTATTTTGGCTGGTCGCGGGCATCGTCGGCTTCATTGCCATACGCATCGCATTGCGCCGTGAATCAGTACGCCGTCGCTGGCACTTCTGGTTGCTACGCGCACCCATCATCGGCCGATTGATCCGTTCGCAAGAAACCGCACAGCTCGCCGCTACCCTCTCGATCCTCGTCGGCAGCGGCGTGCCGGTGCTGACCGCCTTGCATGCGGGCGCCGGGGTGGTGGGCAATCTGCCGATGCGCGAAGCTTTGCAGCGCGCCACCATCGCCGTGCGCGAGGGAAGCGGCCTGTCACGTGCGTTGATCGCACAACAACCCGCCGGTAAGCGCGCGCTGTTTCCGCCGGTGATGGTGCACTTAATCGCATCCGGCGAAGCCAGTGGCCGACTCGCGCAAACGCTCGATGCCGCCGCGCGCCAACAACAACGCGATGTCGAAACCCGTACCTCCACATTCGCCGCCATGATCGAGCCGGCAATGATTTTGTTCATGGGGGTGGTGGTGCTGGCAATTGTGCTGGCAGTGCTGCTGCCGATATTTGAATTGAATCAGTTGGTGGCGAGGTAGGGGGAGCGGGGGTCGGGGATTGGGGGATTGGGGGCTGGGGGGCTTGTGCCTCTCGATGCTTTTTCTCGTTATCCTGCATCCCGAATACTCGATGCTCCAACCTTCACACGCAATGCCGACCCCCGACCCCTGACCCCCGACCCCCAGCCACCCCATGACCTCCAAACACTCCCCCGGCTTCACCCTTATCGAAATCATGATCGTGGTCGTGATCCTTGGCATCCTTGCGGTTGCGGTAGTGCCGAAAATCATGGGCCGGCCCGACGAGGCGCGCGTGGCGGCGGCGAAGGCGGATATTGCCGTGGTGATGCAGCAGCTGAAACTCTATCGCCTCGATAACGGTGCCTACCCGTCTACCGATCAAGGCTTGCAAGCGCTGATCGTCAAGCCCACCACCAACCCGCAGCCGACGAATTGGAAGCAAGGCGGCTATCTGGAAAAGCTGCCGAGTGATCCGTGGAAGCATGCCTACCAATACCTGAACCCCGGCATCAAAGGCGAGATTGACGTATTCAGTTTGGGGGCGGATGGTCAGCCAGGTGGCGAGGGCAACGACGCCGATATTGGCTCGTGGGGCCTCTGATTTCGCATTGCGACATATCGTGAAACACCAGTATCCATGCGCCTTTCGCGGTAGTTGCGGATTCACGCTGCTAGAAATCATGATCGTCACGGTGATCATCGGCATCACCCTAGCGCTGGCCGTACCGAATTTATTTCCCGACGACAGCGAACGCATGCGGCAGGAGAGTGAGCGATTGTTGAGTCTGTTCGAGCGGGTGCGCGATGAATCCGCAATGACCGGAAAAGTCATTGGCGTCGAGGTCAAAGACAACACCCTCAGTTTTTACGAGCGCGATCAACGCTCGCTCGAAGTGAAGTGGTTGCCGCTCGCGGCGTTGGGTGGCGAGGCACTCGAGCCACGGCCCTTCGCCAAGGGCATGGACGCTACGCTGGCAGTGGGTACCTTGGCGGCAGCCAACCTCAACACAAGCGCGACGCGTCTCGCCATTTTTCAGCCAGCAGGGGTGGCCGCGCCATTCCGATTGAAGCTCGCATCCGCTGTGGCGATTCGCGCCATTCTGGTCGATCCGCTGGGTAACGTGTCGCTGAACAACGCAGACACGCCATGAAGATTCACCGCCTTACTGGTTTCACATTGATTGAAGTGCTGGTCGCCTTGGCGATTCTCGCCATCGCCTTGTCCGCCGCCGTGCGTGCATCCTCGGTTGCCGTTGATAGCGCGAACGAAACCAAGCTTCGTACGCTTGCCACATGGATCGCGCAAAACCGACTCGTTGAATTGCACGCAATCCCGGCGTTGCCCGGTGTCGGCGAAACCACGGGTCGCACTGCCATGGCGAACATCGAATTCGAATGGAAGCAACTCGTATCCAGCACGCCCAATGCCGCGTTTCGCAAAGTAGAGATTGCGGTCCTGCGCCCTGGCGCGACGCAAACGCTGGCAAGACTCAACGGCTATGTTGTGCGCAACCAAGTGAGCCCTCAACCATGAGGACACGCGGATTCACCCTGATCGAGCTATTGATCGCGATGGCTATCTTCGCCATCCTCGCGGTGCTGTCGTATCGCACCCTAGGCGGTCTGTTGTCTACCCGTGAGCAACTCAATGCTGAGACCACCAAATGGCGCGATGCCGCATTGCTGTTTGCGCGCGTAGAAAACGATCTCGCGGCAATTCTGGATCGCCCGGTTCGGGCCAATGATGATCGCGCCAATGCCGCGCTGTGCCTGAGCGCCTTCGCGCCGACTGGCAATGACGCGACGCTGAGTTTTACCCGCACCGGCTTCGTTGATTTCGCCATTCAACAAGATGACACCGCTGCGCCGCAGCGCGTCGGCTATCGTTTCAAGGGTGAAAAAATCGAGTGGATGTTATCGCCCGCGCTCGATCAGGCGCCGCGTAGCGAGCCACAAATTCATACTGCCCTAAAAAACATTCGCGACGCCAAGTGGCGCGCGCTGGATCGCAACAACAACTGGCGCAGCGATTGGCCCGCCACGGGGTGCGCACAGAATGAGAAGGTCGCGACGCTACTGCCGGTGGCACTGGAGTTGAGCGTGACCCTGGCGACCGGCGAGATGGTGAAACGCGTGTTTGTGGTGCGTGGCGGCTGAGCATGCGCGCTACTCGCCAAACTGGTGCCGCCATCATTACCGCCCTGCTGGTAGTAATGCTCGCGGCCACCATCGCAGCGTATCTCCTGGCGCAGCAATCACACGCACTCACACGCACCGCCCGCGCGACCGATCATGCGCAAATCGCGCTCTATGCCGAACCCACCATTGATTGGGCGCGCGCGGTGTTGGCCGAGAGCAATAAGACTGTGGTGCACAGCAGGCAGCCATGGGCGCAAGGCCTGATCGCGCAGCCACTTGAGGGCGCGATAGCCTCGGGCGTGATCCGCGACGAGGCGGCAAAATTCAATCTCAACAATCTGGTGCAAGACGACGGCAAGCAAAGCGCCGCTGACATCAAGGCATTTCAGCAACTGTTGAGCGAACTTAAAATCGACGCCGATCTCGCCCCCGCGCTGGCGGACTGGTTAGACACGGACGACGAGCGCAGCGCCAATGGAGCCGAGTCTAGCCATTACCTCAATTTGGCCGCACCCTATCGTGCTGCCAATCGTCGCTTGATACAGATTGGCGAACTCACACGTGTGCGTGGCTTTGACGCGGCCATCATTACGCGACTGCTGCCCTACGTTACTGCCCTGCCGGCACGCTCAAAACTCAATCTCAATTCGGTATCGCCCGAGGTGCTGCGCGCGTATTTTCCTGAGATAGCCGCTGAACAGGCGACCGCGTTCATCCGCGCACGTGAAGAAAAACCGCTGGCGGATTTGAAGACCGTCGGTCAGCGCGTCGAGTTTGCGAAAGTCCCACTGGCAGCCCTCACCCAGTTCGCGAGCGTGGACAGTCAATTCTTTACGGTCTCAATTGCCATCACCCGCGAATCGGCGCAACTTCGCCAAACCGCGCTACTGCAGCGCAAGGTTCCTGTGAATGGCACGGCAAGCAACGAGTGGCCGACTATAATTTGGCTTAGTTCATTCTAAAAAATCACTTTGCAACTCGTCATTACTTTCCCTGACCTAGCTCGCTTCGATGCCTCCAGCATGGCGCGCTGGGCGCTGCATGACGCGGCTGGTGCCACGCTGCGCCACGGTGTCAGTACACTCGACGCCATACCACGTGCGCCACACGTCACGGCGCTGGTGCCCGCGAGCCGCGTGGTGTTTATCGAAACGCCCTTGCCCCGCACCGCGATCTCGCCGCAGAAACGCGATGCCTTGGTGCGTTATGCCATCGAAGACAAATTGACGATTGATCCCGCCACCGTGCATGCGGTGGTGCTGGATCGTCCGCGTGGTGCCATGAAAAATCACATCGTCGCCGCGATTGATCGCGCGTGGTTCACCGCCGCGCTCGCGTGGCTGCAAGCTTCGGGGCGGGCGCCGCGTGCGGTGTTCGCCGAAACCATGCTGCTGCCGGTGGCCGCAAACGAATGGTCGGTGCAACTCGCCAATGCAGACGCGCAAGCGTACGCGCGCCGTGCCGATGGTTATGCGTATGCACTCGACGCCAGTAGCAACAACGCACCACCATTTGCATTAACCCTCGCACTCAGCGAAACCGTGGAGAAGCCCGCCGCTATTGCACTCTACGAAGGTGGCAGTGCGATTAGCCTCGATTTGCAGCGCCACTGGGAGCAGGCCCTCGGCATCCCGGTGCGCATGGCTGGCGCGGCAACAAAAGTCCTGACGTCGCAAAAAAACGGCAACCTGCTCACCGGCGAATTTGCCCTGCCACAACCAGCGCGCGCATGGCTCGCACTTGCCAAACCGGCGCTGGCGCTGAGCGCCATCATCGCCGCGCTGCAGCTCGCGTTCATGGTCGCCGATTGGTGGCAACTGGATCGCAAACGCTTTGCCATCGAGCGCGAGATGCGCGCGACCTTTCAGGCGACATTCCCGCAGGCGACTGCCATCGTTGATCCCGCGCTACAAATGCATCGCAATCTCGATGCCCTCAAGCGCGAGCGGGGCATGACCAAGGCCGATGACCCACGCATCGGTCTGGCGCGTTTGGCCGCAATGACCGCGTCGGTTCCACAATTCGTCATTACCGCCGTGGCTATCAAAGACGGTAACGCAAAACTGGTTGGCAAGTTATCGACCGACGCAGCAATGCAGGCGCTACAAGAGCGTGTCGCCGCGATTCCCGGTGCAGCGCTGACGGCAGGCGCCATCCAAGGCACCATCGAAATTACCCTGCGAGTCGGCACATGAACGCGCGCCTGATCGCCTATTGGCAAGGCCTGACCAACGGCGCACGATGGATACTGGCCATGAGCGGCACTGCGCTGCTACTGGGCGTGTGTTTCGCTTATCTGTGGCAGCCCGCCGTTGCAGGTCGCCGTACGCTCAGCACGCGCATCCCGGTGCTACAACAATCCCTCGCCACCATGCAGCGTGAGGCTGAAGAGTTCAAGCGCATCAACGCGATGCCCGCAGTGGTCAGCAACACCGCGCCGCGCGTGGCGGCTGATCCCACCGCACTACAAGGCGCATTCGGCGCGACCGCCAAGATCACGGTGAACGATAACCGCAGCTTCACGATTTCAATGGCCAGCATCGCCTACCCTGCTCTGCTCGACCGCATGGACTTGGCACTGGCGCGGTTTCGTCTGCGGGTGGTGTCGCTGTCAATCAACACCATCGGCGACGGCAGCTCGGTTTCGGCCGAATTGGTCGTCGCCGACGACACTACACGGCCATCATCATGACCTCCAAACGCGCCATGTTCGTCCTTGTCATCACCGCACTACTCGGCGCACTGGTGTTCCTGCCAGCACGCTTGTTTGAAGCAAACGTCAATAGCAAAATCGTCGCCTTCGGCAGCTTAAGCGAAGTGCACGGTACCGTCTGGTCGGGCAGCGGCGTGTTGAACCTCGGCACTATCGCCCGCGCACAAACGCGCGTGCCGCTGACGTGGCAGTTGGCACCATCGTCTTTGTTGCAAGCGCGAGTAGGCTTTGATGTCGTGGCTGCGTCTGCGACCGTGAATGGCACAACCCGCGCGGCGTTCGGATTCGCTACCGTCGCACTCAGCAATGCCGACCTCACCGTCGATGCCGATCTGATCGCCGCCTTCAACAGCATCGTCGCACTCGCGGGGCCCGGCGGCACCCTGCGTTTGAAGACCAACGACCGTGTCGCCGTGAGTTACGCGCAACCCACCACCGTCACCGGCAAGCTCACCGCACGCGCAGAAAACTTTGCCGCACGCACTTTCTTCCCACGCCCGATTGGCTCGTATGACATCAACATCACGTTCCGCGAAAGCGTTGCCGACTATGCATTCGCCGACACCAGCGGCCTGTTGAAATTTGATGGTGGCGGACAAGTGCAATGGTCGCCGCGCCGCGAATTTGCGTACAACGGTGTAGCGACGCCCTCGCGCGACGCGCCACTACTGTGGACGGCCCTGCTGCCATTCGGCCGACCCACGCTCGACGGTCGAGTGCGCATCGACCACAAATCGAGCTGGTGAGCGCGATGCGCTATCAACCACCGTGGTGGCTGCGCGGCCCGCATCTTGAGACGGTGTATCCGGCTCTGTTCGCAGCGCGGCCGCCAGTCAGCTACACCCGCGAGCGCTGGGAAACTGCCCCAAACGGCACGCCAGACGGGGACTTTATCGATGTGGATCGCGTTGCTGGTAACGCGACGGCGCCGATGCTGGTGGTGTTTCACGGCCTCGAAGGCGGCTCGCAAAGTCTGTACGCCTTGAACCTGATGGCCGAGGCCCAGCGACGAGGTTGGCGCGGCCTGGTCCCGCACTTTCGCGGCTGCGGCGGCGAGATCAATCGTTTGCCGCGCGCCTATCATTCCGGCGACGCTACTGAAATTGACTGGATCGTGCGCCGCGTGAAAGCGGAAGCGCCCACTGCGCCCGTGTTCGTCGCGGCCATTTCGCTGGGCGGCAATGCAACCCTGAAGTGGCTCGGCGAGCAAGGGCGCAGTGCGGTCGGCATCGTCGACGCGGCAGTGGCAATTTCTGCGCCGCTTGATTTGACGGCAGCGGGCGAAGCGCTGGAGCGCGGCTTTTGCAAAGTCTACGCACGCAATTTTTTGACCACAATGAAACGCAAGGCGTTCGAAAAACTCGCGCAGCATCCCGGCATGTTTAGCGCCGACGTCGTGCGCGCGGCGACCACGTTGCGTGCATTTGATAACGAAGTGACCGCGCCCCTCCACGGTTATCGCGACACCGATGATTATTGGACGCGCGCCTCAGCAAAGCCCGGCTTGATCGACGTCGCGCTGCCCGCGCTGGTGTTAAATGCCCTGAACGATCCCTTTCTGCCCGCGTCAGCACTGCCACGGCGCGATCAAGTGTCGGCGGCAGTCACCCTCGATTTTCCCGCGCATGGTGGGCATGTCGGCTTTTGTTCGGGCACGTTTCCGGGGCATGGCGAATGGTTGTCGCGCCGGGTGTTTCATTTTTTTGAGCAGAGAGAATAGCGGCGGCGCTATACCGCGAATACGGTATGCCGTCAGCCCACCGGTTTCACCGGATGTGCAACAATCTACGCAGCGTGGCATCGTTGCCAAGCACGGTCACAAAATCAAAAAACGAATCGCCACTGATCGAGTCTGCCAATGAAACTCAAAATTGACCCCGGGGCACTTTGGAAGCAATATTTTTCGTCGATTAATTCGTGGATACGCGTGACGCTCGGTATTGGCGTGGTATTGCTATTTTCCGTCGCCAGCCTTGCCACTGTGGATGCTTCATTTCTGGAGCGTATTGAGTTATTTACCTACGACGTACGGCTGCGCGCGACCATGCCATCGAAGATGGATTCGCGCATCGTCATCATCGATGTCGATGAAAAGAGTCTTAACACCGAAGGGCGCTGGCCGTGGGGTCGCGACAAGCTGACGCTGCTGGTGGATCAGTTATTCAATCGTTATAAGGTCAAAGTAGTCGGCTTCGATATGTTTTTTAGCGAGCCCGACACCAGTTCCGGCCTGAGCAATCTAGAAAACCTCGCCAAGACGTCACTGAGCGGCAATAAAGATTTTTTATCCCGGCTCGATCAGCTACGTCCGTCCCTGGACTTTGACGCCCGCTTCGCCACAGAAATCAAAAAAAACCTGGTGGTACTCGGGTTCGCTGCAAGCAATGATCGCGAAGATCGCACCGATCTAAACGAGTTGCAGATCGGCGTCTTGCCCAGTCCCAGTTTCAGCGTCGATAGCACGAAAGGCCTACAGCTTGAATCCCGCACGATTGCGGGCTATAGCGGTAACCGTCGCGCGTTTCAGGAGGCCGCTTCAGCCACCGGGCATATTCTTCCTGAGATTGACGTCGATGGCGTGCTGCGTCGGGTACCAACATTCCTGCGATACAAGGATGGCTTTTATGAATCGCTTTCCATCGCCGTATTTCGAACCTTGCTCGATAACGAACCGCTGGTAGCGAAAACCCGAAAAGACCGGGGCGGCAACATGGCAAGACTCGATTACGTGCAAATTCGGGATGCGGTGATTCAGGTTGATGACGACGCATCGATGCTTATCCCATTTCGCGGCGCGAGTCCGATGTTTCGCTACATTTCCGCTACGGACATTTTGCGCGGCACACTCGCCCCTGGGGACCTCGACGGGAAAATTGCCTTCGTTGGCACCAGCGCGCAGGGACTATTTGACTTGCGCAATACCCCAGTGGGTCAGGTCTACCCGGGTGTGGAAACGCACGCGAGTATTGTCTCGGGCTTCCTCGACAATTCAATCAAGCGAAGACCCAAGGACGAAGAGGACACCAAGATACTGATGCTGTTGGTGATTGGCCTTCCACTGGCGTTCGCACTGGTGAAGCTGGATTCGTTGTGGTCGACCGCAACAGTCGTGGTTACGGCCGGCTCGCTGCTAGCCTTTAACATGTACTGGTGGGGACAGAACTTAGTGCTACCCATCGGCGTGCCGATGGTAATGATCGGCAGTTTGTACCTGCTCAATATGGCTTACGGGTTTTTTATTGAGGGTCGCTCCAAGCGCCAGATCACCGGCATCTTCGGCACCTATGTGCCGAAGGAGTTGGTCGCGGAAATGGCGAAGAACCCCGACAACTATTCGACCAAGGGCGAGAGCCGCGACATGACGGTGTTGTTCTCCGACATACGTAGTTTCACCACGATTTCGGAGGGACTCTCGCCGACCGAACTCACGGCGATGATGAACGACTACCTCACCGAGATGACCAAGGTGATTCAGGCGGATCGCGGCACCATCGACAAATATATCGGTGACGCGATCATGGCGTTTTGGGGCGCGCCCCTATTGGATCAACAACATGCTGAACACGCGCTCGCCTCCGCGCTAGCGATGCAAAAGCGCGTCAAAGAACTTGGCCCCAATTACACTAAGCGCGGTTGGCCCAAATTGGAAATTGGTGTGGGCTTAAATTGCGGCGTGATGAATGTAGGCGACATGGGTTCCAGCTTCCGCCGTGCCTATACGGTGCTCGGCGATGCGGTCAATCTGGCGTCACGCCTAGAAGGATTAACCAAAGAATACGGTGTCGGTATTCTGGTCTCGGAAAATATCGTGCGCACCGTATCCAACGTGGTCTATCGCGAGCTGGATTGCGTGCGCGTGAAAGGCAAGTTAGAGCCGATCAGCATCTATGAGCCCGTTGGCCTGCACGCAGAAGTAAGCAGCCAAGTGGTCGACGAAATCGGCGAATTTCAACGCGCACTGCGCCGCTATCGTGCGCAAAAGTGGGATGAGGCCGAGAGCTTGCTCACCGCACTCAGTCAGGCCGATCCGACCCGCAAGGTCTATCGCGTCTACCTTAACCGCGTGGCCGACCTGCGCAATCATCCACCGGGCGCGAATTGGGATGGCGTGTTCACGTTTTCGACGAAGTAAATTTTCGTCTGCACGTGCCGACACCAGCTCGCGTGCACGCAGATTGCACAGAACGAAAACTTGCTGCCACTGTCGCATACTGTTTGCTATGAACCGGATATTGCCTTGACCGCAAACCTCAACGCGCCGTTTGGCGCGCTCCGCCATCTCAATCGCCTGATCCTGCAATGGTTCGCCCGTGCGTGGCGCACCTTGCAGTTCGCCGCGCACTTGCTGTCGCTGGCATTTTCGCGTGAGCCGTATCTGCCCGCCAACCGCAACGCGATTGCCAAGCAATTGGTGACGGGTGCGGGTATCAATTTCGTCGGCTTTACTGTGTTCGGCGCGCTCGTGAGCGTGGTGCTGATCCGCATCGTCGTGGTCACCGCATTGAGTTATGGCTTATCGAAGTTCGCGCTGGGTCTGGTGGTGCGGGTATTGGTACTAGAGTTGATTCCGCTCTCGGTGGCGGTGTTCGTTGCGCTGCGCTGCACGCTACCCGATGGCGTGGAGTTGGCCGAAATGCGCGGGCGCGGCGAGATTGATGCGATGCAACGCGCGGGCATTGATCCCGTGTGTCGCGAAGGATTGCCGCGTGTGGTGGCGGGTATTCTTTCGGTATTGACGCTAGTGGCGGTGAGTTGCGTGATGTCACTGGTGTTGGCCTATTTGGCAATTTATGGTTTTTCGCCGTGGGGATTCTCGGCCTACACACGCGTGGTGGGGCAGGTATTTAGCCCGGCGGTGTCGATGATTCTGGTGATGAAAACGCTGTTCTTCAGTTTCGCGGTATCGTTGATCCCGATCTCGGCGGCGCTGTACGATCCGATGAAAATCGGCTTGCAGGGTCGCTCCAAGGCCGCACGCGAATTAGCGAGCATGGTGCGATTGTTTTTTGTGGTGCTCATCATTGAAGTGCTGTCCCTACTCGTAAATTATTACTGAACTCATTTGTGATGAACGACATCCCCCCAGCACATCCGCCGCCAACAACTGCGCATACACCGCCCGTGCCACATTTGCAGGTGAAGGCCGCGCTGCTGTTGCTATTAATGCTGGCGTTGGTGGCGGGCTCAGTGATCTATTTGATGTACGCACGTGGGGTATTCGAGACCACCCAGCGGCTGGTGCTGGTTGCCGATGATTCGGAAGGCGTGGTGGTCGGTTCTGACCTTACTTTCTCCGGGTTCCCGATTGGCCGCGTGAGCCAGATTGAATTGAGCAAGGAAGGCACCGCGCGCATGCTGATCGATGTGCCGCACAAAGACGCGCACTGGCTGCGTAAGTCGAGCATTTTTACGCTCGAACGCGGCCTCGTGGGCAACACCCACATGCGTGCGTACAGCGGCATCCTCACCGATCCGCCCTTGGAAGACGGCGCCACCCGTACGTTGCTGGTCGGCGATGCCACCTCGGAAATCCCGAAGCTGGTCGCGAGTGCAAAAGACCTGCTGCAGAATCTCAAGGCGCTGACCGCACCCGACTCGTCACTCGACGCTAGTCTAGGTAACGTCAAGACGCTAACCGAAAAGCTGAACGGAAAAAACGGTGCGATGGGCGCGTTGCTGGGTGATGAAAAAAATATGCAACGAATTCTCTCGACACTTGATCGCACCAACACGTTGCTCGCACGCATGGACGGGCTCGCTGTTAAAGCGGATGGCCTAGTATCAAAAGTAGATACACAGGTATTCGGCGCAACTGGTGTGATGAAGGATACGCAAGCCACCGTAGTACAGCTCAACGGCATGCTCGGCGACGCGCGCAACAGCTTGAAGAAAGTGGACGCCCTGCTGGTGGAAGCGCAGGTGGTTGCCGGCAACGCGAAAGTCGCCACCACCGATCTCGGTGTGCTACGTGCCGAGGTCGAAAGCAGCCTTCACAAGGTCGACAACTTGGTCAACGAAATCAACCGCAAGTGGCCGTTTAAGCGTGATGCGGAGATCAAATTGCCATGAACAAATTCTGTTGGCTGTGCGTCGCAGGTCTAACCGCGTGCTCCAGCGCCCCACCACCGCCCGACTGGCAGATGAATGCATACGACGCCATGCAGCGCGCGAGCGAAGCCTACCTATCGGGCAACGCGCGCGTGGAGGCACTGGAATATGGCCGCGCCAAAAGCGAGGTTGCGCGCACGGGGCGCGCTGATTTACTCGCGCGCGTGGAACTTGCGCGTTGCGCCGGACGAGTGGCAAGCCTGGTGCAGGAGGATTGCACCGGCTTCGAAAAATTGCGCGCCGATGCCGCTGCGCCGGAACGCGCCTATGCCGACTACCTCGCCGGCCGAGCAGATGCCGCGAGCGTCGCACAGCTGCCGCCGCAGCATCGCGCCGCTGCTGGTGCGAATGACGATGCGACCGCCCTGCAAGCGCTGCAAAGCATCACTGACCCGCAGGCGCGCTTGGTTGCGGCGGGCGTGGTGTTTAGACGCGGCCAGGCGAGCCCTGCTGCGTTGGCATTGGCGGTGGAAACAGCATCCGGACAAGGCTGGCGGCGACCGTTGTTGGCGTGGCTTGGGGTGCAATTGATGCGCGCGGAGAAAGTTGGCGATTCGGCGGAAGTTGAGCGGCTGCGTCGGCGAATTCAGTTGATTGAGGGCGGCGGCGCTTAAGCGCGTGTGTCAGGGTGCTGTGCAACCTGACCTACCGATTGTGTCCTCAAATCCGCTGGAGCCTCAATGAATCAACTCAACATCATCTTCAAAATCGCCACCGCCATCGCGCTGATCGGCTGGCTCGCCATCCTCGCCCTCCCCGGCTGGCGATACACCGATGCGGTCGTATGGAAATTGGTGATCGTCAATCTAGGGAAGGTCTGATTAAGTTCAGTTCTAAGCCAGAGTAGGCGCGCGCAGAAAAATTTCGACGCCGCATATGATTGATATGTAAGGAGAAATTTTTCT
>JAYTVA010000051.1:0-84162 GCA_043744255.1 Burkholderiales bacterium | reverse complement strand
ATGACCTCAACTTCTCGAACCGCCCGGTGCGGACCCGCATGCCGTGGTGGTGTGGGAGGGGATCGGTCAGATACACTGGCCGCCCCTATCCCGATTGCCATCCAAACCTGCTGGCCAGTGGCCAAATCATCTCGCCACCGTCGCCGCCACAAACAACCCCACCGTCGCCCCCACTCCCACAAACCAAACCACCGACCGCAAGGTCGCGCGATCCGCGACGTAACACCAGATGTAGATCACGCGCGCAATCACAAACGTCAACGCGAGCGCATCGACGAGCCCGCCCGACGCCTTCAACACGCTGGCGATAATCACGCCTGCCGCAAACAACGGAAACGCTTCAAAACTATTGAGATGCGCGGCATGTGCGCGTTTCTTCTTGCCTTCTTGTCGCGCTAACCAGTCGCGAGGGTTATTGTTGTCAAAGCCGCGTCCCCATTTGGCAATGCCGACCGCGATGTAGGGAAGTAATCCCGCGATGAGTACGCACCAATAGGCGATGGTCATTTGCCGCCACCGTTGAACGTGAGTGCGTTGGGGTCGTAGCCGAGTGGCAGTAGCACCCACATGCGGCCTTGCTGTTTCATGCGCCCCGCTTGGCTGCCTGCGCCATCGCCGAATCCCCAGTAGAAATCGGCGCGTACAGCACCCGCGATGGCGCCACCCGTGTCTTGCGCAACCATCAAGCGATTGAGCGGCTGGGTGGTGTTGGGGAAGGTGGTGGCGAGGTAGACCGGTACGCCGAGCGGCACCACGCGTTGATCGACGGCGATGGAGCGCTCGGCGGTGAGCGGCACGCCGAGAGTGCCGATGGGGCCTGTTAAATCACCGGGCAGTTCTTTGAAAAACACGAAGCTGGGATTGCCGTTCATGAACTGTTGCACCTTGCGCGGATTGCGTTGTGCCCACGCCTTGATGCCTTGCATAGACGCGTTCTCGGCGCGAATTTCGCCGCGACGAATCAACAGACCGCCGAGCGCGCGAAACGGGTGGCCGTTTTGATCGGCGTAACCCACGCGCAGATATTTTCCGTCGGGCAAAAGGATTCGCCCGGAGCCTTGAATCTGCAAAAAGAACGCTTCAATCGGATCATCGACCCACGCGATTTCAAGTCCCTTCAATGGCGAGGTGTTGCCGTCGATGTCCGCGCGTTCCAGATACGGCACGACCTTGTTGCCAACCAGCCGCCCGCGTAGCCGCCGATTTTTAAGATCGGGGTAGGTTTCGGATAAGTCGATGGTGATCAGGTCTTGCGGTGATGAGTAGAGCGGGTAGCGGTAGACGCTGGTGCGCGTGCGGCTGCCGCGCAGCAGTGGCTCGTAGTAGCCAGTGACGATGCCGGTGTCGGTCTCGTCGATATTGACCACGCGGTACGGCTCGAAATTTTGGCGAAAAAAATCGTTGATGCCGGAACGTGTTTTGTTGGTGAGGCTTTGCGCGCGCGTGCACACCCCCAGCCATTCGGGGCGGGTGTTGAGGATGGGACAACCTTGCAAAAATGCACTCAACGCTGCGGTCGGATCGTCGCTGCCCCACGCGGTCACGGCATCCCACGCGTCACGTTCAAGGCGACCACGCGTGGGGTCGGGGCCGGGGGTTTGCGCGGGCGGGATGGTGATGAGTGGCGCGGCGGGTGCGGGACAAGCGACGCAGGCGGGGCAGGGTGCGCACACCGGGGCGGTGGGCGCGGCGACACTGGTGATGCTCGGTTGCGGCTCAGGGGTGCCGGGCATGTCTTGCGCGTGGCCGCAGATTGAAGTATTGACTGCGGCTGCGCAAATGAGCCAAGCGGAATACAAAAAACGGCGGGAAAAAAGCGTGGTGCGTGCGGGAGGTCTCATGGTGCGTCGAGTATACAATCGGCACTCTGCGATGGTGTGCATGCGTTCACGGATGCATTCACGACACGAACCAACTTGATGCAAACAAATTGAGGCACCGCAATGTTCTGGGTATTTCTACAAGTATTTCTCGCCTTCGGCATCGGTATTTTTATTGTTTGGTGGTCGCTGCCACGCAAGAAAAAAACGAAGGATGATGCGACTAAAAAATAACGCTGCCGGATTTTGCATTGGTAGGTCAGGTTGCGAAGCTACCTGACTTTTAGCACCGAAGTCAGTCAGCTGCGCAACCTGACCTACTAGCCATCGCAAACATCAATGCAACACGCGCGGCACCGATAACGTGAATTCCGGAATTACCGCGTCAAACTTCTGCCCATCTTCCGCGACCATTTGATAGGTGCCGCGCATGGTGCCGACGATGGTGTTGATCGACGATCCCGACGTGTACTCGAAGTGTTCGCCCGGTTTGAGAATCGGTTGCGCACCAACCACGCCCACGCCGCGCACTTCTTGCACCTGATTGTCCGCGTCGGTGATGATCCAGTGGCGGCTGATGACTTTCGCGGGCAACTGGCCGATGTTCTGGATGCGGATCGTGTACGCGAACACGTATTGATCGTTGTCCTCATCCGATTGGTCGGGGAGGAAGAACGATTGCGCGGTAACTTTTACGTCGTATTTTTTAGCAGTGGTCATGGTGAAATCCTATCACGATGTGCCGCAATGGTTCGCGTCGCGTAAAATGCGGCGATGAACTTTCGCATCGCTCCCTCCCTTCTCTCCGCTGACTTCGCCCGCTTGGGCGAAGAAGTCCGCAACGTCATCGCGGCGGGCGCGGATTTGATCCACTTTGACGTGATGGACAACCATTACGTTCCCAACCTCACCATCGGCCCCTTGGTGTGCGAGGCGATCAAGCCGCACGCCAAACGCGCCGACGGCAGCGTGGTGCCAATTGACGTGCACTTGATGGTGAAACCGGTGGATCGCATCATTCCTGATTTCGCCAAGGCGGGAGCGGGCATCATCACGTTTCACCCGGAAGCGTCCGATCACATTGATCGCAGCCTCAGTTTGATTCGCGAGCACGGCTGCAAAGCGGGGCTGGTGTTCAACCCGGCGACCCCGCTGTCGTATTTGGATTACGTGATGGATAAGGTCGATATTATTTTGTTGATGAGCGTGAATCCCGGATTCGGCGGGCAGAAATTTATTCCCGCGACCTTGGCAAAATTGCGCGAAGTGAAAGCGCGCATCACCGCTTCAGGCCGCGACATCTGGCTGGAAGTCGATGGTGGCGTGAAGGCCGATAACATTGGTGAGATTGCCTGCGCGGGTGCTGATACGTTTGTGGCGGGCTCCGCGATTTTTGGTGCGGGTGACTACCAGCAAAAGATTGACACGATGCGTGCCGAATTGACAAAGGCGGTGGCATGAATACGCTGCCCGTCGAAGTGGTCGTAGAGGGTGATGCCTTAGAAACGCCCGTGGATGCTGGTGTTCCAGAGGGTGTAGTAGCCGAAGTGAAAAAAACGCGTTACCGTGCCAAGCCAAAATTTACCTTTCCGCTGCAGCTGAAAGTGGTGCTGGTTGATCTCGATGGCACCCTGCTCGATACGGTGGGCGACATCATCACCGGCGTGAATTTGATGCGCGCGACCCTTGGCTTTGCCCCCTTGGAAGCGAATGTGGTGCGGAATTTTGTTGGCAAGGGAATTCACAATCTCGTTGCGAAATCGTTGAAAGACGCGGTTGGTGAAGTCGGCCCCACCGCGCTGAAAGTGGCCGTGGCGAATTTTGAGCGCCAATATCAGACGTGTTTCACCGACACCTCGAAGCCCTATCCCGGTGTGGTCGATGGCTTGAACGCCCTGAAGGACGCGGGGTTTCGGCTAGGTTGTGTCACCAACAAAGTGGAAAAATTCACGCTGCCGTTGCTCCAACACACTGGCATGCGCGATTATTTTGAGATCGTTGTTTGCGGCGACACGGTGGCCGAGAAAAAGCCGCACCCGATGCAGATCAAACACGCCGCTGAATTTTTTGGCTGTAAGGCGGCGGAAATGTTGTTGATCGGCGATTCGATCAATGACGCTGCGGCCGCGCGTGCGGCGGGCAGCGCGGTATTCATCGTTCCCTACGGCTACAACGAAGGCCAAGAATTACGCGGGCTCGATTGCGATGCCTTCATTGACGACCTGCCAGCAGCGATGAAATTCGTTAAACTCAGTCCATAACTTTTTCTGACCCCTGCTCATATGAACGTTTTCACAAAATCGGCGCCGTGGTGGCGATGGCAAATCTGGCGCTGATCGCTCGCGCCATCGAATTGCTGCATCCGCCTAACAACCCATTTTGCTGAAAACATCATGACCGAAACTGAATTCAACAGCCTCGTCGCGCAGGGCTTCAATCGCATCCCCGTCACACTCGAGACGTTCGCTGACCTCGACACGCCGCTGTCGATTTATCTCAAGCTCGCGAATAAATCCCACTCATATCTGCTTGAATCCGTGATCGGCGGCGAGCGCTTTGGCCGCTACTCGATCATTGGCTTGCCCGCGCAGGAATGGTTGGAGGTGCGTGGGTTTGAGGTGGCGATCATGCGCGTCGTGAACGGGGCGGTCAGCAAAACGGAGGTGCAAACCGTCACCGATCCGCTCGCGTTCGTGGAGCAATATCGCGCGCGTTTCAACGCAGCACCGCTCAATGGCCCATTGCGTTTTGCGGGTGGCCTGGCGGGCTATTTTGCTTACGATACGGTGCGCTACATCGAGGCCAAGCTCGCGAGTAACTACGTGAAGAAGCCCGACCCGCTTGGCGTTCCAGACATCGTACTGATGTTGTCGGACGAACTGGCGGTGGTCGATAACCTGTCCGGCAAACTGCATTTGATTGTCTACGCGGATGCGGCTAAGGCCGATGCGTATGCGCATGCCGAGCGCCGACTGACGGCATTGCGCTTGGGTTTGCGCACACAAGCTGAGCTGCCGGTGTATGTGCCGACCGGAAAGACCCCAGAGCCCAAATCGGAAATCGGCAAAGAGGCATTCCTCGCCGCCGCTGCAAAATCGAAGCAGTACATCATCGACGGCGACATCATGCAGGTGCAAATCTCGCAGCGCATTTCGCAGCCGTTCGATGCGCCGCCGATCAATTTGTATCGCGCGCTGCGGTCCATCAACCCCTCGCCGTATATGTATTTTTTCGACATGGGCGATTTTCATATCGTCGGTGCATCGCCGGAGATTTTGGTGCGACAAGAGGGCAGCAAAGTCACCGTGCGCCCCATCGCCGGTACGCGCAAACGCGGCAGCACACCCGCGCGCGATCTCGAACTCGAAACCGAATTGCGCAACGACCCGAAAGAGTTGGCCGAGCATTTGATGCTGATTGATCTTGGTCGGAACGACATCGGTCGCATCGCCAAAACCGGCAGCGTGAAAGTGACCGAGCAATTCGTGGTCGAGCGCTATTCGCATGTGATGCACTTGGTGTCGCACGTCGATGGCGAAATTCGCGACGACGTGAGCCCGATTGATTTGCTGCGCGCTACCTTCCCCGCTGGCACCGTGACCGGTACCGTGAAAGTGCGCGCGATGGAAATTATTGAAGAGCTGGAACCCTCTAAACGTGGCGTCTATGCTGGGGCTGCGGGCTATATTGGCTTCAACGGCAATATGGATATGGCGATTGCGATTCGCACCGGCGTCATCAAGGATGGCACGTTGTATGTCCAGGCTGCTGCCGGCATCGTCGCCGATTCGGTGCCCGAACTCGAATGGCAGGAAACAGAAAACAAGGCGCGCGCTTTACTCAAAGCGGCTGAGTTGGTGGCGGCGGGCATTGACACCAACGGTGGAGAAACTAAATGAAAAATATTGATTTGCGCAGCGACACTGTCACGCAACCCACCGCAGCAATGCGTGCCGCGATGGCGGCTGCCCCCGTCGGCGATGACGTGTTTGGCGACGACCCCACCGTGAACGCGTTGCAAGAGCGCATGGCCGCGATGGTCGGCATGGAGGCCGGATTGTTCTTGCCATCGGGCACGCAAAGCAATTTGGTCGCGCTAATGGCGCATTGCCAACGCGGCGAGGAATACATCGTCGGCCAAGATGCGCACACCTACAAATACGAAGGCGGCGGCGCGGCGGTGCTCGGTAGCATTCAGCCGCAACCGCTGGAGAACGCGCCCGACGGCACGATCCCGCTGGCAAAAATTCGCGCAGCGGTGAAACCTGACGACGCGCATTTCGCTCGCACCAAATTGATTGCACTGGAAAACACCATCGGCGGCAAAGTGATCGCCGAGAGTTACATGGCAGAAGTACGCGCGTTTGCCCGAAGTAAAAATCTCGCGACCCATCTCGATGGCGCACGCGTGTTCAACGCGGCGATCAAAACGGGGCGCGATGTGAAAGATATTTGCGCGCATTTCGATTCAGTCTCGGTGTGCCTGTCAAAAGGCTTAGGCACGCCCGCAGGCTCGGTGCTGTGCGGCACGCGCGCGCTAATTCATCGCGGCCACCGCTGGCGCAAAATGCTCGGCGGCGGCATGCGCCAAGTGGGGATTCTTGCGGCGGCGGGCATGTACGCGCTCGATCATCTTGTCGCACGGCTGGCGGACGACCACGCGAACGCAGCTTACCTCGCGAAGGCACTCGGTGCGATTCCGGGGCTCGTGGTCACGACCCCGCAGACCAATATTTTTTACGTTGACGTGCCCCAGAGCGATTGCGCGGCGCTGTCCACTCACCTGCGCGAACACGGCGTGATCGCCATCGTCAGCCCGCATACCCGGTTGGTGACCCACCTCGATGTGTCGCGCGACGATGTTGACGTCGTTGCCGCTGCGTTTGAATCATTCTACGCACGGCAGAAAGGATAGCCATGCTGCTCATGATTGATAACTACGATAGCTTCACCTACAACCTCGTGCAGTATTTGGGCGAGTTGGGTGAGGACGTGGTGGTGAAACGCAACGACGAAATTTCCTTGGCCGATATTGAGGCGATGCAGCCGAAGCGCATCGTGATTTCGCCGGGCCCCTGTACGCCGAACGAGGCCGGGATTTCGGTCGCCGCCATCGAGAAGTTCGCCGGTAAAATTCCGCTGCTCGGCGTGTGCTTGGGCCACCAAGCCATCGGCCAAGCGTTCGGCGGCAAGATCGTTCATGCGAAAACGCTGATGCACGGCAAGACTTCACAAATCACGCACACTGAGCGCGGCGTGTTTGCCGGGCTGCCCTCACCGTTTCGCGCTACCCGCTATCACTCGCTGGTGATCGAGCGCGAAACCTGTCCGTCGTGCCTAGAAATTACCGCGTGGACGGAAGACGGCGAAATCATGGGCGTGCGCCACAAAACGCTGCCGATTGAAGGCGTGCAATTTCACCCCGAGTCGATCCTGACCGAGCACGGTCACGCCTTGCTGAAAAACTTTTTGGACGCGACAAAATAGCCATGTTTACTGCCCAACACGCGATCCATCGCCTCGCTGACAAGCGCGAAATTTTTTACGACGAGATGGTCGATCTGTTCCGCCAAGTAATGCAGGGTGCCGTCACGCCGGTGCAACTGTCGGCGATCCTGATGGGGCTGCACGTGAAGACGGAAACGGTTTCTGAGATCGCGGCGGCGGCACAGGTGATGCGTGAATTTGCCACCAAGGTGGACGTCGGTGACACCAAATATTTGGTTGATACCTGCGGCACTGGCGGAGATAAAACGCATACGTTCAACATTTCCACTACCGCCGCATTCGTGGCTGCCGCAGCGGGCGCGAAGGTCGCGAAGCATGGCGGGCGCTCGGTGTCATCGCAGTCAGGCAGCGCCGACGTACTTGAGGCGCTTGGCGTGAATTTGAATCTAACGCCGCAACAGGTGGCCGCGTCGATCAACACCGTGGGCTTGGGTTTCATGTTCGCACCCAATCATCATCCCGCCATGAAGTACGCCGCGCCGGTGCGCAAAGACTTGGGCATGCGCACCATCCTCAATATTCTCGGCCCCCTGACCAACCCGGCAGGCGCGCCGAATCAAGTCATGGGTGTGTTTCATCCTGATTTGGTCGGCATTCAAGCGCGCGTGTTGGAGCAACTTGGCTCGAAACACGTGATGATCGTGCACGGGGAGAATGGGCTGGACGAAATTTCGTTGTCTGGTTCGACCTTGGTGGCCGAATTGAAAAATGGCGAAGTGCGCGAATTCAACATCGACCCCGCGCAATTTGGGTTGAAGCTCGCGCCAATTGAAACGCTAAAGGCCATTGACAAGGCCGCGTCGATGATGATGGTGCGCGCGGTACTCGACAATCAAGCCGGGCCAGCCAAGGACATCGTCACATTGAATGCGGGCGCGGCGATTTATGTTGCGGGCGTGGCTAGCGACTTAGCCGCCGGCGTCGTCAAGGCACGCGAAATGATCGAATCCGGTGCCGCGCGCGCGAAGCTCAATGCGCTAATCAAATTTACCAACCAAAGCTAAGCCGTGTCCGATATTCTGCAAAAAATTCTCGCCACCAAGCGCGAGGAAGTAGCCGCCGCCAAATTGCGCGAGCCACTGCAAGCGATCGAGCAGCGCGCGGCAGCGGCATTGCCGCTGCGCGACTTTGTCGGCGCAATTCGTGCCAAGCACGCCGATGGCAAATCCGCCGTGATTGCTGAAATCAAAAAAGCCAGCCCCAGTGCGGGCGTATTTCGCGCGTCGTTGGCTGGCGACACTGCCACCTTCGATGCAGCACGATTTGCGCGCAGTTACGAAGCCAACGGCGCGGCATGCTTGTCGGTGTTAACGGATCGAGACTATTTCCAGGGCAGTGCGGCGGATCTGGTCGCCGCGCGCGCTGCCTGCAACCTGCCGGTAATCCGCAAGGATTTTATTGTCGACGCCTATCAGGTCATCGAGGCGCGGGCGATGGGTGCGGACGCCGTGCTGTTCATCATGGGCGCGCTGCCGATCGCCCAATTTCGTGAATTAGAGACACTCGCTGAGAAGTTGGGGCTGGCCGTATTGGCTGAATCACATTCAGCCGCTGAGCTCGAACAGGCGCTAACCCTGCGCACTTCGCTGATCGGCATTAATAACCGCGATTTAACCCGATTCGTCACCAATATCGACACGACCCTCAACCTGATGAAGCGCGTTCCAGCTGACAGAATTATTGTCACCGAAAGCGGAATTGGTTCGGTAGACGCAACAAATATAATGATTGCAGCAGGAGTAAACACTTACCTTATTGGCGGCGCGCTGATGGAAAAAACCGACCCCGGCGCGGCGCTGCAAGCGCTTTTTCTCGCGAAGTTGTAGCAACGGCAAGTCCAAGTGCCGTGTTGCGCAAATGCAACAGGGTATGACGTGAAAGTTGATTTTCCCCGTCCAAACTTGAGATGAGGCGTCAATTTTGGCAATATGCAGCGTTGCCAAAAAAGTTCACGCATTTTATTTCGGCATTTTGCGAGTGTTGGTGGTTCCTCTCCACAGAAAGAACGAGGCGCCAAGCTCGCTGCGGTAATTTGGTTCCAGATACAGCCCCACCCTAACCCCAAGGAGATTTGTGATGAAAAAGAAATTACTTGCCCTCGCAGTTGCAGCCGCAACACTGGCTCCGCTCGCTGCTATGGCGCAATCGTCCAACCCAGTGACGTTGTACGGGCGCGCTTACGTGATGCTCGAATCGGCTAAGGCTGATGGTGGCTCGTTGGCTCCTCTGAGCAGCCGTAATCGTGTTACCGACCAGTCCTCCTTGTTCGGCATTCGCGGCACCGAAGACCTCGGCGGCGTTAGCGCGTTTTTCCAACTCGAAACCGCATTCCGCTTGGATTCGAACAACACCACCTTCGCTGCGCGTAATAGCGGCGTAGGCTTGCAAGGCAGCCTCGGTAGCGTGCTGTTGGGTCGTTGGGATACGCCGTTCAAGACCGCCACCATCGCAATTGATCCGTTCGGCGATTTGACCGCAGGTGGTATCACGGGTGTCATGAGCGATCGCGGTAACTTTGATCGTCGCGAACAAAACGTCGTGCAATTGTGGTCAGCAAACCTGAGCGGTTTCCAAGGTCGTGCTTCCTACGCGGTCAACGAAGGCAAGACGGCTACCGTCAACCCTTCCAGCATTTCGCTGAGCGGTACCTACACGCAAGGCCCGATCTACGTTGGCTACTCATGGGAAAAGCATAAGGATCAGTATCGCGGCTACGCAACTGCCGCTGGCACTGCTCCAGCAAACTCGGTAGCGGTCGCTGGTGCCTCTGAGAAGGGTCAAGCCCTATTTGGTTCGTTTACCATCGGCCCAGTGAAACTCGGCGCATTGGCGCAATTTTTCTCGAAGCAGAATCCGCTTCTCCCAGCATCCGCGCAAAAAGCTGGCGCGAACGCGCAAATGGTTGCCGCGACTTACACAATCGATAAGAGCCAGTTCCACTTGGTGCACCAACGCGCAACCGATGGCACGTTCGCCACGGCGCTGGTCGGCGGAGCACGCGTGGGTGATGCAAAATGTAAGGGCAACTCTTTGGGTTATCAGTACAACTTCACCCGTCGTACGTTCCTCTTGGGTCAGTACACCCAGGTCAAGAACGAGCGTCTAGGCCAGTGTGATTTCGGTGCGGACAAGCTTGGCGTCGGTGCGGATCAAGATCCAAAAGCACTGTCAGTTGGCTTCCGCCATTTGTTCTAAGCGGGTCTAATAACGCAAACAGCAGTTCGTTGTCACTTACGGCGGGCACCTTCGGGTGCCCGTTTTGTTTGTGTCGCTATAATGACGTGATGAACCTCGTTGATCGTTTAATTTGTGAATTGGATACCGGCTTGCGCACGGTGTTTGGTGCTGCGCATGCGGAGCGCTCCATTCCGTCGGGCGCGTCCAACGCGGATCAATCGTCGGCGAAGCAAACGGAATCGATCCGCCTCATGCGCGTGAACCATGCCGGCGAAGTGTCCGCACAGGCGCTGTATCAGGGGCAGGCGTTAGTGGCGAAAACCGCGCAAACGCGCGCGGTGTTGCTAACGGCAGCCAAGGAAGAGCGCGATCACCTAGCGTGGTGCGAAACGCGCTTAGATGAGCTTGGCGGCCACGTCAGTGCACTCAATCCGATCTTCTACGCGGGCTCGTTCGCGCTGGGCATGGCGTCCGGTGTGCTCGGCGACAAATGGAGCATGGGATTTTTGATCGAGACCGAACGGCAAGTGGAAGCGCATCTGGTCGATCATTTGCAACGTTTGCCGCCAGACGATTTACGCAGCCGTGAAATAATTGCGGCAATGCGCAACGACGAAATACATCACGCCGAGACTGGGGTGGAACATGGTGGTGCACCGCTGCCAGCACCTATTCGCGGCGCCATGCGTGCGGTCTCGCAACTCATGACCCAGACTTCGTACTGGGTGTAGCAACGCTACATTTTTGCGCGGCCTACAATTTCAAAATCGTGCGTGACTGCCGCCGTCTTCGCAAGCATCGCGGAAGCCGAGCAATATTTTTCCGCCGATAGCTGCACCGCACGTCCGACCTTCACCGAGTCTAGTCCGTCACCTGTGACGACAAAATGAAAATGAATTTTAGTGAACACTTTCGGATCGGTATCCGCGCGCTCAGCTGACAATTCCACCACGCAATCCGTCACCGCTTCGCGGCTTTTCTTCAGAATCAAAATCACATCGAATGCGCTGCAAGCCCCGGTGCCGATCAGCACCATTTCCATCGGACGCGGGCCGAGATTGCGCCCGCCATTGTCGGGCGAGCCGTCCATCACGACGGCATGGCCGCTTTCGGTTTCACCGACAAACGCGACGTTTTCGATCCACTTAATTCTAGCTTTCATAACGCTCCTTGAGTTGTCGGCGAAAGTATAGAGGATCGGAATTGCTCGCTGGCGATCTAAAGGCGCAACCCCGAAACATTTGACAAAACAGCCTTAAATTCATTACAATTTCAGGTTCCGTTGATGGGTTCCCCCGTTTTTCGCCTGTCCGCGCCGACGATGCACCGACTTCTCCCGCATTGCGCACCAGTTCTTCCGCGCCGCGATTGCGTGACCAGCCAAATTTACCTGAGCGAGTTCTACCAATGAAAACCTTTTCCGCCAAACCCCATGAAGTGGTGCACGACTGGTATGTCGTCGATGCAACCGACAAGGTGCTCGGTCGCGTCGCCTCTGAACTGGCGCGTCGTCTCCGTGGCAAGCACAAGCCTGAGTTCACCCCGCACGTTGACACTGGTGATTTCATCGTGGTCACCAACGTCGAAAAACTGCGTGTCACCGGCAACAAGGGCGAGGACAAAAAATACTATCGTCACTCTGGTTATCCCGGCGGTATCAAGGAAACCAATTTCGATAAATTGCAGCAAAAGCATCCCGAGCGCGTGCTCGAAAAAGCCGTGAAGGGCATGTTGCCAAAAGGCCCACTGGGCTACGCGATGATTAAGAAACTCAAAGTCTACGCAGGCAGCACGCATCCGCACGCAGCACAGCAACCCAAAGAACTTTCCCTCTAAGGATCCTGAACATGGTCGGTAAATACAACTACGGCACGGGCCGCCGCAAGAATGCAGTAGCACGCGTGTTCATGAAAGCGGGCAAGGGCGATATCATTGTTAATGATAAACCCGTGGATATTTATTTTTCCCGAGAGACTGGTCGCATGATCGTGCGTCAGCCGCTTGAGCTGGTCGGTTCCGTCGACAAATTCGACATTATGGTCACCGTCCTTGGCGGCGGCGAGTCTGGGCAAGCCGGTGCGGTTCGCCACGGCATTACCCGCGCGCTGATCGACTATGACGCAACCCTCAAGCCACAACTGTCCAAGGCCGGTCTGGTCACGCGCGATGCACGTGAAGTCGAACGTAAGAAAGTCGGCTTCCGCAAAGCGCGTCGTCGTAAGCAGTTCTCCAAGCGCTAATTTGCTGCAAGTATTGGTTGGGAAGAAAGCCGCTTTGTGCGGCTTTTTTCCCTTTTGAAGGCACTATTCGGTGCTATCAACTGTCCGAATCAACTGAAGCCACTACTCTAGGGAAGTTTGCGAACAAAATGTCCAGCGCCGCCATCCATCATCGACAACCATGCTGCCGCATTCTGGCCTTGCGTAGGCTTGTTGGCGCGCACGCATGCTGAGCGGCATGAAGCTGCGTGGCTCATGGCGCAAAATCCGCTCGCGCATCGGCATCCGTTCGAACAAGGTCGCGATTCGCCAACACCAGCCGTGGTACGTGAAATTCGGCAGCATCGGCCTCATGATGGGCGTGGCGGCGGCGGTCGCATGGTGGCTGGTGGACAACAGCTATCGCATCACCGGCTTCAATCGTGAAGAGGCAAAGCAGCAAATCGAAGTGCTGAACGGTGCCAACGGCAAACTCCAGGAGACCCTCGACGACACCAAAAAACAGCTCAATGAGCACGAGAGCCAGCTAAAAGTCGAGCGTGCTGCGCAGGTGGAGTTGGGCAAAAACATGACGCAGTTGCAGGAAGAAAACGCGACCCTCAAGGAAGATCTCGGTTTTCTGCGCAACATCATGTCTGCCGGGAAGGTGCCCGATGGCCTCTCTATCTCCAATCTAAAGGTGGAACCCGATGCGCTGCCCAACGAATACCGTTATCGCATGCTGGTGACACAGGGCGGACAGCGCAAGGTCGAGTTCAAGGGGAAAGTACAAGTGATCGCGCGCGTACAGCATGGTGGTACCCAAGCGGCCATGAGTTTTCCTACCGACGCTGAGTTGCGCGCGGCGGGCGGCGAGCTTGATTTCCGTTACTACCAAAAAGTCGATGGCAGGTTTAGAATTCCGGAAGGGGCGGAACTAAAAAACGTCCAAATTCGTGTTTTGGCATTGCCCGGCTACGATGTTAAAAGCCAACGTAGCCTAAATTTGTAATCACAACCATTTTTGAGGAGCGATCATGTCCTGGGGAAAGACCACCAAGCCAAGCCCGATTGACAGTCTCATCGGCACCGGCACCACCATTATTGGCGACGTACACTTTACCGGCGGTCTGCGCGTCGATGGCTGCGTGGTCGGCAACATCAAGGCGGTCGGCGACAAACCCGGCACGCTGGTACTGTCCGAGTCCGCGAAAATCGAAGGAGAAATCGACGTTGGTCATGTCGTCATCAACGGCAGCGTCGCCGGACCGGTGCATGCCAAGGAATACCTTGAGCTCTTGCCGAAGGCGCGTGTCACTGGCGACGTGAACTACAAGACTATTGAAATTCACGTGGGTGCTGTTATTCTCGGTAAGATGTCACACCACGGCGAGACAAAGCTCGCAGACAAAGTGATTGAATTCAAATCGGCTCCGGGCAAAAATTGAGGACGCTTGAAATAGCGCGATCTGCCCGCACCATAGTACTAATTGATTGGAGAACACCATGAATGATATGTCGATGATTCCTCCCCCGCTGGTCTTTACCGATAGCGCGGCAGACAAAGTAAAAGCCCTGATCGTGGAAGAGGGCAATGACGATTTGAAGTTGCGCGTGTTCGTCACGGGCGGTGGCTGCTCTGGCTTGCAGTATGGGTTCACGTTCGATGAAATCACCAACGAAGACGACACCGTCATGCAAAAAAACGGCGTCAGCTTGCTGATTGACCCGATGAGCTACCAGTACCTGATCGGTGCTGAGATTGATTATTCCGAAGGCCTCGAAGGCGCGCAGTTCGTGATCAAAAATCCGAACGCGACCAGTACTTGCGGTTGCGGATCGTCGTTTTCCGCATAGCATTTCGATCACTGGTGGTTCCCAAAATGGAGGCTTAGGTCTCCATTTTTGTTTTCCGGAAACGTGTGCGCTGTGGCAAAGTTCCAGCGTAAAATCGTGGCTCGAATTTCGTCAACAAAAAGCACGCTTTTCAGCAGCAAATTCCGCATTTGGTCGCACGCGGGCGGCGGCGAAAATTTTTTCAGAATAGAGTCATATTGCAGTTATTTCGCCTGCGCGCCGATCCGCGAGGGCGAAATCCAGGTACACGCCGAGCAAAAAACTTCGCTCCCTGTTAGGAGCGCTCCCACCAGGAAGGAAACCGTCGCATGTCAGCTTTCAAGGTTCGCCACACCACCAGCAAAATTCTTGCCGTCAGTCTCGCGTTCGGCCTCGCCGGCTGCGCGGTGGCGCAAACGCCGGTACCGATGCCTGCTGCTGCGTCCGCTGTCAACGGCGCGCCATCCGCTGCCGCATCAGCCACTGGTGGTCCGCCCGCTGTACCTGGTGCCCCACGCCCATTCAAAGAAATTATCAAAGACGCAAAAGAAATCCCTGGCCTCTTTACGCTCTACCAAAAAGACGAGAAGGTCTGGATCGCGATCAAGCCTGAGCAATTCGACAGGCCATTTTTCTTCACCTACAACATCCCGCAAAGCGTCGGTGAGCGCGGACTGTACGGTAGCCAAATGGGCGGTGCCAACCTCGCCGTGTTCAAGAAAATCGGCAATCACGTGCAGCTAATCGCCAAGAACGCCGAGTTCTACGCCACGCCCGGCACGCCGCAAGCTGAGGCGGTCGCGCAAGCGTTTTCAGACAGTCTCATTTCGAGCACCGCAACCGCGTCTGCACCAAGCGCCGACACCAAAGCCGTGTTGGTGGAGGCCAACAGCCTCTTGTTTACCGACATCCCCGGCTATCTCACGCGCCTCGAATTCGCCTACCGTATGCCGTTCGCGCTCGATACGCGCAACACCAGCTTCGCCAAGGTCACCAACAACGACGCCATCACCGCGATGCAAGTGCAGGCGCATTTCAACGTGCCAAAACTTTCTGCGCCGCCAATGACCCCGCCGCCGCCGGGTACACCACCTCCACCCTCGCCGCCGGGCACCACGCCCGATCCGCGCAGCTTGTTTGTAAGCTTCCAATACAGCTTTGCCAAACTACCCGATCAACCAATGGCACCGCGTTTAGCGGATGAGCGCGTCGGCCATTTCGTGTCCTCACAAATTGATTTCACCGAAGACACCTCACCGAAAACCAAGCGGCATTTTGTGAACCGTTGGCGGCTGGAAAAGAAAGACCCAGCGGCGGCAATGTCGGAACCGAAAGAACCCGTGACGTTTTGGGTCGATAAAAACGTTCCTGAAAAATATCGCAAGGCCGTGGCCGCTGGCATCACCGAGTGGAACAAAGCGTTCGAGAAAATCGGTTTCAAGAATGCGCTGGTGGCGAAACAACAGACCGCCGCTGATAATTTCGACACCATGGATGCGCGCCATGCGTCGGTACGTTGGTTCGTCGGTGCCGACGTAGGGTTCGCGATCGGACCATCACACAAAGACCCACGCACGGGTGAGATTCTCGACGCTGATATTGGCATGTCGGATGTCTTCGCGCGCGGTGCACGTCGCGTCATCGCCGAGGATATTGGCAAATTCACCAGCATCGATGCCAACTTCGCAGGTGCCATGTCGGCAACGCTCAAAGAGCAAAGCCTGTTCATGAGTTGTAACTACGCCGCCGAAAAAGCGCACGACATGCACTTCGGTATGGACGTCCTCGAAGCGCGCGGCATGGACATGGATTCACCGGAAGCCGAAGCCGTGGCGCAGGCTTATGTGTATGACGTCGTCATGCATGAAGTCGGTCATACGCTTGGCTTCCGCCACAACTTCCGCTCGTCGATGATTTATTCGCTGAAGCAAATCCAAGATCCGGCGTTCACGAAAGTCAATGGCGTTGCCGGTTCAGTGATGGATTACAACCCCTACAACCTCGCGGTCAAAGGCGAGAAGCAGGGCGAATACTTCATGTCCACCCTTGGCCCCTACGACTACTTGGCCGTGGAATACGCCTACCGCCCGCTTGAGCCCGCCACGGAAAAAACGGAGCTTGCCAAGATCGCCGCAACCGCCACCACCAACCCGCTACTTGCCTACGCGACCGATGAAGATGCCGGCGGCAATGTCAGCGGCATGGATCCTGAAGTCAATCGCTTCGACATGGGTTCCGACCCGCTCGAATACTATAAAAAACGCATGCAGCTCACGCGCGAATTGTGGGATCGCGTGCAGTCGCTTACGCTGAAAGATGGCGAGAGCTATGAGCGTCTCACGCGCTCATTCTCATCGGGCTTCCGCGCACTCACGCAAGTTGCGCCGCTCGCGGCCAAGTACGTGGGCGGCGTGCGCCATATCCGCGACCGTGCCGGCACGGGACGCGCGCTGTATGAGCCCACCTCGGCTGCTAAACAGCGCGAAGCCTTGCGCTTGGTCACCGATGGCATGTTCCGTAGCGACAGCTTCAAACTCAATCCCGAGTTCGTCTCGCGTCTGTCGATTGACCACTTTGATCGCCGTGGCTCGACCAGCCCAGAAATTTCGGTCGCAGCCTCAGTGCTCAATTTGCAAAAAGGTCTGCTCGACATTTTGCTTGCGGACAACGTCGCACAACGCCTAATCGACTCGCAAGAAAAAGTGCGCAGCCCCGAGTCGCTCATCAAACTCTCCGAGGTTTATGACACGCTGCAAGGCGCGATCTGGTCGGAACTTCGTGGCGGCGATATTTCGTCCATGCGCCGCAATCTGCAACGCGAACACTTGAAGCGCCTCACCGCATCGCTATTGCGCCCCTCCGGCAACTCACCCGCCGATGCACGCAGCCTGCAACGCGAAAACGCCAAAACGCTCGCCGCACAAATTCGCGGCGCCATGGCCAAGCCGATGAGCAAAGAGGCCAAGGCGCATTTAGCCGAAAGCGCGACCAGCTTGGACGAAGCGTTGAAAGCACCGTTGCAGCGGGCGGGCGTTTAGACGGGGTGCTTTTTCAGCACAAATCCCCTATAATTCAAGACCCTAACGAAGTAACGCCCACCGCACCGGAGAATCATCATGGCAGGAGAACGCAAACGCAATCGCCGCAACACGCTCGAGCGCAAATGCCTCGGCAAGTATTACAAACGCCTTTTCATGGGTTCGACCAAGTCGATTTTCAAAATGCTTGAGACGATCAAAAAAGTCTAAGTTTTTTGCCCCAGTAAAAAAAGCCGCTGAATGTTCAGCGGCTTTTTTGTTTGGCCAGCGCTCTCAATACCAAGGCTTCGCCAACTCCTCCTGCTCATGCGCCCAAATCACCGCCGGGCGCTTGCGGATGACCTCCAGAAACCGCGCCAACTGCGGCCGATTGCGCGCCGGATTCGCCATGTTGCGTGTCCATCGACACATCATGAACAAAAAGCAATCGGCGACCGTGTATTGCGCGCCGATGAGCCACGGCGTGGCGCTATTTACGAAGTGCGCTTCAATAATATCCAGCATCCCCATCACGCGCGCTTCGGCATTGGCCTTCACCACCGCCGCATGTTCGCCACCAAGTCGTTCCGGATAAAAGTAGTGCATCAGTTCAGCCTGCACCGTGTTGGTCAAATACATCAACCAACGATACAACTGCGCGCGCTCATTCGTGCCTACCTCTGGTGCCAACGCCGCTTCGGGATATTTGTCCGCCAGATACAAACAAATCGCGGCTGACTCGGTCATCACCAAATCATCGTCGATCAACACGGGAATCGCACCGGACGGATTGAGTTGCAAATACTCCGGCGTCTTATGCGCACCGATTTCGCGGTCTACCAAAATCAATTCATACGGCGCGCCGATTTCTTCGAGCACGATATGCGGCGCGAGGTTCGCGTTGCTGGGGTAGTAGTAGAGGCTGACCATGTGTTGACCAGTAGAATGTAAATGTGAAATCCATTTTCCACCATTCCCAGCTCGCTGTGGTTGATCTCGAAACCACCGGCACCGGCGCGACTTCGGATCGCATCACTGAAATTGGTATCGTGCGAATCCACGACGGCGCGATCGTCGAAGAATGGTCGTCGCTGGTCAATCCCGAAGTCAAGATTCCGCAAGAGATTCAGGCGCTTACTGGCATCACCGACGGCATGGTGAAGCACGCACCGACCTTCGCCGAACTTGCCGACCAAGTACGCACACGTCTGCATGAACATTTATTCATCGCCCACAACGCGCGCTTCGATTACGGTTTCATCAAAAACGAATTTCGCCGCATCGGCGTCGCCTACACGGCCGACGTGTTGTGCACTGTGCGTCTCTCGCGGAAGCTCTATCCCGGTCACGCCAGTCACAGCCTCGATGCGCTGATTGCGCGCCATCATTTGCACGATGAGCAACGTCACCGCGCCCTTGGCGATGCCCGCCTGGCGTGGCGTTTTATCGAAACGGCATTACGAGAACATGCGCCGGAGGAGGTCAGCGTGGCGGTCAAAGCATTGCTGAAAATGCCCAGCTTGCCGCCGCAACTCGACGCTGATTCGCTCGCCCATCTGCCCGAAGGCCCCGGCGTTTACTTGTTTTACGGCGTCAACAATTTGCCGATTTATATTGGCAAAAGCGTAAACCTGCGAGATCGCGTGCGCTCGCATTTTTCATCGGATCATCGCGTCGCCAATGACGTGCGCCTGTCGATGGAAATTCGCCGTATTGATTTTGAAGAAACGGCGGGCGAATTTGGCGCGCTGTTGCGTGAGTCGCAACTCATCAAAAATTTGTTGCCAGTACGCAATCAACGACTGCGCCGTAATCGGCAACTGGTGTTTGTGAGATTGCGCGAGCTGAACGCTAATGCGGAGATTGTTCTTGTGTCGGAAGCCGATCTCGGTGACGCGCGCGGGCTTTACGGCCCGTTTCCCAGCAAGGCGCGCGCGAAAGCGCACCTGTTGAGTCTCGCCGCCAACAACGGCTTGTGCTGGAAAGCACTCGCCACACAAAGCCTCGATGGGCCATGTTTTGCGCGGCAAATCAAGCGCTGCTACGGCTTTTGCGAAGGCGCGGAAACGCTCACCAAGCACAACGTGCGACTTGCCACCGCACTCGCGCTGCACGCGTTCCCCGTCTGGCCTTTCGCGGGCGCCATCGCCATCCGCGAAACCCACGCCGCGCATGGCTGGCAGCGCATGCACGTGTTTGCTCGCTGGTGCTATCTCGGCACGGCGAAGACAGACGCCGAAGTGTTCGAGATCATGCAGGCCAAACATGACGCCGAGTTTGATGCGGATATTTTTCGGCTGTTGGTAAAACGGTTCGAGACCGCCAAAGGACGCGAGATTGTGCGCTTGACGCAGCCAAGCCAAGGTTGAAACCCCCTATCCACGGCCATCTCCAGCCATCCCTTGATTAACCACCGTGCTATCTGCGCGCATGCTGCATCCACATGGCACACTTAGCCGTAAGCATCGCTGATACATGGCAACTAATAGCCTGAGCGCAGCATCGACGGCCCCAACCACTAACGGAATGACATGAAGTCCACTTACAAATTTCTCGCTATTTTCCTCTCGTTTTTTGTTGCGTCAATCGCGTTCGCTGCCGAGCCCGCCCTAAAATTCGGTGTGGGACTTTTTCAACCTGACAAGGAAAAAAACGACGCCACTTATCGTCCACTCGCCAACTACCTCGCCGCAAAATTAGGCCGCGCCGTGGAGCTGCGCACCGTCGATAGCTGGGAAGGTCTCGCGAAATCGTTAGCCAGTGGCGAGACCGACATCGCGCTACTCGGCCCGTGGGGTTATGTGTTGGCGAATCATCAAGCGGGCGCGCAGGCGGTCTCGACGATTTTGTACGACGGCAAGCCAGAATACTTCGCGATCATGGTCACGCATCCGCAGTCGGGCATCAATGGGCCGAAAGATTTGAAGGGCAAGAGCTTCGCATTCGGCGATAAGGGCTCCACCTCGGGCTATCTCATTCCGCTGCATTACTTCATGACGAAAGGGATCGAGCCCGAAACGTATTTCAGCAAGGTGCTCTACACCAAACATCAGGCGATTGAAACGCAGGTCACACAACGGGCACTGGATGCCGGTGCCGACTACAACCGCAATCGCAACGCGATGATCGAGCAAGGTCTCATCAAAGCGGAAGACTCAAAAATCATTTGGCAATCGGCACCCTTGCCCAACGATGCGGTCGCCGTAAACAGCACGCTCGCCGCGAACAAGCCGTTTGTTGCGCAACTACAGGCCGCACTCACAGGCATTGGCGACGCATTGAAATCACAACCCGATTTGTTGCCCGCACACTACACCGGCTTCGTCACTCGCGACAACGCGTTCTACAAACCGATTCGCGACGCCGGTCTTGCGACCGGCAAGTTGCAGGTCAAGTAAACCATGTTCGCAAGGCGTGCGACGTTTGCTTACCCAGCCGTTGGTCGCCTCGGTTTCCTGGGCCTAAGTGTGCTCTACGCGGTGCTGGTGGCCGCGTGTCTCGCCTCGCTCGTGCGCGAAGATGACCTCTCACTCGGTCGCCGTCCGCTGGAAAACCTGATGCGCACGGTGGGCGAATTTGCGCATCCGAGTTTTCTCGATGCGTGGTTCGGCAACCCCCGCCTCGAATATCGTAGCGACGATGGCACTCTGCTGCGTGTCGAAGATCGTCGCGTCGTTGAAACGAAATACCTCATTGGCCTAGCCTCCGCGACGTGGGCAACGTTTCGGATTGCGACGCTAGGTTCGTTGCTCGGCGCGATGCTCGCGTTTCCCCTCGGCATCGTCACCGCGCGCAATCTCAATGCCCCGCTGCCGCTGCGTGTCATCGGTAAAACCATTCTCGATATTGCGCGCTCGATTCATTCGCTGGTGTTTGGCCTTGTCCTCGTCGGCATCGTTGGTCTCGGCCCCACCGCTGGCATCCTTGCCATCGCGCTGCACTCGATGGGCAGCTATGGAAAATTATTTGCTGAGTCGATTGAGACCCTCGACATGGCCGCGATTGATGCGGTGCGCGCGGTGGGCGCGGCGCCCACACAAGTTTTTTTCAACGCGATCTGGCCGACCGTGTTGCCGCAGCTCGTTTCCAGTCACCTCTACGTCTGGGAATTCAACATTCGCGATTCCACCGTCCTCGGCGTGATCGGTGCGGGTGGCTTGGGCTTACTCATCTCCGAAGCGACTTCACTGTTTCAGTGGGGACGCCTCGCGACCGTGTTAACCGTGATTGTCGTTCTCGTGTCGAGTTTTGATGCGCTCAGTCGGCGTATCCGCAAGGCGCTGTCATGAGCGGTTATCCGGTGGTGTTGCTCGATGCCATCGAATGCGCAGCCGGTGGAAAATTCACGCTGCACATTCCGCACCTCGAAATTGCCAAAAGCGAACGCGTCGCTATCGTTGGTCACAACGGCGCGGGCAAGTCCACGTTGTTTCGCTTGCTCACCGGCTTTGCGCGGCCGAGCGCAGGCCATGCGCATGTGCTTGCGCACGCGCTGCATGGCAACAGCAGCGCGACTGAAATGCGCAGCTTGCGTTGTGACGTTGGCCAAATCATGCAAGGTCTGCATCTGGTGCAGCGGCTCACCGTGATCGAGAATGTCTTGATCGGCTCGCTCGGACGCGTGCACGGTTGGCGTAGCTGGACGCGCTGGTATCCCGAGCCAGAGATCGCTGCTGCCGAACAAGCACTCAGCGCCGTCGGCCTCGCCGACAAACGTGGCACTCGCACCGATCAACTCTCCGGCGGTGAACGACAAAAGGCCGCCATCGCGCGACTCTTGCTGCAACGCCCGCAACTCATTCTCGCCGACGAACCCACCGCCGCACTCGACCCCAGTGCGGCGCGCGAAATCTGTCAACTTATTACCAATGCGGCAAAAAATGCCACGCTCATCTCAGTCGTGCATAACCCCGCGCTGCTGCCACTGTTGGCGGATCGCGTCATCGGCTTAAAGGGCGGTCGCGTCAGTTTTGATCTGCCGCTGGCGAGTGTCGATGTGCAGCGTCTCGAAGTGCTCTATCAAATGGAACAGTCCACACACCCGCCAGCCAACGTGCGCAACATCAACTCTGCACTTAAGCGAGCGTGATTGAGCGCTTCATGACGGACACCGCCGGTCGCGCCTGCCCCATCGCCTATCGCTACGGTGCCGCCGCTATCGCCAACGCACCGCTGCGCCATGCCGAAACGCTCTATGTCGTCGGCGGACTCTACGGCAACCCGTCCGCACTCGATACCGTTGAAGGCATGGCACGCGTCGAAACCTCGCCCGTCACCATCTGCTTCAATGGCGATTTCAACTGGTTCAACATCGACGATGCCACCTTCAAAAGCATCAACGAACGTGTGCTGAAACACGATGCCATTCGCGGCAACGTCGAGTTTGAATTCGCCAGGCCGGGCGAGGATGCCGATTGCGGCTGCGCGTACCCAGAGGCGGTCGATGCAGGCACAGTAGCGCGCTCCAATCGCATCCACGCTACGCTGAAAGCCACGGCGCGTAAACACCCTGACCTCGTTGCAAAACTCTCCGCCTTGTCACTATTCGCACGCTATCAAGTCGGCACCGCCATCGTCAGCGTCGTGCATGGGGACGCCGATTCGCTGGCTGGCTGGTCGTTCGATCCGAGCGAACTCGATAAGCCAGAAAATGAAGAAAAAATCGCCGACGCGTTTCGCCGTGCACGCACAAACATCTTCGCCAGCACGCACACCTGCATGCCGGCATTGCGTCAGTTCGACCAAGGCATCATCGTCAATAACGGTGCGGCGGGCATGCCGAATTTTCGTCATACGCAATCCGGTTTGCTCACGCGCATCAGTACGCAGCTGTCACCGCATGTGCCCGTGTATGGCGTCAGCGCAAGCGACGTGTACATCGATGCGCTCGCAATTAACTATGATCAAACGCATTGGCAACAACAGTTTCTCGCCAATTGGCCGAGCGAGTCGGATGCGTATGTTTCGTACTTTGACAGGATGGTAAACGGGCTATGGGTTGAAGCGCGCCAAGCCACTGGATCAAGCGTGGTCAAGGCTAGTTAGCGCTGGCACGTCCCGCCCAGTTACGCCGTAGCGCTCCAACAGTTGGCGCGCCCGCTAGAGCCGACGCCATGCGCCGAGCATTCTTTTTCGTATTCACGTCAGTACTCAATCAACAATTTCCTAGCAGCGCATGATTCTATGGGATCAGCTGTCGTCGGCGTTGGTACTTTCCACCCGCACGCGAAGTGGTGAGTGCACATTGACCGAAAAGCCCCGCCAACGCTAGTGTTTGGCTGTGTCCAGCGACGCCCGCTGAATGATTTTTGCGAACGCGATGCCACGCGGCAAGGTGCCAAAAATTCGTCCCGCGTCTGTCCCGAGCCGTGATGCGCAGAACGCATCGGCCGCCTCTGCGCCAGCGTGCTGAATCATTAACGCTGCTTGTAACGCAATCGCCAGTTGTTCGGTGATGAAGCGCGCGCGCGACTCCATATCATCGTTCGCCGCCAGCTCAGCGAACACGTGCGTGATGACCCTGTGCAAACGCGGCTCACCCTGCGCGGCAGGTTGAAGTTCCTGCATCAACGCCTCGCGCGCCCCCGGCTCCTTGCGCAACGCACGCAGCACGTCCAGACAGATCACATTACCGCTACCTTCCCAAATACCATTCAGCGGCGCTTCGCGATAGAGCCGTGCCATCGGGCTTTCCTCGACGTAGCCGTTGCCACCGAGGCATTCCATTGCTTCAGTGACGAACCAAGTGAGGCGCTTGCATAGCCAATACTTTGCGATCGGCGTGATCAGCCGCGTCATCAGGCGTTCGTGCGCGTCAGTGTGCATGTGGTCGAATGCACGCGCGAGACGAAACGCGAGCAAGGTCGCCGCTTCCATTTCAATCGCCAAATCGGCGAGCACGTTTTGCATCAGCGCCTGCTCGATCAGCCGTTTGCCAAAGGCTTCGCGATGCGATGCGTGATGTTGAGCCTGATTGAACGCTGCACGCATCATCCCCGCGACCGCGACGACAATATCAAAACGGGTGTGATGTGCCATCTCGATCAACGTTGCGATGCCGCGCCCCGCCTCGCCAATCGGCCACGCCAAGGTATTTTGATATTCGATTTCGCTCGATGCGTTGGAGCGATTACCGATCTTGTCTTTGAGGCGCTGGAGGCGCAGGTTATTCGAGGTGCCATCAGGCAAGATGCGCGGCACCAACAAGCACGTGATGCCCGCGCCGGTTTGCGCCAACGTCAAAAATACATCGCTCATCGGCGCTGAACAAAACCATTTGTGGCCGACGAGTGCGAACGTGCCATCGCTGTTCGCGGTCGCACGCGTGGTGTTGCTGCGCAAGTCTGAGCCACCTTGTTTTTCGGTCATCGCCATGCCAGCGGTGGTGCCGGCCTTTTGTGTCGCAGGCCGGTGGCGTGGATCGTAGGAACGTGCCGTGAGACCCGGCTCCCACACGCTTGCGAGTGTGGGCGCATTGCGCAATACCGGCACTACAGCGAAGGTCATTGTCACCGGGCAGGCGGTGCCGTTCTCCGCTTGATTCCATAAATAATTCAGTGCGGCGCGCGCCGTGAAGCGGCCTTGTCGATGGGTTAGCCATGCGAGCGAATGCAAGCCGGCACCGAACGCAAGCGACATCAGCTCGTGATACGCCGGATGAAATTCAACGCGGTCAATGCGATGGCCAAAACGGTCATGCGTGTTCAGTTCCGGGCCGTAGCGATTGGCAAGGAGGGCGAGGGTCTGCACGTGCTCGCTGCCGATCAGTGCGCCCATCGCACGTGCGTCCGCATCGATCCACTCCCCCTGCTCGCGTTGCACGATCTCGCGCAACAGTGCATCGCCGCTCCACCCGTTGTAATCCACCAGCGGCGGCGGCTGATTGGAAACGTCATGGGTTGACGCGGTGTTCGACGTAGGCGAATTCATGAATGCCTCCATGCAGCGATGGTGAGTGTTTTCAGCTTACTCCAAGGCGTTGTTGGCGTAGCGTGCTTCATGACCAGTTTGTTAATCATCGTAAAAACAAAGGGATAAACTAAGGTCGGCGCAGAAAGTATTGATGCAGATCAATTGTGACTTATATGTCAATTCCTATACTAAGTGCGTAAAGACGCGCGCCAAAGGAAAATTCTCAAGACCGCGCGTGCACGAAATAGTTGTTGGCGCGAACCGGAGTGCACAAAAATTTGCGGTAAAGCGATCAGTGCGCTCAGCAGGCGCATCGACTACACTATGACAGCCAATTTGCAACGGCACGTTATGCGCGTCTGTGAATTGCAAAAGTAGCGAACCAGTCTTTAGCCACACCGCACGCACTAACTCGTATTTCCGCGCACCAGCAACGCATCACCCACAAAAAAACCAAGAAAGAAACCTCATGCAGCGCCACTATTGCCACCCTTGGCTTGCGCTATTGCTCGCAATCGGCATCGCGTTCGCGCCCATTCGCGATGCGCGCGCGCACAGCGTCGGGCAAACGCAGACGACAAAATTTTTAGCACCCGAGTCGGTGCAACTGCTGAAGGATCGTATTTCTTCCGGCGGCACGCCCGGGTTTACCTCAGGCGATGTGGTGAGCTATATCATTCAATTTACGCCAGTTTCCAACGGCGCGACGGTCGGGGTTGCGGGCTATGTGACGGACTACATTTCGCCGGGCACGCGCGTGGTCGGTGCGTCTATGGTGCAACCTTCAGGCGCTTCCTACATCGATGTGGCACCTTCGCTGCCGGGCAGCATCGACAACGGATGGGGTCGTGGGCAGAACACGTTCTCAGGCGTCTTCGCAAATACCGGAATCGGCGGATATGACACAACCGGCCTTTGCGCGGCTAACGGCAAGGGTGCTAACTGTAACGGTAGCCTCGCGCAATTGCATGCTGATACGGGCATCTTTTTCTCGACCGATTCTCGCACCAGCGTATTCCCGGCCTATCCCACCCGCATTTTGCAAGGCACCAACGGGTACTTCGTCAACCCGACCGCCGTTGGCCAACTCGACACCATCGTCGGCAACCCGGCGAACATCGCCACCACTCACAACTTGTGGGATGCGAGCATGACCAATGCGTTTGGCAGCGGCGCGCTCCCCGGCGGGACACCGCAATCACCGCAAGTAATTTTGAGCAACAACGGCAGCGGAGGTACACCGTTCGGCGCGGGTTCCCCAGTGGCCGGTCCCGATACCGGCTTTCCACTGGACTACACCGGTACCACCGGCCCGTGGCAGCGTATTTCGTATTCTGGCTCGCGCATCGGCACTCGTGCGACGGGTCCGGCGCTAACCACGTCTTCAACTTCTTTGGAAACGACCGCTGATCCGTTTGCGATTCGCGGCAGCTACACACTAGCTGGCCACTCGCTGTCGCTGAGCAATCCGCTCCCGTCGTCAACCAACGCGCTTCGTTTCGCCATCGGCGAGCTGGTTGTGGGACAGATCAAGTACGCCAAAATCAGTCTGCAATTGACGGCACCCCCAGCCGCCACGGGTCTACAGAATTTCTCGGAAGTGTTTGGCGGTGATGCGGGTGGTGCCGACGACGGCAAAGATAACCCGTGGCGATACCATGTGCCCAGCGTAGCGGACACCAACAGCAATCTGTTCCTGATCAAAGAAGTCGTGTGCGTGTACACGGCGCTAGTGTGCAACCCGTCTAACGGCGCGACCATTCCCGTCAACGCCAAGCTACGCTACCGCATCACCTACTTCAACTCCGGTGCAGGTTCGCAATCCAATGTGGTGCTTTCCGACACCCTTCCCACTCAAACGGGTGCAGGCTCAGTGAGCAACGTCGTGGTTGTGACCGGACCCAACATTCTGCCGATTTCGCCGGCTGCGCCCGTCGCCGGTGGCACCTTCTCGTTCCAAACCATCGCCACGCTCGTAGCAGGAGCCGGTGGTAGCGTTGAGTTTGATGTGCAGACCAACGCAGCGGCCGGTACCACCGTGACCAACACCAGCAAGCTCGTCAGCACAGCGCTACCCGCGGGCCTGACCTCGAAGGCGGTGTCCGCCGTCGTCAATACGGCATTTCTGGCGATGACGAAAAGCTCATCACCTGCACGGGTTGCGCCGGGGCAAGAGGCCACTTACACGCTGACCATCACCAACACGGGGAGTGCAGCCGCATCAACGATTGTGCTGCGCGATTACCTGCCTTCAGCGGGGGGCACACTCGCCAATCAGCGCTTCAATTTTGTGACCGGCTCCAGTCTGTTCACCGGGCTGACGACGGTCACGCCGACGGTCAATGCGCCAACGACTACCTCCCCCTACAACGGGCTGAATCGAGAAGAGGTCATCTGGAATTTTGGCGCGCAAACGCTGGCGGTGGGTGCCACCGCCACCGTCACCTTCCGTGCGGTGGTTGGTGCGGCAGTACCACCGAACCCTACGACGCTATATGTCAATCAGGCGAGCGTCACTTACACCCCGGGTACTAACAACGCTTCCGCAGGCACTTTGGTGCAGTTCATCATCGATCTTAAGATCACCAAGACGGATAACACCGCGTTTGTCACCGCAGGCGGCACCACGACCTACGATTTGCTCATCACCAACACTGGCCCCAGCGCAGCTGACGGCGCAACGGTTCGTGACCCTGTTGTGCCCGGACTCACTGCCACCTCGGTAACCTGCGTGTCGCCACTGCTCGGCGCGGTGTGTCCGGCGGCGGGTCTGCTGACCATACCCACCCTCACCGGTGGTGGCATCGTAATTCCGACGCTACCTGCGGGCGGGTCATTGATCTTGCGCGTGGTTGCCAACGTCACCGCGACCGGCAGCTAATCGCGGCGAAAATTTGGCGAAACACCGCGTCGTTATTGGTACTTTACTGCAAAGCGCGCTACCAAACGTTCACCTGATCGCCCGCTACGCGCAACATCTTGTCGCCCGTTTTGCAGCTAAACGCCTGCTGAAATTCCGGTAGATTTCCGAGTGGACCCAGCACGCGAAAGCGTGCGGGTGAGTGCGCGTCGGTCAATAAGCGCTTGCGTAATTCGGCTTCGCGCATGCTCTGCCGCCATGATTGCGCGTAGTTGATGAAGAAGCGTTGTTCAGCGCTGAGATTGCTGATTTTCCTGCCGACTTCCTTATCGCCAACCTCCGCCTTCTGCAAGCCGAGATAAGCCACGCGCAAGCCGCCGAAATCGGCGATGTTTTCCCCGAGTGTGGCGCGGCCATTGATGTTCATGCCCGGCAACGGCGTGAATGCATCGTACTGTTTGGCAATCGCATCCGCCTTCGCGGTGTAGCGCTTCGCGTCTTCAGGTGTCCACCAATCGCGCCGATTACCGATGGCGTCGAACTTGCGACCACGATCATCGAATCCGTGGGTGAGTTCGTGGCCGATCACCATGCCGATGCCGCCATAGTTCGACGCGTCATCCGCACGCTCATCAAAGAACGGCGCTTGCAAAATGCCGGCAGGGAACACGATTTCATTCACGCTCGCGTTGTAATACGCGTTCACGGTAGACGGCGACATCGACCACAGGCTGCGGTCAATCGGTTTGCCCAAGCGATCCACTTGCCGCTGAAACTCCACGCGGGTAGCGCGCATCACGTTGCCTAGATAATCGTTTTCTTTGATCTCGACCGCCGAGTAGTCTTTCCATTTATCGGGATAGCCGATCTTGACCGCGATGGCATCGAGCTTCGTGGTCGCTTCTTGCTTGGTCTCCGCACTCATCCAGTCGAGCGCCTGAATACGTTCGCGCATGGCCAGCCGCACGTTTTTGACGAGATCGAGTGCCTTCGTTTTCGCGGTCAGCGAGAACGTGCGCTCCACGTACAATTGTCCGAGCGCCTCACCCATGGTGCGATCAATGGTTGCCGCGACCCGCTTGGCCTGCGGCTCCATCGCCTCGACCCCGCTCAACAGTTTGCCGAAGAATGCGAAATTTTCCTGCTCGAATTGGCCACCCATGCTCGGTGCGAGCGTGCGTAACGCATGCCACTGGTGATAGGCGCGCCACGTTGTGGGTGGGGTTGCCTTCGCCAAGTCGGACAGTGCCGCAAAAAATTTCGGTTGACCGATGTTGATGTCGCCGGGGTTGGCGATGTTGAGCGTTGAAAAGAAATCGCGCCACTGAACATTCGGTGCGAGCGCCTGCAACTCGGCGAGGGTCTTCAAGTTATAAGTCTTGTCCGGATCGCGCGCATCGACGCGGGTCATCGACGCTTCCGCGAGTGCGGTCTCCAGTCGCATGATGTGTTGCGCAACGTTCGCCGCATCGGCGACGCCCGCCAGCGTGAGCATCTTCGCGATGTGCGCGACATAGGCCTCGCGTTGCTTCTGACTGCGCTCGTCCTTGGAAAAATAATATTCGCGCTCCGGTAGGCCAAGACCACCTTGGAACAACTGCACGATGTAGCGCGCGGAATTTTTCTGGTCTTGGCGAATGGCGAAACTAAAACCAGCGGTGGTGCCTTGTTGATGCAACTTGGCGAGCACGGTAGCTAGATTTTCGTTGCTACGCGTGGGTTGTAGTGCGGTGTTGAGTGACACCTTCGTGTCGGTCTTATCCGCATGCAGGCCGCTTGCATAGAAATCTCCGAGCTTGCGTTTCAAGGTTCCGGGCGCAGCCGTCGCCGCAGCGCTCAGCACTTCTTTCAAGACCGCGCGATTGCGCTCATCAATTTCATCAAACGAACCCCAGCGCGCACGGTCGTCAGGAATTTTGCTCACGTCCTGCCATTTGCCGGTGGCGTAGCGATAGAAGTCATCGCAGGCGGCCGCGCTGGTGTCGAACAGGCTGGGATCGACGCCGGGTGCGGCGGTGGCGAGTGTTGAAGCGAGAGCGAGTGTAATGAGGGTGATGCGGGCGCGAGGATTCATTGGGGGGGTGGTGAAAAAATCAGTGGAAAAATCAGCAGAAAGGTCAGTGAGGCTGGCACATTACCATCGCGGGGGTGGGTAGGCAAACAGGTTTGTGCGGTGCGACCGGCCCGTGGGCACGCTGCGCTTTGCCCACCCTACCAAGCTACGCATCGACCTTGTTGCAGCGCGCAATACATCACTGCCATTGCGAGCCGCTCTTGCGAGGAATCTGCGTTTCGTCTGGGTCGCTCATTGGCGTTTTTACCGGCCACAGCAGATTCCTCGTTAGAACGACTCGGAATGACAGAGTCAATTATTCACGGGCTTCACCAAGCATAAATGGCTGTAAATGCATGCCAATAAACGACCTATCGCCAAAGGGTCATCGAGCAATCAATTTCCCATTGACACCAAACCCCCGAAGTAATACGCTAGTTTCAAACGCTTGTTTGAATTCTAGATTTCACCCCGCTCCCCGACCCCCAGCGCCATGGCAATCTCCATCGTTCCCCGCAGCGGCAAGCCCGTCGAGTCTGCCAGCGAAAAATCCGTCGAAGTGGATACCAAATCGCGCATTCTCGATGCCGCCGAAGAGCTGTTTATGGAACATGGCTTCGAGGCGACTTCGCTGCGGCTCATCACCACGGCGGCGTCCGTTAATCTCGCCGCAGCAAACTACCATTTCGGTTCGAAAGAAGAATTGTTTCAAGCGGTGCTGACGCGTCGGCTTGACCCGATGAATCGTGATCGCATGCAGCTACTCACTAATTACGAAACCGCCGCAGGCGCGCAGGCGCTGACCTGCGAAAAAATTATTTCGGCGATGTTCATCCCGGCGCTAAAACTCGCGCGCGATCACGAGCAAGGTGGCAAGAATTTTTTGCGTTTGCTTGGGCGCGCGTACGCCGACCCCGCGCCGTTCATTCGCGAACTGTTATCGAACCAATACGCCGAAATGATCGCGCGCTTCCGTGCCGCGTTTGGTCGCGCGTTGCCACATCTGCCGCGCGAAGAAGTCTCGTGGCGCCTGCATTTCGTCATGGGCGCGTTGTCGTACACGTTGGCTGGTACCGACGCGCTGAAAATGATTGCGCAATTTCATCCCGACGAAGCCCACAACGATGAGCTGTTGTTGAAACGCCTAGCGCCATTTCTCGCCGCTGGCCTGCGCGCCCCGATGACCGATGCCAGCGATGCGCATCAGTGGTTTGCCGAAGCTTGATTTGAATCACCGCAACTTGAACTAAGGAGTTACCAATTATGTGGATCTCGATCATTCTCGCCGTCGTCTCGATTGCGCTTGTGTGGGTGCTGGCGTATCGCGCATCGAGTGCGGCCGTGTGGACTGCGGTACTTGGCATTGCGCTGGCGGCAGCAACCATCACCGGCACGCTCGGTGGCGCGCTCGCGGGCGTCGCTTGGTTCGTATTCTGCGCGGTCGCGCTGATCGCCAATGTGAAGGCGATCCGCATGGGATTTTTGACGACGCCGATTTTTGCGTTGTACAAAAAGGTACTGCCGCAAATGTCGCAGACCGAGCAGGAAGCACTGGAGGCAGGCACCGTGTGGTGGGACGGCGATCTGTTTTCCGGCAAACCCGATTGGAACAAATGGCTGAACGTGCCGAAGGCGACGTTGACCGCTGAGGAGCAGGCGTTTGTTGATGGTCCGACCAATGAACTCTGTTCGATGATTGACGAATGGAAAACCACGCACGAGCTACAAGACCTGGAACCGCATGTCTGGAAATTCATCAAGGACAATGGTTTTCTCGGCATGATTATTCCCAAAGAGTACGGCGGCAAAGGCTTTTCAGCTTTCGGCCATAGCCAAGTCGTCATGAAAATTTCCACGCGCTCGGCGACCGCCGCAGTGTCGGTGATGGTGCCGAATTCGCTCGGCCCCGGTGAGTTGTTGATGCACTACGGCACCAAAGAACAGAAGGCACACTACCTGCCGCGCCTTGCCAAAGGGTTGGATATTCCGTGCTTCGCGTTGACCGCACCCGAGGCTGGATCGGATGCTGCCTCGATGCCGGATCGCGGTATCGTCTGCAAAGAAATGTGGGAAGGCAAAGAGACGCTTGGGCTGCGTGTTACGTGGGAGAAGCGTTACATCACACTCGGCCCGATCGCCACCCTGTTAGGTCTCGCGTTCAAGGTCTATGACCCCGACAAAATTCTTGGCGAACAACTCGACCTCGGCATTACTTGCGCGCTGATTCCCACTGCTACCAAGGGTGTACATATCGGTCGTCGTCACATGACTCTCAACGCCGCGTTCATGAACGGCCCAAACTGGGGCAAGGACGTGTTCATTCCGATGGATTGGGTGATTGGTGGGCAGCCGATGCTCGGGCAAGGCTGGCGTATGTTGATGGAATGTTTGGCCGCAGGGCGCTCGATTTCTTTGCCCGCGCAGTCGATTGCCGCCGGTAAAGTCGCGAGCTTCGCATCCGGGGCGTATGCGCGCGTGCGGCAACAATTCAAAATGCCAATTGGCAAATTTGAAGGTATCGAAGAGCCGTTGGCACGCATCGGCGCGATGACTTATGTGATGGACGCAACCCGCACCATCACCGCCGGTGCACTCGATCTCGGCGAGAAGCCGTCGGTACTCTCGGCAATTTCCAAATACCATTCCACCGAACGTATGCGCATGGTGATTAACGACGCCATGGATATTCACGGCGGCAAGGGCATTTGCATGGGGCCAAATAATTATTTGGGGCGCGCGTATCAGCAGGTGCCGATTGCGATCACGGTGGAGGGTGCCAACATTCTCACACGCTCGCTCATCATCTTCGGTCAAGGCGCAATTCGTTGTCACCCGTGGGTGTTGAAAGAAATGAAAGCCGCACGCGCTGATGTGGTGGATGATTTCGACGAAGCATTTTGGGGTCATATCAAATTCACCGTCTCGAATGCCGCGCGCTCCCTTTGGATGGGGCTCACCGGCGGCGTCGGCATGGCTGCACCCGCCTGTGTCGATACCAAGCGCTACTACCAACAGATGACGCGCTTCTCTTCCGCATTTGCGCTGCTCGCCGATACCTCGATGTTCATCATCGGCGGATCATTGAAGCGCAAAGAAAAGCTTTCCGCACGTTTGGGTGATGTGCTCTCAAATCTCTATCTGGCCTCATGCGCGCTCAAATTCTACGACGAACGCGGCCAGCAAAAGGACGAATTGCCGCTGTTGAAATGGGCGCTCTACGATTGCGCATTTCGTATGCAAGTGGCGATTGACGGCATCATCGAAAACTTCCCAAATCGCCCAGTCGCGTGGGTTCTGCGCTTTCTGGTGTTCCCCAAAGGCATGACGCTCATCCAGCCGACCGATGCGATGGGACACGAGGTTGCGAAGCTATTGATTACGCCATCGGCCGCGCGTGATCGCCTGATCGCCGGGATGTATCTGCCCAATGACGAACGCGACATCATGGGGCACTTGAACGCCACCATGAATGCGGTCGTCACCGCCGAGCCGGTAGAGGCCAAAGTTCGCGCCGCACAAAAAGGTGGCCGCCTCAGCGCACGGGGTCTCGAAGCGCAATGCGAAGAAGCGATGAAGCTATCGGTGATCAGCGAAACTGAACTCGCGCAATGGAAGCGCGCGCGCCTGATGACAGTGGAAGTTGTCCGGGTCGATGACTTTGATAAAGACTTCGGCTTGGCGGTGGCGCATAGCGAAGACTGGCGTCGCGAAGCACTGGCGGCGGAGTAAGCGGCGATGGCGATGCAAAAAAAAGTCTATGTAGTCGATGGCGCACGCACGCCGTTTCTCAAAGCCAAGAGTAAGCCAGGCGCATTCAGCGGTGGCGACCTCGCGGTGGCGTGTGGTCGCCCGTTGCTGGCGCGGCAAACATTCGCACCAACGCAATTCGATGAAGTCATCGTTGGTGCCGCCATGCCGAGTGCCGATGAAGCCAATATCGGCCGCGTGGTTGCGCTACGGTTGGGCTGCGGCGACAAGGTGCCCGCGTGGACGGTGATGCGCAATTGCGCATCGGGCATGCAGGCGCTCGATTCGGCGTACGTGAACATCCTCGCGGGAAAATCACATTTGGTACTCGCAGGCGGCACCGATGCCATGAGCCACGCGCCGCTGCTATTCGGCCCCAAGATGGTCAACTGGTTAGCAGACTGGTACGGCGCGAAATCATTCAGTCAGCGTGCCGGTGTGGCCATGCAATTTCGTCCCGCGTACTTGGCACCGGTGATCGCGATTCTCAAAGGATTGACTGACCCCATCGTCAAACTCAGCATGGGGCAAACTGCTGAAATCGTCGCGAAACGCTTCGGCATCACGCGGCAAATGATGGATGCCTTCGCGGCTGAATCACATTTGAAAGTGCTGGCCGGTCGCGCCGCTGGGCACTTTGCAGAGATCGAACCGATCATTGACGCCCGAGGCAACGTCTACGCGGAAGACGACGGCGTGCGCACCGATTCCACGCCCGACCGCCTCGCGAAATTGCGCCCGGTGTTCGACAAAACTTATGGCAACGTCACCGCCGGAAATTCCTCGCAAGTCACCGATGGCGCAGCGATGTTGATTTTAGCGAGCGAAGAAGCGGTGGCAAAACTCGGCTTGAAACCACTTGGCGCAATTGTTGATTCGCAATGGAGCGCGCTTGACCCCAGTGAAATGGGCTTAGGCCCCGTGCATGCGATCACGCCGATGTTGCAACGTAATGGCTTGGGCTTGACAGATTTGGATTGCGTAGAAATTAACGAAGCGTTCGCCGCACAAGCGCTCGGCTGTTTGGCCGCGTGGGAATCCGAGGCGTACTGCAAAGAAAAGCTGGGATTACCGGGCGCGTATGGCGTGATGGATCGCGCGAAATTCAATGTCGATGGCGGCGCGATTGCGATTGGTCATCCGATTGGTGCGTCGGGTGCGCGGGTGGTGTTGCATGCGTTGAAGACCTTGGAGCGTACCGGCGGGAAGCGTGCGGCGGCGTCGCTGTGCATTGGCGGTGGGCAGGGCGGGGCGATGTTGTTGGAGCGGGGGTAGGGCGACTGTTGTTCTTGAAGCGGCCAAATATTATTCACTGTCATTCCGAGTTGCTGTTACGAGGAATCTGCTTGTTCGCTGCGTCATCACCGCTAACAGCAGATTCCTCGCAAGAGCGGCTCGGAATGACAAGTTTTTGAAGTGGTGCCTGAGCCAACCCAATCGACTGCTGCGATCTCAACTATAGAGACCAATGTAATAATTTCACTGTTATTCCGAGTCGTTTTTGCGAGGAATCTGCTGCTTCGCGCCGCCACCGCTAACAGCAGATTCCTCGCAAGTGCGGCTCGGAATGACAAGTTCTTAGAAATCGCACCGAACAAAATTCCAATGTCCCGCACTTATTTCGTCTACATCCTCGCCAGCAAACCGCGTCGCATTTACATCGGCGTCACCAGCGACCTCGAACAGCGTTTATGGCAGCACAAGAACAAGGTCGTTGAAGGATTTACGCAGCAATACAACATTGATCGCCTAGTCTATTTCGAAGACACCTCCGACGTGAAATCAGCACTTGAACGCGAAAAGCAATTGAAGGGGTGGCGACGTGAGAAGAAGATCGCGTTGATTGAAGCCACGAATGCGACGTGGCGCGACCTTTCGACGGATTGGCAGAGCGCAGCTGCCGTGCTGCCCGCAAGATAGCGACACCATGCTCCCCAACTTCATCCTCTTCGACCTAGACGACACGCTCTTCGACCACACCCGCTCGTCACGGATCGCGCTCACCGAAGTCCACAAAACCTACGCGCCCGACCTCCCATTCGAACCATTCGCCACCGAACACCACCGCGTCCTCGAAACCCACCATGCGCGTTTTCTCGCGGGTGAATTTCCCCTCGACGAGGCACGCGCGCGCCGCATGGTGGAATTGTTCGCGACGTTCAACCAGAGTATTTCCAAAGACCACGGCACCGAAATCGCGACGCTTTACCGTACACAACACCAAGCCAATCGCGCCCTCGTCCCCGGCGCGCGCGAGTTGCTCGATGCACTACAACCGCACGCGCGCCTTGCGATCATCACCAACAACGGCGTGGTTGAGCAGTTCAACAAACTGCGCGCACTCGACCTCGCGCGCTATTTCGACACCATCGTGATCTCCGAAGATGTCGGCGTGACCAAACCCGATCCGAAAATTTTCGCCATCGCATTGGAGCGGCTGGGCGCGAAGCCGCATGAAGCAGTGATGGTCGGCGATAGCTTTAGTGCGGACATCATGGGTGCTACTAATGCCGACATCGCCAGCGTCTGGCTGAATCGCAAACAGGCTGAAACCCCAGCAACCACGGGCAGTTTCAGGCATATTGAGATCGCTTCGTTAGCGCCAACAGACGCTGCACTCCGCGCAATCACACAAGCATTTACGAACGCAACAGAGGACACTGACCATGCAGACTTGGAAACACTGGCGACTTGAGCGGGACGAAAATAATCTCGCGTTTTTGTATTTTGATAAGTCGTATGCCGCACAAACTGAGAAGACCAATACGTTTTCGAGCGAGACCTTGCGCGAGCTATCTGAGGTTTGTGCCGAACTGAGCAAAGCCCCGCCGAAGGGTCTCGCAATTTTGTCGGCGAAGGACAACGGCTTCGCAGCGGGCGCCGACATTCAGGAGTTCACGCGCTTCAGCTCGCCCGACGAAGCGACCGCGATGAGCAAGCTCGGCCTCGATGTATTCGATCAAGTGGCCGCACTGCCGTTTCCCACGCTTGCGATGATTCACGGGTTTTGCATGGGCGGCGGCCTGGAGTTGTCGCTGGCGTGCAAATATCGCATCGCCGATGACGGCGCGAAAACGAAAATGGCGCTGCCCGAAGTAATGCTCGGTATTGCTCCTGGCTGGGGCGGCATGATGCGTATGCCGCCGTTGATCGGCGCGGGGCAAGCACTCGATTTGATGTTGACGGGGCGCAGCGTGAGCGGCACGGCGGCGAAGCGCATGGGGCTGGTGGATGACGTCACGCCGCAGCGCCATTTTGTGACCGCCGCAAAACTATTTTTAGCGAAACCGCCTGCGCCACATCAGCCCGCTTTCAAAGAGGCGATCACCAATTGGCCGGTGGTGCGCGGCATCGTCGCGAATGTGTCGCGCAAAAAAGTCGCGCAAAAAGCTAGCCGCGATCATTACCCCGCACCCTACGCGATCATCGACACCTGGGAAAAATTTGGTGGCGATCCGCGTCAGGTGCCGAACGATTCACCGGCGTCATCAAGAGCGCTGTTCGCACATCCAACTGCGCGTAACCTGATCCGCGTGTTCACCTTGCAGGATCGGATGAAAGCGCTCGGCGCCGGTGACAGCGGCGTCAAGCATGTGCACGTCATCGGTGCCGGTGTGATGGGTGGCGACATCGCCGCGTGGTGCGCGATGCGCGGCATGAAGGTGACGCTGCAAGACCTTGACCACACCCGCATCGCGCCCGCGATCAAGCGCGCGGCTAAGTTGTATAGCAAGCGCCTAAAACTCCCGCATCTCGTACAAGCGGCAATGGATCGACTGCTGCCTGACGTGAAAGGTGATGGCGTGGCGCATTGCGATTTGGTGATTGAAGCCATCGTCGAAAACGCCGACATCAAGCGCAAGGTGTATGCCGAGATCGAGCCGAAGTTGAAGCCCGGTGCGATTCTTGCCACCAACACTTCGTCGATCCCGCTACAGGAGTTGTCGCGCGGCCTTGCTTCATCAACCCGACTCGTCGGCATTCACTTTTTCAATCCCGTCGCGCAAATGATGCTGGTGGAGATTGTGCAAGGGCCCGACACCGCGCCGGAGGTGATGCAGCGCGCGCAGTCGTTCGTGAAAGCCATCGACAAACTGCCGCTGCCGGTGAAATCAGCACCCGGCTTTTTGGTGAATCGCATTCTCACGCCGTACATGACCGAGGCGCAGGTGATGCTCGATGAAGGCATCCCTGCAGAAACCATTGACGCGGCAGCCAAGGAGTTCGGCATGCTGATGGGCCCCATTGAATTGGCCGATGTGGTTGGCCTCGATGTGGGCTTGGCGGTGGGCAAAGAGTTGCACAAAGAAGGTGGAGTGCAACCGAAGAAAATTATTGAATTGGTGGAAGCAAAAAAACTCGGCAAAAAAACTGGCGAAGGTTTTTACAAATGGGTCGATGGCAAGCCGCAAAGACACGTTGGCAAACACGGTGGCAGCGGCACCATTGATCTGGCGCCACTCTGGATGCGCATGGCATTGCCTGCGGTAAATGAAGCCGTCGCCTGCGTGCGCGAAGACATCGTTGCTGATGCTGATTTGTGCGACGCAGGCATCATCTTCGGTACGGGCTTTGCGCCGCATCGCGGCGGCCCGATTAACTATTTGCGTGAGGCGGGGAAAGACAAGTTGTTGGCGGAGATGAAAGCGCTGGAAGCCAAGCACGGCGCGCGGTTTGCGGCAGATGCGGGGTGGAGTGGCATTGCGTGAAGGTGCGATTTGCCGTCACGCTCACCGCCGCTGTCGCGGCACTTTCTCCCGCAGGAGAGGGTTTCCATGCTGCGCTGGCCGCGCAAACTTTCCATTTGGTGGCAACCTATCCGATTTAGAAGCTCCTCTCCTGCGGGAGAGGGGCGCGCGACCGCGCGGGTGAGGGGGCTTCAGCCCGTTGCGCCAACATCAACAGAAAGCTCCCATGCCCCCCATCCTAACCCTCTGGCAAAAATGGTCTACCCGCCCACTCGGCAAGAAAATTTTCTCGTGGGCGGTGTGCCGCAAGGCGCCGTACTTCGGCAGCATCAAGCCGCAGTTCGATGAGTTGCGCAAAGGCTATGCGCGCGTGACCATGAAGAAACGCCGCGCGGTGGAAAATCATATTCACTCGGTGCACGCCATCGCCATGTGCAACCTCGCCGAACTTGCTGCTGGTACCATGATGGAAGCGAGCCTTTCGCGCAAGATGCGCTGGCTACCGCGGGGCATGACGGTACAGTACCTGAGGGTCGCAACGACGGACGTGGTGGTTGAAGCCGCGACTGACGATATTGCGGACGGGCCCGCCCGCGATGTGATCATCGGTTGCGACATCAAGGACACCGAGGGCAATATCGTCTGTCACGCCGACATCGCGATGTACGTGAGCCCGCGCAAGGCAAAGTTCAGCGACGTATAATTTTGCTTCGAAAATCCCCCGCTGGAGAACCTGTTTGGTCAATGTAGCCGCGCCAAAACTGAATAACCGAAACGGCACGCGCTACCTCATATTTGATGACGACGCGACGCTTGCGGATGTGTTCGCACTGCGTTGCCGCACCTCGCCGAATGCGCTCGCCTACCGTGAATTTCGCTCTTCCAGCAAGGAGTGGGTCAGTTGCACGTGGCGCGAGATTGGCGAAAAGGTCATGCGCTTTCGCGAAGGGCTGCGGCGCGATGGTTTTGAATCGGGCGAGCGGCTCGCCGTGATGCTCAAAAATAGCAGCAACTGGGTACTAGCCGATCAGGGCGCGTTTGCGCACGGCATGGTGCCGGTGCCGCTATTTGTCGATGATCGCCCGGACAACGTGGCCTACATTCTGAATAACGCCGATGTAAGAGTGATCGTCATCGATGGTGAAGAGCATTGGAAGCGCCTGAAGACGGTACGTGAACAACTGACGTCGCTGCGCTTGATTCTATCGGTGAAGCCGGTGGCTGACTGCGACGAGCCGCGCCTTAAAACACTGAGCGATTGGTTGCCGCAGGATGCTGGTTTCGTTGCGCGCGCGCCCACAGTGGGTAGCGATCTTGCCACCATCGTCTACACCAGCGGCACCACCGGCAAGGCCAAGGGCGTGATGCTTTCGCATCGCAATATTTTGTCCAATGCGCAATCCGGGCTGATGGTCTACGACATTTATCCCGAAGACAGTTTTCTCTCGTTCCTGCCGCTATCGCATATGTTTGAGCGCACTTGCGACTACTACCTGAATGTCATTTCTGGCGCGTCGATGGCGTTCTCGCGCTCGATCCCGCAGCTCGCTGAAGACTTCCGTACGATCCAGCCGACGATTATTTTTTCCGTGCCGCGCATTTACGAGCGCTTCCTCGCCGCCATCAACGAGCAACTCGCGAAGGTCTCGCCCGCCAGACGTAAGCTATTCGACTTCGCGGTCAAAACCGGCTGGGCGAAATTCGAATACGAGCACGGACGCGAACCGTGGCAAGCACAATTTTTGTTGTGGCCGCTGTTGAAAAAACTGGTCGCCGAAAAACTGCTTGCGCGCCTCGGCGGCAAATTGCGTTTTGCGATTTCCGGTGGCGCGGCGTTGTCGCCGTCAGTGGCAAAAGTATTCGTCGGCTTGGGCCTACCAATTTGTCAGGGCTATGGACTGTCAGAGGCGAGCCCCTTGCTCACCGTGAATCTGCTCGATAGAAATGATCCCACCACCATCGGCCTCGCCGTGCCGGGTGTTGAATTGCGCGTGGCTGACAACGGTGCATTGTTCGCGCGTGGGCCGAATATCATGCTGGGGTACTGGAACAATCCAGAAGCCACTCGCGCCGTATTGTCCGAGGACGGCTGGCTTGCGACCGGCGATCAGGTCAAGATCGACGAGCAAGGATTTGTACGCATCACCGGGCGCATCAAGGAAATTATCGTCATGGGTAACGGTGAAAAAGTGCCACCCGTGGACATGGAACTGGCGATTCAGCTCGACCCCCTGTTTGAGCAGATTCTGGTCTACGGTGAGGCCAAGCCGTTTCTCACGGCCGTCGCGGTGCTCAATGACGAGCAGTGGGCAAAAGTGGCCGCAGAAAACAACATCGATCCCAATCTGCAAGGCGACGCCAAAGACAAGATCGAAAAGTTTTTGGTGCAACGGATCGGCAAGCGAAGTAAGGATTTTCCCGGCTACGCGCAAGTGCGCAAGATCACCGTCGCCAACGAAAAATGGACCATCGACAACGGCTTGATGACGCCGACGCTTAAATTAAAGCGTAATGTGGTGTTCGCGAAATACACCACCGAGATTGACAAAATGTACGAAGGGTACACGCTATGAGCGAGCCACCAGTGTTGGCCTTGCCTGCGGATCGCCAGCCGACGCTACGCGTCATTCCCATGCCCGCCGACACCAATGCCAACGGCACCATCTTCGGCGGCTGGGTGATGGCACAAGTGGACTTGGCAGCGAGCGTACCCGCGCATCAGCGTGCGCAAGGGCGCGTGGTCACGGTCGCAGTGAATTCGTTTTCGTTCCATGAGCCGGTGTTTGTTGGTGATCTGGTGAGTTTTTATGCGCGCGTCGTCAAATCGGGACGTACATCCATCACGGTGGACGTGGAGGTGTTTGCGCAACGCCATCGCACGATGAATGGCGTGGTGAAAGTGACCGAGGCGCAGCTCACGTTTGTGGCGATTGACGATGACAATCGGCCGAGGGTGTTGCCGATGGTGCAGTCATGACTCGTCGAGACTTCCAGGTGTGCGCATTCGTGGGCGCTGGTCGCATCAATACTTCCCCCTTTTGCAAAAGGGGAAGTGCAGTACTGAGGGTTTCGTAAATAGAGAACACGCTATATGCGTAGCGCATGAATGGCTCCGTCCCCCGCGCGCAGGGGAAGGAACCAGTCTGCGTCAATTGAATCGCATGCCAATATTTTTATTCGACCGCCAGGAGCCACCGCATGAAAAACTTCCACATTAAAAAAGTCGCCGTCCTTGGTGCCGGCGTGATGGGTGCGCAGATCGCGGCGCATCTCACCAACGCCAATGTCAAAGCCATTCTCTTCGACCTGCCCGCAAAGGAAGGCCCAAAGAACGGCATTGTTATGAAAGCGCTCGATGGCCTCACCAAACTGTCGCCTGACCCGCTTGCGTCAAAAGCACGCGTATCGCTCATCACACCTGCCAACTACGACGACAACCTCGAGTGGCTGCGCGATTGCGATCTCGTGATCGAGGCCATTTCCGAGCGCATGGATTGGAAAAAATCGTTGTACGAAAAAGTCGCACCGTTCCTTGGCGCGAATTCTATTTTCGCGTCCAACACTTCTGGCTTAAACATCACCGAGCTGTCAAAAGTATTCCCCGAAGCGTTGCGCCATCGCTTCTGCGGCATTCACTTTTTTAATCCGCCGCGCTATATGAAATTGGTCGAGTTGATCCCGACTGCCGCGACCGACATGACGATCATCGACCAGCTTGAGACCTTCCTCGTCAACGTCGTCGGCAAAGGCGTGATCCGTGCCAAAGACACGCCGAATTTTGTCGCAAACCGTATCGGTGTGTTTTCGATTGCGGCCACCATGCATCACACCGGCGCATTCAACTTGCCCTTCGATGTGGTCGATGATTTGACTGGCCCCGCGATTGGCCGCGCCAAGAGTGCGACCTACCGTACCGCTGACGTGGTTGGCCTCGACACGATGTCCCTCACCATCAAGACGCTGTCGGACACGCTGCCGAACGATCCGTGGCACAAGTTTTATCAAAGCCCGGCGTGGTTGACCGGCTTGATCGCGAAGGGCGCGCTCGGGCAAAAAACCAAGTCGGGTGTGTTCACTAAGCTTGGCAAAGACATCATGGTGCTCGATGTTGCTGCGCAAAATTATCGGGTCTCGGATGGCAAGATGGCCGATGAAATCGCGGCGATCTTGAAGATCAAAAATCCCGCTGAGAAATTCGCCGCCTTGCGTGCCTGCGCCCACCCACAAGCGCAGTTTTTGTGGTCGATTTTCCGCGATTTGTTTCACTACTGCGCGGTGCAACTCGAACACATCGCCGACAGCGCGCGCGATATTGACCTCGCGATTCGTTGGGGCTTCGGCTGGAAAATGGGGCCATTTGAATTGTGGCAGGCAGCAGGTTGGGAGCAGGTGGCGAAGTGGATTGCCGAGGACATCGCGGCGGGCAAGTCGATGGCGAATGTGCCGCTGCCCGCGTGGGTGATGGCCGTAAAAGGCGTGCATACGGCCGAGGGTGCGTATTCGGCCGCCACTGGCAAAATCGTGCCGCGCTCAACCTTGCCAGTCTACAAACGCCAGCTATTCCCGGAGCTGATGCTCGGCGAAAAACATGATCGCGGCACCACGATCTTTGAAACCGACGCGGTGCGCATGTGGACACACGCAAGCGCGCCCGAAGTCGCCATCGTCTCGTTCAAATCGAAAATGCATTCGATTGGCGCAGATGTGTTGGAGGGGCTCAACAAAGCGATTGACGAAGCCGAAGCCAACTACGCGGGTCTCGTGATTTGGCAAACCGAGCCGCCATTTGCAGCGGGTGCAAACTTGGTCAAAGCCTTGGAAGGCTTACAGGCCGGGGAGTTTGCGGCATTTGAAGCGATGGTGGCGGCGTTCCAGCAAACCTCGCAACGACTGAAATATAGCTTTGTGCCGGTGGTGTCGGCGGTCGATGGCGCCGCACTCGGCGGCGGTTGCGAGTTTGTGATGCACTCCGATCGCGTGATCGCCTCACTCGAAAGTTATATCGGTTTGGTTGAAGTTGGCGTTGGCTTGTTGCCTGCGGGCGGCGGCCTGAAAGAAGTCGCGTTGCGTGCCGCACTGGGTGCAAACGGCGGCGATGCGATGCCCGAAATCACCAAGATGTTTAAGCAAATCGCGATGGGCGAAGTCTCGAAGTCGGCGCTGGGCGCTAAGGAAATGGGCTACATGCGTTGGCGCGATGTGATTGTGTTGAATCGCGATGAGTTGCTGACCGTGGCGATTGAAAACGTGCGCGCGATGGCGGCCTCGGTTTATCGGCCACCATTGGCACCGACGGCGTTTCCGGTCGCAGGCGACACCGGCATTGCCACACTGAAAATGATTTTGATCAACATGAAAGAAGGCGGCTTCATTTCCGAGCACGATTACGAAATCGGTTCGCGCATCGCCGCGTGTTTGTGCGGCGGCGAAGTGACACCGGGCTCGATGGTAGATGAGAAATGGATGCTGGATTTGGAGCGCAAACATTTCTGCGAATTGGCGAAGATGCCGAAGACGCAGGAGCGGATTGCGTTTATGTTGAAGAACGGGAAGCCGCTAAGGAATTGACAGGCCACGTGCGAAGCACAAGGCCTGTCATCCTGAGCGGAGCGAAGGATCTGGTCGCTAAAACGCACAATGCCAAACGCCAATCGACCGAACCTCACGAAATTTTTTGATCTCACCGGAGATAAATCATGAAACAAATTCAAGAAGCCTACATCGTCGCCGCCGTCCGCACGCCCGTTGGCAAAGCGCCACGCGGCATGTTCAAAAACGTTCGTCCTGATGACATGCTCGCGCACGTGTTGCGCGGCGCGATGGCACAAGTGCCGGGGCTTGATCCGCATGACATTGGCGATGTCATCGTTGGCTGCGCGATGCCGGAGGGCGAGCAGGGCATGAACGTAGCGCGCATCGGCGTGTTGCTGGCGGGGCTGCCGAATTCGGTGCCCGCTGTCACCATCAACCGTTTTTGTTCTTCCGGCGTGCAGGCGATTTCGATGGCCGCCGACCGCATCCGCTGTGGCGATGATGATGTGGTGATCGCTGCGGGCACCGAGAGTATGAGCATGGTGCCGATGATGGGCAACAAAATCGCCATGAACGCGAACGTGTTCACGCACAACGAAAACATCGGCATCGCCTACGGCATGGGCATCACTGCCGAGAATGTCGCCAAGCAATGGAAAGTGACGCGCGAAGAGCAAGACGCGTTTGCGGTTGCGTCAAACCAAAAAGCGGCAGCCGCGATTGCCAACGGATATTTCAAAGCCGAAATTCATCCCTATGAAATCGACACCGCCTCGCCCGATCTCGCCAGTGGCAGCATCAAGCACAAAAAGAAAATGGCCGATACCGATGAAGGGCCGCGCGCCGATTCGACGTTGGAGTCGCTCGGCAAGCTGCGTGCGGTGTTTGCGGCAAAAGGCAGTGTTACGGCAGGTAATTCCTCGCAAATGTCTGACGGCGCGGGCGCGGTGATGTTGATGTCCGAACGCGCGCTGAAGAAATACAACATTCAGCCGCTCGCACGTTTTGTCTCGTTCGCGGTCGCTGGCGTGCCTGCTGAAATCATGGGGATCGGGCCGATCAAGGCGATCCCGAAAGTGTTGGCGCAGGCGGGCATCAAGCAGCAAGACCTCGATTGGATCGAACTCAACGAAGCATTCGCTGCACAGGCGCTCGCGGTGACCAAAGAACTCGGTCTTGATCCGTCAAAAATCAATCCGCAAGGTGGCGCGATTGCGCTGGGTCATCCGCTCGGTGCGACCGGCGCGATTCGTGCAGCCACACTGATCCACGGCATGCGCCGCAACAAACAAAAGTGGGGCATGGTGACGATGTGTATCGGCACCGGCATGGGTGCGGCGGGCTTGTTTGAGGTGATGTAAAAATCACCGATAGCAATTGCTGACCGATGGGTCAATTTTCGGTGTTGTATTGTTGCAATGCAGCATGGGAAAGCCGCAACAATTACTTAGGTTTTACTGTAAAGTCCGCTCAATAATTGTCGATGTTTTCTGCGCTGTCGCTGGGCGCACGAGAACAAATCGGCGAGACAAAAAATGAGCTGTGCGTGCACAGAATTTACGCAATCAATATCCAAGGAGAATTTCCAATGAAGTGCATTACCACGCGCCCGCGCGCACTCATCCCCACCGTGAAGCTTTCAGCACTCGCGGTTGCCTTAGCCATGACTGGTGCGGCTCATGCTGTGCAGTTTGATTACGAGGGTGGCATCAAAGGTAGCTTTGATAGCACGTTTTCGTATGGCTATTCGGTTCGTACCCAAGAGCCCATTCGTTCGCTGATTGGTATCACCAACGGTGGCGCCTCGCGCTCCGTGAACGAAGACGACGGCGACCGCAACTACAAGAAGGGCGAAGCCTTCGCCAATGTTTTGAAGGGTACGCACGATCTCGATATGAAATACGACGGCTGGGGCATGTTCCTGCGCGGCACCTATTTTGTTGATTTCACCAACCGCAACCGCGACACGTTGGGTCCCATCGCCAAACGCCGTGTGGGTCAAGACGCCCGGATACTTGATGCGTTCGTTACCAGAACTTTTGATCTGGGCGGAAGCAAGCTGCGGGTGCGTGGCGGCAATCAGGTAATTTCGTGGGGCGAATCGACCTTTATCCCAAACAGCATCAACTCGATCAACTCGGTTGATTTGGTCAAGCTCCGCACCCCCGGCTCCGAATTGAAAGAAGCGTTCCTGCCGACCAGCAGTTTGCTCGGTTCGTTCGAGATTTCTAAAGCCGCCAGCGTCGAAGCGTTCGTGCAGTTCAACCATGACCGTACCAAACTTGACCCGCGCGGCTCGTATTGGAGCAATAATGACTTTGCTTCTGATGATGCAGACAAAGTCATCCTGTCGTTTGGTCGCCGTAATGATTTGACCGGCAAGCCGGCCGGTAACCCGATTCCACCAACGACACCGCAGGTCGGTGCGATAGCACAATCGTTGCTTGGCGTATTTGATCCCGCAGCCTCGGTCTGGGCGCCGCGCGGCCCGGATAAAAGTCCGAGCGATCACGGTCAGTATGGCGTTGCATTTCGTTATCTGGCGAGCCAGCTAAACAACAGCGAATTCGGCCTCTACTTCCTCAACTACCACAGCCGTATCCCATTCCTGTCCGGATTCAAGGGCTCGCCGAGCTCGGGAGTTACGGGAACGCCGATTGGTGTTGCCACGGGCTTCGGCGGCACCGCGTCTTATTTCACGGAGTACCCCGAAAACATTCGCTTGATCGGCCTCTCGTTCAACACCTCAGGTCCGCTCGGCACGGCATTGCAAGGCGAAGTGTCTTACCGCCCCAATCAGCCGCTGGCACTGGCCGCACCTGAGGTGTTGCTCGCGGCACTCGGCGCACCAAACCTAGTGACCGGCTTTACTACCATCCCCGGTACCGTCAGCGCGACGCTGCCGTTCGGCGCATCCGCCGCCGGCCTCGTACCAAACGGCACGCTCATCAAGGGCTGGGATCGCGTCAAAATGATGCAGGCGCAAGCGACCGTGACCAAGGGCATTCCGAATTTTCTCGGCGCGGATCAGCTCGCCATGGTCGGTGAATTCGGTTTCACCAAATACTCGGGTCTGCGCACCGGCCAGAAGTACAACGGCCCAGGCGTGTCATTGCCGGCCACCGTGGAAGGCGCTATCGCCGGGCAAGCGGGTTCAGTCCAGCCCGATGGCTTCATCACCGAAAACTCGTGGGGCTATCGTTTGGTCGGTCGTCTCGACTACGCCAACGTGCTGTTCGGTGCCAACGCTTCACCACGTGTCGCGTTCAACCATGACGTGAAAGGCGTGTCGCAAACGTTCAACCAAGGTACCAAGTCGATTTCATTGGGCAACGCTTTTGATTTCCAGAAGAAGCTCACCGTAGATCTTTCCTACACCGGCTATTTTGGCGGTCGTACCTACTGCGGCACCGATCAAGTCGTCAACGCCGGACAAACCTCGCTGGCCGCGCAGATCAACGGCGTGGCAGCGCTTGGTCGTGCCGCGCAAGGTGCCAGCTTCTGCACCAACGCCAACCCGATTCGTGATCGCGATTTCTACTCGATCGTCGTCACTTACGCGTTCTGATCGACGGCGCCCGCTGACGGTTGGTGTATAGCCACCTGTCAGCGGGTTTGAAATTGCCGCGTTAGGTAGTCACAGCGCCGCATGAATGCAGTACAGCGCGAAAGAGTGAAGGCGTGAAATTACCAGCAGCACGCAACAGCAGATTGCGACTGAGGTCGGAAAATTTTTTGATTCGGCTATTTTGAAATGTGCAACAACCATTCTGGAGGAAACAGATGAAAACGAAATCATTGACGATGCTGGTGTCAGCAACGTTGGGCGCACTGGCGATCAGCACTGCAGCCTATGCGCAGCTCGCTGGTGGCGATCTCACGCCGCTCGGCGCTGAGAAAAATGCTAATGCAGCAGGCACGATCCCCGCGTGGGATGGTGGGATTACCAAGCCAATCGCTGGGTACAAACCCGGTGGTCATTATCCTGACCCATATGCGTCCGATAAGCCGCTTTTTACCATTAATGCAGGCAACGCCGACAAATACAAAGACCAACTGGCACCCGGCCAACTGGCGATGTTGAAGCAATATCCCGATTACAAATTGAATGTCTACCCGGCGCATCGCAGCGCCGCGTTCCCGGCTGGGCATTACGCCGAAACGAAAGATTGCGCGGCCAAAGCCAAGCTCGCTGCGGGTGGTAATGGTGTCGTCGGTTGTACCGGCGGCATTCCATTTCCCACACCCAAGACCGGTACGGAAGCGATCTGGAACCATCTCGTACGCTATGTCGGCGACACTTACGCGATGAATTGGGCGCAAGCTGCCGTCACGGCCAACGGGGATTTTGCGCCAGTGAAATTCGAATACGAATACGATACCTCGTATGGCAATCTCTCCAAAAAGACGGCTGATCGTGAGCCAAACAAAAAGCTGAACTACCTGCAAGTCACGACCGCACCTGCGCGTTTGGCCGGCTCGATCTTGCTGGTACACGAGACTGTCGATCAAGCCAAAGAGCCGCGTTCGGCATGGACCTACAACCCCGGTCAGCGCCGCGTGCGCCTCGCCCCGGAAGTGGCCTATGACAATCCCGGCACGGCCGCAGACGGCCTGCGTACGAACGACGACTTCGGCATGTTCAACGGTGCGACCGACCGCTACGACTGGAAGCTGGTCGGCAAAAAAGAAATGTACATTCCGTACAACTCTTACAAGCTGTCGGATTCCAAACTTAAGTACAGCGACCTCCTCAAGAAAGGTCACATCAATCAGGACCTCGCGCGCTACGAGTTGCATCGCGTGTGGGTGATTGACGCGACGCTAAAGTCGGGCACCAGCCACATCTACTCCAAGCGCACCTTCTATTTGGATGAAGATAGCTGGGCAGTCGTGATGGTCGACAAGTACGACGGTCGCGGCCAACTCTGGCGCTTTGCCGAGCAGCACAGCGAGAACTGGTACAACGTTCCGATGTGGTATGGCACTGTTGAAGTCCATCATGATCTGCAATCACGCCGCTACATCGCGATGGGTCTCCGCTCAGAAGAGAGCAAGATTTACGAACCGATCAAGCGCACGCCCGCCGACTACACGCCGCAGAATTTGCGAGGCGTTGGCACCCGGTAAGCGAGAAGTGATCAGCCATAAGCAAATGATGGTCTGGTACCAATGAGAACGCCATTCACCTAGCGATTCTCGTCTGTAGCAAGTTGGGGGCACACGCATTTACCCGCGTCGTGCCCCCAAGTGTTTTAATGAGTCTGTTCCGTCCAGCATAACAACGAAAGTCACATCATGGCTCTGAGAACGATTCTGTTGGTGGCGGTCGCACTTGCTTCCGCTACATCCGGTTTCCATATTCATGCGCAAGCCCCGACGGCGACAGCGGTATTGCCCGCCAGCGGCGCGCTCTCCAAGCAAACCATGTCGCGCTTGCTGCTTACCGATGGCACACGCGTCGGCAATCGCGTGGTGGCAGTCGGTGATCGCGGCTACATTGTCTACTCCGACAACAATGGCGAATCGTGGATGCGCGCGGCGACGCCGCCGAAATTGCCGATGCTCAATGCGGTCTATTTTGCTGACGGCAAGAATGGCTGGGCGGTGGGGCACGATGCGGTGATTTTGAAGAGCGCTGACGAAGGCAAGACCTGGACACAGGCATTCGCGGCGCCCACCGAAAACAAGCCGTTGATGGATATCCTCTTCGTTGACGCGAACGTGGGCTTTGCAATCGGTGCCTACAGCGCCTTTTACGAAACCAGCGATGCTGGAAAAACCTGGAGTTCGCGCAAAATTTTTGATGACGATAAGCATCTCAACGCGATCACCAGCCTTGGCGATGGAAAACTATTGATCGTCGGGGAGGCCGGCACGCTACTCAAATCCGATGACGCGGGCAAAACCTGGGCGAAGCTGGAGTCGCCGTATAAGGGCTCGTATTTCGGCGCGCTGTTGGCGACTGACGGCAGCGTGATTATTCACGGCCTGCGCGGACGCATCTATCGCAGTGCCGACGCCACTTTGAAGGAATGGAAACAGATCGACAACACCTCGACCGCATCGCTGCTGGGCTCAACAAGGTTAGCCAACGGCGCGCTGGTGCTAGCGGGTCTGGCAGGCACCGCGCTCGTCTCGCGCGATCACGGCGTCACGTTTACGCCCATCGCCACTGGTTCCACCAAAGGCATCGCGCAGCCGGTACCGGGCAATGCGAATTCGCTCCTAGTTCTAGGTGAAATCGGTGCGCGTAGCGTTTCGCTGACGGCAGCACCTGCCACGCCGAAATAATTTCCTCTCATCGCTGATCGACTGACTAACGCCCATGAAACTACAAAACTTCATCAGCAAATTTTCCGCACTCACGTTCAATAACCGCAAGATGTGGTTGATCGTGTTTGCGATCATGACTTGCGTCTTTGCGTTTCTCGCGAGCCAACTCAAGGTCGATGCGGGCTTCAACAAAATGGTGCCGCTCACGCACCCGTACATGAAGGTCTACAAAGATTACGAATCCGTGTTCGGCGGCGCGAACCGGATCGCGGTGGCTCTGGTGCAAAAAGACGGCGATATCTACAACAAAGAATTCATGGCGAAATTGAAGGGTATGACCGACGACATCATGGGTCTCGATGGCGTCGAAAAGCCCAGCGTACGTTCACTGTTTACGCCTAACACGCGCTTCATTGAGGTGGTTGAAGAAGGTTTCGCCGGTGGTAACGTGATCCCCGCGACCTTTCAAGGAACGGATGCTGATCTCGCCAAAGTGCGTAGCAATGTGCAGAAATCGAACGAAGTCGGGCGCACGGTGGCGTCGGACTTCACGGGCGCGCTGGTGTCGGCGGTGCTGCTCGAATTTATTCCAAAGGGCGACGGAAAAATCGAGAAACTGAACTACTTCGAGCTATCCAAAAAGCTCGACGAACTCCGCGCTAAATACGAATCACCCACCCATACCGTCCACATCATCGGCTTCGCGAAAGCGGTCGGCGACATCGCCAGTGGCGCGCGCGGCGTGGTGACATTTTTTGGCGTCGCGTTTCTGATTACCGCTGCGCTCATGTTTTGGTTCGTCAAAGATGTGAAGCTGACCTTGGTAGCACTGGTGGTGGCGATGATGCCGGTGTTGTGGCTGCTCGGCACCTTGCCGATCATTGGCTTCGGTATCGATCCGCTGTCGATCCTTGTGCCATTCCTGATATTTTCCATCGGCGTATCGCACGCGGTGCAAATGACCAAAACATGGGAACGTGAAGTCGTGTCTGGGCAGGATAGTTTGAACGCGGCCAAACGCTCGTTCGCAAAACTGTTTGTGCCGGGCACGCTTGCGTTACTGACCAACGTGCTGGGCTTCGCAGTCATCATGCTGATCCCCATCGACATCGTGCGCGAGTTGGGTATCACCGCGTCCTTAGGTGTCGCGTGGATGATCATCACTAACAAAATGTTGCTGCCGATTCTGCTCTCGTACCTAAAAATTTCGCCGCGCGTCGCGGCAAAAGAGGCGGAGCAGGAAGGCCGCGTCAATCGCATGTGGCGCTGGGCCTCCAGGTTCGCTGATCGCAAACATGCGCTCTGGGTAATCGTGGCCAGCGCCTTGGTACTGGTTGCAGGTTTCATGCAGGCCAGCAAACTGCGCGTGGGAGACTATGGCTCTGGCGTGCCCGAATTACGCAGCGATTCGCGCTACAACGCGGACAACGACATGATCGTGAGAAAATTTGCGATCGGCGTCAACACGCTCGGTGTGGTTGCGCAGACCAAAGACGTGCCGGGTGCCTGCACCAATTACGAGGTCATGACCACCATTGAAAAATTCGACTGGTACATGCAAAACGTCGAAGGCACGCAGTCGGTCACGTCGTTGCCTGGGGTCGCGAAAACAATCAACGCCGGTTACAACGAAGGCAATTTGCGCTGGCGGCAACTGCCGCGCGACGCGCAGGTACTCGCACAAAGCGTTACGCCGGTCGATACCGGCACGGGGCTATTGAACCCCGATTGCTCAGCAATGCAAGTGTTGATTAGCACCACCGATCAGCAGGGCGCCAGCATTAAGCGGCTGGTGGCAGAGGTCAAGAATTTCGCTGCCGAAAACAACAGCGACAAAATCGAATTCAAACTCGCCACCGGCAACATCGGTGTAATGGCCGCCACCAACGAAGCTGTCGATAAAGCGCGCTACGAAATGCACGCGGCTATTTTTGGCGCGCTGCTGTTGATGTGCCTCATCACCTTCCGCAGCCTGCGCGCAACCATGTGCATCTTGATCCCGCTCGCCATCGTCTCGATTTTGTGTGAGGCGCTGATGCCCGCATTGAGCATCGGTTTGAAAGTCTCCACGCTACCCGTGATCGCGCTCGGTGTGGGCGTGGGCGTGGATTACGGTATTTATCTTTATGATCGTATCGAGGTGTTTTTGGCTGAAGGCATGTCGCTCGCCGACGCGTTTTATGAAGCGCTCAAAGAGCGTGGCACCGCGATGATCTTCACAGCGGTGACAATGACCCTCGGTGTCGCCACCTGGGTCATGTCAGCGCTCAAGTTTCAAGCCGACATGGGCATCTTGCTCGCGTTCATGTTTTTCTTGAACATGATAGGAACAGTGTTCTTGTTGCCGGCGTTGGGTGCGTTCTTGTTGCCCCATCACGAAAAAACCAAGACTGCCTGAAGATACCCGTGAATGGGGGAGTTTGACGGGGTATGGCAATCATCCCGCACGTTTGATCGTAGGATGGGTGGAGCGTAGCGATACCCATCATCCTTCGTTACATTCTGATGGGTATCGCTACGCTCCACTCATGCTACAAGTCTGCTGCGAAAATCCTACAGCACCAACGCATCCCCAACGCCCAACTCCCCCACCCGCGTCACCAACAAATTCATCCCAAACCGCACCCCACTCGGCGAATCGCGATATGTCGCGAGTGTGCGCAATGGCTCCGGCCCCAATACTTCGCCAGACCGTTGATCGGTCGTCGTAACCTGACACCGCGTACACGGCTTCGCACCGCGAAAACCCGTGCTACCAATACTAAATTCGCGCCACGTTTCTTCGGCAAACGCCGCGCAACCCGCCACCACCACATTCGCGCGAAAGCGATCCATCGTCACTGGCTTACCGCCACTCGCCACAATGCGCGCATTCAAATCAGCAAGCGATTCCTCAGACGCGATCAGCAAGGGATAGCCATCAGCAAAGCTCACAATCTCGCAGTTCTTCGCAAAGCCAGGATTAACGCGGCGCTCCGACGTGTCCGGCATGTACACCAGCCGCGCATCCACACCGAGTTGTTCGGAAAAAAACTCATCCGCTTCCGCCGAAACGGTATGTGCATGCACGTGGCTTGACCAGACCGTGACCGTGCGCGTCGGGCGCAGCGGAGGCGTTAACGGCACGCTCACGCTATCACCCAAGGCAGAAGTAAACGTCAGCGCGCCGCCATGAATCGCAGTGTCGATGCTCGCCAGCAGCGGCTGTTCACGCTGCGTCAAAAATGTATGATCGCTGTCAATCAACATAAAGCGCCGATCATGCGCCAGCCCGCGCGTGGTGACCGCGCTACGCGGCAGCGAAATCCCATGCAAAGATTTCACCGGGAAGATCTTGATTTCGGTAACAGTCGTCAACATATGTGGGCTCGCGGAGGTGTCGCTTTTGGGTCACGCCAGAAATGGCGCAATCGTGGTAACGTGATTATCCAGCACGGTGCAGCACCCGTGCACTTACGAGCATTGAACGCTCATTTTGCAGTGGTTGAGACTCTTTCGAAGGAGAGCACTACATGGATTTGTTTAAGAAATTAACGGGCGAACTCATTGACATCATCCAGTGGCTGGATGATTCCAACAATACGCTGGTCTACCGCTTTGAGCGGATGAACAACGAAATCAAATACGGTGCCAAGCTCACCGTGCGCGAAGGCCAGATGGCGGTGTTCATCAACGAGGGGCAAATTGCCGACGTGTACAAACCCGGCATGTACACGCTCAACACGCAAAACATGCCGATTCTCGCGACCCTCAAAGGCTGGAAATACGGCTTTGAATCGCCGTTCAAAGCTGAAGTGTATTTCGTCAGCGCACGCAAATTCACCGACATGAAGTGGGGCACGCCGGGCCCAGCAACGATGCGCGACAAAGAGTTCGGCATCGTGCGCGCGACAGCGTTTGGCATCTACGCTATTCGCATCAAGGATCCCGGTATTTTCATCAAAGACATTTCTGGTACCGAGGGCCGATTCACCACCGACCAGATTCAAGAAAATCTGCGCGGCAAAATCGGTTTGCGCATCAAGGAAGTCATGCCGGAATTGGGTCTGAGCATCATCGACCTCGAAGCCAAGGTCTCGCTGATGGGGCAGATGCTACGCGAGCGCATCTCGCCCGATTTCGAAGCGATGGGTCTCGAACTGGTCGAAGTGCAGGTGCAGGATGTTGGCCTGCCCGAAGAAGTGGAAAAGGCCATCGACAAGCGCGGTGCCATCGCCGCTGTCGGTAACCTGCAAGCGTATACACAGTACGAAACCGCGAGTTCAATCCATGATGCTGCCACGACGCCCAATAGCGCTGCCGGTGCCGGCATGGGCTTGGGTGCTGGTTTCGCCATGGGCACCAACATGGCCGGACAAATGGGCGGCGCGATGGCAGCCACCACGGCCGCAGCGCCCCCGCCACTGCCGCCGCAGATGACCTTTCATGTCGCGGTCAATGGCGCGCAAGCCGGGCCGTTCGATATGGGGACGCTGCAAGGTCAAGTCAGTAGCGGCGCGTTGAAGCGCGAATCGCTGGTCTGGCGTGCAGGTATGGCGCAGTGGGCGAAGGCGGCTGAGGTCGCGGAATTGGCCGCGTTGTTTGCGGCCGTGCCACCACCCTTGCCACCGGCCTAACGCTGCCACTGTCATCCTGCGCGCGGCTCGTCCTTAACGGACGGACGCGAAGCATCTGCTGGTCATTGTGATCCGTCACAGTGCGGTCAGATGCTTCGCAAGCGCCGCGCAGGGTGGCGACTTTACGCGATGTCCACGATCATGCCAGTCACCATCCGCGCCACCGAGCCCGCCGATTACGAAGCGATTCGCGACATCATGTCGCAGCCCAACGCGATCAACGGCACCATGCAATTGCCGTTGCCCGCAGCCGAGATGTGGAAAAAACGTCTCGCTGAATACCCAGCGGGCGATCACTCGCTGGTTGCGGTGGTGGATGGCAAAGTCGTCGGCAATCTCGGTTTGCACGCGGCGGGTAAAGCCGCGCGTCGCCGTCACGCGGCGAGTCTTGGCATGTCCGTACACGACGCCTACGCCGGCCAGGGTGTCGGCACCCAATTGATGGCGGCCGCCATTGATCTCGCCGAAAACTGGTTGCAATATTCACGGATCGAATTGACTGTGTACGTCGATAACGCGCCCGCAATCGCGCTCTACAAAAAATTCGGTTTTGAAATCGAAGGCACCTTGCGCCGCTACGCATTTCGCAATGGTGAATTTGTGGACGCGTACACCATGGCGCGCATGAAAAAATGATTTGTCGCCCGGAATGTATCCGGGTTGATTGACTAAAATTAGGCTCCGGACTAAATCCGGGGAGACCTCTGCCAATGGAAAACCCCAACGCCTCGCAAACCACACTCGATCAAATGACCGCCAAGGTGCGCGCGTTTCCTTGCGGTTCATGCGGTGCCAAGCTCTCGTTTCAGCCGGGCAGCAAGAGCCTTAAATGCCCGTACTGCGGCAGTGGCAATGACATCCCGGAAAATGATGATGCCGTCGAAGAGCTCGATCTCGATACCTGGCTCGGCAAACTCGAAGGCGCGGAAGAAAAGCACGAGCAGGAACACGTCAAATGCAGCAACTGCAGCGCCGAACAAACGCTGCCCGCGAATCTCTATGCAAGTGCCTGCACGTTTTGCGGCACACCGATCACCTCCAAGAGTTACGCGCAGCGCTTGATTAAGCCTAAGTCGCTGGTGCCGTTCAAAGTCACCAAGTTGCAGGCGCAAGACAAATGGCGCACGTGGATCAAAGGTCTATGGCTGGCACCTTCAGCACTCAAACAATTCGTGCAAAGCGACGGCGGCATCAAGGGCATGTACATTCCCTATTGGACGTTTGATGCCAACACCTACACGCAATACACTGGACAGCGCGGCGACAACTACACCGAAAATTATCAAACCACCAACTCCAGCGGTGAGCGCGTCAACGAATCTCGCACGCAAGTGCGTTGGACCAACGTGTCCGGCACCGTCTCGTATTTCCACGATGACGTACTCGTGCCCGCGAGCAGCACTTACGCCGCAGGCAGCAACCCGAAAGCCAACGAGGCACGGCAAGCGCTCGCCGAAATCCCCGGCGGCATGGGACGTTCGCTGATGACCGCCATGTCGTCCGAAATGCGCACGTGGAACACCAAAGAACTCGTGCCCTATCAAGAAGACTACATCGCAGGCTTTCAAGCCGAAGCCTACCAAGTGGGGCTCAAGGCCGGATTCGGCGCGGCGCAACAAGGTATTGATGCCACCGTGCGCTCGCTCGTCGAACGAGACATCGGCGGCGACCAACAACGCATCACCGGCCTGCACACCGACTACAGCCACCTCACCTTCAAACACATCCTGCTGCCGCTGTGGATGAGCGCCTACCTGTTCAGCGGCAAGACCTACCGCTTCCTCGTCAACGGCCAAACCGGCGAAGTGCAGGGCGAATCACCGAAATCGGGCTGGAAGATTTTCTTTTTGGTGGTCGGAATATTGTTCCTGTTGTTCGTGCTGTTGACGGTGTTTGGTGGGCGGCGGTAGGCGGCGCTGGAAGCAGGGTTCGGCGGCGTTTGCTTGATGCGCGAGAATCAAATGTGGGCGTGTGTTTTCAGAGCAAAGTGGCTGGAAGTGCGCGTGGATGCTAGGCGTTCAAAGCGCGTCCCAACGCGTGGGCTCCTGCATTTTGGCGCGCAGTAATGCCGAAAAATACCGCGTGAACCCAAAAGTTCTCATCCTCCCCGGTCTAAATGGCACCGATGAATTGCTGCGCCAGTTCGTGCAAGTTGCGCCGTCTCACATCGCCTGCGAAATCGTTACCTACAAAAATGAATTCGCAACGCTCGACGAATTCGTCGACGCCGCCGCGACCAGAATCGCGCCTGATGAAAAAGTTTTCTTGTTAGCGGAATCTTTCTCAGGCCCAGTCGCCGCACAAATCGCATCACGATTTTCCTCGCGCATCGCCGGCATAATTTTCGCCGCAAGTTTTGTCGAGCCGCCATACGCGGCCTTACTGAAACTCGCGCAACTCGTTCCAACGCTCGCGTTCAGCACCACGCGTGCAACGCTTATGAAGCTGTTTTGTCTGAATGGCGTTCGCGATGAAACGGTGCTTAGCGAGGCACTCAAGGTGTTGAGCGCGCTTGACGCCGTCGTGATAAAACGGCGGCTAACTGTACTTGGAGGCAGTAGTCACGCGTCATTGAAAACGTGTGGCATTCCAGTGCTGAGTTTGCGTGCGACGTCTGATCGGCTGGTGACGAAAGCGGCGTCATCATCAATCGAGCGGGTGTTCCCGAATACGATTGGCGTCGATTTTGCCGCCCCCCACTTCTTGCTGCAAGTTCACGCCGAAGAATGCTGGCAGCACATTGCACAATTTGTTGCTCATGGGGCTCGCTCTTCCGCGCATCCCCCGTGATGCTTAGCGCCTTATTGCGACGGATGGCTTTCGATTGGAGCGCGAATCTAGCGAGGTGGCTTCGTCGCGCGTCACCGCAGCCAAAATTGGGCCCCGGCCTACGCCGGGGAGACAGTAAGGGGCGTCGGTAGTCTTGTGTTGCGCGCGTTTTTCGCACGCACTGATGTGACCACAACTTCCCCTGCAAGCACCCAAATTCTGTGGCGCGCGATGCTTCGCGGCAATCATCAACCGTTCACTGTCTCCCCGGCGCCCCGAATGGGGTCTCCGTCGAAAGGCTAGGGCTCAAGTTCTCGCCCGCATACGGCACAACTGAACGTTTTAAACGCAGAGACACTGCGCTATCTGCAGGCTGGCGCTAACGGCGGCTCGATCCTGCCGTCGTTGGGCAGGTCAAAAGCGTCTTACCGAGTAAGAAACCAGCGTAAAATTAGATTTCTGATTTCTATCCGGAGCCGCCATGGAAGCTACCGTTAGCAGCAAAGGGCAAGTGGTCATCCCGCAGAAGTTGCGCCAATCGCTCGGGATCACCGCAGGAAGCTGCGTTGATTTTGTTGTCCAAGACGACGCACTTGTGTTGCGCGTCGTGCGCAGCAAATCGCACACGCGCTTGCAGGATGGGCACGGCATGCTGAAAAACAAGGGTCGTGCGCTGCCGCCCGATTTTGATGTCGCGACGGTGCTGCGGGGAAAGAAGTGATTTCACTGGACACCAATGTACTTGCACGCTTTTACATTGCTGAGACCGAGGCCGAAGCGAAGAAGCAGCACTTGCTCGCCAAGCGCATCATGGCGGAGCCAGCGCTGTTCGTGGCGCGCACGGTGATGTTGGAATTGGAGTGGGTGCTGCGCGGCGGATATGGTTATTCGAGAGATGAGGTGGCGTCGGTGTTGGGGCATCTCATCGGGCTGCCCAACGTCACGATTGAAAATTGGGACATGGTGACCACCGCCGTCGACGGCTACCGCAATGGTTTGGATTTCGCAGACGCGCTACATCTCGCGGCTGGCGGCGGCGATACCTTCGCCACGTTCGATGCAAAGTTTTACAAACTAGCCAACAAGCAGCAATTAACGCCGGTCGTAACCTTGGTCAAGAACAAGACGTAATGAATTGCAGGCGTTGAGGGGAGAGGCGATCTTACTCGTACCCACTGCGGCGTCTGGCGCAGCGACGTCAAACCCCCCGCTTAAACACCGCCAACGCCCCGCCCGCCGCAATAAACAAACTGCCCAGCACGCGATTGGTCGCCTTGATGTGGCTCGGGTCTTTCAAGAGCCGCAGCACGTTTGCCGCCAGCCCCGTGTAGCACGCCATCACCACAAGATCGACGACATTCAGCGTCAGCGTGAGGATCAGGTATTGCATCGCGGTGGGTCGCGTGGGGTCGATGAATTGCGGGAGCACGGCAAGCAAGAACACCAGCCCCTTCGGGTTGGTCAGGTTTACCCAAAAGCCCTGCATGAAAATGCCACGCCGCGTGGTGTCCTTAAATTCGGTATTGGCGGCGATGGTTTCAAACGGCACCGGCACTTCGCGCCATTTCTGAACGCCGAGGTAGACGAGATAAAGCGCGCCACCCCATTTCATGATTTGAAACGCGTGCTCGCTGGCCATCAACAGCGCGCCCAACCCCAGCGCAATGATGAGTACGTTGAACATAGTCGCGAACTGCATGCCGAGGCAATTCCACATGCCGCGTGCCCAGCCGTATTTCATCCCCGCCGACATGCTCGACAATGCGCCGGGGCCGGGCGAGACGCAGAGGACGATGACTGCAGAAAGATAGATGAGCCAAGTGGCGAGGGTCATGTCATGTGGCGTCCGGTTGGTGGCAGCAGACGCAAATCTTATTGCCATCGGGATCGCGAAAATACGCGCCGAAATAATCGGGGTGATAGTGAGTGCGCAACCCTGGTGGGCCCTCGCAGACGCCACCGTTTGCCATGGCGGTGGAATACACGGTCACGACGGCGGCACGGCTCGCGGCGAGCAGCGCCACCATCTGCCCGTTGCCGGGCGCAGCGATCTCGCCGTTGAATGGCTTGCCGATCACGAATAGGGGTCGCGCGTCCCGTCCGATCCATCCTGCCCACGATTGTTCGGGATTGGAAAACTTAAGCTGAAGCTGCAAGTCGCGCATGATCGCGCTGTAGAACTTGAACGCGCGGTCAAAGTCGGTGATGCCGATGAAGACGTGTGAAAGCACAGTTTTTCGATGGATGGTTTGTGGCGGCGGGCGTCGCTCGGGTATGAAAGCCTGCGCGGCGTGAGACTCGTTACTCTACGCCACCCTTCAACCCGCGCAAAATCCGCAGCTCGCCGACCACGGCCGCGATGACATACAGCACCAGCGCGGCTGCGAGCGAGACTGACACACACAGCCACGTATGCACGCACGGGATGCAGCAGATCGCCGGTGCCAGCACCAGCAATAGCGGAATGTGCCGAGCGCTCGGCATGATCGCAATCGCGCTAGCGCTTACGTGAGGGCCAATGAATATGCTCAACGCGCCACGCGCCATCGCGCAGGCGCAACACATAAGTTTCGACGCTGGCATTCTTCACTGGCTTGCCCTTGAATTGGCCTTCCGAAGTCGCGAGCGCGGTGAGTTGCGCCGTGTTGCCGTCCACTTCAACCTGTGTGGAAACCACGGTGGTCGGCACTACTTTTGCGAACGCGACATCCTCGGTGAAGTGATGCGAGAGATATTCCGTGCGTGAATTCTCTGCACTTCCTTGCTCAAAAATCGTCACACTCTCCGCCATCACGCGCTCAACCAGTGCCTTGTCGCCCGCCTTGATCGCATCACGCAATTGCGTCACGGTCGCCGCGACCTGCTCGCCAGCGGGGCTCAAAACAGCCGCCGCCTTTACTGGCGCAGCGCCGGGCTTCTCGTGCGCACCCGCCGATGCGACGAGTGCGCAAAATATTCCTGCGCCCAGACGTTGCCAGTTTGATTGCACACTCATTTCGTCACCTCAATTGTTGTCACCGCAAAACCACTTTTGGTTTTTTCTGCAATGAATTTTACTTTGTCACCGGCCTTCACTTTGCTCAACATCGCCTCATCCTTGACCTGAAACACCATCGTCATCGGTGTCATGTCGAGGTTTTTGATTTCACCGTGCTTCAAGGTGATTTTCTTTGCGTCTATATCCACTTTTTTGACTTCGCCTTCAGTCATCTCGGTCTGTGGTGCTGATGACGAAGGTGCTGCAACCGCAGTCGGCGCGCTGGTCGCTGCCGGTGCAGTGGCAGCAGGGTTCGCCGCCGCAACGCGGGTGAATCCTGACGGTTTCGTCTCGCCCGGCGCTTTGCTCACCAATGCCTTCACGCGAATCGTTCCTTTCATACCCGCCTCAAAATGCCCTGGAATCAGGCAGGCGAACGTGAACGTTCCCGGCTCAGAAAACTTCCACACCATATCCGCCTTCTTGGTCGGGCCGACATGGGCCATGAATGGCTCGTCGTGTTCCATGTTGGGATGCTTCTTCATCATCTCGGCGTGCGCTGCCAATTCTTTCTCGGTGCCGATCACCATTTCGTGCAGCACCTTGCCGCCGTTTCTGACGATGAAGCGAATCGTCTCGCCTTGTTTCACGTCGATGGTGTCGGGGGTAAACCGCATTTTGTCGGACATGCGAATGTTGATCGTGCGCGAAACCCTTTTCGCGTCGCCCTCCTGACCCCAAGGATGCAAATCTGGCGAGATGGTTTTCTTGGCGGCGTGGGGCGCGTCGGTGTGCGCAAACGCGGGTACGTTAGCGCCAACAAAAATAAAGAATAGAGCAGTACTGAGAGTAGATTTTTTCATGTGATTTCCTTTGAAGAGATGAGGGAGGTGTGATTTAGTGTTGATGTCCGCCGCCACCCGCACCGGGTTTGCGGACGGTGACAGTGAGTTCGCGTTTGGCTTTCGTGCCCACAGGTGCGAGACCACTGCTCTGTGAAGTTGGTGCAGTGATGGGGTTCAGTGATTCGCCTTTCCATTCGTACGCAACGGAATTTTTCGGGAACGCATAATCACCCGGATCTTTATAGTCATTGCGTGCCTGATTTTCACGCACCTTCAGCGTGGTGAACATGCCGCCCATCTCCACCGGGCCGAATTGGCCGGTGCCGGTCATCATCGGTAGCGTGTTATCTGGCAACGGCATTTCCATCTCACCCATGTCGGCCATGCCGCGCTCGCCCATCACCATGTATTCGGGAATGAGCTTGGTGATTTTGCTCACCACCTCGCGATGATCGACGCCGATCATCGTGGGCACATCGTGGCCCATCGCGTTCATCGTGTGATGCGATTTGTGGCAGTGAAACGCCCAGTCGCCAGGCTCAGTAGCGATGAATTCGATGGCGCGCATTTGCCCCACGGCGACGTCGGTCGTCACCTCGGGCCAGCGCGCGGTCGCAGGCACGATGCCGCCATCGGTTTGCGTCACCACAAATTCGTGGCCATGCAAATGGATCGGATGATTGGTCATGGTGAGATTGCCGATGCGAATCCGCACGCGGTCATTCAATCTACAAACCAATGAGTCGATGCCCGGAAACGCGCGCGAATTCCACGTCCATAAATTGAAATCGAGCATCGTGTTTACCTTCGGCACGGCGCTACCGGGCTCGATGTCGTAGGCGTTGAGCAGAAAACAAAAATCACGATCACAGTCCTGATAACCGGCCAGTGACTTCGGCTCTTTCGGATGCGTTACCCACATCCCCATCATCCCCATCGCCATTTGCGTCATCTCATCCGCATGCGGGTGATACATGAACGTACCGGGGCGACGCGCCTCGAATTCGTAGACAAACGTTTTGCCCGGATCAATCTGCGGTTGCGTGAGACCGCCCACGCCATCCATGCCGTTCGGCAAGCGCTGGCCGTGCCAGTGAATCGTCGTGTGCTCCGGTAGCTTGTTGGTGACGAACAAGCGCACCTTGTCACCCTCGACGACTTCGATGGTGGGCCCCGGCGACTGGCCGTTGTAACCCCACAGGCGCGCCTTCATGCCGGGCGCGATTTCGCGAACGACCGGCTCGGCGACGAGGTGGAATTCCTTCCAGCCATTCTTCATGCGAAACGGCAGCGTCCAGCCATTCAAGGTCACGACTGGGTTGTAGGGTCGCCCCGATTGCGGGAACAATGGTGCGGCCATGGTGGCAGTGGTCTGCGTCGCGGCTTCGGGCACCGCACCCATTGCGGCTTTACTCACTACAGCAGCGGTTGCGAGCACGCTGGCACCAGATAGAAACTGTCTTCGGTTGGTCATAGGATTCTCGTCAATTTTAGTGGTGCGATCAGTGGCCTTGGCCAGCGCCGCTAGTGTCAACTTTGGCGTCCATCATCACGCCTGCGGTGGGCTTGCCCAGCAGCGTCGCTTGTAACGCCGCATCCGCCAACCAAAAATCACGCTCAGCATCGATGGCCATCACCACGGTGCCAATTTGTGTGCGCGTCTCGGCAAGCAGATCGAACACGCTCGCCAACATGCCGTTGTATTTGAGCTGCACTTCATCGGCAATTGTCTTGTGCAGCGGCACGATCTCGGTGCGATAGTGTTTTGACAAATCGTAGGCAGTGCGCCACGCAGCGTATTGCTCGCGCACGCTCGATTCCGCGTCAATAGCGGTTTGCGCCGTGCGCTGCATCGCGGCCATGTACTTGGCTCTCCCCTCAGCGCGGCGCGCGTCACCCCAATCAAAAATCGGGATCGCGAGCTCGAGTTCGTACCCGCGCTGTGCCGGTTTGCCGGTCGCGCTGTTGCGTACCGCGCCAAGGTGAAACGCGTTGACGAAGCTATTCGCTGTGGTGAAGCCGTTCTTGCTGGCGATGGTACGAAGCTCCGCCGCTGCCATCTGCACATCGAGCCGCTGATTGATCGCCGATTGCGCGATCTCGATTTCCGTTTTCATTTGCATCGGCAAGTCCGGCAGACGCGGCGGCAGGGTCAGTTTCGCGGCGAGGTCGGTATCCAGCCCAAGGACGCGCACCAGCGCCTCACGCGTTGCGGTTGCTGCCTGTTTGCCGCGCGCCAGTTGCACCGCTGCATCCGCATAGAACGCCTGCTGGCGTGCCCGTTGCAGCTTGCTGAAGTTGCCCACCTGATACATGCGCTTGGCCAACTCCGCGCTCGCGTCGGCCGCTTCCATCACCTGCTGATGGTAGACCAACGCCTGCTGTGCGGCCACCGCACGCACCCATGCTTGGCGGGTGCTCGCCGCTGTCTCCACCACGCTCGCGGCGCCACGTAACTGCGCCTGTGTTTGCAGCGCACCTGCCACCTTGAGGCGCGATGGCAGATAGATCAGTTCCAATAGCGACACCGACAACATGCGGCCAATATCGAGATCCACCGCGCCATTTTCACGACGCGTGAGGCGATCAAACTTGAACAACGGATTGGACATGCGCGCCGATTGCGTTGCCGCCGCCGACATCGCCGCACCGTCGGCCAACATCGCCTGAAACGCCGGGCTCAACGCCAGCGCCACACGCACGGCATCATCGGCTGCCAATGGTTTTTGCAATAACGTATCTGCCGAAACGCGAGCACTGGCGCGGTCTTCCAGCGTTTTTTGCATGGTGGCGGATGCGCCAATTTTGTCTTTGGCAAAGCCATCGACGAATGCGCCGTTGCGTTCAATGGCGGTAGTGGCACACCCCGTCAGCAGCGCCGCGATGCTCACGCACGAGAGTGTTTTGCGGGCGATCATTTCGTTTCCCCCGACGCGGCATTCGCTCGCATCGCTTCTTTCGCATAGCTGCGCCAACCGCCGATGGTTTGTACGCTATTGTTCGTTGCGCGCCAATCGAGCAGGGGCTCATCGACCTTGAAACGTCGATAGTTTTCGAGGCCGGTGTCAAGGCTGGTAGTGAGGCGCATGGGCGGTTTCGCGGTTGCGGGTGGCGCGATGCTAGGTGCCGCGGTGGTGGGCGCTGTAGTTTTGGGCTCTGCCGGGATCGCGGGCGAGCCATGCTGATGCTGTGCCGCGACCGAGAGTGAAAATGCGCAGGTCGCAGCAATCATGAAGGTGTATCGAAACATAGGGTTCTCCGACGGTTGAAAGAATCACCGGGAGAACGACGCGATGTCGCAAGGGCAATGCCCTCGCACGATCTACGGTCTGAAAAACTCCCGGCGGATTACGCGCGAGAGAATGACGGAGGGCGCTGCGGTAGCGCGGGGACGAAGCTGGTAAACGACACAACCACTGCCGCTTCCGAACGGTCATGCTGTGTGCTCGCGGTCACTACTGGCAGCGCGGGGAGCAACGTGGTACCCGCGATGTGGCAGAGCACGCAATGCGTGCAGGTTGAATCGCCGGTGGACTGCTTCGCTTGATGGCACGGCATTGCCGACATGGCGCTATCGTCGTTCGCCTCCATTGTCACCACATTGCTAGCTGCCGCCCACGCAAACACCGGCATCGTGGCTGCAAACGCGCCCGCCAGCGGGAGCCAAGCGATTAACCAAGCGAGAATGAGTTTTTGTAGGACGCTACGTTTCATGAACCTATGATAGCAGAGGCGGAGTTTGGTTCGATCTGCGAGGAGCGGACACTGCGACGAACTAATACTGCGACGAGCTGACACCGCCGCGCCCGCACCTGTTTGCGGCACACACAAAAAAATTTCACTTTTTAGGAAGGGTTTTGTCATCACTTCCGTATACCTCGGTGTAGTCACCCATTCAGCCCCACTAAAGGAAAATGAAATGAAATTAAGTAAACAGTTGTCCGCCATCACCATTACTATCACCACCTTGCTATTTGGTCTGTCACAAGCGGTATTGGCCGCCGAAGCCCCGGCCAAACAGGCAGACGGCATTCTGGTCAACGCCGCCGGGATGACCCTTTACACGTTTGACAAAGACGTAGCGAACAGTGGCAAGAGCGTCTGCAACGGCCCCTGCGCGACGCTGTGGCCGCCCGCGCTGGTCGCGGTCGACGCCAAGACTGAAGCTGATTTTAGTCAGATCACCCGCGACGACGGTGCCAAGCAACTTGCCTACAAAGGCAAGCCGCTGTATCTATACGCGCCGGACAAAAAAACCGGTGACCGCACGGGCGACAACTTCAAGGATGTTTGGCACGTGGTCAAGGGTTAATTGCGCCGATCCAATCCATGTCTGACGACAACGCCCAGATCATTGCTTGCATTCCACGCCTGCGCCGCTATGCGCGGGCGTTGGGCGGCAGTCGCGAAGATGCTGATGATTTGGTGCAGGATACGTTGGAGCGGGCGTGGAACCGCTTACATCTGTGGCAGCGCGGGCGCGATCTGCGGGCGTGGATGTTCAGCATCATGCATAACTTGCACATCGACAAATATCGCGGCCAGTCCAGGCAGGAAGTGGAAGCCTTCGATGACGAGATCCACGACCTGCCGACGCGCGCCACCCAAACCGATACGCTTGAAGTGCGCGACCTCTCGGCCGCATTGGATAAATTGCCACCGGATCAACGCGAAGTGCTGATGCTGGTCGCGGTGGAACAGCTTAACTACGAACAAATTGCCGAGGTGCTTGGCGTACCGTTGGGCACCGTGATGTCGCGGCTATCGCGTGCCCGCGCTCGTCTGCGCGACGGCTTGGCGGCGCGCGACCACGTCAGTAATCTTAAGATTGTCAAATGAAAATCTATACATCTTCTGCACCCATCCGCGAGGCCGAATTGCACGCCTACGCGGATGATCTACTGTCCGATGCGCGCCGTGCCGATGTCGAGGTGTATCTTGATGCGCACCCGGAACATCGCGCAGAAGTCGAGGTGTGGCGCACACAAAACGAATCGATTGCGGCGCTGTACGCCGACATCCTCAAGGAGCCGATCCCGCATCGCCTGCCATTGGCACCGAGGCGCAGCGTGGTGGCGTTCCGCCAATTCGCGCAGATCGCGATGGCCGCATCGCTGGCGATGGTCAGTGGTAGCGTGGGTTGGTTCATGCACGCGCAATCAGGAACTGAATCGCCGGCTCGGGTTGCGGCTGCGAGTACGCCGCCGACCACCGGCTTTCAACCGATTGCGCATTTCGCGCACCGCGCAGCGGTGGCTCACGTGGTGTATAGCCCGGAGGTACGTCGGCCAGTTGAAGTCGGTGCCGATCACGAACCGCAGTTGGTGGAGTGGCTGTCGAAGCGCCTCGGCACCGAGGTCAAACCGCCCGATTTGAAGAACATTGGCTACGAGCTGATCGGTGGCCGATTGCTGCCGGGCGAGAGCGGTCCGGTGGCGCAGTTCATGTACCACGACGGCGTCGGTCAGCGCCTGACCTTGTATGTGACCCGCGAAGCGCCTAGTGCTGCCGCCAATCAGGAGACGGCGTTTCGGTTCGCGCAGGATGGCCCGGTAAATGTTTTTTATTGGGTGGACAAGAATTTCGGCTACGCCATCTCTGGCGGCGCTAACCGTCAAGAATTGATACGGGTCGGCGAGGAAGTTCATCGTCAACTGGCACCCACTTAATCACCACTACCAAACCAAGGAATATTATGAATACCGACCGACGTCAGCTTTTACAGTACACCATCGCGGCCGCATCGACCGCTGCACTGCCCGGTGCGGTGTTGGCTGCACTGCCCCGGCTGCACTGCCTGGGGTACCGCCAACTGCACAGCCTGCTGCACAGCCAGCTGCAACATCGGGTGCGTCTGCGCAAGGCACGAGCACGATTAACCGTAGCGGGATTGATCCGCGTGACCGCGTGTTTATCACCAACGAAGATTCAAACACGCTGGTCGTCATCGACCCGCGCACAAACTTGGTCGAGAGCACCATCAACCTGACCAGTTTCGATGAAGACCCGCGCCCGCCGTTCCGCTACATCACCGCGGGCATCGCGCCCACGCACGCCGCGATGATTCATAAACCGCTGTATCACGGCTGCATCGACGCACATGGTGCGGTGCCGTCACCGGATGGTCGGCTGTTGGCCACCAGCGGCCGAGGCTCCAGCAACATCTACTTGATTGATGCTGTTGAACGTCGCGTCATCGGCAACACCCCGAATCCTGTTGCTGGACCGACCACCAATGCGGAACGACTATCCAGCGGGATCCTGTTGGGACGGGAGCCGCACGAGCCAACATTCACGCGCAATGGGCGCGAGCTGTGGGTCACGTTGCGCGGCGAAGACCGAATCGCGATTGTTAATGTGGAGCGTGCGGTGCGTCAGCTCAAGGGCACTGAAACATCTTCCGTGCGCCAGTTCTTGCCGACGATCAACGGCCCGGCCCAAGTCTGGTTTAACCGCGACGGCACGCTCGCGTTCGTCGCGAGTCAGAAGGTCGCGAAGGTGGATATTTTCCGGGTCAACCCCGGCAGCGACGGCTACTCGCAGCCCCAGCGCTTGACCACGCTCGACATCAGCGTGCAGGACAAGCCCGGTTTCACCCCGTTCATGAAAACCACCGCCGACGGTGCGGAAGTTTGGTTCTCACACAAGTTGGCCGACGCGGTTTCGTGCCGCAGCACGCGCGACGGTTTTGCGCTACTCGATACCGTCTCATTGGGCACTCTGGGGCGGCCGAACCATGTCGAGTTTGTCGCGAATGCCAAAGGCAGCGTGGTCTACGCCAGTCTGGCGCGCGTCGATGACAACACCGGCGGCGCAGCATCGAGCCAGATCGCGATCATCGACCGCAGTGCAAAAGCGGGTGAACGTAAAATGGTGGGCAGCTTTTTTTCGCATGGTCGTGAATCACACGGGCTCTGGACCAACCCCGAAAACACGCTGTTGTATGTGGCACACGAGCAGGATGAATTGCCCGGTGCCGCCAACGCCGGTCAGACCGTGTGTAGCGCATTTGATGTGACTGACCCGTTCAAGCCCGTCTTCATCGCGCAGATTCCGCTCGGCCATCTCACGCTGCCATCGGGCGCGCTGCGCAACAAAAAGAGTATCAATCTCGTGTATGTGCGCGTCGGCGAGAAAGGCCAAACGGCGTGAAGTCAGCACGCCAAATCGGCATCGCGTTGGCAGCTTTTGCGGCAGGGCTGGTGGTCGCGGGCGGCGTGTTCGTCGCGCTCGCTTGTCGCGCCGGCCCGAGCACCTCGCACCATCAGGACTTTGCCGCCATGCTCTGTAGCGATGCGCAGAATCGCAATGCTGGCTTCCAGCGCGAAATGAGTCTCGGCATGGCGCGCATGATGGAGGACATGCATTCGCCTGGATACACCGGCAATGTCGACGTTGATTTTATGGCGATGATGATTCCGCACCATGCTGGCGCGGTGGACATGGCGCGGCTGGTGTTGCAGCACGGCCACGACCCGGCGACGCGACAATTGGCCGAGGAAATCATCGCCGGTCAGACCATCGAAATCGAGAGCATGATTAGACGACTCGCAACCTTGCGTGCAGGCGGCGCGGAAGCGGGCGTGGACGCATTCCCAGCGCTGGGTGGCACGCGCGGGCAGTGAGCCGCGCGCTTACCTTACTGCGATCAGCGATCAACCGCGTTGCTCGCCACCGCGCGTTTACTGAGGCGATCAACCAACGTTGGCGCAAATAATTTTATCCATAGGCCAAGCCTAGCTCTCCACGTCATCACCAGTTCACGTTGCCGCGCGTCAACGGCACGCACAATTTGTCGCGCACACTCGTCCGCGCGCATCACGTTTGCCTGTTTAATTGGGTCAACCAGCGCAGGCTTGCCATCGGCCCCAGTCGCATTTTCACGAATGCCGGTCGCGACAAATCCGGGGTAGACCATCGTCACCGTCACGCCAGACTCCTCAAGCTCAATCCGCAACGAATCAAAAAAACCACGCATCGCGTGCTTGCTCGCCGCATAGCCGGTGCGGGTCGGCACACCCACGAGTCCAGTCAGGCTGGCGATACCGACGATGCGGCCTTTGCTCGCTTGTAAATGCGGCAACGCGAAGTGCGTGCAATACACCGCACCCATGTAGTTCACCTGCATGATGCGTTCCAACATCGCCACGTCTTTGATGTCTGCAAACTTCGCCCACATCGTCATACCGGCGTTGTTGATGAGCGTGTCGATGCGACCGAATTCGGCAATCGCGGCGTCAATTATTTTTTTGCAATCGTCGGCAATGGCGACATCAGCGCTGACCACGACCACCTTTGCGCCGCGTTGGCGCACACCAACTGCCACGCGTTCCAATTCGCTGATGCGCCGCGAGGTCAACACCAATTGCGCGCCGAGGTCGGCGAGTTGGTAGGCCAGTTCTTCACCGATACCAGTGGATGCGCCGGTGATGATGATGACGTTATTTTTCATGGGTCAGTATTCACGGTCGGTGGGGTGGGCAAAACTGGGGTTGGCAAACGCGGTGCCCACGTCATGTGGTGGCAAAGCCGATCACGATTCGGTATTCCACGACACGCGCAACGGTTTGTGCACCCTACAACCGTTGCGCGCTGGTCAGATATGCACATTCCACGACGCGCGCAGCGGCTTACGTACCATCAGTTTAAGCCCCGACCAATCCGCGTCAATCGCGCACACCTTCACATCCACCAAGCCGGTTGGCAGCACGATGCTGCGAATACCGTCCTCAGTCAGATCGACAAATTGCGATGACGTTTTCTTCGGCCACGCGATCCACAGCGCGCCATCGGCATCGAGATTTTTCATCGCGGGCGGCAAAGATATTTGCAACGCCGCCGTGTCTGCACAAAACAGCACCATCAACATCGTGTGTGCAGCAAGCCGTGCGGAGACGCGCGCACCTGCCGGGATCGGTGCCAATACGTCTGCAAACGCGGCGGGCGCATGCACGGTCACCAACGTGCCACCCTCAGCTAGCCCCAGTTTTTTCCCCAGTGGCGTGGCCGAATACCCCGTCGCCATTACTTCTCCGTCTCCACATCCGGGATGTGATTAAACGCAATCGCGATCTTGCCGTGATCGAGTGCGCGATGTGCGCCGCCAAAATACGCCGCGTACTTGCCGTATTTTTGGTTCAGCGTATCCAGTGTCGCGTTGAGTTTTTTGCGTTCGCCATCCTCGGCAAACAGCCGCTGCGATTGCTGATCTTCATGCGTCAATTCCAGCAGCGTCAAACCCACTTGCAGCGGCGTCGCACGTTTCTTGTTCGGATAATTTGCCCACATCGTCTCCAATGCATGTAACAAATCCAACGTGTCCTGTGTCGCTTGCAAGCGCGTCTCGCGTTCCCACGACGGCGCATTCAGATACTTCACCTTGATCTGCATACGCCCAGTGTAGTGCTGCGCTTTGCGCAACCGCATCGCCGCCTTTTGCGTCAAACGATGCAGCACCGCGAGCGCGTCAGCCGTATTGCGCAACGCCGGCGCCAGCACATGCGAGTGGCCGATGCTGCCCATCGTGTTGACGATTTCTTCCACCTCGGCACCGCGCAGCTTCGCGTAAAACCGCTCGCCACCAACCCCACCCCACACCGTGCGCAATTGATCCGACGTCTGCGCATACAAATCCGCCATCGTCATGATGCGATGCCCGTTTAAGCGCGCCTCCATATTTTTGCCAATGCCATTAAGCGCGCGCAGCGGCAAATGCAAAATCTTCGCCGGAACATCGTGCTCCTCCAACACCACCAAGCCATCCGGTTTTTGCATGTCCGACGCGAGCTTGGCGAGAAACGTATTCGGTGCCAAGCCAATCGACACCTTCAAATATTCGCCCACTTTGTCGGCAATATTGCGCTTGATGTCATTCGCCAATTCACGCGCGCGCTCCACCGTCTTGTACCCCGCCGGTAAATCACACACCATCTCGTCAATCGACAACACCTTACGCACCGGCGCAATTTCATCCACCGCCTTCACCGCCTTATGATGAAAGTCGATATACAACTCATGCCGCGCCACCACCAGTTCGATATGCGGAATTTTTTGTTTCGCCTCACCCACATTCGTCAGCGTCTTCACGCCAAACGCCTTCGCCTCATAACTCGCCGCAATCAAACAAGTCGTATCCGCCAACATCGGCACCACGCCCACCGGTTTGCCGCGCAACTCGGGACGATCCTGCTGTTCGCAAGACGCGAAATACGAATTGAAATCGACGAGGAGGGCGGTGAGGGACATGGGGAAATGCTACGCTTTGTGGGTGGGGCTGTAAACCGGCGCGTGGGGCGGATATGCTTGAACGCTAGGATTGGCGGGGGTTTTCAAGTAACTTTGCGTTTGTGGCGCGTGTAGGAATCCATCGGCGGTACCTGGCGATCAGGTTGCGGATAAACTGGCACCACACAGGCAACTCCCTGTTCAGGAGCCAAGATCATGACCACCCCCACCCAATGGCGTCAACACGGCGTCCGCGTCATCCCCGCTGATTCACTCGACGGCAACACCGCGCAAACCCCCGGCATGTCACGCGCTGCCGCCGTCAATTTCGCACGTGTCGGTGCCGAGAAAATCTGGGCGGGCACGGTGACGATTCACCCGAACGCGAAGACCGGCGCGCATCATCATGGGCCCGTGGAGAGCGTGATTTATGTGGTGAAGGGTCGCGCGCGCATGCGCTGGGGCGAGCGCCTCGAATTTGTTGCCGAGGCGGGGCCGGGAGATTTTATTTACGTGCCGCCGTACGTGCCACATCAGGAAATTAATGCCAACGAAAACGAGGCGCTGGAGTGCGTGTTACTGCGCAGCGGCCAAGACCCGGTGGTGGTGAATCTCGATATTCCGGTCGTCGAAAATCCGGAGGCGGTGCATTGGGTGGATAACATTCATCCGCATCCGTAAATATTCGGTGCGCGCAGCAAAATGCCGCAAACACCGCGCCAATATTGCCGTTTCACTGATTGGTCTTTTTGACGCCAACGTTTTTACCAATGGCGACGATCACCAGCACCAACACCGCAAATGCAATCGTCATCGCGTCGATGGCTTCGCCGAGTAACAGCGCGGCCGCAAACAGCGTGAAAAACGGTTGCAGCAACTGCGTCTGACCCACGCGCGCGGTGCCGCCCAGCGCGAGCCCTTTGTACCAAGGCAAGAAGCCCAAATATTGGCTAATCACGCTGACATACACAAACCCGATCCACACCGACGCGGGCAGGTTGAACGTAGGTGGCGCGAGCAAGATGGTCGGAAAAATATTGAACGGCAACGCGATCACCAGCGCCCATGAGATCACTTGCAATCCGCCGAGGGTCTTCGCGAGTTGCGCGCCTTGCGCGTAGCCGACTGCTGAGAACACGACAGCGGCCAACAATGCTAGATCAGCGAGTTGCAATGCGCCGTGACTGCGCAGGAGTGAGAACGCGACCACCACGGCGCTACCGATGAGCGCTGCGATCCAAAATCCGCGCGAGGGTCGCTCGTGGGAAAAAAACGTCCCCGCGAGCGCGGTCGCCAATGGCAACACGCCGAGCACCACACCGCCGTGTGATGCGCTGGTGTACTTCATTGCCCACGCGGTGAAAAATGGGAAGCCGAACGCGACGCCAGTGGCAACGATGAGCAGGCCAGTGAATTCGCTACGTGTGGGGCGGCGATGGTTGCCGGTGTAGAGATAGATTGCAGCGAGGAGGGCGGCGACGGTGGCGCGGCCTGCGCTGACGAACAATGGGTCGAGAGAGGCGACTGCCGCGCGCGTGGCGGGGAGGGTGAGGCTGAATGCGATCACGCCGATCAGGCCGAGGAGCATGCCGCGTGTTTCGTTGGAGAGGTGGGTCATTTCGCTAGTCGTGAATCAATCGCTGTTACCCCGGTGCCCACGCAGCGAAAATTAGGCCCCGGCCTTTGCCGGGGTGACAGTGGTGCGGAGTGCGGTGGCAATGCGCATCACCGCGCCGCGACTCGACGCAAATAAACCGACACCGACAAATACGCGCCCAGCCAACCTAGCAATGCGCCGCAGCCAACAATGCCCAGCGCTTGCACCACATCCAATTGCGCGAGTACAAAATCTGATCCGTAGGAACTCGTTAGCGCGGCGACTTCGCGCCCGGCCCACCACGTCAGCGCCGCCATTGCGCCCACCGCTGCCGCACCCGCGAACGCGCCTTGCATTGCGCCGAAGTACAAAAACGGCCGACGAATAAATCGTTTGGTGGCACCGATCAAGCGGCTGACTTCGATCTCGTCTTTTTGCGTGAGGATTTGCAGGCGGATGGTGTTGCCGGTGACGAACACAACTGCGAGCGCCAACACCGCGCCTAGCAACATCACCAGCCGCTCGGCGAACGTGGCGAAGCGTTTCATTTTTTTCGCCCACTCAAAATCCATCACCACCGCATCAACTTTCGGCAATGCGGCGAGGTCTTTGCGCAATTGGTCAAGTGCCGCCGTCTCGCTCGCACGCGGGCGCAACGTGAACGCATGCGGTAACGGGTTCGTCTCCAGCCCCGCGATCAAATCCGCTACGCTGCCGTTGCGTTTCATGTCGGCGAGCGCGGTTTCACGCGAAATAAATTTCACATCGCTGATGCTGGCGAGCGTTTTCAGTTTGCGCTCCACTTCTTTCGCATCCGCGTCGCTGGCCGCGACCTGTAAATACACGTTCACGTTCGGTTCAGTGTTCAAGCGGCTGGCTGCGCTGGTGAAGTTGGCGAATAGCGCGTACAGCGCCACTGGCAGCGTGATCGCGATGCCGATCACGAGCACCGAAATCAGGGAGGCAACCGGTTGGCCGAACAGGCGGGCCAGCGCGCGCCGACAGGCTTCGATATGCAGACGAATCCATGCGCCGATCATGGAGCGAGCATCCCGTGTTCGAGCTGGATGCGGCGGCACTTCAGCCGCGCGAGGCCGGTCTCGTCGTGGGTGGAGAGCAACACCGTCACGCCGATTTGGTTGAACGACGTGAACAAATCCATGATGGTGGCCGCGTAGTCCGCATCGAGGTTACCGGTGGGCTCGTCCGCAATCAGAATCGCGGGTCGATTGACGATGGCGCGCGCGATGCAGAGCCGCTGCTGCTCGCCGCTCGAGAGTGTGATCGGGTTTGATTTTTCGCGATTGAGTAAGCCCACTTTATCGAGCGCTGCACGCACCCGCTTGGCCGCTTCCGCGCGCGGGAATGCCGCAATCGCCAATGGCAGCGCGACGTTCTCCGCCACGCTGCGATCAAACAATAATTTGTGATCCTGAAACACCAAGCCGAGGTTGCGCCGCAGCACGCCGAGGCCCGCGTCCTTTACCTGACTCAAATTTTGGTTGTTCACCGACACGCTGCCTTGCGATGCTAATTCGATCCCGGCGGCGAGTTTCAGCAGCGTCGATTTGCCCGCGCCGCTGTGCCCAGTGATGGCGACGATCTCGCCTTTTTCAATCGTGAACGACACACCCTTCAACGCTTCGAAGCCGTTGGCGTAACGCTTGACGGTGTTGGAGAAGGTAATCAAGAACTGAACAGTGCATCAACAAAATCAGCCGCCGCGAATGGTCGCAGGTCGTCAATCCCTTCACCGACGCCGATGAAGCGCACCGGGATCGACTGCGCGCCGCGCTCTGCCGCCAGCGCCGCGATCATGCCGCCTTTCGCAGTGCCATCGAGTTTGGTGACGACCAGACCCGTGAGTGCAAGCGCGTCATCAAACGATTTCACCTGCGACAGCGCGTTCTGCCCGGTGTTTGCATCAAGCACCAACAAGGTTTCGTGCGGTGCGCTTGCATCAGCCTTGGCGATCACACGCTTTACTTTTTTGATCTCTTCCATCAGATGCAGTTGTGTCGGCAAACGGCCAGCGGTGTCAGCCAAGACGACATCGATGCCGCGCGCTTTCGCCGAGGCAATTGCATCAAAAATCACCGCCGCCGAATCGCCACCTTCTTGCGCGACGACGGTGATGTTATTGCGCTCGCCCCACGTCACCAACTGTTCGCGCGCGGCGGCACGAAACGTATCACCGGCGGCCAGCATCACACTCAAATGCTGCGACTGAAAATATTTCGCGAGCTTGCCGATGGTGGTGGTTTTGCCCGCGCCATTTACGCCAGCGATCATGATGACAAATGGTTTATGCGTTGACGCATCGAGCGGCTTTTCCAGTGGTGCCACCAAATTCACCAGCGCGGTTTTGAATTCGGCCTGTAGCGCCGGGCCATCCGTAATTTTCTTTTCTTTCGCGACCCGACGCAAATCCGCGATCAATTGTGTAGTCGCACGAATGCCCACATCGGCGGATAGCAACACTGTCTCCAATTCCTCGAACAGCGCTTCATCAACCTTGGCGTGACGCGAAAACAGGTCGGTGACGTCGGTGTTGAGTACCGCGCGCGTTTTCGCGAGGCCGCTTTTTAAGCGCAAGAACCAACCCGTTTTTGCAGTCGATGGTTCTTCTGCAACCGAGGGCGTAGCAGTTTTTTCAGCGGGTGGACGTTTGGAGCCGAAGAGGGAAAACAAAATGGGGAGTCCGGGGGGAGGTCTGAGAATGGGGGATTTTAACCTGTGGGGCTGTGTGGTTTGATCGCCGAAGAATTGTGGACGTGAACGCGCGATCCAACTTGCTAACCGTAGACGCGCTCCACGCAATGCACTTCCCCCTTTTGCAAAGAAGGAGGTAGCGTGTGATCGTCACGGCTGCGCTGCCTGCTTGCGCAGCGCACGACGGTGCAGCTCTGCCCTGCTATCCTTGCCTCCGTGCCCATCCCCAGACCCCCCGCCCGTAAACACCGCAACCGCGTCCGCATTATCGGCGGGGAGTGGCGGAGCCGCGTCATCGAGTTTCCCGATCAGGCGAGCACGGGTCTGCGCCCGACGCCAGATCGTGTGCGTGAAACCGTTTTCAACTGGCTCGGGCAAACGCTGCATGACCAGCGCTGTCTCGATTTGTTTGCGGGCAGCGGCGCGTTGGGTTTCGAGGCGGCATCACGCGGTGCGGCGAGTGTGGTGATGGTTGAAAACGAGCGTCATGCGTTCGCCGCCCTTGAGAGCAATCGCAAAAAACTGAATGCCACCACCTGCCGCATTGTGCAAGTCGACGCGCTGAAATTCCTCGCTACCCACGCGGATCGCCATGACGTTATCTTTGTAGACCCGCCATTTACCTTGAGTTTGCTACCGAAGCTGCTACCGCTTTTGGCGGCGAAACTGGCCGAGGGCGGCGTCATTTATGCCGAGTGTGGCGAAGCATTGGCCGATGTTCTCGCCAAAAACGCGATCACCGCACTGAAAATCAACAAGGTTGGGCGGGCAGGCGCATCGCATTTTGCGCTACTATCACTGGTCTAATTTCTCACTTTTGACTTGACCAATTATGATTCGCGCCATGTACCCCGGAACATTCGATCCCATGACCAAAGGCCACGAAGATCTTGTGGCGCGTGCGGCCAAATTATTTGGCGAAGTGATTGTCGCGGTGGCGCATTCAGAGCCGAAGCGGCCATTCTTCACAATCGAAGAACGCGTCAACCTCGCGCGCGACGTGTTGGCGCCGTACTCGAACGTCAAGGTGGTCGGCTTTGGCGGCTTACTGTCAAATTTTTTGACGGCGCAAGACTGCAACGTGATTCTGCGCGGCTTACGTGCGGTGTCCGATTTTGAGTATGAATTTCAAATGGCCGGCATGAACCGCAAGCTCAATCCCGGTGTCGAAACCATGTTCCTCACGCCTTCTGACAAATACATGTTTATCTCCGCCACCATCGTCCGTGAAATCGCCATTTTGGGCGGCGATGTGACCGATTTTGTGCATCCGATTGTGGGTGCCGCATTGAGAAGCAAGGTCGGGAAGTAACGCTGATGGCGCTCAAGATCACTGATCAATGCATCAATTGCGACGTGTGCGAGCCGGAGTGCCCGAACGAGGCGATCTATCAGGGCATCGAGATTTACGAAATCAATCCGTCGAAATGTACCGAGTGCGTAGGGCATTTTGATGTTCCGCAGTGTCGCGAAGTGTGCCCGGTGGACTGCATCCCGCTCGATCCTGAGTTCGTGGAATCGCAACCAGCGTTGCTGGCGAAGTTTGTGAAGCTGACGACGGCGAAAGTCCGCGCCGCGTAATCAGAGCATCATTACGCTTCGTCCGCAACCTCGCGCCGTCCCGCGAATCGCTCCAGACCGGTTCGTGCTTCGGCGAGGGTGCCGTGACGTCGTTTGACCACATCGAGCGCGGCCTGCAATACCGAAATTTCCTCGGCGAGATCGAGCTCGGCGAGCCGCACGCGATCAATGCTGTCGGCGCGCGCTTCCAGCGCCTTGTGCGCTTCTTCGAGTGGTTTTTCGAGGGTTTTGTAGAGGCCGCGCGCCCACGTCGTTGATTCACGTTCCGCGATTTCGAATACACGCTCGGTGCGCTCCCCGACCAATTCATCGAACTGCTGCGCGAGGGCGCTACCGCGCAGCATCAACACGGCGCGGCTTTTGCCAAAGCTGGCGAGTGCCTCGTCGCGGGCTTTGTAAAACTCGGCATGAAATCGCTGCGTCATAAACGGCACGACGTCGAATCGCTTGATGTCCTTGATGTCGAATTCGCTGCGTAATTTTTCGCCAAGCTGTGCAAACAGGTGGCGAATTTCTTCCACCTTGGCGCGAATCAAATCGAGCTTGCTTTCGGTGGTGGCGAAATATTTTTGCATTGCCTCATGGGTGGTGCTGGGCACGAGGCTGCCCGCGATGACGCGTTTGGTGCGGTCGATGTCGGCGCGCGCCGCGTCGGCGCTGGTGGTCACGGCCAGTTCCTCGCCGAGTTTCAGGTGCATCTTTTTGATGCTGCGTAACTCGGCCAGCGTGTTGAATACCCGCGCTTGTTTGCTCTGCGTCTTGGCGGCGATGCTGGACATCATGGTTTGATTTTTTTGCCGCAACTCGGTGAGCTCGGAAAGCGCGCCCAGCGTGGTGAATCGGGCTTCGTCCAGACGCGCCTGTGCGCCACCCATCACTTCAGTGAGCATACTGATGATGCCGTCGTTCAACACCGTTTGGCGGTCATGCGGCAGCTTGCTGGTGATGGAACGCTCCAGATGAAACAGGCGGCTGCGAATGATTTTGTCCTGCTCGTTACTGAGTTTGCCGACCAACCCCAGCTTGGCCGAAATCGGCACGATGTTGATCGGGTCAGTCTGCAAGCGTTCGGCCGCCTCGTTTACGCATCGATCAAGCTCGCGTAGCAGTGCGCGATTGGCTTCATCGCCAGTGAGCACGGGGTCGATGTCAAGCTCATCGATTCTATTGAGCGCCACGATACGTGCCTGTACCGATTGATTGGCGGCGTCATGCAAGTGCGCCTGCCACACGGCGAGGTCACGATCACTCACGCCGGTCGTGGCGTCGAGCACCAGGATCACCGCATCGGCACCGGTTAGCGCCGCGCGCGAGACGGTCGGCTCGGCGTCAAACCAATCGAGGCTGGGCGCGTCGATGATGACAAGACCCGCATCGAGCAGCGGGTGTGGGTAGTTGATGATGGCGTGCCGCCAGCGCGGACGCGCAACCGTTGCATCAGGCTTTACTTCGTGCACCTCGGCAAGTGTGGCGAGTGCCTGCGTGGTCGATTCGGCGCTGTCGGCATCGAACAGGTGTGTGGTCCACGACGAGGTGCCGCTCAAGAGTTCGGTAACCGAATCCGCGCTGGCACGGGTTTCAATCGGCAGCAGGCGAATGCGCGTAGGCGCGTCGCGATCAAAGCGAATCTCGGTCACACAGCGCGAGGTAGCAGCCCCCGAGGGCAACAAACGCCGCGCGAGATCGGTAAAGAACAAGGCGTTGATCAGGTCTGTTTTTCCGCGACCAGCGTCGGCGATGAATACCATCGTCACGCGTTCCGTATCCACGCGCGCAGACAACGCGTTCAACTTCAGTTCCAATTCCGTTGTCATCAACTGGCACTTGCGCAGCGCATCGCCCACCCGGGCAATTTGCAGGTTGGTGCCATGACGCCACGAGTGGAGTTCTGACAATCGTTCGGTCAGTGGCTGGGACGGTTTCATGAATCAGAGAAGGTGGAATGGTGCGTATGGGAAAAAGTTTACACGCTATCGCCGCGCACCCGCTGAAGTTTGTGCCGCATTAGCGCTGACACCGCACGCAATAGAACGTGCTGCGGGAACCCTGCACCATCTGCCGAATCGGTTTCGCACACCGCCTGCACGCCTCGCCAGTGCGCCCATACACGCTGGCGCTGATCTGAAAATATCCCAGCTCGCCATCGGCTTGCACGTAATCGCGCAACGATGAGCCGCCTGCGCTGATCGCGCGCGCGAGCGTTTCCTTGATTGCGGCAACCAATTTTTCGTAGCGCGCCAAACTCACTTTGCCCGCTGCGCGTGCTGGATGAATGCCCGCGTGAAACAGCGATTCTGACGCGTAGATATTGCCCACGCCCACCACCACATGACCATTCATGATGAACTCCTTCACGCTCACGCTGCGCCCGCGTGAAGCAGCGAACAAATAGGCTGCGGTGAAATCGTCCGACAACGGCTCTGGCCCCAATACATCGAGCAGTGCGTGCGTTGGCGTGTCGCCGGGTATCCACAGCATCGCGCCAAATCTGCGCGGGTCGTTAAAGCGAATGGTCGTGCCAGTGTCTAGCGTGAAGTCGATGTGATCGTGCTTGCTGGCTGCACCCGCGCGTTCGATGGCGCGTAAGGTGCCGGACATGCCGAGGTGGCTCAGCACGAAGCCACCGGATTTTTTGGCGCTGGCGTCTCGGCAATTCCACAGTAGGTATTTGCCGCGTCGTGAAATTTCGGTGACGGTAAGTCCGGTCACGACCGACGCAAATGTTGGCGGCACCGGCCACCGCAAACGCGCGTCACGCACGGTAACTTTGGTGAATCGCTTGCCCACGACGTGCGGCATTAAGCCGAGGCGCGTAGTTTCTACTTCGGGGAGTTCGGGCATGAGAATGGCTGTTGAAGGCGGGTGGGTGGAAAGTACCACGTCCGCACACCGACCATTGCACGATGCAGTGAACGCGTGGGCACCGAGTTTGCCAAGCCCGGCTTTGCCCACCCTACAGTGCTTCAAGTCGTGCCACGAACGTCTACATACCTACAAAAAGCCATCGCCACTTGCGGACATCGCCTATTGGCGAGCGTTTTCAAATAGAAATCAGTTAAAACAACCGCCAATAATAGGGTTTTGGTCAGAGATATTCTGGTAAATCACCACAGGTTTGTACTTTCTCTAATTTCTGCCGATAGTTTTTGTCGCACATTTCTTGTCGTGCCCCCTCTGTCGCGCGATCAATCGAAGCACCCCGCGCGCATCGCCGCCAAGCCAATCCGCGTGCAGGCTGTTGCAACCGATTGCAATTTGGCGCACGCTCCATCTCACACCATCGTGGTGCCAACAAAACTTACGGAGGCAATTGTTATGCATCGTCTCACTGCACGTTTGTTTTCCAATGCAGCTTTTGCACTCACCACCGCATTGTTTACGCTGTCCGCTGCTGCTCAAGCCAACGTCGAAAGATTAAAGCAGATGAAGGTGTCGGGGACGGATTTAACGATCCCGCCGATTCCGCAAACCGGCAAGAATGCCGACGCGATTAAAGAAAATCTGAAGCGCGTCAACTTGCCGCCGGGATTCAAGATCGAGCTCTATGCCATCGTGCCAGATGCCCGTCACATGGCGGTCGCGCCCTCAACCAACATGCTGTTCGTCGGCACGCGCAAGGCGACGGTATGGGCGGTGACCGACCGCAATAGCGACGGTATCGCCGATGAAGTGAAGGCGTTCGCGCCATCGCTCAATTTCAAGGTGCCCAATGGCGTTTGCTGGACGCCTGACGGATTCTTGATCGTCGCCGAGCACAATCGGGTTTTGAATTTTCCGGCGGCGGAATTTTTCTACGAGGGCCCGGATGTCGCCGTCATTGAAGTCGTGCCACAAGGAAAACTGATACCGGTCGAGGAAGAGTCGTTCAATCACGGCGCGCGCACCTGCCGCATCGGTAACGACAAAAAACTCTACATCACGTTGGGCCAGCCGTTCAACGTACAGCCGCGCGAAAAACTGAAAATTTTTGATCAATGGGGCATCGGCGGCATCGTGCGCATGGATCCGTTTAGCGGCGACAAGCGCGAGGTATTTGCGCTCGGCGTGCGCAATTCCGTGGGCATCGAGATCAATCGCAAAAATGGCGATGTATGGTTCACCGACAACCAGACCGACGGCATGGGTGACGACATTCCGGCCGGTGAAATCAACCGCGCCACCAAGCCCGGCCAGTTCTTTGGCTATCCGTGGATTCAAGGCAAAACACGCATCACCGACCATGGCTACGACAAAGATCCACTGCCTCCGAACATCACCCACGCCGAAGTGCTGACCGACGCGCACGCAGCCGACCTCGGACTCACGTTCTACACGGGCAAGAAATTTCCGGCGAAATACCAAGGCGGCATTTTCTCCGCGCAACACGGCTCATGGAATCGCACCACACCGATTGGCGCACGCATCCTGTTCACGTCACTAAAAGCGGATGGCTCGGCTGACAAAACCGAAGTGTTCGCCGACGGCTGGCTCGATCCCGACACCCGCCAGTACCGTGGCCGTCCGGTCGATGTCGCCAATCTACCCGATGGCTCCATGCTGATTTCGGATGACTTTGCCGGGGCACTCTATCGCGTTACTTACACAGCACCGTCCAAGTAATTTCTGGTCGACTTCGAACAGCGGGGGACGAAATCTGTCCCCCTTTTTTTTATCAATTGAGGACGAACGTGAGAATCCTATCCATCATGATCTTCACGACGCTGGCCGTCGGCTGCGCCACCCATCAAGCCGGTGCTGCTGACCGAAATCTAGGCAAAGCCAAGGCCGACACCCAGTGCAGCGTCTGCCACGGCAAAGACGGCATCAGCCAACTGCCCAACGCACCCCACCTCGCCGGGCAACCGGAAATCTATCTCGTCGAACAACTCAAGAATTATCGAAGTGGCAAACGCGCCAACGAAGTCATGAGCGTGATGGCAAAGCCGTTGAGTGATGAAGACATCGACAATTTGGCGGCGTGGTACGCGTCGATTGAAATCAAGGCGGTGGTGAAACCCTAGTGTTGGCGGGGGTTTCGGGGCGGAGGCGTGGCGTAGATCGGCGTGCCGACTTCGACTAGAACGCAGTATCGGCTTGATCAGAATATGCGGCCAAACCGCTCAGCTAAACAAACGGGCGGCTTAATCCCGCAAGAAATTCTGACTACGATCAGTCACGCAGCAAGCCTCGTCACGTGGAGGCTCTTGCGCTGTTTTTCAGCTAGCCACAGGTCGTACTGAGTCTGTTGATTCAGCCAGCTTTCTGAACTCGTGCCAAAAGCAATGGATAGGCGCACCGCCATTTCTGGCGTTACGCCAGCGCGACCGTTCACAATCGCCGACAAGGTCTTTCGGCTTACGCCAAGGCCCCTTGCCGCCTCGGTCACACTGAGGTTCAAAGGATCAAGGCAGAGTTGGCGCAGCACTTCGCCAGGATGGGGCGGGTTATGCATCAGCATAATAATTCCTCAGTGGTAATCCTCATAGTCAACGTCGATGGCGTCCTCCCGGTCAAAAGAGAACGTCACTCGCCAATTGCCGCTTATCCAAACCGACCAAGTGTCCTGTCTCTCGCCCTTCAGGCGATGCAATTGCAGCCCGGGAAGATCCATGTCCTTGGCCTCAACCGAGGCATTCAGCCAGCTTAAAACAAGTCTCAAACGACTGGCGTGCGAGGGTTGTATCCCGGACTTGACACCTTCCAGAAAAAGTTTCCGCAATCCTTTGTGTTTGAAGCTTCGTATCACCGGCGAACTGTAACCCGCATGGTTACATTGGTCAAGATGCAGCCTGTAGATTGGGTGAACAGCCTCACCGTTTGCCCAACATCAGCCGTAACGCGATCACCGATGTTGGGCAGATGAAACGTGCCTAACCTACGGGCTGAACAAAGGAGCAGCTTAATTCCTCAAGAAAATCTTGCTACGATCTGATGAGGAGTTTTTCATGTGGATCGTTTGATTTTATGGTTTCTTCGGCGCGATGGGTGCGCTTAAATTAACTGTGGTCTAAGCCGGTTTGCGGCCAAATGCAAAATGGCAGACGTGACCCCGGCGGCAAAATGTGACCCCGGCGGCAAAATGGCAGACGTGACCCCGGCGGGTGCGCAAATTTGACGCATACGCTCGATGTTGCCGATAATGTTGGCGCGCACTGAATATTGACACCCCCGCGCATTGAATATTGACCAGGGGATGGAGGAGCGCAGGATACTACGCGCCTCTGGATAAATCGAATGGA
>JAYTVA010000050.1:0-24551 GCA_043744255.1 Burkholderiales bacterium | reverse complement strand
ACGACGTAGCGCCGATGATAGTGCGGTTTACCCGTGCGAAAGTAGGTCATCGCCAAGACCTTTTGCCGTAAACAAAACCCCCTCATACCAACCGTGTGCGGGGGTTTTGCTTTGGGGGAGATGCCCAGCGCCTTGGATGGTCGCTCGGGCAGCATCAAGCGAGTCGGATCCGCGCAGAGCGCTTGCCAGCCCTTTCGTCTCAGCTGACTGCGGGGAATGCAACGACGTGGTCAATCTCTAATTTGATCCCAATTTTTTGGCCAATCTCGTGATTATGATGAGAGGGCACTAGTGACAGAACTTTCGCGCCGCTGGGCAACTTCAGGGTGTACAAAATTTCGGCTCCACGGAACGCTTTGTGCAGCACTTCTGCTTGTGAGGGACTTTCGTCATCGTGAAGGATGTCGTCAGGCCGCACCAGCACATCTGCGTACGAACCGTTAGCCAGTTCGCCCATTGGCAAATTTGTGGTTGCCATAATGCCGAGCTCAGTTTCAATTTTCCCATCGATGCGTGCGTGACCACGCAGCAACACGCCTTGTCCAACAAAGTCTGCAACAAACCGTGTCGTGGGGCGGTGATAGAGGTTGTAGGCGACATCCCATTGTTCGATGCGGCCGGCGTTCATCACGCCAATTTTGTCGGCGATTGAAAACGCCTCGTGCTGGTCGTGCGTGACTAGTAGCGCGGGCGTGGCGAGTTTCCGGAGTAGGGCGCGCACTTCTAGGCCAAGTTTTTCGCGTAGCTCAACGTCGAGGTTCGAGAACGGCTCATCGAGCAGTAGCAATTTCGGACGCGGCGCGAGTGCACGAGCCAGCGCAACACGTTGCCGCTGTCCGCCAGAAATTTCGTGTGGATATTTCTTGGCCTCAACATTGAGGCCGACGAGGTCCAGCATCTCGGCTACTCGACCAGTTTTTTTTGCCGCTGAGAGTGCTTGCAACCCGAACTCGATATTTTTTTCCACCGATAAATGCGGGAACAATGCGTAGTCCTGAAACACTACGCCTACCCCACGCTTTTCGGGGGGCAAGGCTGTGCGCGCATCGGCCAGCAGGGTCTGTTGAATCCGAATTTCCCCGGTTTTTGGCGCTTCGAATCCCGCAATCAGGCGAAGAATGGTTGTTTTTCCGCAACCGCTAGGGCCGAGTAAACAACCGATTTCCCCCTCGTTGACGGAGAACGACAAATGCTCGCAAACCCGCGTCCCGTCTGGATAAGCGAAGCTAACGTCATGCACATTGAGGTAGGTAGACATTGGCAAATTATAGGCTACGAACGGCCTTTCCAAATCGTTTGACAAATGCGAATCATTCGTATTACGATGTCATCTCTTTTGATGGTTTGGCGTTAAATATTGAGTGTTGAATGTTGAATGTTGAGTGTTGAGTGTTGGCACGCAGCGGATATTTTCTGTAGCACTACTTAATTATTTTTAGGACTTGTTTGCCATGAAAATTCTATCCTTCGCGTCAATTTTTTCGGCGCTGACCCTGAGCGCATCCGCGCTCGCCGTGCAAGCGCAACAACCGGTATTGAACCTGTACTCGTCCCGGCACTACTCAACTGACGAAGCGCTCTATGCGAATTTTGAGAAAGCAACGGGTATCAAGATCAATCGCATCGAAGGCGTCGAAGATCCATTGATCGAGCGCATGAAAAGCGAAGGTGACAAAAGCCCAGCGGACGTGCTGATTACAGTCGATATGGGGCGTCTGTTGAAAGCGCAGGAAGCCGGGCTGTTTCAACCAATCAAATCAGCGCTGCTCGACGAAAAAATCCCGCGAGAACTGCGTTCTGCCGATGGTACGTGGTACGGATTTTCCGTGCGCGCGAGACCAATTTACTACGCGAAAGGCAGGATTGATCCCAAGCAAATCGCCGATTACGAAGACCTCGCCAATCCGAAATTCAAAGGCAAAGTTTGTACGCGGTCTGGCAGCCACCCGTACATGATTTCGATGTTGAGCTCAATCATCGCCGCTAACGGCGCCGCGAAAGCGGAAGAGTGGGCGCGCGGTGTGGTGGCGAATATGGCGCGCAAACCGAATGGTGGTGACACCGATCAAATCAAAGGTGTGGCCTCTGGTGAATGCGAGATCGCTGTTGGCAACACGTACTACTTCGTGCGTTTGCTGAAATCCGACAAGCCGGATGAAAAGGCTGTTGCTGAAAAAGTCGGTGTCGTGTTCCCGAACCAAGGAAATCGCGGCGCGCACATCAATATTTCCGGTGCCGGCGTGGCTAAATATGCGCCGCACAAACAGGCTGCAATCAAGTTTCTCGAATACCTCGCAAGCCCAGAAGCGCAGAGCTATCTCGCCAACGGCAACAATGAATACCCGGTCGTCGGCAAAGCCACCGGCAACCCACAGCTGATCTCGCTCGGCGAATTCAAACGTGATTCACTGAGCATGGATATGGTCGGGAAAAACTATGCCGCTGCAGCGCAGATTTTTGATCGGGTGGGTTGGAAGTAAGGTGAGCCACCGCCGGCAAAAAATACCGAACTTCAGTGTTTCTCGCGGTGCGCGTCCGACGCGACGTCTCTGCGCAGGTGGATAGACGGGCGTGCTAAGCAACTGCACGTAACAGTCGTTGCGCGCCGATTGGCTCCTACCGCAGGCGTATCCAAGTTACATTTTCGCTATCGCGCGATTAGCGCACCCAACCGGCCACCCCGCCGTCACGTGACTTCGGGCATCCCTCAATTGAGGGATTGCCCCCCTTATTTGTTGATCGCGTAGAAATTAGCCAGTAAGCTACTTACGAGTTGAGCCGCCTGTGCGACACATTGGTGGCGGCAACCGAAAAAACTACAAGTTGGGTAGGGGGTAAAAATGGGTTGGCGTACATTGGTTTTCAGTCGCAGAGTGACCGTGCCGGTAGCTCGGCAGGCGGAGCGGAATCGCTCTGGGGTCGCCCGCAAATCGGCAGTCACAAAAATTGCAACCGTGCGGTCATGGCATATATTCGGGCTGCGTATTGCTGCTGTGTTGTTGTGGGGTATCGCGCCACCGGTTGCTTTCTCCCAGCCGTTCACATTGCCAAATCCGGATGTTTGGACTTCCAATTGTGGCGGGTGTCATTCCACGCCGCCCGGTAATGAGCAAACAATAAATGGTGCAGCCTCGGCCTCCGTCATTATCGCCGCGATTCGGAAGGGTTCAGGTGGCATGAATTCGGCAGCTCTAATCGCCCTCGCCGATGCAGTTGGCACACCTACCATCAACACGCTTGCCGGCTACCTAAGCGGCTGGACCCAAACGCAGTCAATATCTGTTCCCTTCAGCACGGCGGTTGACGTCAACATCTCGCATTTACGGCTCAGTGCTAATAGTGCGTCGACCGTGAAAGGCGTCATCAATGCTACGACGGCAACGCCTCCAACGTCGGGTACCGCAACCTTACAAAGTGCAACCACTGCCGAGGCGCCGGTGACCTACCGATACACCCATACCGCGCAAACTTGCACAGCCGACAGTTTTAAGGTAAATGGCACCGGGCCGGCGCAAGGCGGCGTCACGCCAACCACGTCTGACCGAACGGTGACGGTCAATATCGTCGCTCCGTCCGCACCAACAACAAATGCGACGAGCCCAACGATACCGTATAGCACCTCCCCCAGCGTCAATCTAATATCTCTAGGCGCGACGGGAGCGGTCAGCAATATCACCATCACCGGCGGTCCGGCGACTGGGACGCTGACCAGATCGGGAAGCACAATTACCTACGCTGCTAGTGCAACCGCCTACACGCCATCGTTTTCTTTCACCTATACGGTCACCGGCCCTTGCGGGGATCTTTCCGCTCCGCGAACTGTGACCGTCAGCGTCGGCGCACCGCCGGTTCCCAGTATCGCTGCTACTGCAACCGCTAACGCGCCTTTCAACCTGCCGTTCTCTTATCAGATCACTGCAACGAACGCGGCCACCTATAGCATTCCCCCTGCCACCTTACCTGCCGGCCTGAGTCTGAACACGTCCACCGGCGTGATCTCCGGTACGCCGACGGTGCCGGGGTCAACGATTGTCACCGTCACAGTTGCGAATGCGAATGGTGTCACCGCTACGCAGACTTTGACCATTAACATCAACCTCGGCACACCCGTAGTCAATAGCCCGGCCACCGCAACCGGCGCGCTGCTAACCCCCTTCAGCTACCAGATCACTGCGACCAATTTACCCACCATTTTCACGGCCGCTCCGTTGCCACTCGGTCTCACGTTGTCCCCCACGGGTTTGATTTCCGGAACACCCACGCTGGCCAGCGTGACACCGTACCTCATCACGATCACAGCGGCCAACGCCACTTTTACCAGCGCGCCCTTTACCCTCACCGTGAACATACCGGCCAGCCCTCCCGTGGTCACCGGCGGCAGTACAACAGCGACGGTGGGCGTACCGTTCACCTTCCAAATTGCCGCCACCAACGCGCCCACGAATTACACTGCGACGCCGCTCCCAGCGTGGCTGAGTTTGAATTCGTTGACCGGTGTGCTGACGGGCACGCCACCGAGTGCTGGGTCGGTCGTGCTGAGCATCAATGCCACCAATGGCGTGCTTCCAAATCCCACCCCGGTCACGTTAACGATCACGGTCAGTGTTGGTGCGCCGGTGATCACCAGCGCATCGGCTGGCGGCACTATTGGGCAGCCACTGAGTTACCAAATCCCGGCGACCAATTCACCGACCAGCTACACGGCCGCGCCCTTGCCACCGGGTCTCTCACTGAACGGAACCACAGGCGTGATTTCTGGGACGCCGACCGCTATCGGCTCGTTCATCGTCACCCTTACCGCGACCAACGCAACGGGCACGGGCAATGGTAGTGTGACGTTCGTCATCGCCAACGTGCCACCGCCACCACTGCCGAATGCAATCGCCTTGAACGCGACCGCCACATTCAACACGGCGGTGCAGGTCAACCTTGCATTGGGTGTCAGCGGGCTATTCACCTCGGTTACGCTTGCCGGTCAGGCAACCAATGGCTCAGTCACGTTGAACGGCACGGTTGCGACCTACACGCCACGCGTCGGCTTCTTCGGCACGGACTCGTTCACCTACACTGCGACTGGCCCTGGCGGTACGACCGCGCCAGTGGCGGTTTCAATCACGGTCGCGCCGCCACCGGCACCCGTCGGTGCGTCTGCGACGCTCGTCACACCATTCAATACTGCGGGAACGATTGATCTCGCGAAGCTGAGCACGGGTGTGTTCACGACCATTGCGATTGCCGCGCAACCGACGAATGGCGCGGTGAGCCTGAGCGGCAACCTCGCAACCTACACCCCGAACCCAGGTTTTTTTGGCACGGATAGCTTTACTTTCACCGTCACCGGGCCTGGTGGGACTTCCGCGCCGTCAACGGTGAGCATCACCGTCACAGCACTACCGCCGGTTGCCAATCCGCTCAATTTCATTTTGCCGCTGAATACACCAACCACGCTTGATCTCGCGCCGTTCATCACCGGCTCCGCTATCTCTGGGGTCACGGTCGTCACCGCGCCAGCGCACGGCACGGTCACGGTCAATGGCACCAAGATAACGTTCACACCCGCGCAAGATTATTTTGGTGCGGACACGTTTACTTACGCGGCGTTTGGCGTTATCGGCACCTCGACACCGGCCACCGTCCGGGTCACGATTACGGGTCGCCCTGACCCGACCAAACAAGCCGCAGTGACCGGGTTGGTCGCATCGCAAATTGAAACCGCAGAGCGCTTCGCAAAAACGCAAATCAGCAATTTCCAGAGTCGTATGGAATCGTTGCATCGCGGTGAAGAATCGCCTGCGCCCGCGAAATCAGGCAGTACCGATAAGGGCACAGGCGTGGCGCGCGCACCCGTGACGCCGGATGCCGCCACGGGCACTGCGCTTGAGCCGACCGCCGCAACGCTGCAAGCAAATTTCCTCCACGGTTCGGTTGCAGCCGCGTCCACGCCAACTAGCGCTGGCACTGCCTTTCCGTTCTCGAGTGAGTTGGCAACGTTCTTGAGCGCGCGTGCGGTCAATATCGCCAGCGCTGCTGCGACGGCAACTGGTGGCGCGAGCGGTGCTACGCCAAGCGGCTACTCACCAAGTTTCTGGATTGCAGGTACTGCGAATTTTGGTTCAAAACAGGGAAATCCAAATCGCGCAACCCTCGATTTCACCACCAATGGCGTCAGTCTCGGTGTGGATCGCCGCTTCAGTGAGCAACTGGTACTCGGCATCGGTGCGGGCTTTGGTCGCGACCGAGTTGATATTGGCGGTGACGGCTCGCGCAACAAGGCGGATGGTTACGCGTTGGTCGGCTACAGTAGCTACCAGCCGTCGGCGCGTACGTTTGTTGATACCCTAATCGGGATTGGTTCGCTAGATTTCAGTACCCGTCGTTATGTGAAGCCGGTAGACGCGTTTGCCACCGGGGATCGACGCGGCCAGCAAGTGTTTGGCTCGGTTGCAGCAGGCTATGAATACCGCAATAACGGCATCCTTATTTCGCCTTATGGCCGCATAGATTTTTCGTCGGACAAGCTGAACGAGACCAGCGAATCAGGTGCGGGCCAATACGCGTTGACCTACTTCGGGCAAACTGCCAAGTCGTTGCAGGGCGTCGTGGGGGTGCGCGCCGAGTCGCTGCAGCCGACCAGCTTCGGCGCCGCAACACCACGATTGCGTCTGGAATACCGCCACGAATTTCAGGGCGCGCGCGACGCCTCGGTGGGTTACGCCGATCTCCCCGGTGGACCACGCTTTGCTTTTACCAATCCGGTGATTGCGCGTACCCAACTCGCGCTCGGGCTTGGTACCGATTTCATTCGTCGCGATGGCATTAAGCTTGGCTTCGATTACGAGGTGACGCATGCATTCAACAAAGATAAAAATCAATCGCTACGCTTGAACTTCACCAAAGATCTCGATGGTCGCGGCGCTCCGTTTGCAGCCAGTGCGTCTTCGCTGGAGCCCACCAAGCCGACCGACATTCAGGTGGAATTTGGCTACACGTTTGATGACAACGTCACGCGCGCAAAGGAGGCACGCGGCAAGCTGGTGGATCGCACCACCAACGTGAGCGCCGGCAAGGGCATCACCTTCAAATTCGACGGCTCCGAAAATGAGTTTTTGCAGAAGGTTCGCGCCGTGGTGACTATCTCTGCCGCCGCCGAGCAGTTCCAGAATTTCGACGGGCTCAGTCGTGCTACCGCAGGGTTGCAGGGCGAAGTGATGTATCGCACTTCCGCTGATTTTGACGCGCCCACGTTTGCGCTGACTGCACAGACCACCGGCGAATACACGCGTTCCGAGTTGCGTCGCGGCACCCGCGCATCGCTCGGACTATCGATGCGGCAAGCGCTCACAGATCGCATCAATTATCTCGTCGGGGTCACGCATCAAGAGCGCTTCGCGAAGAGCAACGTGTTCAGTGCGCGCGACAACGGCGTGCGGATTGGCGGGGACTACGCGCTGAGTGCGCAAGAGGCGATCTACCTGAGTGGCGAATTCAAGCGCGGACACTTTTTTGCCACCGGTCAGCCTTCGCTGGAAAACCTCGCCATTGCCGATGTGTTCGTTGTTGACGATGCATTCCCTGCACGTGGACTATTTAGCTACCGCACGCGTGGCAATACCTTTCTCTCGACCATCGGATATAACCTCGGTTTTGGTGAACGCCAATCGCTCGATTTCTCGTGGCGGCGTGCGCAGTCCAAGCCTAATGAGCGACCAAGTTTTGTGACCTCGCCATCGAGCTACATCGTCGATCAATATTCGATTGTTTACCTGATCCGATTTTAGAGGCTTCGATCATGCAAATTCGAAACTACGCCAAGACGCTCTTAGTCATCTCATGGTTAACCCTGCTAAATGGCTGCGGAGGTGGCGGCAGTGGTAGCGCAGCAGGCGACACCGTACCGGGGCCCGCCTCTGCGCCGCCAGCGCTTGCCTTGGCGGAGCCCAATACTTTCCTGCTGTTTCCGAATCCGCAGCTGTTGGCGGATGGCAAGCTTCAAACAGATACCCCCGCCTACGCCGAGGCCTATTACGCCGCGATTGACCCCGCTAACGCTCGCGATACGCTGACCAAATGGAAAGCTGTCAACGGTTTTGATTCGGGTTCAGGCACGCAGGTCTCGGTGGTATTTGGCGACCGGCGCGATCTTGGCTACGGTCGCCGTATGACGGTGCGGCAGAACACCAATGGCAGCTCGGCATATTTGGTCGAGAACTACCTGATCCAAGCCGGGCCTGCTTATGTGTACTCACCACTCAATCTCGAAGCCGCCATCGTGCGCGATGAAAAGTGGCTGCTGGGCTACAACGCCATCGAGGTCAGCCCGGGCCCCACCGGCGGCGTGAATTTCGCAAAGTTCTACAACTACAACGGCAAGACCGGTGCCCGCGAAATGAGTGTTGACCTCGACGGTCGCGGTGACAAGGCCATGCCGGGACCGTGTATCACTTGTCACGGTGGCCGTGGCGATGCCCTCACCCCGCCTGACGCTAGCGGTAAACCGCGCTTCAATTTAGTCGCCAACGGTGCAACCAATGCGCGCGGTGACGTGCGCGCGCAAGTGCATCCATTTGAAGTTGACGCATTTGATTTTTCAACCGCGAACGGCTTCACGCGAGCCGATCAGGAAACGTCCATCAAGGCGATCAACAAGATCGTGTTGTGCACGTATCCGTTGCCGACCGGCACGACCTCTGCCGCGCCGGAAGACGCGTGTCGTCGCCCCGCAATTCAGGGTGAGTGGCAGGGTACCGCCAGCGAAATCATCAAAGCGGCATACGGCGGCGACGGGTTGCCGAACGCCAAATTTGCCGATACATTTGTGCCGGCTTCGTGGCTGACCGCCGGGCAAAGCACCCTCTACAAAGAAGTCTATGCGCCAGCCTGCCGCACCTGCCACGCCTTGCGCGGCACCGGCCTGCAGTCGGATATTGATCTCACCAGCTTCGGCAAATTCAGCGCGTTTTCGGATCGCATCAAGGCGCATATGACCGATCGCGGCAACATGCCGTTAGCGAAAATTGTTTACGATGCGTACAGCGCTGGCAATCAGCCAGAACTACTCGCCACGTTCCTGCAAGATCGAGGCTTCATGGCGCGCGATGCAAATGGAAAAGCATTGCGTCCGGGGCGTCCGTTGGCTGATCCCGGCGTTGATCGTGTAGTGCCGCTAGGCGCAACGACATTCTCGGCGGCCAAGAGCCTCTATGCTAGCGCGTATGCATGGTCGATTATTTCCGGCCCGGCGGGCGGCGCCGCGCTGACCAATGCAAACACCGCACTGGCAACGTTTACCGCGACACAGACTGGTGCGTACACTGTGCAACTCGTCGCTAGCAACGGTACCGTGCAAGGGCCGCCGGTGCAGATTGGCGTTACCGTCGTCAATCAACTCACCCCTGCGCCAACGGCGATTCGTTTCGCCGATATTAAATCCGTGTTGCAGGGTGCCAGCACCGGCTGCGCGGGTGGTGGCTGTCACGCGCCTGCAGGCGGGGGCGGCAACGGTGCCCCGGTGATATTTGCCAACACTGACCGCGACGGCAACGGTACCGTGGGCGATGCGAATGACGATGCATGGCTCTATGCGGAAGTGAAGAGCCGCGTCAATTTCACCGACGTCGTTGCCAGCCCCTTGTTGCGCAAACCGTCAGGCAATCATCACAACGGCGGTCTGCGTTCCGGCTTTGATACTAGCTTGGCACCAGGGCAGGCGGGGCGGGTGAATTACGATTTGTTCGTCAATTGGATTGCGAACGGCGCACCGCAATAAATTTTGTTCATGAATAAGAAAAGGCCGGAGCACCCGGCCTTTTTTAATGGCAAGCGAAGCAAAATCAATAGGTGCGGCGCGGTGCCGTGTAGCTATCCTTGCCATACAAGAACGGCGGCTGACGGCCAACCAAGGTCTCAATTAACGTGAGTTCTGCGTCCGTATGGTTGATAAACCCGGCATTGCGAATGGCCTTGTCCGACTTCGCGGCTGCACCTTCGCCGAGAATATAGACTGGGCGATCATGCTGTCGTGCAGTGATGGTTTCTATCGCGGTCGGATTGCTGTTTGCGGCCACGGTGGTTACACCATAACAAGTACAAAAATAGGTTTGATCGGGCTCGTCTTCAATGTAGAAACCAGTGCCACGAATACCGATGGTCGCGGTGCGCGTCTTGACCTTCATCTGCGTATTGCGCGACACCGAGAGCAGTGCGCCGGTCAACATGCGCAGGCCGCTGACGAAAAAAGACCCGACCCCCGACTTTTGTTCTGCTTCAATCACCAGCGTGGTGCCGCCACGCGCGATCATCGCGTGACCGCCGACCACGAACACCAGCTCGCCACCTTTTTCTGTCGCGATCGTGTCACCGGGGTTCACACGCGTTTGCAAGTCGGCCGACTTGCCGTTAACCGTCGTGCGGCCATTGAGACGATAGATCGATTGGCTAGGCGGCAATTTGCTCGGGCGATTGCCAAACAGGCTTTGTGCGGAGGCTTCACCGCCGATCATGCCCGCCGATAGTAGGCCGAGCGAAAGTGCCTGAATCAACTGGCGACGGCGTGGATCATCGGTCTCGTTATGTGAACTCATTTGTGCCCCCTCGGTGAGCGACGCGCGCTGTCGCGAATGCTTGTGCGCACCGCCTTGGTTTGACGGTGACCATCTACCCACTCACTATACGAAAGATTGGCTCGGACGACCATCCCGCAATCGCGGTATGAGCCTTTGCGTTCAATAGCGCACACCGGATAAACGCCGACCCTGCGCAGCGGATGACGCTGGCGCGTCGAACCCACTTGCCAGCGTCATATTTAATGAAACACTAAGTGCAGCAACACGTTCGAGCCAATAATCATCGGGATCGCTCGCTATTGAAGGAGTTTTCCAAAAATACAAGAAAAAATTTACGTGCATCGACGCACGACTACCTTGCCCCACGGGTGTACGAGCACGGGTGTACCAGACCCTACCCATGGGGGTCTGCATGATAAAATCGTCTCACTTTCAACCGTGGTGCGCTTGGTGCACAACCCGCGCCACCCTTCGTTAAGGCCTCTCATGTTCGCCCGTTCCCAAACCATCCAGCACACCGATCCCGAACTCTTCGCCGCCATTCAAAAAGAAAATCAGCGCCAAGAAGATCACATCGAGTTAATTGCTTCTGAAAACTACACCAGCCCCGCCGTGATGGAAGCGCAGGGCTCGCAACTCACTAACAAATACGCCGAAGGCTATCCCGGCAAACGGTACTATGGTGGCTGTGAATTTGTCGATGTCGCCGAGACGCTCGCGATTGATCGCGTCAAGAAATTGTTTGGGGCTGAGGCGGCCAACGTGCAGCCCAACAGCGGTTCGCAAGCCAATCAAGCCGTGTTTTTTGCGCTGCTGAATCCGGGCGACACCTTCCTCGGCATGAGCTTGGCCGAAGGTGGTCACCTTACCCACGGCATGCACCTCAATATGTCCGGCAAATGGTTCAAACCGATTTCGTACGGGCTCAATGCGAAAGAAGAAATCGACTACGATCAGGTTGAGCGCCTCGCGCATGAACACAAGCCGAAACTGATTCTTGCCGGTGCGTCGGCGTATTCACTGCGCATCGATTTTGAACGCTTCGCCAAAATAGCCAAAGATGTCGGCGCGTATTTCATGGTTGATATGGCGCATTACTCTGGCCTCATTGCTGGCGGCTGTTATCCGAACCCGGTGCCGCATGCCGACGTCGTCACCACCACCACCCACAAAGGCCTGCGCGGCCCGCGTGGCGGCATCATCCTCATGAAATCGCAGCACGAAAAAGCCATCAATTCGGCGATCTTTCCGGGCATTCAAGGCGGGCCATTGATGCATGTGATCGCTGCCAAAGCGGTCGCGTTTCACGAAGCCTTACAACCCGGCTTCAAGGACTACCAAAGCCAAGTGTTGAAGAACGCCAACATGATGGCCGAGACCTTGAAGAAGCGCGGTCTGCGCATCGTTTCCAATCGCACCGAGTCGCATGTGATGCTGGTGGATTTGCGTGCCAAGGCCATCACCGGCAAGGAAGCGGAAACGGTGCTCGGTCAGGCGCACATCACGGTTAACAAAAACGCCATCCCCAACGACCCAGAAAAACCCATGGTCACCAGCGGCGTGCGCCTAGGCTCGCCCGCCATGACCACGCGCGGCTTCAAAGAGGCTGAATCAGAACTCACCGCGAACTTGATTGCCGACGTGCTGGACAACCCGCGTGACCCCGCCAATATCGCGGCAGTGCAAGCCAAGGTAGCGGCGCTGACTAAGAAATTTCCGGTATATGGGTAGAGGGGATCAGGGATCGGGGGTCGGGGATTCGTGCCGATGCATGGGTTTCCGCAGTGCCTCCTGCCATCCAAAGTTAAATTAAGCGAACGCCCGTAAATCGCGACCCCGACCCCTAGCCCCTAGCCCCTATCCCCCGACCCCCACCTCCCAATGAAATGCCCCTTCTGTAGCGCGCAAGAAACGCAAGTCATCGACTCGCGCGTGAGCGAAGAGGGCGATGTGGTGCGGCGTCGGCGTCGCTGCACGGTGTGCCACAAGCGCTTCACGACCTACGAAAACGCCGAGCTGCGCATGCCGACGATTGTGAAGTCGAATGGCCAGCGCGAAGATTTTTCGCGCAAAAAAGTTGAGATCAGTTTTCATCGCGCGCTACATAAACGTCCCGTAAGCGAAGAGCAAGTCGTCGCCGCGCTGGATCGTATTGAGCAAACATTGTTGAACGAAGCCAAGCGTGAACTGCCCTCGCGCAAAGTCGGCGAGATGGTGATGGCAGAATTAAAGCAACTCGATGAAGTCGGGTACGTGCGCTTCGCCTCGGTGTATCGCAGCTTCTCCGACGTTGAAGAATTCAAGGCCGCGATTCGGGAAGTGCAAAAAAATTGACCGCATTGGCGCTTTCTAAAAGCCCCTCTCCCCTCGCGGGAGAGGGGTTGGGGAGAGGGGGTCGACGCACAAAACCGCATATCGAAATGTACGAGAACCACAAATGAACTTCACCGCCACTGACCACGCCATGATGGCGCGCGCCATCCAACTCGCTGAGCGTGGCCGAGGTATCGCCACCCCCAATCCGCACGTCGGTGCCGTCATCGTCAAACGTGGCCGCATCATCGGCGAAGGCTTCACCCAAGCCGGTGGCCGCCCCCACGCCGAGGCTATCGCGTTAGAGGCCTGCACCGAATCCCCCGAAGGCGGCACGATCTATTCAACGCTTGAACCCTGCGCATTGCACGCTAACTCCCGCGGCGCCGCGTGCTCCGACCTACTCGTCGCCGCCAAAATTGCCCGCGTCGTCTCCGCCTTGCACGATCCCTTCGACGGCGTAAACGGCAAAGGCCACGACCAGCTTCGCGCTGCGGGCATTCAGCTCGACATCGGCTTGATGGAAACGCAAGTCCGCGAGCAACTCAAAGCATTCCTGATGCGCGTCACCCGTGGTCGCCCGTGGGTCACACTCAAAGTCGCCGCCACGCTAGATGGTAAAACCGCGCTCAACAACGGCGAATCAAAATGGATCACCAGTGCCGACGCACGACGCGACGTGCATCGCCTGCGCGCCGAAGCGTGTGCGCTCATGACCGGCATTGGCACCGCACTCGCTGATGATCCTGCCCTCACCGTGCGTGACGTGCCCACCAATCGCCAACCGTTGCGCATCCTCCTCGATAGCCGTCTCGACGCGCGCGACGACTTGCAACTCTTACACGGCGGCAACACGCTCATCGTCACCGCCACCGGCAGCGACGCGCGCATGAATGCCTTGAAGACGCGTAGCGTGGATGTCATGCGTATCGCGACCGAAGCTGTCAAAGGCAAAACCGATCTTGTCGCTATGATGCAGGCGCTCGCGAAATACAATCGCGGCCTCAATCACATCATGGTGGAAACCGGCGCGAAGTTGAACGCCTCGTTACTCATGGCGGGGGTGGTGGATGAAATTGTTTTCTACGTGGCACCGAGTTTGTTTGGCGACAGCGCGCGTGGGCTATTCGCGCTGCCGGAACTCAGCCTGCTAAAAGACAAGATCGAGCTTACGATAAAAGACGTTCGACAAATCGGATCCGACCTCAAAATCACCGCACGATTGGCTCATTAAAAATGTTCACCGGCATCATCGAAACCACCGGCACCATTGACCGCGCCGCCATCACGCCAGCAAACACTAGGCTCTCAATCGCCGCACCCCGCTTGGGTCTTGACGATGTTGCTATCGGTGACTCTATCGCCGTCAACGGCTGTTGCCTCACCGTCGTCGAAAAAAATAACGACACCTTTGCCGTCGACGTCAGCCAAGAAACGCTCTCCCTCACCTGTGGTTTGCAGGAAGGCAACGAAGTCAACCTCGAAAAATCTTTACGCTTCGGCGACCGCTTGGGCGGCCATCTCGTCAGCGGTCACGTCGATGGCATCGGCACCTTCATCGCCATGGAAAACCTCGGTGCCTCATGGCGACTCGAAATCGAAGCCCCAAGCGAGTTAGCAAAATTCGTCGCCCGCAAAGGCTCCATCACCATCAATGGCATCTCACTCACCGTCAACACCGTTCGCGATTTACCCAATAACCACGCGGTGTTTGAGATCAACGTCATTCCGCACACTTACCAAGTCACGACCATTCGTGGCTTGAAAAAAGGCTCGATGGTGAATTTGGAGATTGATTTGGTGGCGCGGTATTTGGAGCGGATGTTGACCGTTGTGAAAACCGCGTAGCTACCAAGATTCCTCGGCTTTTTCGGTAACACGTTTGACCAAACCGTATTTCTCAACGTTGGCGCGCTACCGTTACACTTGCTTCTGATTGTTCAGCGCACTTCATCAAAACAACAAGTGACCTACAGCCCCCATCAACTCGCGTTTTTCGCGCACCAACTCACCCGCCGCGCCGCATCCAGCTCAATGGAGGCAATGGCAGGGGCACTGCTGGATGCGCAAGTTGATTTGAATCCGCATCAAATTGATGCCGCAATGTTTGCCACCAGCAACCCGTTGTCCAAGGGTTCAATCTTGGCAGATGAAGTTGGTTTGGGTAAGACCATTGAAGCTGGCTTGTTGATTGCGCAGCGATGGGCAGAACGGAGACGCCGTATTTTGGTGATTACCCCAGCCAATTTACGCAAGCAATGGCACCAAGAGTTGGCAGATAAGTTTGGCTTGCCCGCCACGATTTTTGAGACTAAGTCGTTCAAGCAGGCGGTCAAAGACGGTGCTATCAATCCGTTCAATAGCAACGGCGCATCAGGCATTATCATCTGCTCATATCAATTCGCCGCGCGAAAAGCAGTAGAGGTCAAAGCCGTAGCTTGGGACTTGGTGGTGATTGACGAAGCGCACCGGCTGCGCAATGTCTATAAGCCTGAGAATAAAACCGCTCGTGCCCTGCAAGAAGCGTTGGCGCAACCACAAAAGGTGCTGCTCACCGCGACCCCGCTGCAAAACTCCTTGCTGGAGTTGTACGGACTGGTGAGCTTTATCGACGAGCGCGTGTTTGGTGATTTGGATAGTTTCAAGAGCCAGTTTGGTGCGCTAAAAAATGCTGAAAGCTTTGACGCCTTAAAGAACCGCATTGCGCCTATTTGTAAGCGCACTTTGCGCCGCCAAGTAGAAGCCTATGTGAAGTACACCAAGCGTATTCCATTGCTTCGTGAGTTCACCCCAAGTACAGACGAAACCGCGCTGTATAACCATGTGACGGAATACCTAGAGCGCGAAGCACTCCACGCGCTACCCAATAGCCAGCGACAACTTATCACGCTGGTCCTGCGCAAGCTATTGGCATCGAGTACCTTCGCGATAGCGGGTGCGCTGGAAACATTGACCAATCGGCTCAAGAAGACCCTGGCAGAAAAAACATCCACTCTGGATAAGGGTGCCGAAAATGGTCGAGAGTTGATTGACGAGCTGGATGAGGACTTTGAAACACTGGATGAAATCGCCGAAGAAATTGACGATTTGCCAGTAGATGAAGCCCAAGCCCGGACAAAAGAACAAGTCCAAGCCATTGCCCAAGAAATTGCAGACCTAGAGTCATTCCGGCAATTGGCTGTTTCTATTACCGAAAACTCCAAGGGCACGGCGTTACTGCAAGCTTTGAAAGTTGCCTTTGCCAAGCTCGATGAATTGGGCGCAGCCAAGAAGGCCATCATCTTCACTGAGTCGCGTCGCACGCAAGACTATTTGATGGGTTTGTTGGCATCAACCCCGTACAACGATGGGGTCGTGTTGTTCAACGGAACCAACAACGACGCAGCCTCTAAGCGCATCTATGCGGACTGGATTAAGCGACATGCTGGCACAGACCGCATTACCGGGTCGCGTACTGCCGACACCCGTGCTGCGTTGGTGGAGCATTTCCGCGAATTCAATGGTGCCGATGGTTCGATCATGATTGCCACAGAAGCAGGCGCTGAGGGCATCAACCTTCAGTTCTGTTCGATGGTCATCAATTACGACTTGCCTTGGAATCCGCAGCGTATTGAGCAGCGCATAGGCCGTTGTCACCGCTATGGGCAAAAGCACGATGTGGTGGTGGTCAACTTCCTGAACCGCGAGAACGAAGCCGATAAGCGGGTGTACGAACTGCTAGACCAGAAATTCAAACTGTTTGAAGGCGTGTTTGGTGCCAGTGACGAAGTGCTGGGCGCGGTTGAATCTGGTGTTGATTTTGAACGCCGTATTGCCGAGATTTACCAAACCTGTAGACAACCTGCCGCGATTCACAGTGCCTTCGAGCAATTGCAACTTGATATGGCTGGCGAAATCAGCGATGCCATGCTTAAGGCGCGCAAGTCACTGCTGGAGAACTTTGACGAAGATGTGCAAGAGCGGTTACGGCTGCGCAGCAAAGATGCGAAAGCCTCGCTGGGCAAGCTTGAGCGTCTGTTGATGCGCTTTACGAGTGGGGCGCTGCATGGCCATGCAGAATTTACCGATGACGAAACCAGCTTTGTTCTCAAGACTAAGCCTTCGTTCTTGGGGCAAATGACGGGTTTTGCCAAGCTAAATGCCAGGCGCTACGAATTGCTAAGTCACAACCCATACAAGCGATCAGAAGATGCACATATCTACAGGCTGGGGCATCCGCTGGCGCAAGCTCTGTTGCAACACGCCAAGCAGCAACCACTACTGGCATCAAAGCTCGTCCTCGATTATGCCGCGCACAAAGCAAAGGTTTCAGTACTTGAACCCTTGCGTGGACAACACGGTTGGCTGGAAGTGCAGTCCCTACAAATTCGCTCGTTAGGCGCAGTCGAAGAGCATTTGTTAGTTGCGGCGGTTGACTCCAATGGCAATGCCTATGATGAGCAAGTGACCGAAAGACTGCTCAACCTGCCGTGTGCGTACAGCGAACAGGTTGTGACCAGTTCGGCGGAACATCGCCCACCGCCGCATTTCTCAACACTACAAGCTGAAATTGAGCGGCAAAAGATACTCATAGTGGCAGACCTTGAAACGCGCAATTTGGGTGCCTTCACGCAAGAGACTGAAAAGCTGGATGCTTGGGCCGATGACCTGAAAGTTGGCTTGGAGCGCGACATCAAAGAGCTAGATCGTCGCATCAAGGAGTCCCGCACCAAGAGCAAAGGCGCTGCAACTCTTGCCGACAAGCTGGCGGCACAAAGAGAGCAACGCGATCTTGAAGGCCAGCGTGGCAAAAAGCGCCGTGAATTATTCGATCGTCAGGACGAAATTCAAGCCAAGCGCGACGGCCTGATCGACGCACTGGAAAAACAACTGATGCAGCATGTGACCGCGACCCGGCTGTTCGCCGCAGAATGGGAGGTTCGGTGAAAAAATTCAGGAGTTTGATCGATCACAATTCCCTCGAATTCGAGGGAATAAAAAGTACTGGAATCATTTTTTATTACGGCGAATTCGCCACATTTAAAAATTAATGGGGACAAATATGACCGAAATTCATTTGCCGTTGGAATGGGAGGTAAACCGATGAATAAACAAATGCCAACGCACGGCGCTAGGACTTTCGAGGAACTGAGACAGGCCAATGAGCATGGTGCTGAGTACTGGAGCGCCCGTAACTTGCAGACCGTGCTCGGCTACAGCCAATGGCGGCGGTTTGACGATGCCGTCAAACGGGCCATGACTTCATGCGAAACCTCTGGAAACAGTGCCGAGCATCACTTTGCCGGCGCCGGCAAACCGATCACCGGCGGCAAAGGGGCGGTTCAAATCGTGGAGGATTATCACCTCTCCCGCTTCGCCTGCTACCTCATTGCCCAGAATGGCGACCCCCGCAAACCGGAAATCGCTCATGCCCAGAAATACTTTGCCATTCAGGCTCGCCGGCAAGAGCTTGGCGACGAGGCTGTGGCCGATATGGAACGGCTGGAACTGCGCAAGCAAACCAGCGAGGAATTCAAGGCACTCTCCGGCGCGGCGCAAGACGCTGGCGTACAAAGCAAGATGTTCGGCGTGTTCCATGATGCTGGATACAAAGGCCTCTACGGTGGCTTGGGCGGGGCGGCCATCAAGGCGCGCAAAGCTATCCCTGAAAAAGATAACCTGCTGGATCGGATGAATGCCACCGAACTGGCGGCCAATCAGTTCCGCATGACCCAAACCCGGGACAAGCTGGCACGCGATGGAATCCGCAATCAGGCGCAAGCGATCCAGACCCACGAGCAGGTCGGCAAGGAAGTCCGCGATGCCATCAAACGCATCGGCGGCACCCCACCAGAGCAAATACCGCCCGCAGAGCACATCAAAGAAGTCGAAAAGCGGCTCAAGAGCACGACGCCAAAACTGGAGCTCGATGAGCGTGAGGCAGGAGGCTTGTTGGGCGAGGCGGCGAAAAAATCCAAGAGGGACAAAGCATGACTGAGCCAATAATTATCTGTCCGAGTTGCAAAACAGAAATCAAACTCACCGAATCCCTGGCTGCGCCGCTGATCGCGTCCACACGTGCGCAGTATGAGAAACGGCTTGCCCAGAAGGATGCCGACATCGCGCAGCGAGAAACCGCCACGCGCGCAAAAGAAAAGCAGCTGTTGGAGGCGCAGCAGGGTCTTGACGCGCAAGTGGCAGACCAAGTGGCGAGCCAGCTCAAAACTGAACGCACCCGCGTGGTGGCCGAGGAGGCAAAAAAAGCCAAGGCCGCTTCGGCCAATGAACTCGATGCCAAAGCTCGTGAGTTGACTGATCTGCAAGACGTGCTGAAGCAGCGCGATGCCAAACTCGCCGAAGCCCAAAAGGCCCAAGCTGAACTCATAAAGAAGCAGCGGGAACTGGATGATGCCAAGCGCGAGTTGGACTTAACCATTGAAACGCGGGTGCAAAACGGTCTTACCGAAGTACGCACCCAAGCCAAGCGCGAAGCCGAAGACGGCATGAAGCTCCGGGTGGCCGAGAAAGACCAGACCATCGCATCCATGCAGCAAAAGATTGAAGAACTGAAGCAAAAGGCGGAGCAAGGCTCACAGCAGTTACAGGGCGAAGTGCAAGAACTGGAATTGGAAAACTTGCTGCGCACCAAATTTCCGTTCGATCTGATTGAGCCTGTACCCAAAGGCGAGTTTGGTGGTGACGCGCTACAGCGTGTCAATAGCCCCGGCGGCGCGCCCTGCGGCAGCATCTTGTGGGAGTTCAAACGCACCAAGAACTGGAGTGATGGTTGGCTGGCCAAGCTGCGCGACGACCAGCGCAGCGCAAAAGCCGAAGTGTGCGTTCTGGTCAGCCAAGCGCTGCCCAAAGGAGTGGAAGCATTCGATTTGGTGGACGGCGTGTGGGTCACCTCCCCACGGGCGGCCCTGCCGGTAGCCACCATGCTGCGCCAGGGCCTGCTGCAAGTCAGCCAGACCCGCGCCTTGTCGGAAGGCCAGCACACCAAGACGGAAATGATTTACCAGTACCTCACCGGCCCGCGTTTCAAGCACCGGGTAGAGGCAATTGTGGAAGCGTTTACCTCCATGCAGGACGATCTGGACAAAGAGCGCAAAGTCATCACCAAGCAATGGGCCAAGCGCCAGATGCAAATTGAGAGCGTGATGAATTCCACCGTGGGGATGTATGGTGACATGCAGGGGATTGCGGGGAAGTCGCTGCAGGAGATTGAGGGGCTTGGGTTGGTTGCGCTCAGTAGCTCTAGCACAACCCAACTCGGCCTCTGATTGAGGAGCACGAGCATGCCCAACAACACATTGGATCGCGGATCGGAGTGGAGGAAGTGGGACCTGCATGTCCACACTCCGGCATCCTTCCACTGGGACGGAAAGAGGTTCGATGCCGACCCAGCTTCCAAGGCAAACGCCGATCTAGTTGATGAAATGATCGCTGCGTTGAACGCGGCGGAACCAGCCGTTTTCTCCTTGATGGACTACTGGACGTTTGACGGCTGGTTTGCGCTGAAGCGCCGTCTCGGCGAAGCGGGTGCGCCGAAGCTGAACAAGACAGTATTTCCCGGCATCGAGTTGCGGCTTGCTGCACCGATGAAGAACCGTCTGAATGCGCACGTCTTATTTTCCGACGAAGTAACAGATCAAGACCTACGCGACTTCAAATCGGCCCTGAAAGTAGAGATCGTTGATCGTCCGTTGTCAGACGACTGTCTCGTCGACTTGGCCCGCAAGGTCGGCGAAGACAAGTTAAAGCATCACGGCTTCAAGAAGATGGACATCGACTCAGATGAACAGCAAGCACTCTTGGCAGGCTCCACGATTGCCGAGATAAATTGTGAAAGCTACAAAGCGGCAATTGACAAGGTGACGAAGGGATATGCCGTTGGCTTCATGCCTTATGACACAAGCGATGGTCTCGCGGAGGTGAAGTGGCACGAACACTACGCATACTTTCTTGGCTTGTTCAAGCATTCGCCGATTTTTGAGTCGCGCAACTTGGATTTGCGAGGGGCGTTTGTCAATGAGATGACACCCGGCAATGCAAAGTGGATCACGAGTTTTCAAGCGGGTCTCGGAAATGTGCCGCGACTTGTTGTCTCCGGTAGCGATGCGCACTGCTTCGTCGGAGTGAAGGGAGACAATAACAAACGGGGTTATGGCGACTACCCGTCTGGCAAGGCAACCTGGATCAAGGCTGACCCGACATTTCGGGGCCTGCACCAGGCGATCATGGAACCGGCGAAGCGGTCCTTCATTGGCGAGTGTCCCTCGAAACTGATCGAAGTCACAGCGAACAAGACCTTCTTCATTGACACCGTTGAAGTGAACAAGATGCCCGAAGTGCTGACAGGTGGAACGTGGCTCGATGGCTGCAAACTTCCGCTGAATCCCGATCTCGTTGCGATCATCGGGAATAAGGGCAGCGGGAAAAGTGCGCTTGCTGATGTCATCGCACTTCTGGGAAATTCCCGTCAGAAGGCGCATTTTTCCTTCCTAAAAAAGGATCGATTTCGTGGTAAATCCGGTGAACCGGCAAAGCACTTCGTCGGCGCGTTGACATGGCATGACGCGAGCGTCGAACAACGTAATCTGAATGACGACCCGAGTCCTGAGAGGGTTGAGCTCGTTCGATATATTCCGCAGGGTCACTTCGAGGAGCTTTGCAACGAGCACGTCTCTGGGAAGTCGAATGCGTTTGAGCGCGAGTTGAGAGCGGTCATCTTCTCGCACGCGGGAGAGTCAATACGCCTTGGGGCACTTGACTTCGATCAATTGATTGAGCAGCAGGAACTCGGCTATAGAGATCAGTTAGGTGAGTTTCGGAAAGACCTCAAGAAGCTTAACGATGAAATTTCGGGAATGGAAGATCAACTTCAACCTGACGTAAAGCGAGCACTGCAGGAACAACTGAACCTCAAAGCAAAGCAGATCGAAGAGCACAAGAAGGTCAAGCCAGCTGATGCGCCGAGGCCTGCTGATGAACAAATCCCTGAGCAAAAGGAAGCCACGGCTGCACTTGAAGGAATAGCGGCGACGCTCAAGGCGCTGAGTGAGCAAGCCACAACGCACACTACTTCTGATTCTTTGTTTGCGCGAAAGCTCAAGGCAGTCCAAAACTTGCGAGAGCGACTTCGGCTACTTGAGCGGACATACAAACAGTTCCAGGAGGAAGCCGTCAAGGATCTCGATGCGTTGGGCTTGAAGTCGAGCGATCTTGCAACCCTCTCGGTGGATAGCCGGCCGCTCGATGAGGTCGCAACGTCGATTCCAATCGAGCAACAAGCGTTGGGGCTAGTTGCAGCCAAGGGGGCTGTGGAGAAGAAGAAGCTTTTGGAAGAACAGGCTGCGCTCGGTGCAAAACTCAATGCTCCGCAGCTTCTCTACCAGCAAAGCCTGAGGGTGTTGGCGGAATGGACAGGAAAACTTGCAGAGCTTACCGGTGGGACTGACGCGCCCGAAACGCTGAAGGGACTGGAGGCGCGCATCGCTCAACTGGATGGCCTTCCAAAGACTCTTTCGCAGCGGCGACAGGAACGGTTGAAGTTGTGCGGTGAAATTTTCGACATCCTCGACGGACAAAGGAAGGCACGGGAGCTTTTGTTCAAGCCAGTGCAGGACCTTATCCAAAGCAATAGCCTCATCAGGGACGAATATAAATTGCAGTTTCAAGCGACTCTTGGCGGGTCGCCGGACGCGGTGGCGGATTCTCTCTTTGCACTTATAAAACAAAGCTCTGGCGAATTCCGCGGAGGTGACGAGAGTTTTGCAGCGGTCAGAAAGGTCTCCGAGAGCTACGACTTCAACAGTCGGACAGGTATCCTCGGGTTTGTGGAGGAACTCGACGCAAAGGTAGCGACGGCCGCAGGGGGTGGGAGCAAGTCGGCGATTGGCATAACGAACGTTCTCAGAAAGGACAAGCTCGCCAGCGATGTTTATGACCTGCTCTTCGGCCTCTCGTTCTTGGAGCCTCGCTATTCGTTGCTATTCCAAGAGACCCACATTGAGCAACTGTCGCCAGGGCAGCGGGGTGCGCTGTTGTTGATCTTCTACCTCTTGGTTGATAAAGGGCGAAATCCGATCATCTTGGATCAACCAGAAGAGAATCTAGACAATGAAACTGTCGTGAGTCTGCTTGTTCCGGTTGTTACAGAGGCAAAGAAGAGACGGCAGATCATTATGGTTACTCACAATCCAAACTTGGCTGTTGTCTGCGACGCTGAGCAAGTTATCTATTCGAGCTTCGACCGCAAAGGCGGATCGAAGATCGCCTATGCAGCCGGGTCGATAGAAAACCCCAACATCAATGTACACGTTGTTAATGTCTTGGAGGGCACTAAGCCGGCCTTTGACAACCGACGAGTGAAGTACCACTAGGCGCGCATGGCACACCAAAAACTAGAACTCACCTGGATCGGCAAAGACCAACGGCCTCGGCTGGAGCCGCGCATTTTGTTGGAAGACCCGGCCCGCAGCTACCACGCGAAGCAGCGCGTCACCGAACAAGATATTTTTGACAACCGCCTCATCAAGGGCGACAACCTGCTGGCGCTCAAGGCGCTGGAGGCGGAGTTTGCGGGCAAGGTGAAGTGCGTGTTCATCGACCCGCCGTACAACACGGGCAGTGCGTTCGCACAGTACGACGACGGACTTGAGCACTCACTATGGCTAGGACTGATGCGCGACCGGCTCGATGTTCTGCGGCGGTTGCTTCAGATAGATGGGTCGATTTGGATCACTATCGATGACAACGAGGCGCACTACTTGAAGGTGTTGTGCGACGAAGTTTTCGGGCGCGCAAACTTTGTTGGGAACGTTGTTTGGCAGAAGAAGTTTTCGCCGCAAGCAAATGCAATCGGGCTTTCGGACAGTCACGATCATGTCTTGGTGTTCGCAAAGTCGAAAGCTGATTGGTCGCCCAACTTGCTACCTCGGACCGACGAAGCGGATGCGCGCTATTCGAATGCAGATTCGGACGCTCGCGGGCCTTGGATGTCTGACAACTTTACGATCAGCTTGACTGGTGGAGCACGGGGCGCTCAGTTCGCGCGAACCGGAGAAAGCTCGAACATCTACGAAATTACTACGCCATCTGGCCGGAAGCTCCAGCCGACCCAAGGAAGGTGCTGGGGAGCCAGCAGGGAGAGATTCGATGAGTTGGTTGCTGACAACCGGATTTGGTTCGGCCGTGACGGCGGCAATGTTCCGCGATTCAAGAGATTTCTGTCAGAGGTCCAAGGAGGCGTTGTTGCCAAGACGTGGTGGCCTCGGGACGAGGTCGGCGACAACCAGGACGCCAAGAGAGAGGTCAGCAAGTTCAATCAGACGGACGTTTTTGCTACGCCTAAGCCCGAAAGGCTGATTGCACGTACGCTGTCCATCGCAAGCAATCCCGGCGATCTCGTACTCGACTCGTTCGCCGGCTCGGGCACGACTGGCGCCGTGGCCCAAAAGATGGGGCGCCGCTGGATCATGGTGGAGTTGGGAGAGCACTGCCACACGCACATCATTCCGCGCCTGAAGAAGGTGATCGACGGCGACGATAAGGGCGGCGTCACCGAAGCCACGGGATGGCAAGCCGGCGGCGGCTTCCGCTACTACCGTCTGGCGCCTAGCTTGCTGCAGCAGGATCGCTGGGGCCAATGGGTCGTCAACAAGGACTACAACGCCGAGATGCTGGCGGCGGCCA